>DATBZA010000157.1:0-31100 GCA_036513415.1 Myxococcales bacterium | reverse complement strand
CAAGCTGCCGAACAGATTCCAAGGGGAAACGCCACGTTGCTGGATCAGTTGCGCCGCGCGGCGAGTTCGATTTCCCTCCACATCGCGGAAGCGGCTGGCCGTACCGGTCAGGCCGATGCCGCGCGGACCTACGCAATCGCTGGCGGGTCTGCGATGGAGTGCGCGGCTGTGCTGGACGCATTGCTCGTGCTGAAGGTAATCGATGCCAATACAAAACAACGCGGCGACGAGCTTCTCGAACGGATCGTGGGGATGCTCACGAGACTGTGTCGATGATGGCGCCCACGGCCACGTCGCCGTCGCCGTCGCCGTCGCCGTCCACGCACACGTCACGCACACGTCGACGTAACGTCGACGTCGACCTAGCTCTGTTTCCATCGTCCTGCACTAACTGAGCAGCATTGGGGCTAGCTCCGCGGCATCGCGCGCTTCGCCACGGCCTGGCCGCGTCCCGCGATCTGGATCACGCTCTGCTCCAGCAATTCGCAGAGGATGCGGGCCGTATCGAGGCGCTTCAGCCCGCAGATCGCGTACAGGTCCTCGAACGAGACTTCCCCGTCGATCTGCGCCAGCACGAAACCGGCGCGCGGGTCGAGGTTCAGCCAGATGATCTCGTCGGGCGCAATCGCCGTCTGCGGCCGGGCGTCCATCGCGCCGATCTTGCTCTCGTACATCAGCGTGAGATTGTGCTCGCAGGTGCCGTGGAGCTGGACCGCGTCCTTGTCGTTAGGCTTCCGCTCCAGCACCTTGTTGAGGAGCTCCACGGCGCCGGAGAAGTCGTTGAGCGCAACCAGCTCGCGCGCTCCTCGCATCCACACGTCCGTCTCGTCGTCCGAGACGGACGCGCTGGGCGCCGCGACCTTGTGGATCGACCAGGCTGCGTTTCCGCCGTCGCCGGTCACCTCGGGCTGCGGGATGGCGAGCGAGGGGCCCTCGTCCCAGGGATTTCGCGGTGGCCCGACCTTTTTTTGCGGTGCGGCGGCGACCTTGGGGGCGGCCGCGGGCTTCTTCGACCCCGCCTGCGCTGCGCCGGCCGGCGAAGGCGGGTTCCGGGTCGGCGGGGCAACAGGTGCCGGCGCCGCGGTGGGCGGGGCAGCAGGCACGGGCGCTGTGGCGGGCTGTGCCGGCAGCCAGGGATGCGGAGCAGGAGCGGGCGTGCCGGGATTGGCCGACATGTTGGCGGGCGACATCACGGCGTGGATCCGCTCCAGCGCGGAGCGCAGGAATTCGCGTGCGCGCAGGTTCGTCGGCTCGAGGAGGTACGCCTCCTCCCACGCGCGCACCGCCTCCAGCATGCGGCCCTTGCGATAGTGGTCCAGGCCCTCGAGCAGGAGGGCCGAGAAGCGGTTTCCGCCCTGGGCCATCTAGGGCGCTCCCTTGCCGCGCTCGAGGGCCCCCTTGAGGGCCTGCAGCATCCGCTCGAGGCGATCGATCGATCCCGCCAGCGCTTCGCTTTCCTTCTGGGCGAGCTGCAGGCGCGCGACCGAAAGCGCCGCCTGCGCGCGCTGCAACGGCTCTTGACCGAGACCGTTCTGGGCCGCGCGCGTGAGGCGCGGCCAGAGCGCCTCGAACTCGCGGAACAGCTCCTCGACCCTCGCCTTGCGTTCCTGGAACTCGGGATCCTCCTTCTGCCCGAGCATCCAGTCCTCGTTGGACCGCGCGGCCTTCTGGATCTCGTCCTCGGTGAGGCCGGAGGAAGCGGTGACCGTGATGCTCTGTCGCGCTCCGGTCTGGACGTCGAGGGCGGAGACGGAGACGATGCCGTCCGCGCTGATGTCGAAGATGACGTCGATGTCGACCGCGCCCCGGGGAGCGGCACGCAGCCCCGTGAGCATGAATTCGCCGAGGAGCTCGTTGGCGACCGAGACTTCGCTCTCGCCCTGGAGCACGGTGATCTTGGCGGAGGTCTGATCGTCCTTGACCGTGGTGAAGACGTGGTGCGCGCTGGTGGGCACCGTGCTGTTCTTGGCGATGATCTTCTGGAAGAAACCGCCGGCGATCGCGATGCCGAGGCTGTGCGGGGTGACGTCGAGGAGCAGCATCTCCTGCTCCTCGTGCAGCAGCATGGCGCCCTGGATGGCCGCGCCCAGGGCCACCGCCTCGTCCGGGTTGACGTTCTTGGCCGGCTCCTTGCCGAAGAGCCGCCGGACTTCCTCCTGGATCTTCGGCATGCGCGTCTGGCCGCCGACGAGGAGCACGTCGCCGAGCTGCCCGGCGTGGACCTTGGCCTCGCCGAGCACGCGCTCGCAGACCTGTACGCAGCGCTGCACCAGGTCGGCCGTCATCTGCTCGAGCTGGTCGCGCGAGAGCGTCGACTGCAAGTGAAGCGGGCCGCTCTGCGGCGAGGCGGAGATGAAGGGCAGGTTGATCTCGACCTGCTTCACCGAACTGAGCTCGCACTTCGCTTTCTCGGCGGCGTCGCGCAGGCGCTGCAGCGCCATCTTGTCCTTGCGCAGATCGGTGCCGTGCTTCTTCTCGAACGGCCCCGCCAGGTAATCGATGATACGGCTGTCGAAGTCCTCGCCGCCGAGCAGCGAGTCGCCGCCGGTGGCCTCGACCTCGAAGACGCCCTTGAACATGTGCAGCACCGTGAAGTCGAAGGTGCCGCCGCCGAGGTCGAACACGGCCACCTGCCGCTCGCCCTGCGCCTTGCCGAAACCATAGGCCAGCGCCGCGGAGGTGGGCTCGTTGATGATCCGGATCACCTCCAGCCCGGCGATGCGTCCCGCGTCCTTGGTGGCGTTCCGCTGCGCGTCGTTGAAGTAGGCCGGGCAGGTGATCACCGCCTTGGTCACCGGCGCCCCGAAGAACGCCTCGGCGTCCAGCCGCAGCTCGGTCAGCACCATCGCCGAGATTTCCGGGGGAGAGTACTGCTTCTCCCCGAGCGTGATGCGGACGTCGTCGTGCGGCCCGGCCACGACCGAGTAGGGCATCCGCTGGATCGCCTCTTGCGTGGTCTTCGCCGACCAGCGGCGGCCCATCAGGCGCTTGACGGCGACGACCGTGCGCTCCGCGTTCGTCACCGCCTGGCGGCGGGCGAGCGCCCCGACCAGGCGCTTGCCGTTGCGCGCCATCGCCACCACCGAGGGCGTGATCCGGTAGCCGCTCCGGTTGGAGATGACGGTGGGCGTGCCACTCTGCACCGTGGCGCAGACGGAGTTGGTGGTGCCCAGATCGATGCCGATGACCAGCTCGCCCAAGATGTGCCTACAGCGCGCGGAGGAGCGCCCTGGCCTCCTTGTGGTCGGGGTTCTTCTGCAGCAGCACGGTCAGCTCCGTTCGCGCCCGCGCCTTCAGCCCATTCGTGGCGAAGAGGCGCGCCAGCAACAGCCGCGCGCCGAGGTCCTCCGGATTCAGCTCCACCGCGCGCAGGGCCCAGGTGGTGGCCGAGCGCGCGTCGGAGCTCTCCTGCGCGCAGCGGGCGGCGCCGATGGCGGCGAGGAAGCTCGTCGGGTCGTTCTGGAACGCTGCCGCGTAGGCGGTGATCGCCTCGGCAAAGCGCTTCTTTTCCTCACGCTCGCGCCCGGAGGCCAGCGCCGAGTTGGCGCGCGCGCGCGCCTGCTCGCGCTCCAGCTCCACCAGCTTGGCGCCGATCTCCTTGCGGTTCGGATCCAGCTCGCGGGCCGCCTTGAGGGCGAAGACCGCCTGGGTGCGCTCGCCGTTGAGCGCGTGCTCCAACGCCTCTTCGTAGAGCTTCCGGGCAGCGCCGATGCGGGCGAACCCCTTGGTCCGCATCATCCGCTCGCGCCGCTCGCGCGCGCGCCGCTCTTCGTCCACCAGCGAGAGCTCGCGGCGTTCCAGCGCCGCGCGGTCGCTGTTCGACAGGTCGGCGCGATGATCGCGGTCGTAGCCGGCCCGCGACTCCTCGTCGGAGAGGACCTGGTACGCGCCCGAGAGCCGCTGGAACCATTTCGAGAGCAGCGGGCCGAATCCGCCCACGTCCCTGCGGTACCAGGCATCCGGATGGAAGCGCTTCGATTTTTCCAGATAGGCGCGGCGAATGGTTCCGCCGTCGGCGTCGGCCGCCACGGAAAGCAGCTCGTAATGCGTCAGCCGGTCGCCCTTGATCTCGAGCTCTTCGAGCTCGCGCTGCATGTCAGCCGGAAGATCGATGTTGCCTCCGGGCCTCGCCGCGGCGCCCAAACGGGGTCCCCCTGCCAGCAGGCCCTTCGCCCGCCAGTGAGGGCAAGATATCCCACGGCGCAGGGGGGAGAAAGATCCGTCAGGCCTTCGCGACGGCCTCGGCGAGCAGCTCCGACGCGCGGTCGATCTCCTGGTCGGTCACTGTGAGTGGAGGTGCGAGTCGTACCACACGCTCTCCGATGGCATTGACCAGAAGCCCGAGCTCACGGGCCTTCGCCACCACCTTGGGCGCCAGGTCTTCCGACAGGAGGAGCGCCCGGAGCAACCCCGCCCCGCGCTCGCCCGAGCTGCGGCCGCCGACTCCCGCGAGCCGCAGCGACAGCCGCTCACCCGCGCGCTGCACCCGCTCGAGGAGCCCTTCGGACAGCAAATCCATGACGGCCGACGCCGCGGCGGTGGCGAGTGGATTCCCGCCGAAGGTGCTCGCGTGCGTCCCCGGCGTGAAGACCTTGGCGACATCCTCACGGGCCAGAAGCGCCCCGAGCGGCACGCCGCCGGCGATTCCCTTGGCCAGGGTCATCGCGTCCGGCTCGATGCGCTCGTGCTGGTGGGCGAAGTAGGCCCCGGTGCGGCCCATGCCGGTCTGCACCTCGTCGAGCAGCATCAGCGCGCCGTGTTTCGTGCACAGCTCGCGCACGCGGGAGAGGTAGCCGCGGGGTGGAGGAAGGACGCCCGCTTCTCCCTGGAGGGGCTCCAGCAGCACGGCGCAGGTCTTGTCCGACACGGCCGCTTCGACTGCCTTCACCTCGCCGTACTCGAGGAATCGGAAGCCTGCGGGCAATGGCCCGAATCCCTGCTGGTACTTGGGCTGCCCCGTGGCGGCCAGCGAGCCCATCGTGCGTCCGTGGAACGAGTTGTGGAAGCAGAGGATCTCGATCCGATCCGGGTGGCCGTTCACCACCTGGTAGTGGCGCGCCAGCTTGATCATCGCCTCGTTCGCTTCGGTGCCGCTGTTGCAGAAGAAAGCGCGCTTCAGCGTCTTCGTCTGCGCGGTCAGCTTCTCCGCCAGCCGGACCTGCGGCTCGGTCACGTAGAGATTCGAGGCGTGCCAGAGGAGCCTGGCCTGCTCCATCAGCGCTTCTCGCACGCGCGGATTCGCGTGTCCGACGCTGACGGTCGCGATCCCCCCGATGAAGTCGAGGTACCGCTTGCCGTCCGCGTCCCAGACCCAGGTTCCCTCACCGCGCACCAGCGCGATCGGTTGCGTGCGGTAATTCTGGAAGAGGACTGCCTGAGAGCGCTTGACCAGTTCCTGATTCGTCATGACTCCGCGAGTGTAGCATCGCCCGGGTGTCGATCTGTTTGTATCGTTCGCTGAGACGCCGCCGGGCTGCATGGCCCTGCGCCGCCGCGCAGAAAGCGAGCCCGCTGGCGAGGCACTTCACGTGAAGCGAGAGACACGGGGCGGCGCATACTGCGCGTCGTGTGCTTTCTGATGCGTCGGCGCGAGGGCCAAGCACCCCGTCGGCTATCTGCGCGCGTCACACCGCGTCGACGCAGCGCACACCGCGCCCCGCGTTGGTTTGGCTCAGGCAAGGAACACCAACTTCCCCCGGACGGGCCCCCGAACACACCGGTACCCATCCTGCCATGAGCAGTGGAGCCCGACACGGTCCGGAGGTAAAAGGCCGGACGAGCGCAGCGGCGCAGGTCGAGCTCGTTCCGGAACGGCGGCAATTCAGTTCAAAACTGTCCCATTTGATTGGGGACAGATTGCCAGAGGGGTCTAACACTACCGGGGGGTCACCCCGTTGGCTATCTGCGCGCGGAGGCCCAGTGCGCTGGTCCTCTCCGCGCCCCGCACCGATTTGCTCAAGACAGGAACACGCAGCACAAACGCTCTCGCGCGATATTCGCTGGCGCACTCAGGTCGTGTCGCGCGGACAGCCGGCGGCGCGCGGGTGGGGCTGAGGCAAGTTCAAAAAACCGCTCGGCCGGGAGCTGTCTGCGGTTCGCGCGGCCGGCGCGCGGTTTTTTGCATGTCCGCAGCCGCAGCCCCACCTGCGCGCCGACGGCGTGTTCAGCGACGCAAACCGGAAGATGCAGTGCGGAGATCAGCGGATGGAGTCTTGGAGGTCGCGGGCGGGCGCGGGGAAGTAGGAGACGTTGTGGAAGGCTTCGCGGGCGATCTGGTCGGCGACGAAGCGGGCGTCTTCAGGGAAGTCGGCGAAGACGATGATGCGGGTGTTGTGGTCGGTCATGGGGAGGCGGCCGTCGTCCTTGGCCTTCTTCAGCTCGCCCACGTCCTTGCCCTGCAGGACGAGAGGGCGGGGGATGTTCTTGGCGCCCTGGACGGAGCCCTTGGCGAACTCTTCGGGGGAGCGCACGTCGATGAACACGGCGGTGTGGTCGTCGCGGAACACCCGGCCCAGGGCGTCGGGCTCGATCACGGTCAGGCCGCCGAGGGCGCGCCAGACCGGGATGCCGAGCTGGTAGCGGCGAACGCTGGTGTAGCCGGCGGTGACCAGTTCCTCGGCGAGCCGCTTGCTCTTTCCGCAGAAGGGACCGTTGCAGTACAGGACCAGCGGCGTGTCCTTGCGGTTCTGCACCAACCTGCCGATCTCGGCCACGTCGGAGACGTAGGAGGAGATCGGGACGCCGGGCTTGGCGGAGACGTTGAGCGCGCCAGGAATGTGGCTCACGGCGTACTCGGCGCGCGGGCGGGAATCCAGGACGCTGGCGGCGTGATTGGCCAGGATGTCACGCAGCTCCTGGGTCGACACTTCCGGCGTCTTCGCGCCCGCCTCGGCCAGCGTCGCGGTGGAGATATCGGCTGCGGCGGAGATCAGGAGAAGGGCGAGGACCATGATCAGGTCTCCTTCTGGCGGGCCTTCTGCGCGTAGTCGATGAGCTTGTCCAGGTAGCTCTCGATGGGCGGGCAGGATATCCCGGTGCCGTCGAGCAGCTCCAGGGTGTTGCGGTTGGAATAGAAGCTGAGGTGATTGACGGAGGCGAAGGCCATCCGCTGCTCGCGCGTCAGCTTCTCCAGCCCGGGAAGCTTGAGCAACCGGTCGGTGAGCTTGTACCCGAGGGAGAGCCGCGGCAGCTTCTTGCCCTCGCGCTCGACGACGCGCTCGTAGACCCGGCGCGAGCTGGAGGGATTCGGGTCCACCACGTGGAAGGTCCGTCCCACCGCCCGGGCGTCGTCGTGGATGGTGGTGGCGGCGTCGACGACGAAGTCGATCGGCACCACGTTGAACGGGGCCACCCCGTCCCCCGGCAAGGGGAGTGGTACCTGAAGTTTGCTGGAGAGGAGGAGCGCCGCGACGGTGTACGGGCCTTCCAAGCGATCGATCTCGCCGGTCCTCGAGTCTCCCACGATGTAGGCGGGGCGAAGCACCGTGCAGGGGAGCTGGCCCATCGCGCGGCGGACCAGCAGCTCCGCCTCGAACTTCGTCTGCTCGTAGAAGTTGCGGAACGATTGCCCGGCGGAGAGCTCGTCCTCCGCGACGACGCCGACCCGGTCGCCACTGACGAAGACGGTCGAGAAGTGCGTGAGCCGGCGCAGCTTGCGGCAGTCCTGCGCCAGCTCGATGATCGCCCGGGTCCCGTCCACGTTGACCCGCTCGAGCGTGAGCTTGTCCGCTCCGACGTGACCCCACTCGGCGGCATGGACGATGTCGGTGCACTCCTGGGAGAGCTCGCGATATTCCGCCGTGGAGAGGCCGAGGTGCATCGAGGCGACGTCGCCGGTGAGCACGCGCGCGTCCCGGAGCGTCGCGGCGAACGCAGCCGCGTCATCCTCGTGCCGTTCCTGGGCGAGCAGCGTCACCGGCCCTCGCGGCCAGAGCGCCTCGGCCATCCGGCGCGCGAGCAGCTTGGGGAAACCGGTGACGAGGACCATCAGGTCTCCTTGCGCAGTCTTTCGACGAGACGCTCGATCCGGGCCCCCAGCTCCGCCTCGGAACCCGCGTTGTCGATCACCACCGTCGCCTCGCGGACCTTCTCGGCGGAGGGCAGCTGGGAGGCGATCCGGGCTCGGGCTTCCTGCTCGCTCATGTTGTCGCGCAGCCGCAGCCGAGCGATCTGGACCTCGGGAGGCGCGGTAACCACGATCAGCCCATCCAGGCCGTGCTGCAGGCCGTTCTCCACGATCAGGGCCGCCTCGTACAAGGCGATCTTCTCGCCGCCGGCGGCCAGCGCAGCCATCCGCGTCGCCACCTCGCCGGCGATGTGTGGATGGACGATGGCGTTCAGCGCCTCGCGCTCCCCGGGATCGGCGAATACCCGCGCCGCCAAGGCTTTCCGGTCCAGCGATCCGTCGAGCCGCATCACCCCCGGAAACCGGGCGGCGATGTCGCGGAGTGCGGGTCGGCCCGGTTCGACGACCTCGCGCGCCACCTGGTCGGCGTCGACGACCGGGATCCCGCGAGCGGCCAACATCCGCCCGACCGTGCTCTTGCCGGACCCGATGTTGCCGGTTAATCCCCAGATCCGCACGGTGAGAGTGTACACTGCGGGCCCTGCATGAAGCGTCTCGCCCTGTTCCTGCTCCTCGCCCCGGCCGCTTTCGCCTCGGATCTCGTCGGTCCCGCCTCTTGTCGCGCCTGCCACGCAGAGGCCTACCGAATCTGGGCGGCGGGCCCGCACGCCCGGGCCGCGCAGGCCCTCACGCCCGAGCAGCGCAAGCCGCTCTGCCTGCAATGCCACTCGCGAGACGAGCAGCGCTCCGGGCAGGCCGACGTCCAGGGCGTCTCCTGCGAGACCTGCCACGGCGGCGGCCGCTTCTACCAGCCGGCGGTGGTGATGCGCGACAAGGACCTCTCGCGCCTGTTCGGACTGATCGATCCCACGCCGCAGAGCTGCATGGCCTGTCACGGCGGTCAGTCGCCTTCGCTCAAGCCGTTCGATCCCAAGGAAGCGATGCAGCGGATCGACCACTGGACGGCGGACCGGGCAGCGCGAAAACCGAAAGTGTCCCTGCTGCTCAAGGAAAAGTGATCGTCCTCGCCGCAGAGTTCCTGAAGTCCGCGACGGACGCGCGGGGTTGGCCTCCGCCCGGACCGCCCGAGCTGGCGTTCTGCGGCCGCAGCAACGTGGGCAAATCGTCCGCCTTGAACGCGCTCGCGGCGCGCAAATCGCTGGCCCGCGTCTCGCGCACGCCTGGCCGCACGCGCTTGATCAATTTCTTCGACGTGCGCGCGGCGGAGAAGTCCCGGTCCGGGGGACGGGGCGAGGAGCACCACGTCGTCTTCGCCGACCTGCCGGGTTACGGATACGCCGCCGGCTCCCGCGAGGAGCGCGAGACCTGGCGGCCGATGATCGAGGAATACCTGACGGGGCGCGAGACGCTCGAAGCCCTGGTCGTGCTGGTGGACGGCGAGCTGGGCGCCCAACCGAGCGACATCGAGATGGTGCGCTGGGGCGAGGCGCTGGAGCACCGGGTGGTGGTCGCGGCCACCAAACTCGACAAGCTAGCGCGCAACCGGCGCAACCAGCAGCTGGACCGGATCGCGGGCCAACTGGCGGTGCCGAAGGTCGTCGGCTTCTCGGCCCGCGAGCACTTCGGCGTCGATGATCTGTGGCGGGAGCTCGTCACCGCCGGAAAGACCGCGGGCCCCAGCCCGGCCTGAGCCGCGCCTGGAGCCCACAGAACTGCCGAATGATCTCGCTCAGGCCTGGCCCCTGAGTTGGCTGGTGGCGCCGGGACTACGTGACCGGCATCTGCGACCGGTTCATCACGTCCTGGTTCACGCCCAGCTCGTCGGCCTTGCGGCGCACCCGGTCCCCGAGCTCGCTGCGGAAGTCCTCGCCGCTCTTGGGAGCGAACGCGAGACCGATCCCGGCGCCGACCAGGCACCCCAGCGCGAAGATCCCGATCGTTCCGAGCGCGCTGGCCCATGCGCTGCTGCGCTGTTCCAGCCCGATCGCCTCGAGCACGTCGTCCTTGTCGATGTCCTGCAGGTACTTCAGGGCCTTGAGCCCCTGCTTGCGGATGTCCTTCACCATGGTGGCCTCCAAAGGCGGCCTCCCGCGGCCGCGCATCACCTGAACTGTTCCGGTCGCAATCTGCTCATGAAACCCCCGGAATGCTTGAGGGTTTCCCCCACGCTAGAACCTCGGCTGTCCGCTTGCCTGCTCGCCTGCGTCCATGCTCCCCACGATGTTGGAGAGCTGGCTCTTCACCAGGGGGATCAAGGCCAGGCGGATGCCGATGCGCACCACACGGCCCGTGAGCGGCGAGAACAGACCGCCACCGAGCACGTATCCGACGCCGAGGGCAGCCAACGCCATCCCGATCGGATTGCGCTGCACGCGGCCCCGCAGATCGATCGCGCGGGTCAGGCTATCTGCCTGGCTCGCGATCGCCTCCTTCAAGGCACGCGCCTCTTCCGCCATGCGCCGAGCGTGATCCATCGCGCCCTCTTCGCATTCCGAGTTGATGGCCACTGCGGTCTCCTTAACGGGAAGCGATCTTGCCGATCAGGTACCCGATGGCGAGCGCTCCTGCGAGGCACGCGATCGGACGCTCCCGGATGAACTCCGCGGCGGTGTTCAATGCCTGGTCCACGGCCTCGCGGCCCTGCTCCAGCATTTGCTGGGCATCTTCCGGGTTGAAACTGCCGAGGATCCGCGCGGCTGCGCCGTGTCCATTCGGGCCTTGCTGTTCGGTTGCCATGTGGGGGTCCCTCCGAATCGCCAACCTAGGCACCGGCCTTGCCCACGGCTAGGGGCTGCGCGGACCCCCTCGGCTCGAGCTCCACCCAGAGCGGCAGGTGGTCGCTCGCTGCGCGCGTACGGGGATCGTTGACGACTCCACAGCCGAGGACGTCGACGCCGTCGTCCACGTAGGCCCGGTCGAGCCGGAGGAGCGGAAGCGCCGAGGGGTAGGTTGCGCGCCGCGAACGCGAGACGACGGCCGCGTCGCGCAGGCCGGTGCGCAAGAGCCTGAGGATGGGGCCGGGAAGAGGCGACCACATGTTGAAATCGCCGCAGAGCACCAGCGGCGCCGCGAGCGCGGTGTCCCGCAGCAGGTCCGCCGAGAACAGCATCGCTGCCTGTTTCCGGCGCTCCCCCCCGGAGAGCCCGAGGTGCAGGTCGAAGAGGTGGAGGCTCCTGCCTCCGGGCAGGGATAGGTCTGCCCGCAGGCAGCCGCGCGGCTCCCGAGCGGGCACCGAGAGGTCGTAGTTCTGCGCGTGGGCGATGGGAAAGCGGGAAAGAACCGCATTTCCGTACGGCTGCCCCCGAAGCACGAGGTTGGGCCCGTAGGCGACGAACCAGCCGAGCCTGCGCCCGAGCCAGGACGCCTGGTCCGCGAGCTCCCTTTCCAGATTCCCGCGGTGCGCGTCCCCGACCTCCTGCAACGCCGCGACGTCGGACCTCATGTCCTCGAGCAGCGCCGCGATGCGGCCGAGATCGCGGCGGCCGTCCCTGCCGAGCCCGCCGTGGATGTTCCAGGTTACGAGGCGCACGTAGCTTCTTCCCTCGGCTCCGGCAGCTCGCGGGAAAGACGTCCGCTGCGCTCGAGGAAGAAGCGGTGCAGGTCCTGGGGGCGCACGACGGAGGCGAACGCGCCTTCGCCCAGCTCCTGGGGATGGATCATGAAGGTGTCGAGCTGTCCGGGGGCGAGGCCGCCGTGCGAGCCGAACTCGAAGGGGAAGGCGACGGTCCCGCCGCAGGGGGCGGCGGTGCCCAGCAGGACCACGTCGCCGGCGCTGCGCATCGCCAACAGATCCCGGGCATAGACCGCCGCCAGCGGATGGCCGACTTCGTGCGCCATCGCCAGCGCGTCCTGCGCGCGATCCAGATCGAGCCGGCGATCTCCGCGGAGCGCAAGGGGGCCCTTGTCGCCGCGCAAGAGCGTGAAGCCCACCGCGGGCGATCGCGCGCAACGCTCCAATAGCCCGGGGTGGCGCGCGCGGATCTCGGACTCTCGCAGCGGCGAGACGACGCAGGTCGAATACACGTGCGCGATGTCTCCGGCAGGGACCACCAGCAGCGGGCCGTCGGCGCGAGTGGGATGGGCGGCGTCGAGGCCCTTGGCGACATGGCGGGCCCAGGCCAGGGTGGCCTTGCCGAGCGCGCCGGGCAGCGCCGCGGAGACGCGCCGGAGCCAGCGCGCCCGGGCTGCTACCGCAGCGGCTTCCCCTCCGCCGGCGCCACCGAACGCCACGGTCTCCGATCCGGCCGTGCGACCGTCCGCGAGCAGGTGCTCGCCGATCGACTCGCCCAGGACGAGCTCCGCAGGCCGCGTCGCCACCTGTCCATGATCGCTGAAGAGATAGATCTCGTAGTTCAGCTCGGGCAGCGCGGCGGCGGCCGCGAAGATCCGCCCCAGCATCCGGTCCAGCTCCCAGAGCTTGAGCAGGGCCATCCGCGAAAAGGGACCGCGGCGGTGCGCGTACTCGTCGTAGCCGATGAAGCAGGCGTAGACGATGGGAATGCCGCGAGCGATATCGATGACGCACGAGTTCGCGGCGAACTCCGCGAACAGGCACTCCGTCAGCACGCGATGGAAGAGGAACTTCGGCTCGTGTTGGAGCGATCCCACGTGCCGCACCCAGCGCGCGGTCTCCACCACCCCGGACGCCACGTCCAGCCCGAGCGCGCTGGCGATGCGCCCGGCGGTCGCGCTGTGCACCATGGCCGCGGCAGCGACGTCGCGCGCCTGTGGCAACAGGGGGGCGCGCGAGAGCTCCTCCATTCCGAAATCCTCCGCGCACAGCTCCTCGTTCCAGCCGGAGAGCGCCCACCGCCGCGAGAGCGCCCCGCCCGAGAAGATCGAGCAGTACACGGAGCCGCCCCGGAGCAGCGGATTGCCGCTGCGCGCCAGCTCCTCCTCGAGCAGGCGCGCGTCCTCACCGCGATCCATCCGGACCTCGCTGCCGCGCCGCTTGTCGAACCAGGTGTAGCCGGGGATGTCGTGGCCGACCCCGTACAGCAGCCCGGCCTGGAACGCCGGCGTGCTGGTGGGCGCGCCGGACCTGCACGGAGAGAGACGATACGGACCCCGCTCGAGCATCGCCCGCAGCGTCGGCGCATATCCGTGCTCCAGCGCGTGCTCGAGCTGGGCCCGGCCGACGCCGTCGAGGTGGAGCAACAGCATGCGCCGTCCGGAGGGCAGAGGTGCCCGCGCCTGGCGCCCGCCTCCGGCGACCGGCCGGAGGAGATGGCGCACGAGTCCCTGGACGAACCGCGAGCGTGCGCCCTCCAGCACTCACGCCTCCTGGTGGAGCAGGCCCCGCAGCAGCGCGAAGGGCAAGCGGACCACCTCGCGGGCGATCCCGAGGCCGAGGCGGACCGGGATCAGGAGAATGATCGCTGCCGTCTCGGCCGCGCGCAGCGCCTTCTTCGCGGGCTCCGGAAGCCTGCCGAGCCGCTCGCGGGCCTTGTCGCGCAGGGCAGCGGGCAGGTCGCGAACCATCTCTTTCGCATCCTCGATGGATCGAGGGACTCGCAGCGGGAACTCGGGCCCCAAGGCGCCGTCGCCCTTCACGCCGGCGGCCTTCTCGATCTGCGCCGCCATTTCACGCACGACTTCCCGGTTCTCCTCCGCCTGCAGCCGGTCGTGTTTGCGGAACTCCGCTTCCGCGCGCTCGACGTCCGCCTGTCCGACGAAGTCCTGGTGCTGCGTCGCCTTGCGCTCGATCGCGGAGGCGCGCCGGTGGTGGCGGCTTCCCTTGCCTGTCTGCTTGGACACCGCGGACCCTCCTCGTGTGGGCAAAAATGTAGGAACCCCAAAGAATTGGCGCAACGCGGCAGACTCGGCGCGAGGGTTGCCTCCGAGACCCGGGTGATCGGCTACACTCGCGGCCATGGGATTCGAGTTCGCTGGCGCGACCGACGTCGGCCGCAAGCGCGATCACAACGAAGACGCGCTGCTCGTGCTCCCCGAGCACAACGTGGCGGTCGTGTGCGACGGGATGGGCGGACACGAGGCCGGCGAGGTCGCTTCCGGGATCGGGATCGAGACAGTGAAGCGGTTCTTCGAGATCGCCGGCGACATGCAGGCGACCTGGCCGTTCCGCTACGATCGGAGCAAGGACGAGGGCACCAACCTCCTCTCCGTCGCGGCACAGTGGGCGAACCAGCGCATCCGGGAGGCGAGCGAGGTCGGCGCCAAGGCGGCGGGAAAGCGGGGCATGGGCACCACGTTCGTCGGCTGCCTGGTCCGCGAGAAGAAGGCGTGGTTCGGCTGGGTGGGGGACTCGCGCGGGTACGTGTGGCGCCGCGGAGAGCTCCACCCGACCACCAGCGATCACTCGCTGTTGAACGAGCTGCTCCGGACGGGTCGCCTTTCGCAGGACGAGGCCGAGAACTTCCAGCACAAGAACGTGATCACCCGCGCGCTGGGGATGGCGGACCAGACCGAGGTGGACGTCTCCGCCTGGGAGCTCGAGCCTGGCGACGTCTGCCTGGTATGCTGCGACGGCCTCACCGGGATGGTGCCCGACGAGCGCATCGCGGAGATCCTCGCCCAGGAACCGGAGCTGCAAAGGGCCTGTCAGCGGCTGGTCGACGAGGCCAACGAGAACGGCGGCGCCGACAACATCACCGTCGCGCTCGTCCGCTACAACTCTCAATAGGTGGCCCAGTCCCGCAGCAACTGCTCGTCGAGGTCCGGCACCGGGACCGCCTGCGCGTCCACCACGTTTCCGGCCGCGTCGAGCACCGCATCGAGGCGCGGCGGCAGCACGGCCACGCGCCGTGGGAGGCCTTGCAGCCGCGCGACCACGTCGTCGCGCCACTGCGGGTCCACCCGGCTGGCATGGCGCTCGAGCAACTCGCGCCATCGCGCCGCGTCGCCAGCCGACTGGATCTGGCCCAGGAGCGCGAGCAACTCCTGCGCCGCGGAGCGGAAGCGCCCGGTGTCGGGAACGCTCAGGTACCTGACGCCGCCGATGTGCCGCTCCACCAGCGCGCCCTTCCCCGTGAACCACCAGATCTGCAGCTGGATCGCGCGTTGGACGTCGTCCTCGATGCGGTCGGCGTCCCCTGCCGACGCCGCCGAGGCGAGCCACTCGGTGGCGACGAACCGGGGCCACAGCTCCCGACAGCCGGGGTCAGGCAGGAGCTCGGGCGTGGTCTCCACGAGCACGTGTGCGTTCGTCTGCGCGAGCGCTTCCTCGAGCACTGCGGAGAGCTCGACCCGGGCCCTGGACAGCTCCCGCAACGCCAGCTGCGCGAACCGCAACGCGGATGCGCAGCGCAGCAATTCGCCGGCGAAGGCCGGCTCGCCGAGCGCCGAGATGAGCGATTCGCCGCGGAGCTGCGCGGCTGCCTCGAGCGGTGCCGCGAACAGCGCGCTCTTCGTCTCCAGCGTGAGCGCGTAACGCCGCGGCGGCCGCGCAGCTCCAGCGGACGCGAGGAGGAGGAGCGCTTCGCCCGCGTTGCGAAGCCGCAGGCGGTCGAGCACTGCCGTGCGTTCGGGGTCGGCCATCCCCACCACGCCGCTGAACAGCGCCTTGCGCCCGCGGGGATCGGCGCTGGTGTCGATGAAGCCCGCGAAGGCGTCCACGGGCCCGAGCGCCTCGGCCCACGCATGCTGCGCCGCCTCGAAGGGCGCGGAGTCGCCCGAGCGGAAGAACGCGGAAAGCGCTTCGAACACCGCGCGCTGCGGCGGCGCGCTCCAGGGCAGGGCGCGATCGAGCGCATCCGCGGCGGCCGGCAGGCGATAGATTCGCTCGGAGACCACGCCCCCCTGCTTCACCAGCCGCGACTGGAGCGGCGCCCGCTCCGGAAACGACTCCAGATCCCGCAAGGTGACGCCCTCGTAGAAGTTGACGGCGCTCGCCGTCAGGTCGGCGCCGTGCACCGTGCGCTGCGCGTCGACGCGGGGATCGAACAGCGGACCATCCAGGGCGCGCAGCGCGTACTCCAAATTCCTGCCGGGGAGCCCCAGATCCGCGCCCGCCGCGGCGGCGCCAAGCGCGGCCGTGCGCAGCTCCGCGGCGGTAAAGCCCGGTCGCTGCTTCCGCCCCGTTTCCGCGTCGTGGAGCCCGTGGTTGAGATAGACGAGGCGCGCGAAGGCGCGGATGCGCCCCAGCAGCGCAGCGGGCACGACCTGAGGCCGGGTGAGAATGCCGCGCAGCAAGCGGATGACCGTCAGGTTGTGGCGGTAGCCTTGCTCGACGGCGACCGGGTCTCCCGCGGCCGCGGCCCGCGCCGCGAAATGAGCGACGAGGCGCTGGTCGCGGGGGAGGCTGGCGAACTGTGGCGCGGCGAGCGCCAGCACCGCGATTCCGTTCACGTCCACCAAGCGATTGGCGGGCTGCGGCGCGAACGACGGCAGCGGGGGCGCCGGGTTGCGCGGCGGGGCCTGCTCCGGAGCGCGGGCCGGAGCCGGCCTGGGTGGAGCTGACGCCTTGCAAGCGATACAGACGATCGCCAGACCGACGCCCATCCACGCCCACCCCAGCCGACCGCTCCGGCGCATGCGCGCTCCGTACCACATCCGGTCGCGGTGGACATCCGGACCGGCGCTTGGGAAACTGCGCCCGAGGCTGCGATGACCACGACCAATGTGCAATTTGGCGATTCTACCCGGCAGGCGGCGCTGTTCGAGACCATGATTCTCGCCGCCGCCGCGGACGGCGCCGTGGACAAGGTCGAGCTGCAGGAGATCTATCGCCGCGTCTTCGAACGGCCCGAGTTTCACGGCATCCACGCCGACGACCTGAAGGTCGCCATCGAGCACGCGGCCCGGCGCGTGGCCGAAGCGCACAGCCTCGAGCACATCGTGCCTTCGATCGTCGATCGCCTCCCGGACAAGGCCTCGCGGGAGCTGGCGTTCGGTCTGGCCGCCTCCGTCATGGTGGTCGACGGCAGGACACCGCTGGCCGAGCTGAACATCCTCAAGCACCTTCAGGCCATGTTCGACCTTTCCGAGGAAGACGTGGCGCGCCTCTTCGAGACCGCGCAGACGCACGGCCAGTTCCCGCCCACCAAGGGGTAGGAGTTGGCGCTCGAGATCCGTTTCTTCATGTCGGCGGAGGACGAGGGCGAGCTGTTGCGCCGGCTCGAACCGCTGCGCCTGGAGCTCTGGCCGGTGTTCACCGAGGCCGGGTTCTCGGCCCCGCTGGTCGCCGCGGAGACCGAGCTGTCCGCGCCCGCGTACTATCTCGCGGCCGGAGACGTGATCGGGTATCCCATCAAGAGGGGCAAGGAGCGGGGGAGGTGGAAGATCGACGAGGTCGCCTCGCCGGTGATCTATTTTCTCCGCTCGCTGCCCGACGACGAAGGAGAGCTCCGCTCCGGGTACTTCTGGGCGGAGACCGAGGCGGCGGGCGACAACGCGCGCACCGGCGGCAAGCCGGTCCCGTTCCTGCGGGCGGTGCGCGAGCTGCAGGAGATGATCAAGGCTCGCTACCGCAGGAGCTCGCCGGTGCGGGGCCTGACCTATTTCGTCGGGCCGGCCACCGCCCGCATGGGGACGCCGCTGCGGGAAGAAGGCCGCAAGGGCGAGCCCGTCCGGGTCTACCGCTGAAGCAGCGTTGTGGGTCTCAGGCTGCCCGCACCAGCTCCGCATAGAAGCGGATGGCGCTCTGTGTCGCCCGGCTGAAGTCGCCCAGGTGGAGGCTCTCGTTCTCGGAGTGCGCGTTGGTGTACGGGTCCTCGACGCCGATCAGAAGCGCCGGGACGCCGCCCAGCTCCCGCGAGAACGGTTCGACGAATGGGATCGACCCGCCGCAGCCGATGGTCACCGCCTCCTTCCCGTAGCCGTCGCGCAGCGCCTTGCGGGCGGCGCGGAACGCGGGGGCATCGCCTTTCGTGTACCACCAGCCGCCGTCGCCCTCCGGGGTGACCTCGACGGTGACGCCCCAAGGCGGGTCCTGCTCGAGGGCCGCGATCAGCTTCTGCCGGACCTCCTTCCCGTCCATGTCCGGGACCGTGCGGACGCCCACGCGCGCCCATGCGCTCTCGACGATGATGTTGCGCGCGTCCTTGCGGGAGCTGGCCTGGACGGCATTGATGGCGAGCGACGGCTGCCGCCAGTTCATCTCCCAGGGTGGACGGCTGCCGAGGAGCTGAG
The DNA here is from genome assembly GCA_036513415.1 of Myxococcales bacterium. Taxonomy (GTDB): domain Bacteria; phylum Myxococcota; class Myxococcia; order Myxococcales; family 40CM-4-68-19; genus 40CM-4-68-19. The sequence continues at coordinate 12,985 of DATBZA010000157.1, read as the reverse complement.
TTCCGGGAAGCATCCCGGCCTGTTTGCGGAACAGCTCGTCGCTGGTCGGGAGCGCCGCCAGCGACTTCTTCTCTTCAGCGGTCAGCGGGCGGACCTTGTCGTAGATGCCGGGCAGGTTGATGCTCCCGTCGTCCTTGACCAGCCTGGCGAGGATCTTCGCGAGCGCCATCGCGGGGTCGGGCACCGGGCCGCCCCACATGCCGCTGTGCACGGGTTGCTTCAACCCCTTCACCTCCACCTGTACGGTGACGATGCCGCGCAGCGCGGTGGTGATGGATGGCAGGCCGGTGTCGAAGTTCGCCGTATCGGTGAGCACGATCGCGTCCGCCTGTAGCAGATCGCGATGCTTCTTGAGGAATGCGGGCAGCGATCCGGAGCCGGACTCCTCCTCGCCCTCGACGATCATCTTTACGTTCACCGGCAGCGACCCGTGCGCCTTCAGCCAGGAATCGATCGCGGCGATGTGCACCAGGATCCCCGCCTTGTCGTCCGCGGCGCCGCGCGCGAAGAGCCGGCCGTTCCGCTCCACGGGCTCGAACGGATCCGGCTGGCCCCACTTCTCCTTCTCGCCGGTGGGCTGCACGTCGTGGTGCGCATAGAGGAGCAGGGTCGGGCGGCCCTTGGCCTGGGTCCACTCGCCGTACGCGTAGGGGTGGGCGCCGGGCATCTCCAGCATCTGCACGTTCTGCAGGCCCTTGCGGCGCATCAGGTCGCAGGTGCCCTCCGCGCTGCGCCGCACTTGCTGCCTGTCGAATCCGTCGAACGAGACGCTGGGGATCCGGACCAGCTTCTTCAGCTCCTCCAGGTATTCAGCCTGGTGGGAGGCGTAGTGGGCGAGGGCCTTCTCGATCGCCTTGTCGTCGACGGGGGCCGGGGTGGTCATGGTGGCGGACCCTAGATCAGTGGACGTCCGGGCGCTACCGTAGGGGGGTGTCGAAAGCCTTCACGAAGGAAGATGACCTGACTCCCGAGGTGGTGGTGCCGCAGCGCCCGAAGGCGCCGCCCCCCGAAACGGCTCCCATCGAGCAGCTGCGCGGAGAGGGCAAGGCGCGGCTGGGCGCGCGGGTGAAGCTGTCCGACCCGGACGGGCACCAGGCTGAGTATCGCCTCGTCACGCCTGACCATGCGGACCCGACGCACGGCGCGGTCAGCGTCGAGTCTCCGCTCGGCCGCGCGCTGCTGGGAAAGTCCGCGGGCGAGGAGGTAACCGTGGAGCGCCCACGCGGGCCCCTGGAGTACACGATCGAGGGCGTCTACTTCTGAACGGATTTCAGCGCGCGCCGAAGTGCTCGCGGAGCGCGCGCACCGTCTCCTCCTCACGCTCGAGCGGAAAGACGTGGCCCGCCCGCGGCAGGACCAACAGGCGGGCGCCCGGGATGTTGCGCGCCAGCACCTCGGAGTTCACCGGAGGGACGAGCTTGTCGGCGCCGCCTGTCAGCACCAGGGTCGGCGCGCGGATCTCCGCCAGACGGCCCAGGGTGTGGTGCCGCGCGATGGCGAGCACCTGGGCCGTGGCGAACCGCAGCGCGGTCCGCTCCGCGCGCCGCATCCACTGGAGCGCGCTCTCCGGATGCGCGCTGTGCCACTCGGCCGAGACCAGGACGCGGGAGATGCGCGCGGGCGTGACGAAGCCGAGGTTCAGCAGGAGCAGGTCGAGCTTCGTCCCCAACGACGGAGCGGTCCCCTTCCGCCAGGACGCGATCGTGCACCCGAGCGCGAGGGTGCGTACCCGCTCCGGGCGACGGATGGCGAGCTCCTGGGCGATCATTCCACCCATGGAGATGCCGAAGACGTGCGCGGAGCTCAGTCCCGCGGCCTCGATCACTGCCGCCGCATCGTCCGCCAGATCGCGCATCCGGTAGGCGAAACCGGCCCGCGCCGACCTGCCCGTGCCGCGGTTGTCGAACACCAGCACGTGAAAGTCGCGCGCGAGCAGCGCCGGCAGCCGATCCCAGGCGCGCGACGAGACCGCGAGGCCCATGATCAGCAATACCGGCGGCTTCGCCGGGTCGCCGATGGATTCGTAGTGGATGGAATGCCGTCCGCGATCAACCAGCGGCATGCAGCTCTTCCAGCGAGGCGTCCATCGCCTTTGCCAGCTCCGGGAGATCGCGGGCGGCCTCGGCGTCCCCGAGCAGCCCCACCCCGACCTTGCCGTCGTAGCTGAGCAGGGCAATTCCCAGCGCCTGATGCGCCGCCAGCGGCACCTGGGGAAAGCAGTGCAGCATCCGCTTTGCCAAAAGATACAGCGGGAACTGCGGCCCCGGGACGTTGGTCACCACCAGGTTGAACATCCGCGAGACCGCTTGCAGGCGCGCTGCCTGGGCGAGGAGCTGGGGCGGAGCGAAGTCGCCCAGGCGCGAGAGCGTGTGCGCGCCGACCGCTGCTCCGCTCTTCTTCACCACCATCATTGCGTCGTGCACCTTCCGGAGCCGCTGCACCGGATCCGGCTCCGTCAGGGGCAGCGGGCAGAAGACCGCCGACACCTGGTTGCCGTACGTCCCCCGCTCCTTCCGGGTCCGCATGCTGACGGGCACCAGCACGCGCAGGTCGGATGCGGGCGGTTCGCCGCGCGAGGTGAGCCAGCTCCGCAGCCCGCCGGCCACCGTGGCGAGAAGGATGTCGTTCACCGTTCCGCGCCTCTTGGCGCGCACCGCCTTCAGCTTGGCGAGCGGCAGCTCGAGCATCTCGAACCGGCGGTGGGGCCCGATCGGGACGTTGAGGGCAGACTCGGGCGCGAGGCCCATGGAGACGACGTCGACCAGCGGCTTGAAGCCGCTGAAGACCTGGCCGAGGAGCTTCAGCGCCTCGCCGTTCGATTCCAACGCTTCTCTCGCCAACCGCAGCGGGTGCGAGAGCTGCTCCTTCACGGAGTCGAGCAGCAGATCCGGGCCCTTGGGGGCCTTGCGCGGCGTCCAGGGAGCCGGCGGCGGCGGCGGCGAGGGGACCGGCTCGCGATCCATCAGGACGGTGGCGAGATCGACGCCGGAGACGCCGTCGAGCATGCAGTGGTGCGTCTTGCTCACGATGGCGAAGCGGGAGTCTCCGAGCCCTTCCACCAGCCACATCTCCCAGAGCGGCTTGTCCCGGTCCAGGGCTTGCGAAAAGAGGCGGCCGACCAGCTTCTTCAGCTCGGCGTCGCCCCCGGGCGCCGGCAAGGCCGTGTGGCGCACGTGGTACTCGAGATCGAACTGCGTCTCGTCGATCCAGACCGGCCGTCCCTGCTTGAGCGGCACGGTCATGACCCGCTGCCGGTAGCGCGGCACGTGCTCCAGCCGCGCGCCGATCAGCGCGAGCAGGTCCCGGTACGGCGGCGGCGGCCCCTCGAAGATGGCCACCGCGCCTACGTGCATGTGCGCGGTCCGATCCTCGATCTCGAGGAAGAACGAGTCGAGCGTGCTCAGGCGCTCATACCAGGTATCCATGCGTTCGCCAGCATACTTGTGCGACACGGGAGTTGCGCGCCGCCCCGAGCCGATGCATGTAGCAGCGCTCGATGGCTTCCGCATCCGCCCGGCCGATGACGCTGACGCAGAAGATCCTGGCCGCGCACGCGCGCAGCCTTCCGCGGCCCTGGGTCCAGGTCGGCGACGTCCTGCAGATCTCGGTGGACTGGACCATCGCCAGCGAGCTGGCCTGGAACGGCATGGAGCGGACCTACTCGATGCTCGGCCGCCCGAAGCTGCACGACAAGGACCGTTTCTTCCTCGCCGTCGACCATACGGTCGACCCGGTGACGCTGGCGACCGACCAGCGGGCGCAGAAGCTGGTGCAGCTCTCGCAAAGCTTCGCGAGGGAGAGCGGCATCCGCCACTTCTACGATGCGAACCAGACCATCCTGCACACGAAGTTCTACCGCGACCTGGTGCGGCCGGGCGACGTGGTGCTGGGCGCGGACAGCCACACCTCGTCGCACGGGGGCCTGGGCGCGTTCTCCATCGGGCTGGGCGGGGCGGACATCGTGGTGGCCATGGTGCTGGGCAGCTCGTGGATCCAGGTGCCGGAAGCGATCGCGGTCGAGTACACGGGCGCGCTTCCTTTCGGCATCGCGGGCAAGGACGTGATTTTGCGCACGCTCGGCCTGCTCGGGCGCAACACCGTCGCCATGGAGCGGTCGGTCGAGTACCGGGGGCCGGGAGTGCGCCAGCTCTCCACGGACTCCCGCTTTGCCATCGCCAACATGACGGCCGAGTTCGGCGGCCTGAACGGAATCTTCGAGGCGGACGAGGTGACCGCGGCATGGCTCGCGGGACGGACCGACGAAGACGATCCGCAGGCCCTGAAGCCGATGCGCGCTTTCCGCGCGGATCCCGGCGCGCCGTACGCGCAGACCTTCCAGGTCGATCTGGCCCGCCTCGAGCCGCAGATCGCGGTGCCGTTCTCGCCCGACAACGTGAAGAGCGTCACGGAGCTCGCGGGCACCGGACTGCAAGGGCTGTTCATCGGCGCCTGCACCACCACGGAAGAGGAGCTGGTCCTCGCGGCGCTGGTGCTGGAGGCGGCCGGCGGCTCGCGGCCAGCCAACGACAAGCAGATCGTCGTCCCCGGCGACCTGACCATTCAGGAGCACCTTCGCCGCGCGGGGTTGTGGTCCGTGTACGAGCGCGCCGGGTTCCGCGTCGATCCGCCCGGTTGCTCGATGTGCCTCGGGGTGGCCTCGCGCAAGGCGGGCCGCGGCGAGAAGTGGTTGTCCTCGCAGAACCGGAACTTCGAGAACCGGATGGGGGATGGATCGCTCGCGCATCTGGGCAGCGCCGCGACGGTGGCGGCGAGCGCGCAGAGCATGAAGATCAGCGATCCTCGCGCGCTCCTGGCCCGGGTCGATCAGGAGCGGTTCCGCCGCATCCTCGGCGAGCGCAAGCCGCGGCGCACGCCCGAGGTGGAGGCCGCTGAACCGCAGATGCGTCTCGCGCCGGCGAGCGCGACGTCTCCTTCCGCCAAAGAGGCCCGCGGCGCGGACAAGCAGCGCGCGGGGAGCGTGCGCTCGCGCATCCAGCGGTTCGGAGACAACGTCGACACCGACGCGATCATCCCGGGGCAGTTCTGCCATCTCACCTCGCTGCCCGAGCTGGGAGCGAAAGCATTCCATTTCGTCCGGCCAGACTTCGCGCGCAAGGTCCAGGAGGGCGCAAGGGTGGTGGTCGCGGGCGAGGGTTGGGGTTCGGGTTCGTCGCGGGAGCAGGCGGTCCTGGCGTTGAAGGGCGCGGGGATCCTGGCGATCGTGGCCAGGAGCTACGCCTTCATCCACAAGCGCAACCTGGTCAACGAGGCATTGCCCTTCCTGGTGGTGCAGGATCCCCGCTTCTACGAGCTGGGGAAGGAGGGCGAGGAGATCGAGTTGGACCTCGTCCGGGGCCTGGTGCGCGTGGCCGGAGAAGAGTTCCGCGCCGAGGAGCCCTCGGCGATCATCCAGGCGCTGGTCGGGGAAGGCGGCATCGTGCCCGCGATCCAGCACCACGGCCCCACCGTGTTCGAGAAGCTCACGGCGTAGATTCGATCTCGATGCCGGTCGCGATCAGGAAGCGCGAAACCATGTTGTAGCCCGCGATGGTGCCGATCAGCTCGACGACCTGTTGATCCGGCAGCAGGGAGCGCAGCTTGTCGATGGTGGCCTGCTTGACCTGCACGTCGCGCGTCATCTCCGTGGTGAGCTGCAGCGCCGCGAGCTCGGCGGGATCGAAGAGCCGCGGGTCCGTCTTGAGCTCCTTGAGCGCCGCGAGCTGTTCCTTCGTGCCGCCCGCCTTGAGGAATTCCGGCTCGTGCTGCACCCACTCGTAATCGGCCTTGTTCATCACCGCGATGGCCATGATGGGCAGCTCGCGCAGCTTGCCCGGAAGCGCGAGCTGTCCGCGGATCGTCCCGAACATGCCGTTCCAACCCTTCGCGAAGTTCGGGCTGTGCAAGAGCATGCGGTCGAGATTGAGGAGCTTCCCGCCCGGGCGGCGGGCGCGGATTGCGGCGAGCAAGTCGGGCGGGCCGGCCTTGTCGTCGTCGGCAACGTAGGGAATTCCGGTCGTCGATACGCTCTTGACCGGGGAGGGAGCGGCGAGCAGCGCGGCGAGCAGGAGGAAGGGGAACATGAAAGCTACTCTCGCATGATTCGAAGGATTCGATCCTTCTCGCTGCCGCACTCGCCGCGGCCGTCGCAGTTGCTGGTGGATACCCAGAGCTCTCCGGATGGCGTCATGGCGATCTCGCGCAGCCGGCCGAACTTCTGCCGGAAATACACTTCGTGCGCGACGACGTTCCCATTCTCGAGCACGATCCGATGGATGTGCTCGGCGGCAAGGGACGCGACCAGCACGTTGCCGCGGAACTCGGGGATGGCGGTTCCCCGGTAGACCACCGCGCCACCGGGTGGCAGGGCGTGCGAGGCCCAGGTGATCAGCGGCGGGAGCATGCCGGACTTCTGCTCGCAGCCGTAGATGTCCGGCCATCCCAGGTTGTCGCCCTTGCGCGCGACGTTCACCTCGTCGTGCGCGTAGCGGCCCAGTTCTCCGCTGGGCCCGTGATCGGCGATGACCATCGCGCCGTCGTCCAGCCAGTCGAACCCTTCGGTGTTGCGGATGCCCAGCACCCACGGCGTGGCCTTTCCGTCCGGGTCGACCCGGAGCACCTTTCCATTGAGGCTGCGCGGGTCCTGCGATCGGCTGGGCTGGCGCGCGTCCCCGGTTCCGACGTACAGAGCGCCGTCCGGGCCGAAGCGAATTCTCCCGCCGTCGTGGAAGCGCGCGGCGCCGATTCCGGCGATGACGACCTTGTCCAGCTTGGCGCTGCGGTGGTCCTTCGCCAGCGTCCAGCGCTGGAGCTGGTTCTCGGGGCCTGGAGCAGTCAGATAGAGGAAAAGCTGCGACTCGTCGCGCGGGTTCACGGCGATGCCGAGCAGCCCACCCTCGCTGGTGTCCGCGGTCTTCACCGTGAGCACGGGCGGCGCCACGAGCTTGCCACCCTGGAGCAGCCGCACGCGTCCAGGGCGCTCGGAGACCAGGACGTCGCCGCCGGGAAGGAAGGCGAAGCTCCACGGGACCTCGAGGCCGCTCACCACCGTCTCGGCGCGGAGAGGGACCGGTCCGTCCGGTCCCCAGGCGTCGCTCTTCTCCAACAGGCAAGCCGCCAACAGCGCGAACAGGACCATGGGCACCTCGGACCGCCCTCCCAGACAGGCGAGCGAGGTGTAACGTGAGAGGCAGCGGTGAGCGACTCAGCGGACCCGGAGGATGGCGTCGCCGTGGAGCGGCAGGTCCACGACGTGCTGGTCCATCGCCAGCCGAAGCGGTTCTTCCGGCCGGGGGCGAGGCTCCTCCAGCACGCGCTCCTGAGCCCGCCAGGGGGCCTGCTCGAAGCCGGGAGGGCGAGGTGCGTCGGACCGTGGTTCGGCCTGGGCGGGGCGCTTGTTCCGCATGGAGGCACGCATCACACATCCGTCCACGCCTGGAGTCAAGCTTGCCGCATGACGGGGCGGCTTCTAGTCTGCGCGCGCATGACCCAGCGCATCGCCGTGATTCCTGGCGACGGAATCGGCCCGGAGGTCGCACGCATCGGGGTGCGCATTCTCGAGAGCCTCTCCCTGCCGCTGCAGTTCGACTGGTTCGATTTCGGCGCAGACCGGTATCTGCGCGACCGCACCACGCTTCCGCCGGGGTTCATGGACACTCTTCGGCGGGACTACGCCGCCGTGTACTTCGGCGCCGTCGGCGACCCGCGGGTCCCGGGCAACGAGCACGCGAAGGGCATCCTCCTCGCGATGCGGTTCGAGCTGGACCTGTACATCAACTTCCGGCCGTGCATCTTGATCGACGACCGGCTCAGTCCGCTCAAGGGGAAGGGGCGCGAACAGCTCAAGTTCGTCGTCTTCCGCGAGAACACCGAAGGGCTCTACACGGGGACCGGCGGGGGCTTCAAGAAAGGGACGCCCGACGAGCTGGCGCAAGAGGTGGAGATCAACACCCGCAAGGGCGTGGAGCGCATCCTCGAGGCGGCGTTCGCCCACGCCGAAGAGCGCGGCTTGCGCCGGGTGTGCATGGCGGACAAGGCCAACGTGCTCCTCCACGGGCACGGGCTCTGGCGGCGTGCGTTTGCGGAAGTGTCCAGCCGGCACCCCGGGATCCAGGCAAAGGCCATGTACGTCGATGCGCTCGCGATGGATCTGATCCGCAAGCCGGAAGCGTACGAGGTGATCGTCACCAACAACCTGTTCGGCGACATCCTCACGGACCTCGGGGCGGCGCTCACCGGCGGCCTGGGCCTGGCGGCGAGCGGCAACATCCACCCCGGCCGGGTCTCACTGTTCGAGCCGGTGCACGGCAGCGCTCCCGACATCGCGGGGCAAGGGAAGGCCAACCCGCTGGCCATGGCCCTTAGCGGCGCCCTGATGCTGGAGCACCTCGGGCACGCGCGCCAGGCGCAGCTGCTCACCCGGGCGGTGGAGGCGCAGGTGAGCGAAGGCGCGAGGACGCCGGACCTGGTCCCCATGCTGGGCGGTCCGGCGTCGACCACGGAGCAGGTCGGCAACGAGCTGCTGGCGCGCGTGCAGGGAGCGGCTCAGGCGCTCTCTTGACGGAGCGGCTGGCCGGTCTCCAGGCACGACTTCAAGTTCGAGAGCACCCACTGCCAGCCGTCCTCGCTGACGTGCTTGGCGGTCAGCGGGGCCTCGGAGCAGTCGTGCAAGACGGTGAGCTTGGAGACCTCTGCGTTCTTCTTCTCGATCAGGTAGGTCACGCGCGAGAGCTCCTTGGCCAGGTCCGGGGCGTACAGGACGTGCCAGGTGAGCACCAGGCGCCGGGGCGGGTCCGACTCGATCACGGTCCCTTCGACGTCGCGCGAGCCGGAGGGGCCGGTCGAGTGCCACTGCGAGCCGCGCTTGAAGTCGGAGTGGATGGCTTCGCCGAAGAAGTACTTCTTGGTGATCTCGCTGTCGGTGAGGGCCTGCCAGAGCTTCTCGGGGCTGGTGCGGATGAACACCACGTACATCTGGGTCTCGGCCATGTCGGTCTCCAGTCGCGATTTGAGATCGCTCAGCGCCGCCGCGAACGGCGCGCGGTACTTGCTCACCCAGCGGTCGTGGACCAGCCGGATGGGCATCGGGTTGAGGTAGTGCAGCTTCTCGCGCCCTTGCCGGCGCGTGACCAGGAGCCCCGCTTCTTCGAGAACGCGCAGGTGCTTCATCACCCCGAAGCGGGTCATGTCGACGCGCTCGCACAGCTCGCCCAGCGTCTGCCCGTCCCGCTTGAACAAGCGGTCCAGCAGCTTGCGGCGACTGGCGTCGGCGAGGGCTTTGAACACGTCGGCCATGCACCGCCATTATGTGACCATTTGGTCACATGTCAAGTCCCGGCGGCGCTCCAGGAACCGAGTCGCCCCCAGGGTCCGGAATGGTTATGCTCGGCACCTCCCCCAACGGAGCTGACCGATGAAGCCCATCCCCACGGAGATCGTCTTCCTCGCCGCGAAGCGTACGCCGTTCGGCACCTACGGCGGGTCGTTGAAGGACCAGTCCGCGACCGATCTGGGCGTGCATGCGGCGAAAGCGGCCATCGCTCAGGCCGGGGTGAAGCCGGAGGACATCGACAACGTCGTCTTCGGCAACGTGGTGCAGACCAGCCCGGACGCGATCTACCTGGCCCGCCACGTGGGGTTGAAGGCAGGGGTGCCGCAGCATGTGCCGGCGCTGACGGTGAACCGGCTCTGCGGCTCGGGATTCCAGGCGGTGGTCGACGCCGCGCTGGAGATGCTCGCCGGCCACAGCGATTGCGCGCTGGTCGGCGGGGCCGAGAGCATGTCGCAGGCGCCCCATGTCGCGCGCGGCCTGCGCTTCGGAGTGGGGCTGGGCAAGTCGCCCAAGCTGGAGGACACGCTGTGGGAGGCGCTGACCGACAGCTACACCGGCCTGCCGATGGCCATGACCGCCGAGAACCTGGCGACGAAGTACGGCATTTCGCAGAAGGAAGTGGACGAGTACAGCGTGCAGAGCCAGAAGCGTTTCGCCGCGGCCCAGGAGGGCGGGCGCCTGTCGGACGAGATTGCCCCCCTGGACTTGCCGGGCAAGAAGGGCGCGGTGGTCAACTTCGCCCGGGACGAGCACAACCGCCCGGAGACGACGCTGGAGAGCCTGGCCAAGCTGCCCAAGGTCTTCAAGAAGGACGGCGTGATCCACGCCGGCGCGGCCAGTGGCATCTGCGACGGCGCGGGCGCGCTGGTCCTCGCGACCCGTCAGTTCGCCGAGCGGAAAGGGCTGAAGCCTCTCGGCAAGCTCGTCGGCTGGGGCATCGCCGGTTGCGATCCGTCCATCATGGGCATCGGGCCGGCGCCCGCGATCCGGCGCGGGCTCGAGCGTCACGCGGCCAAGCTGGGCGACTTCGATCTCTTCGAGGTGAACGAGGCGTTCGCGCCCCAGTACCTGGCGGTCGAGAAGGACCTGGGCCTGCCGCGCGATCGCACCAACGTCGACGGGGGCGCCATCGCGGTGGGACACCCGCTGGCCGCTTCCGGAGCGCGAATCACGGCTCACCTCCTGTACGAAATGAGGCGGCGGGGTGCGCGCCGCAGCATCGGATCCGCCTGCATCGGCGGTGGGCAAGGGATCGCGCTGTTCCTCGAGTCGGCGTAGACTTCAGAGGATGCGGCCGCAGGAGCTGTTCCACGACTGGAACCAGACCGCGGGCCTGGGCGAATTGGCCCGGGCCGAGGTGCTCGACGAGACCCTGCGCGACGGGATCCAGAGCCCTTCGGCGATCGATCCGCCGATCGAGGCCAAGATCGAGATCCTGCACCTCCTGGACGAGCTCGGCGTGGCGCAGCTCGACATCGGGCTTCCCGGCGCGGGCCCGCGCCAGCGCGCCGCGGTCAAGCGGCTCGCGGAGGAGAAGCGCGACGCGCGTCTGGGGATCCGGCTGAACGTCGCTTGCCGCACGGTGGTCTCGGACATCGCGCCCGCAGCCGAGCTCCAGCAGGAGACCGGCGTGCCGCTGGAGGTCTACGCATTCATCGGCAGCTCTCCCATCCGGCAGTACGCCGAGGAGTGGGACCTCTCCTTCATCGAGAAGCAGTCCGTCGAGGCGATCTCGTTCGCCGTCGGGCAGGGTCTCTCGGTCACCTACGTGACCGAGGACACGACGCGGAGCAAGCCCGAGGATCTGCGGCGGCTGTTCGGCAGCGCCATCGAGGCCGGGGCGAAGCGGCTCTGCCTCTGCGATACGGTGGGCCACGCGACGCCCGAGGGCGCCCAGGCGCTGGTGCGCTTCGCGCGCGAGGTAGCCGGCCCTGGGATCGGGCTCGACTGGCACGGCCACAACGATCGCGGGCTCGCCGTCGCCAACGCCCTGGCTGCGGGGGCGGCGGGGGCCACGCGCCTGCATGGTTGCGCGGCCGGAATCGGCGAGCGCGTCGGCAACACGGCGTGCGATCAGCTCCTGGTGAACCTCAAGCTGATGGGGCACCCGATCTACGGCCCGCGGGACATGTCGAAGCTGGTCCGCTTCGTCCAGCTCTCCGCGAGGGTCACCGGCCACCAGCTTCCGGTGAACTATCCGGTGGCGGGGTCCGATGCGTTCCGCACCGCGACCGGAGTGCACGCCGCCGCCATCATCAAGGCGCAGCGCAAGGGCGATCACTGGCTGGCCGACCGCATCTACAGCGGGGTGCCGGCGGGCGAGTTCGGCAAGGAGCAGGAGATCGAGATTGGCCCCTTGAGCGGTCTCTCCAACGTGAAGCACTGGCTGGCGCGGCACGAGATCCCCGCGGACGAACCGCTCGCCAAGGCGGTGCTGGCGCGGGCCAAGGCCAGCAACCGAACGCTCACCGAGTCCGAAGTGGCCCAGATCGTCCGAGAGGTCCGCTCATGACCGTCGTTCAGTTCACCGGGATGAAGGTCTTTTCCACGACGCTCGCGCGCGATCGCGAGCACATGGGCGACAACATCACCCGCTGGGTGCAGGAGAACCAGCAGCAGCTGGAGATCGTGGACAAGACGGTCACGCAGTCGTCCGACAAGGAATTCCACTGCTTGACGATCACCCTGTTCTACCGCGAGCGCCCGCGGACCTGAAGGCGTAGACTCCGGCACTGATGAGCCCGCGCGGCCAGCCGGCGATGGGGTTCGGGGTGCCGCCGCTCACGCGAGGCGTGAAGTGGCTCGGCGGCGCGACCCTGGCCGTCTCGATCCTCGCCGCTGTCCTGGGCGACGCCGGCAGGACGCTGGCCCGGATCGTGGCCTTCACGCCCGCTGAGCTGTGGAGCGGCTACCTCTGGCAGCCGCTCACCTACACGTTCCTCAACCGCGATCCAGTCGGGCTGGTCTTCGCGCTGCTCGGGCTCTGGCTGCTCGGCGCCTCCCTCGAGCAGAGGTGGGGCACCCGGCGATTCGTGAGTTTCTACTTCGCAACGGCGGCGCTGGGAGCGGTGGCCACGTCGCTCGTCGGCCTCGTCGCGCGGGGAACGGTATGGGTCTGGCCCTACGCAGGGAACTGGCCGGCGCTGGAGGGCCTGATCGCGGCATTCGCGGTGCTGATGCCCAGCGCGCAGATCTTCCTCTACTTCGTCCCGGTGAAGGCGCGGTGGATGCTGCCCATCTCCGCGGGGATCACGGTCCTCTACATGCTCATGACCGAAGCGTGGTGGGCATACCTGCCGCAGCTCTTCGGGCTGGGAGCGGGCGTCCTGCTGGCCGGAGGAGTGGGCCCGCGAAATCTGCTGCTGCGTGTTCGCGTCTGGTGGATCGATCGCCGCATGCGGCGCAGCCGGCTGCGCGTGATCCGCGGCAAGGACGAGGAAGCCGGACCGTTCACCGAGAGCGGCCGCGGCTCCGACAAGTACCTGCACTAGCCCCGGCCGCCGCAGGCGGCTCAGGCAAGATGGAACGACCGGCCCCGATTCGCTGGGCGTAGATTACGCCACGGATCGGGAGATCTGTAGCGCAGAGCTACAAGCGAAAGGAGCCGGTCGTGAAGAAGAATATCCGATTCATCGGTCTCGATGTGCACGGTGAAAC
>DATBZA010000156.1:0-2701 GCA_036513415.1 Myxococcales bacterium | reverse complement strand
GCGGAGTCGCCGGCGGCGAGGGCGGCTCCACGCTGGGGGCCTGCACGGCGCTCGCCGAGCAGAGCCAGAGCGCGGGAAGCGCGAACAGGACCACCGCCGCCTGGTACTTGTAGAGCGCCGCTAAGGCCCCCAACGCACCGGCGAGGAGATCGAGCAGCGCCCGCCGCGCGCGCGACGGCGTCCGGCCTGCCTCGAGGGCGCAGAGAGCGCAGAGCGCCACCGGTAGGTTCATCAACAGCTCGCCGTTCACCGCCAGCCCGTCCGCCGGCTGCTTGCAGGCGGAGATCACGCCGTAGAGAAGCGGGGGAAGCGACCAGAGCCCGTCCGGCAGCACGCGCCGCGCGATCCCCCACAGAGCGAGGCAGGTGCCGGCCGCCGCGAGCAGCCCCAGAAGGTGCACGAGAACCATTGCGCGAGCATCGTGCCCACCCGCGAGGCGTTGTAGGATCGCATAGGTGTAGGCGAGCCCGGGCGGCTTGTGGTCGACCGCGTCGCGGTACATCACGCCGCCTGCGGCCAGCGTGCGGCCCATCGCGTGGTAGATCGCCTCGTCGTCGGAGATGACGTCGTAGCGAAAGGCGGGCAGCCGCAGGCCCGCGCACAGCGCGCAGGCCAAGAGGGCCCCGTAGAGCCCGGACCGCGCCCGGCCCAAGCTCAGCGCCGGAGTCCGCCCGAGACCGCGCGCTCGGCCATCGGCTCCGCGTCGACGCCCGTGGTCTGGGACCACGAGGGCAGGCTCTCGCGGATGGGACGGGCGCCCAGCGCTTCCTGGTACTCGGAGCGGAGCTGGCCCGCGAGAAGGTTCCAGTCGTACTGCAGCGCCCGCAGCCGGTTGTGATGCCCCATGGCGCGCCTGCGCGCCGGGTCCTGGGCGAGCTGGTGCAGCGCCACCGCCAGCGCTGGGGCGTCGAGCGGCGGGGGCAGGATGGCGCCCTCTGGCGAGGCCACCTGCCGGTACCCGTCGATGTTGCTGCAGATGAGCGGCTTGCCCACCGCCATGGCCTCGAGCAGCACGATGCCGAACGACTCCTGCCCGGTGGAGGGGGCGACCAGCACGTCGCAGGAGCGGAGCTGGCGCCGCAGTTCCGCCTCGGAGACGCGGCCGTGGAAGGTCACGCCCTCGATGTCCGGCGCCGGGGTGCGACGGTCGCCTTGGCCCACGACCTCGAGCGTCACCTGGACCCCGCGCGCGCGCAGCCCGCGGTACGCCTCGAGCAGGACGTGAAGCCCCTTGCGCGCGTCGGTCCATTGGCCGACGAACAGCGCGCGCAGGGGTCCTCGGCGGTCGCCGTCGCGCCCGTTCTGCGCCGGACCCGGGGAGAAGTACTGGACGTCGACGCCGTTGGGGACGATCGACATCTGCTCCTTCCACGAGACGCTGGCGAAGCGCGCCGCCGCATCCGACACGGCGATGCCCCGGTCGAGAGAGCCGAGCACGGGCCGCAGCAGGGTGCGACACACGCGGCGCACCTTCCCCTCGAGCTCCGGCTCCGTGTAGCAGTGGAAGGTTGCTACCCGGGCCGCGTCGCCGGCCGCCCACAGCGCCCAGTAGGTGAGCGCCGGCGTGAGCGGCTCGTGGACGTGGACCACGTCGAAGCCGCCCTTGCGGATGTAGCTCCACACCGCGAACGGATTGGTGAAGAGCGACAGGCGGTTGTCCGACCCGTTGGACTGGATGGACACCACCCCGCCGAACCCGCGAAAGTTGGAAATAGTGTGATCGCCGCCGCTGTAGGGTGCGATGACCTCTACTTCGTCGCCAAGACTCCGTAAACCGGAGGCAAGGTAGGTGATGTGCTTGTTGACCCCGCCGTCCAAGGCGAAATCATAGGGGCTGACCTGACAGATTTTCATCACGCCTCGTTCTGCGCACGCCCGATCCGCAGCGAACGAGCGCGATTTCTTGAAAATGGCGACGCACTATAGCAGTCTCGGAACGCTCAGCAAGTTCGCAAAACACCGAAGGAGTTTGTCCTGTTGAACGCACCCGTACTTCGTCCCGACCCCCCCGGACTTAAGCCGGCCACGGGTTTCTTTGCGCGCTACATCGCGCTGGCGCGTGTGCGCGGCGCCTGGCTGATGCTCATCCTGGCGCTCGTCGGCCTGGGAGCCTTCGCGCTCGCCACCCGGCTCGAGCTGCACACCGACATGGCGGAGCTGTTGCCGAGCGACCACCCCGCCGTGGTGGCCCTCAAGAACATCCAGGGCAAGCAGAAGAGCTCGACCAACCTCGTCATGCTGCTCGGCTCCGACAGCGACGAGGTGAACTTGAGGTTCGCCGAGGCCTTGAAGCCGCGGCTGGAGTCGATGGTTGGTTCGGTCTTCACAGAGGTGCAGTGGCATAAGGACGCGGAGGTTCCCGCCTTTCTCCAGAAGAACCAGTGGCTGTACGCCAGTCTTCCCGAGCTCCTGGATGCCGAGCGGCTTCTCGACCGGGTACGCGCGCAGCGCACCTCCCCCTTGGCCGTCGACCTGGAGGACGGCGATCCCGAGGCCGAGCTGCGCCAGCTCCAGGACCGCCTGCAGAAGCGGGTTCCGGCCGTCCCGGCGGGCGACTACTTCTTCGGCAAGGATGGCGACAAGCGCTACCTGGGGATCATGCTCTGGCGGCGCGGCGACGGGCTCGCCAGCGTGGGGGACTTCGAGACCCTGGACGCGGTCAAGAAGGTGGTCGAGCAGGTCGACCCACGCAAGTTCAGCC
>DATBZA010000155.1:0-21306 GCA_036513415.1 Myxococcales bacterium | reverse complement strand
AAGGTCTCCTTCCCGTTCCCGCCATTGCCGAGGGGCGAGTTCCATCCTCGTCGGGACCTGGGCCACTGGCACGACCTCGTGCAACGGGACGTTGGGATCATCCGCTGGTTCATCCAAGACGAGATGGGGTTGAACTTCGAGGTGTCGCCGCTGAAGCAGGCCCTCGACATCTACGTCCAGGTGGATCGGAACGTCGTCGCCCCGGCGTTCGACGACATCCCCGTCGGGCGTAGGCAGCACGGGCTCCACTTCTCCGCGCAATTCGAGCGGCTGGCCTGGGCGGTCTGGGTCCTCTACGGCAACAAGGCCGTGGAGCGGATGGATGGGAGCTTCGTCCGGCGCGAGATCATGTCTACGGACTCGAAGGAGCGCGGCGCCGAACAGGTGCTGCCCGCCGGCGTGGGGACCATGGTGCTCGCGGCGCGGCTGGTACAAGCCGGTGGCGGGCGCGTCTGCCTGTACGGGAACCAAGTCGAGGGTCACGACATTCGGTGGGTCACCGACGACGGCGACCTCGTCCTCGTCGAGAGGAAGGATCGACCGTACGAACCGGGTCTCAACGACACGCCCGCGAGGCGCTCCCGCTGGATCATCGATAAGGTGAACGAGACGAAGATCCCGACCGAGGAACCGGAAGCGTTCCGCGTCTTGTCGGTCGGCTTCCAGTCTCTGGTGCGCAAGGTCGAGACGGAGGAGATGGACAAGCACTACGAGCGCGCCTTGCAGGAGGCGTTCAGCGACAAGCCGGAGTCGGATCTCCCGCACGTCGTGCTCATCGAGCATCTGGGCTTGGAACCGCGTGCCGGGGGGGAGCACAGCAACTTCTTCTCGCCGCAGCCGTTGAACCTCAGCCTCGACAAGATGGACGCCAAGCAGGAGCGCGTGTTGCGGCTGCTCGTTCGTGCTCTCGGTGCCGACCCTGGCTGATCGGCACGCGCAACGGGTCTGGAATGAAGGGCGGTCGCGGGCCGCATCCTCGATCCAGAACGAGAAGTCCACGTTACCTGCGGATGGGACCCTTTGACCGTAGCGAGGGGCCGGCTAGTACTATCCGCCACGCCCATGTGCACCTTCGTCCTCGGCACCTTGCCCGCGAGCGCGCCGCTGAAGAGCCTGGAGCGCGACTTCTTCCGGTTCACCGAGGTGAACGCCGGCAGCGTCGCCTCGGTGCTCCCGCCGGGCGAGTTGTTCGGCCGCATGACCGGCCGCCACTGCGACTGCGGCACCGCGCTCGGGATCGCCGCCAAGATGGACCGCATCGCCGAGCACAACCGCGAGAGCATCGAACACAAGCTCGACCGGCTTCAGCGGAAGGGCTGGAGTCGCACCCGCATCGAGCGCTGGCTCGCGCAGGTGGAAGCAGATCAAGATCGCCATGCCAAGGTGAAGGCGGACGGCGCTGCGGACAAGGCGCGCGTGTGGCGCGACTGGCTGCACCATGCTCTCGAAGTTGTCGGTGTCGAGCACGTAGGTCTGCTCGTGGACGACTACGATGGCCTGCTTGACGACGCCTACACCATCGACGAGAAGCCGGCGCCTTCCGTGCGTGAACTGCGAGTGGACGACGTGGACGAGGGCATCCTGGAGCGCGTGGAGAAGGGCGTTCTCTACCGCGTACGGCGGTAGCCAGACCGCTTACGCGGGTAACGCGCGTGCGAGCGATTCTTGACGTATACGACCGACATGGATCCGCCGCCTCCATGGGCTCATCTCGTACCGCTCCTCGGTGTCGCGGCGTGGGTGGGCGCGTCCGTCATCTACCGACGCATGCGCGGCAAGCCGCTTGTCTACGCCAAGCTGTCGGGCACGAAGTACCGGCAGACCAACGCCTCCGGCTACTCGCATAGGTCGTGGGTCGGCAGCCTCGGTGCAGCGCGCGGCGTTCTCGTTGTGCAGGTGACCGCCGACGAGTTGGACATCCACCCGTTCCCGCCGTTCAACTGGTTCTTCTTGCCCGAGATCTACGGGCTCGAATACCGCGTGCCGTTGTCGAGCGTGCGCTCGGCGGAGTTGCGGAAGCGGTTCTTCCGCGAGGCCGTGGACGTGGTGATCACGACGCCCGAGCGGGGCGACGAGAAGATCACATTGTATTTGGCGTACCCCGAGCAGTTCCTGGCCGCCCTCGGGGAGCGCGTCACCGGCAGACCTCCAGCTTGAGGATGTCGTTCTTGACGTAGGCGATGCGTACGTGCAGGCCGGGCTCGATGACGCCACCGTGCGACCGGCTCTGGTGATACCCGGCCGTCACCACGAAGTCGGAGTAGCGGAAGGGAACGCCCGCGACCTTGAAGCTCTCGTCGGCGTGGCCCGAGTATGGCTGCGGCACGAACTCCTCGACCTCGCCCTCAACGACCTGGAATCCACCCGCTGAGCGCGCCGCAAGGGCTCGCAGGTACGCGCCACCTGTACCGACGAGGGCGATCCCCGTCCAGAGCGTGGAGAAGACCACCATGAAGATCGTCCGCCAGTGGCGCTTGTTGTGCGGCGCGCTGCGTTCGTTGATGAGAAGCAGGATGCTGATCGCCATGAAGCCCATGCCGATGGCCGGGAACCACCAGTTCGTGTAGCCGTGGTTCGCCACGTCGAAGACCGGTTGAGGATTTTCGCACATGCTCGTCTCGCCGCGCGGCACTGTCGCACACCACATCGGCAGCGACGAAGCACCGGCCATCGCCATGGCGGGGTGGCCTTCAGCGGTAGTGCGGCGCGATCGACCGACCCAGCGCAGCGATGGGATTACCCAGAAGCTGGGACTGGACGCGCAGGGCCGCGACCGCGATGCAGCCGAAGCCGAGCACCGCCACCAGCAGCCACGCGATGCGCTTGATCGACACGCGCCGGCCGGGGTCTGCCGGTGCGCGCTTGGTGAGCGCCTCGCCGGCGTACTCCCCGAGCAGCATCAGCGGGACCCCGAGGAGCAACGCCAGCGTCCAGCCCACCCAGTCCCTGGGGCGAGCGGGCCACGTCTCTAAGATCACGATGCCGACGAGCATCGCGATCACGACGACCATCAAGAGGATGCCGCTGATCCTCGTCTTGACGGGCACCCTCACCGTGACACGTCGGCTCCGCAGCATCGACAGGATGATAACCACGTCGCAGAACACACACCGAGCGGTGTGTGTTTTCGCTTGCACCCGCCACGCAAGCAGTGATATATTTAATATATGAAACGCCGGGACGGGCAAAAGGTGGTTGGCTACATCCGCGTCAGCACCGACGAACAGCAGATCGGCCCCGAGGCGCAGCGCGAGGCACTCCGCCGCTACTGCGCGACCACTGGCTCGGTCCTGGTCGCGGTGCACGAGGACCTCGGGGTCTCCGGCGGCCTCGCTCTCGACAAGCGCCCTGGCCTCCTGGCAGCGCTGGCATCACTCGACGAGCACAAGGCCGGCGTGCTCCTGGTCGCGAAGCGCGACCGACTCGCGCGCGATGTCGTTGTCTCCGGCATGGTCGAGCGCCTCGTCGAACGTGTCGGCGGGAAGCTGCTGTCGGCGGACGGCACCGGGAACGGCGACGGCCCCGAGCACGCCCTGCTGCGCAACATCGTCGCTGCGTTCGCGGAGTACGAGCGCGCGCTGATCCGGGCGCGCACGAGAGCGGCGCTGGCCGTAAAGCGCGCGCGTTCGGAGCGCGTCGGACAGGTGCCGTTCGGGTACATCGTTGGCGCGGACGGCAAGCTCCTGCCCGATGCCAAGGAGCAGGCCGTCGTCGAGCGCATCAAGGACCTCCGCGCCCGGCGGCTGACTATAAAGAACATCACTGCCACGCTGAACCGCGAGGGGGCTCCGGCACGCGGCGGGCGGTGGCACGCGACGACCATCGCCCGTTTGCTACGCCGCGCTGCCTAGACAGCGGGCGTATCTTCGGTCCTGCTAATGGACCCCACGCACGAACTTCTCGAACGTGTCCCCGGCCTTCGCGAGCCCCTCGTGCTGCATCTCGGCGTGCCATGCAAGGAGCGCCCGCTTCATCGCGTCGAGCCCCACTGGCATGGGGGAGAAGTGCTTGACCCACAGGTCGATCTCACGGGGTGTTGTCGGCGCGCCATCACCCACGAAGATGCGCGCGGTGGTGACCATCTGGGCCGCCAGCTTTGCGTCGATGACCACCTTGGGGATCGACCAAAGCCTGGCGCGGTAGCAGTCGGTGTAGAAGGCGATCTGCTTCACCCCGTCGAGGATCATCGGGTGGTCAGCCTCGTCCGAGAACAGCGGCTTGAACTCGTCGAGGGAGCGCGCTCCACTGCGAGCGAGGTCGGGCAACATCCACATCGCGTTCTTCTTCGTGTGCGATCTGTAGCTCCGCCATGCAGCCGCGAGCGCATCGGGGTCATCCCCGGCCGTCGCGATCTGCCGAAGCACGGTAACCTTCCCCGATTCCTCGATAGACAGGATCGCGAGCGCGGCAGCCGAGGGATGGCGTTCCGCGTTCAGCAGCAGCGTCGCGTCCTCGACGAGACGGCGGGCGTTCTCGCGTGCGCTGTTGATGCCCGCAGCGACCTGTTCCGTGGTCAATGGACCCTTGTATCCAGGCTGCGCCATCGCTCCTTGGCCTCCCCGGCACGGGCTGTGCCGGGTTCGCCCCGTAGTATACGGGCGCTAGAGCACATCATGCCGATCACGCCGGAAACCCGAAGATGGTTCGAGCACTTCAACAAGCAGGGTTGGATCATCGACCGCAAGAAGGGCTGGATGTCCGATCTGAAGACCCTGACGCTCACGCGGGAACAGTTCGGAACGGTCCCCGAGAAGGTCCCGCTCTTCTGGATCAGGCTGCGGGGCGTAGTCGGTGAGCTACGGGATGAGGCCCGGCGGCAGCTTGACAGCCTCACCGAGGTCAGGAACCAGATTCCCGACGCGGCCTCGCGAGGCGAGAAGTTCGACCGCAACTACGACCTCATGAAGGCGCTCGTGCAGGCCCACGAACAACTCCGGCTCGCGCTTGACGAAGAAGAGGCAGTCCTCGTGGACTTCATGCGCCACGTCCACGCGCATCCGATGGTGGACTCGTATCTCTACCAACTGCGCGCGAAGGGAACCGCTCTGGATACGGAGTACCAACCACGTCTCCTCGACAAGAAGTACGACCGGGAGACGCTCTTGGGCATCGTCGAGAAGAAGTGCACGGAGCATGGTGGCGAGGAAGGTGCCGCCGCTGCTATCGCGGCGAAGATCGAGCCGCATGTCATCGCGGTGTGGAAGACCTCGCAGCCGCTATTCGAGCCCGACTAGATCGGCGAGGCGTTCGAGGTACAGCCATTCGCCGTCATCGCGCTCGAACACGTCGTATGCTCCGCCGAGCAGCATGATCTCGACCTCCAGGTCGTCCTGGAGGATCTGCTCCTCGCTCAGGCGGTCGGGGCCGTCCTCCAGGCGATACCGCGTACCCCGAGGGAGGCGCGCCCTGCCGCTGGGGAAGAGGTTCACCGCACACTCCCGGTCGTCTTCTTCGGCGCCATCGCAAGGAGCATCGCCCGCGCGGTCCAGAGCAGGTCGAGCGCATCCGCGAGCGATGCAGCCTGCTCCGGGTGCTCCGCCGTGAAGCGCTCGCACTGCTGCGCGACGAGGTGCAGGATCGCCTTCGACCCTGCGCGGAGCCACTCAGCGCGTGGCCCTTGCGGCTGCTCACCGCGCTCAAGCTGCTGGCGCAGGGCCTCGCGCTCCTGGGCGCCGCGCGCGAGGCGCTCCCGCAGGTCATCATCGAGTTCCGGGCGCATCAGCGTCCTCCTCGACGTTGGCATCGTCCGCGACGCTGGGCGCTCGGCCCGAGGCGCCTGGGCCAGCCTCGGGGAAGATGCGCACCGGCTCTTCGACCACGCGGACCCGTTCCCGCCGAGCCATCTCCAGCATGGCCATGGTCGCGTCGCTCGTCTCACCGTTGGGCGTGAACGACAAGAGCACCGCGCACGTCGCACTCCATCCGGCTCGCCCGAGCATGACGGCGTTCCGGGCGTAGTAGCTCGCTGGATGCGACACGTCCTGGCTCAACTCGACCAGCGCGACCGCGTACCGTCCCTGCCCGTTCACGATCAACTGCGAGGCGCGGAGCGCATCACAGAACTCCGGCGGCGCCTCGCCCAGGTGGCCGGGAAGGACGACGGTCAGCTTGAAGTTCCAGAAGTCGTTGTCGGCGTGCTTCATCTTCGCGCACGCGATGAAGGCCGCCGTGTCCACTCCCCTGGCACCGCCGATGATGACCTCGGCCGGCCGGTCGCGCAGGACCTCGACCATCTTCGAGAAGACGATCTTCCGGTCCTCCGGGTGGAGATTGCGCGGGCCGTTGATGACGACGCGCATACCGGCGAAGGAACCGTTCACACCTTTCTCCCGTGGCTCGAAGCACAACGGGCTCGCCGCCGCGAAGGCGCCGAACCCGTGGATACCATCGTACATGGTGTGCTGGTCGCCGTCGATCCCGTCCTGCGGGTACACGACTGCCCGGGGCCGTCGCCGCGCCAAAATCGACGCGGTGGTGCATGTCAGCGGCGCCTCCCTGGAAGTGGCCTTCCAAGGCTTCTGCTGGTGGTGCGTCTACTCCTCTCTACTGGCGCCCCTCCTCGGGCGTCCCGATGCTCGCCGCACCGGGGTACTGCCGACGCACTCCAGCCTCTTGCCGCACCCTCTTGCCCAACCAGATGCTGAATGGAAGGGAGGCAGATGCGTTGGGTTCAGCCCGGTTCGCCTGTCGCAGATGGGGTTTCTGGAGGGCCACTGGGGCCGGCCGATCACGCGCTCGTGGTGAAGATTGTCGGCGTCCAGGACGGAGCGGATGGTGTAGTCACGATGACATTTTGTCATGATGCACAGACACAAATGTCCTGCGACAACCTGACGCAGAGGCGGACGCCCGTAGACGCCGGAAGTACCCGTTAGCGCTCTGGGTAGAAGGAAGTCGAGAAGCCCGTGCTCCACTGACGGCCCATGCAGCATGTGTCGGGCCAGGAGATCAGGGCGCTCGCAACCCACGCAAGTGGACAAGATCCCGTTCGACCGCCAGCAGGCGGAGAAGTACGTCGAGGTGTTGTTCGGGTCGAAGGACGCGGTCGTGACGTTCCAGACGTTCTGGGACGACAAGACCAAGGAGAAGCAGCAGCCGCACCCGGGCTGGTTGCACGGCACGCTCTCGCAGCACTGGGAGACGCTGGCGGTCAGGAACGAGGCCGGCCACGGCATCTTCGTGATGATGAACGAGGGCGACGGCAAGGGCCGGAGCGGCCCGAACGTCGTCGCCGCCCGCTACATCTTCACCGACGACGACGAGAGCGTCTGCCGCGCGTACGACCAGGGCGCGCTGCCGACGATGGTCACGCGGTCGGCGCGCGGCCCGCACTCGTACTGGAAGTTGCAGAAGGGCGAGCCGCTGGCCGAGTTCACGCAGACGCAGAAGCACCTCGCCAACTACTTCAAGACGGACCCGGCGGTCAGCGACGTGGCGCGGGTGATGCGGGTCGCGGGGTTCTTCCACATGAAGAATCCGGCGAACCCGGTGCTGGTGGAAATCGTCGAGGCGCATCCTGAGCGCCAGTACACGATGGAGGACCTGCGCAACGTGTACGTCGTGGCCGAGCCCGAGTCGGTGCCGAAGAAGAAGAACTCGTCCAGCGTCGAGCACGCCAGGGCGTTCATCGAGACGCAGCCGCCGGCGATCCAGGGGAAGGGCGGCGACGCCCACACCTTCTCGATCTGCTGCACCGTCGTCCGGGGCTTCGACATCGAGGACGACGACGACGCGCTCATCGCGTTGGCCGACTGGAACAAGCGGTGCGAGCCGCCTTGGGCCGAAAACGACCTCCGCCGCAAGGTCGCCGACGCCCGCGTGAAGGGGCAGGAGCCGCTGGGCGGGCGCCTCGGCGGGAAGACCGACGACAACCCGTTCACGGGGTTCGGGGAGCGCAAGATGGTGCAGCATTGCGTACCGGTCCTCAACAAGCGGTTCGTGCTCCTGCGCCTCGCGGACGGCAGCGAGCGGCTCTTCTCCGTGAACGACAAGCGCGAGGTCGCCCTGCTCCAGAACGACACGCTGCTGGTCCAGGCCCTCCACGACCGCCTGAAGACGACGTTCGGCCGGCTGCCGCCGAAGGGGCTGCTGACCTCGGCCATCGGCTTGTGGATGCGCGAAACGAAGGTGATCACCGAGGAGCCTGAGCCCTTCTGCTTCAAGGCCGACCACCGCCTCTGCTTCCGCTACTTCGACTGGGAGCCCATGGCCGGCGAGTACGGCGCCTGGAAGGAGTTCCTCGACCGGCTCTCGGACCCCGGCGCGTTCATGGCTTTCGTCTGGTCGTGCTTCGAGAAGGACAACCGCAGCCGCCAGTACCTCTGGTTGCGCGGCAACGGCCAGGACGGCAAGAGCAGCATCCTCGGCGTGCTCCAGGAGGTGTTCGGGCCGGCGTCGGCGTCGTTGAACAACGCCCACATCAAGTCGCAGAGCCAGTTCTTGGGCTCGCTGGTCTACGGCAAGCGGCTCGTGACGTACCCCGACTGCAAGAACCAGCGGTTCGGCATGTCCGAGTTCGTGCGCAGCTTGACGAGCGGCGACCAGGTGCCCATCGAGTTCAAGCACAAGACGCCGTTCACGGCTCGGCTGTACGCGAAGCTGTTCGTGGCCAGCAACGCACCGCCGCAGATCGGCGGGGAGAAGGCCGACCAGTCCCGCATGATCTTCATCGAGGTCGCGGCCTCGAAGAGCACGGACGACCCGACCTGGACGACGCGGCTGCGCACCGAGTTGCCCGCGTTCTTGTGGGCCTGCAAGGTCGCCTACGCCGAGCGCTGCCCGAAGGGCGGTGACATCAGCATCTCCGACAAGAGCGAGGCGCTGAAGGCGAAGATCGCGGTCGAGTTCGAGGAGCGCTTCCACGACGTGTTCGAGGAGCGGTTCATCGCGGACCCGAACTGCGCGACGGAGGCGAAGTTCGTGTCCGCTGCGCTGCGGGCCGAGGGCCTCAACAACAACGAGATCGCCGACTTCAAGGCGTGGATGGCGCGCATGCACGGTGTCGTCTTCAAGCCCACGAACAAGGTCCGCCTCTACCGGGGCCTCCGGCTGAACACGGACCACCCGGACGCGGTGCTGACGGCGGCGGCCCTCGACGCGGCCAACGAGAAGTAGTGACGGAGTGACGAACGGTGACGGACTGGCTGATTCGTGGTCCGTCACCGTTGTCGCCCGAGGGTAACGGCTGGATCTGTGACGGAGGTGACGGAGGTAGTTACTGGTTGTTGTTGTTTTCTTCTCCTCCTGAGCCTGCCCATCCCCCCGCCGCCGGGATGGCCCCCTCCCCGAGGTCCTGGGGTGCGTCACCTTCGTCACCTCCGTCAACTCCGCCCTGACGGTCATGATCTGCCGTTAGGAGTTGAAGTGAAGGACGACGGTCCAGCGACCGACGATGCGTAGCGGACGCACCGTCGAGGCCAACATCCCCCCGGCGTCCTCGCCGTGCTCGTGGAGGTTGGCACCGCAGCAGTTCGACACCCACGTCGAGGAGCCGAAGGTGACTCCTCGGCGTGGGTCTGGTCGAACGCACCCCGATGCACGAGCACGCCATCGGCTCGCAATAGAGACAGGTAGACATCCGGGGAATCGGTTACCCCGGCCACTTCAAGCAAGACGTAGTTGCAGTCCCCGAGGAAGCAGGTCCACAGCACGATGTCGTCGTACCCGCTCGACTACTCCGCGATCATCCCGCCTGACCAGAACCAGAGCTTCATCCGCCCCAAGCAGGCCGAGGTCCGCGTGGCGATGCCCACCCCCGTGCCGGCGCCGGTCACGCCGAAGGTCGCCCCGACGACGGCGGCGGATGCGCCGGAGCGTACTCGTTCGCCCCAGAACCCGCTGGAGAAGCCGTACCTCACCATCGCGGATCTCGTGGTGGTCCTCCAGGCGCCGAGCGCCAAGGCCATCTATGCGATGTACGAACGCGGGCAGCTTCCGCGCTCCGTGCATCCCGGTCGTCGGATTCTCATCGCGCGGGATGAACTGTTACAGTTCCTCTCGCGTGCGTCGTCGTCGGCTCGAAGGATCCGGCGGTGATCAAGAAGGTAGTGCGACCCTGGAAGGGGCCGAAGTTCGACTGGCAGATCGATGTTCGCGTGCAGCTTGCGGATGGGACGTGGCGGCGCGCGAAGAGGGGCTTCAACGGCACGGAGAAGCAGGCCCAGAAGGAAGGCGACGAGATCGCCTTCGCCCTGCGCGACGATGCCGAGGAGCAGACCGTGACGGGCGAGAAGCCCAAGAAGGAGGTGCCGACGTTGGAGGGGTTCCAGTCCAGGTTCATTACGGAGCACCTGGAGGCGAACGACCTCAAGCCCACGACCATCGAGACGTACAAGTACCGCTTGCGCCTGCACCTGCTGCCCTGCCTCGGGAAGATGAAGCTCGACGAGATCGACTTCGCGGCGGTGCAGCAATTGAAGGCGTACATCAAGGCGAAGGCAGCGGCGAGGAAGAACGGCAAGTACAGCCCCGTTGCGGTGAACCACACGCTCGGGGTGCTCAGCAAGGTCCTCACGTTCGCGTTCGACATCGGGGTCATCGACAAGCTGACGTGGCGCTTCAAGACCGTGAAGTTGAAGACCACCACTCCCAAGATGGGCTTCTACGACTTCGCGGCATTCGCCGCGCTTGTCGAGGCCGCCACCGGGGTGGGCGCACACGAGCGTGCCCTCGTACTACTGGGGGGAGAGGCCGGTCTGCGTCGGGGTGAACTCGCCGCTCTCGACTGGAGCGACGTGAACCTCGCGAACAGCTTCGTGACCGTCAGCCGGACGTTGTTCAAGGGTCACGAGACAACGCCGAAGGGCGGCACGTCGCGGACGGTGCGAATGACGAAGAGGCTCGCTGCTGCACTCGTAGCCCTCAAGCCGAGCCCTCAAGCCACGGGACGGGTCCTGCGGCGGCCGGACGGCTCACCGCACACGGAGACGAGCATCAACGAGGTGATGCCGCGCATCACCAAGGAGGCCGGGCTCGCGATGTCGCGCAAGATCCACATCCTGCGCCACACGTTCTGCTCGCACCTCGCCATGCGCGGAGCGAAGGCCATCGAGATCATGGAGCTTGCGGGCCACACGGACATCCAGGTCACGCAGCGCTACATGCACCTGTCGCCGGAGATGAAGAACAGCGCGATCCGCCTCTTGGAGCAGCCGATCCCGGAGGCCGCGGCGTAGAAGTTGGGAAGAATCGTGGAAAAGCAGTCCGAAGCGTAGCTAAGTGCTGGAAAAGGTGGCGTCCCCACAGAGATTCGAACTCTGGTTACCGCCGTGAAAGGGCGGTGTCCTGGGCCTCTAGACGATGGGGACGTGGGTGTTATGTGGGTGTCAGGGGCGTCAAGCGCGGCGCACCCTAGCACGGCTCGTCGCGGGACGGGGGTCGTCACTTGCGGCCCCGCTGCTCGGCCTGGGACCGCGATTCCTCGGCGGCCAGGGCGATGGTGAGCAGCTTCTCGGCGGCGGCGGCTCGGGACACGGGGCGGGGCACGCCGGACTGGCGGGTGAGCCGGGCGGCGTAGCGGTCCAGCCGCTTGAGCAGCTCGGGGGAGAAGCGGAACGATGTGGACGGCGTGTTCGGCATGATGGTCGCGTAGTGTAGCACACGCGGCTACACTCGTCAACTTGAGGTGCTGGGAAAGTATCGGAGGCAAGCGCCCATCGACCTCGGGACTGAGATGGTCAGAAGATTAGATCTAACTCGGTGAATTTCATGTGCGCTACCCAGAGGGTAGATGGTGGCCCGCGCGCGCAAAAACCCCGGCCCACCCCCTCAACCTGGGAAAGCATGCTTCCATACGATCGTAAGACATGCGCCATCGCTCGTAAGTCGCGTGGTCCTCCGCTCGCCCTGACACCCACGTAACACCCACGGCGAGCGCTGCGGCGCCGTTCTCACTCCCAGGACGGCAGGCGCGGACACCTCCCGAGCAGGGCGCTTAACCCGACAGATCGGCTTAGCCGGACTGCGTAGCACTGTGCGCACCGCGCCGCGCAGTCCACTGTGAGGCGAGGAGGCGCATGGTTCGGCCACGCCTGAAGCATTGCAATCGGATTGGGCCATTGGGCGTAGTAGGGCTGGTCTGGTATGAATCGAGGATGCCAGCTTCCCGCACACTGATCGCGGTTCTTCTCTGCTGTGCCGCCGCGCGAGCCGAGGAGCTCCAGCCCGTCATCGCCCGGCCAGTCACGCTGCCGCAGGGCAAGCTCGAGCTGACCCTGCACGGCACGTATACGAATTGGGGCTCCAACCAGTCCGCGGGAGGCGGTTACTATTCGATGAGCGGAGAGACGCTCGCGCTAGGCGCCGACTTCGGCGCTACCGACCAGGTACAACTCGGGCTGGGGCTCGCGCTGCCCATCAATCCCGGAACCGGGTTCGGTTCCATCCTGGGCACCGCCGCTTTCGCGGTGGACAACGGGATCGCGCTGCGAACCGACGTAGGGGTCGAGAGAATCGGTGTCAACGGCGACACGACCTTCTTCATCTCCACCACCGTGACCCGCTACTTCGCCGGCGTCGGCGCGTCCGTCAAGGTTCCGATCAGCCCCACTATGGCCTTCGTCACGGGGCGCACTGGCGCTATCCATTTCGGCCATTTCAACAACATCGGTCAGAACGGGACCGGATTCTACGCCGGCGCCAGCGCATTGACCGAGGCCTCGTCCGACTTCCTCGTCTTGAGCGGCGGGAACAACGGCGGCAGCACCATCGTCGGGATCAATCTCCCTGCCGGCCTGCTCCTGCAAGCCGACCCGCATCTGGCTGTCACGTTGCAGGCTGGCTACTCGGCGGTGATTCAAAGGATCAACCCCGGGACCACTCAGGCATTGCACTTCATCCCCCTCGGGCTGGAAGCAGTCGTCTCTCCGACGCCGTTGATGGACATCGGCGCGCGCTTCTTCCTCGACGGCTACGTTGCCCAGTCGGGCGGCAGCAGCAGCGGCGGCCCCCGTTACTTCGATATGCGCGCGCTGATGCTGTGGTTCCGCATCCATGCCTAAGGACGGTCGTTCAGGCGCACGTGGCGACCGACAGTTTTGCGGTGTCCGCGCAAACGATCGCGCCGTCGATTAAATCCGGGCCTCACTGAAACCGCCCGACGCAATTTGATTCTAAACTTCGCTATTTCATTAAGAGGGTTAATGGTAGCCCCATTCGAGGTGAAAGAGAAGTGTACTGGGCCTTTAGACGATGGGGACGTCGGCGCGCCCGTTTAGCACAACTACATCCCGCTGTGCACGGTTCCGAGCTTCACCACTTCGAACGCACTGGCGGGAACGGTCTTCAGCTGATCCAGGTCCTGGATCGACCACCGCGAATCCTGCGCGCCGTCCACCGCCCAGAACTGAGCGTTCGCGTTGTCGGTGACGAACATGCCGTACTTCTGCAAGGCCCGCAGGACCGCCAGCGAAGCGCCATGAAAGCCCGAGACGTCGAAGTCCGCCCGCAGGCGCGCGCGCAAGCCCATGGGAGGAGCGAACTGCGCGTTCGTGCTCCCCGAGGAGTGCGTTGCCGGAGCGACGTACGCGTGCGCGGTCGCGCCCGAGATGAAAGACAGCGCGTGCCGGATCTCGCCCTGCTCCACCGCTTCGTCGTACCGCACGAGCCCAGGCAGGATGGGGAGACCGGACGCGGTCGCCGAGGTCCAGAGATCCGGCCGCGGGGCGCCGGTGACGAGGTCGAATACCGCGCCGGATTCGGCGTGATAGCCGGAGCCGGAAGCGAAGGTGTTGTACGTCTCGTAGATCTTGCACTCGCCCTGGACGAGCACGGTGGCGTGCCGATCCTCGTTCGCCTGGATGGACAGATCGTTCGGGAAGGGATACGGGCCAGGGTCGCTCTGCGAGGAGTAGAGGAACGACATCGGCACCCGCGGCTGCGCGGCCGGAACCACCACGAAGGGCTGGCCGTACGGCCCGCCGAAGTCGGGGTGCAGCCGGAGCGAGCCGGCGCCCATGTACGCCAGGTAATCGGCCGAGTCCGGGTCCACCGGCTCCCCCGAGATGTCGCGGTTCCATGGATTGTCCGCAGGGAATATCGGGCAGCCTGCGAGCGAGGGCCCGCTCGGTGGCGATGGGGGCGTGCCCGCGTCCGGCGCGCTCTGTCCCGCGTCCGCGGAGGCGATCGTTCCTCCGTCCTGCTCCTCTGTCGCGCTGACGAGCGAGCGGGCGGCCGGCCCTCCGCAGGAACAGAGGGCGAGAGTGAGTGCGGCAAGCTCTCGCATGTACGGATTAGAACGTCCGTAAGAGCCCGCTTCAACCGGGATTTCTACCCGCTGAACCGCGCGGTCTCGCCCTTCTTGCCGAAGATCCGGGCGCCAAGAACGCCGAGCTCGTAGCAGACCATCATCGGCAGCGCCATCAGCGCCAGGTTGAACGGATCTCCAGTGGGCGTGACGAATGCTGCGATGATCACGTTCACGATGATCGCGTGCCGGCGGTACTTGCTGAGGAACTTGTAATCGACCACGCCCATCATCGCGAACAGCGTCAGCACCATCGGCAGCTCGAAGATGATGGCGAAGGCCAGCAGCATCATCATCACCAGGCCGAGCTGCTCGTCCATCATCAGCACCGGCTTGATGTCCGGACCGGCCGTGTTGATCAGGAACTGGAACGCCGGCGGCAGGATCACCAGGTAGCAGAACGCGGCACCGGCAACGAAGAACACGGTGGCCGCCAGCACGAATGGCGCGATCTTGCGCCGCTCGCGGCGGTAGAGCCCCGGCGCGACGAACATCCAGATCTGCCAGAAGATGAAGGGCGAGGAGACGAAGAGCCCGGAGTACAGGCCGACCTTCAGGTAGATGATGAACGGCTCCACCGAAGACGCGAAGTGCAGCGCCCGTTCGCCCTCCGGCAGCGCCGCGAAAACCGGCTGCATCATGAAGTGGAAGATCTGCTGCGACCAGTAGTACGACGCGCCGAATCCGAGCATCAGCCAGATCAGCGCCCACTTCAGGCGCTTCCGCAGCTCCATCAGGTGATCGCGGAGCGAGAGCTGGACGTCGTCTTCCGGCGTTTCGGCCGTCGGAGCCGGCTTGGGGAGGAGCACCGGGCTCACGTCTTCGGTTCCTCGGCGGCGGCAGGCGGCGCTTCCGGCTGGCGCGGCACGCTGCCTTCGGGAACGACCAGCTTGAGCTGCGATTCGGCCGCGGCGCGGCGCGCGGCGGCTCGGGCGGCGGCCGGATCATCCGCCGGATTCGCTGGCGGCTCCAAAGCCCTCGCCGCCTCGTCCTTGGGCGCGTCGGGCGAGGGAGGCACGGGCGCGATCGCCTTCTGCGGCTGCTGGTCGAGATCGATGCGGGCGATCTCCGACTCGAACTGGCCCTTGATGTCGTCGGTAGCCTTCCGCAGCTCGCGCAGCCCCTTGCCGAGCGATTTCGCGAGCGAGGGCAACTGATCCGGACCCAGCAAGAGCAGCGCCAGGCCGAGGATGATGATGATCTCCGTCATCGAGAGGCCGCCGAGCATGGGGCCCTTTCTAACACTGCGGCGGCCTAGAGGCCGCCTTTCAGCATCTGGTCCGCCGCCTGCGCCGCGTTCGGCGCGGGCTTCGGCGGCGCCGGCTGGCCGGGCGTATTCGGGATTGAGCTGCCCTCGTCCGGCGGCTCGCTTCCTTTCAGATAAGCCTCGAGCACCGGCTGGCGGGTGTCCTCGGTGGCGCGCCTCCCGGTCTCGCCGTCGATGTTGATCCAGACGATGTTCTCACTGGGCGACTCGAACTCTCCCTGCGGCACTCCCTTGAGCGCCTTTTGCGTGTAGTCCAGCCAGATCGGCAGGGCGTAGTGGCCGCCGGTGGCGTACTTGTCCATCGGCGTCTCGTAGGTGTCGTAGCCCACCCAGACCCCGGTCACGAGCTCGCGCGTATACCCGAGGAACCAAGCGTCGAAGAGGTCGTTGGTCGTACCCGTCTTGCCGGCCACCGGTTTCCCGAGCGCGGCGGCGCGGCCCCCGGTCCCCGGCGGCTTGCAGACGGCCTGCATGAGCTGCTGGGTGAGGAAGGCCGTCTCCGGCGTCATCACCTGCTCCGGGACCTCGAAGAGCTTGGCATACCCGGAGGCCAGGCGATCGTCGAGCTCCGTCCAGGGATCGTAGAACGAGCTGTGATCCTCGAGGATGCGTTCGTCGCGGTCGAGGACGCGGCGCAGGTAGATCATCTTCGCTTTCTTCCCCAGCCGCGAGAAGGTGGCGAAGACGCCGGTCAGCTCGGACGGGATGACGCAGGAGGAGCCCAGCGCCATCGAGAGGTCCTCGTTGATCTTGGTGGAGAGGCCGAGGCTGTGCCCCCAGGCCGCGGCTGCCTTCACCCCGACCGCCTGCAGGGTCCGGATCGCCGGCGTGTTCATGGAGTGGAGGAAGGCCTGCCGCACCGGAATCTCGCCCCTGAACTCCTCTTCGTAGTTCTGCGGCTTCCAGCGCCGCCCGGTGGAGTCGTCGTCGGTGACGATGGGCGCGTCGAGCAGGATGGTGGAGGCCGTGAACCCGCGCTGCTCGATGGCGGCGCTGTAGATGACCGGCTTGAACGCCGACCCCGGCTGCCGGCACGCCTGGAAGGCGCGGTTGAACTCGCTCTTCTCGAAGTCGTATCCGCCGATCATCGCCACCACGTAGCCGCTGTTCGGGTCGGTGCTGATCAAGGCGCCCTGGAGCTTCGGGTCCTGCTCCAGCGCCCAGACGCCCTTGGCCTCGGTGGCCCGCACCAGCACCACGTCGCCCGCCGAGAGGACGGGGCGCAGGGTGGTGATCTTGGTGTACTCGGAGTTCAGCTCCGGGTTCGGCTTGCGCGCCCAGGCGGCCTGCTCCAGCGGGATCGCGCCTTCCTGGTCGCCGACGCGGATCTTGGCCGACTCCTTCTCCACCGAGGTGATCAGCGCCGCGATCACCTCGTCGCGCTTGCCTTCGCCTTCGAGGAAGGCCTGCTCCTTCTTGGTGAAGTCGTCCCAATCCTTCTTCTTGAGATTGAGCAGCGGCCCGCGGAAGCCCTGGCGCTTGTCGGCCTCGATCACGCCCTTGATGGTCGCGGCGATGGCGTCGTGCTCGCGCTCGAGGTCCACGGTGGCGTACACCTTGAGACCGTCGTTGAGCAGCCGCTCGTTGCCGTACCGTGCCACCAGATCGCGGCGGATGTGCTCGGTGACGTAGGGCGAGGTCTCGCGGAAGATGTCCTGCACCGCGTAGACCTTGATGGGGGCGTCGTCCGCCTCCTTCCGCTCCTGCGCGGTGATCATCCCCTCCTCGAACATGCGCCGCAGCACATACGCCCTGCGCGCCTTCGCCCTCTCGGGATGCGCGAAGGGCGAGAACTGGCTGGGCGCCTGCGGCAGCCCGGCGATCAGCGCCATCTCCGGCAGGCTCAGCTCCCAGACGTTCTTGCGGAAGTAGTTCTCCGCCGCCGCCTGCACGCCGTAGCTGTGGTGACCGAGATAGACCTCGCTCAGGTACAGCCAGAGGATGTGCTCCTTGTCGAAGTTGTTCTCCAGCCGCCGGGTGAGGATGAACTCGCGCGCTTTGCGCCGCACGCCGGGCCAGCCCGACCGCACCCGGACGCTGCGCTCGCCCTCGACGGACGCCATGATCGCCTTGGCGGTCTGCTGCGAGAGCGTCGAGCCGCCCACGATGCGGTTGTGCTTCACGTACGTCTGATAAAGACCGCGCATCAGCCCGGTGAAGCTGACGCCGCCGTGCTCGAAGAAGTCCTTGTCCTCGCTGGCGATCACCGCCTGCTTCAGGCGCTTGGGGATGCGGTCGTAGGAAACGACCACCCGGCGCTCGTTGTAGAACTCACCCACCAGCTGCTCGTCGCCGCTCCAGACGGTGGTGACGATGGGCGGGCGGTAGTGGCGCGCCCATTCGATCGAAGGCAGTCCCCTGGCCAGCCAGATGTAGACCCCGAGGGCGGCAAGGGCCATCAGGCCCCCGAGAATGGACAGGGGGATGGCGATCAGCACCCACAGCTTCTTCCTGCCCGGCCCGCGGTCAGCGACGAGCCGCGTGTAGATCCGGCGAGTGAGGGATGGCTGTTCGTTGAGCATCGGTCGAGTCCTGCTTCCAAACATCAGAACCGGGGTGGTTCATCCTGGCAAGTTGCAAATGGCCTGGCGCTCGCTGAAGCCCGTTCAGGACGCCTGTGTTTTCCATCGGATGCCGGCCCGCGGCAAGCAATCCGCCAGCTCCTGGGGAAGGGGACTCTCGAAGGTCAGGCGTTTTTTCGTCAGCGGATGCGCCAGCGCCAGCCGGGCGCTGTGCAGAAACATGCGCCGGACACCCCATTGGCGCTGCGCGTTGCGGTTGAAGGGAAAGTCGCCGTACTTGCTGTCCCCGACCACCGGGTGGCCGATCGCCTCCAGGTGGCGCCGGATCTGGTGCGTGCGGCCGGTCTCGATGGTCACCTCGAGCAGCGTCGCCTCGGGCCCGCCGGCGAGCTTCTTCCAGTGGGTGAGCGCCGCCTGGAGGTTGACTCCCCGCTGCTGCTTCGAGGCGTAGGTCTGCTGGTGCTCGGCGAGGCGCAGGTCGATGCTGCCGCTCTCGCGCTGGAACCGGCCCTTGGCGAGCGCGAGATACGTCTTGTCGGCCTCGCCGGCGGTGAACATCTCGGTGAGGCGGACCATGGCCTGCCGTGTTTTCGCAACCACCACCACGCCGCTGGTCTCGCGATCGAGGCGGTGTGCCGGGCTGGGCTTGAACTCGCCCTCCGGCGTCTGAACCCCCTGGCGCGCCAGGTATGCCCGGACCTGGTCGACGAGCGTTTCGCCGGTGATGCCGGAGCCGGGATGGATGGCGAGCCCGGACGGCTTGTCGACCGCGAGGATGTGCTCGTCCTCGTACAGCACCTTGAAGTCCTGCCGGACGGCTTCCGGGGGCTTCGGAGGCGGAGGCTGCCCGGCCTGCAGCACGTGAACGGTGATCTCGTCGCCCGGCTGGAGAAGCTGCGCCACCTCCGCCCGCGCTCCGTTCACGCGGACCTTCTTCGTCCGGACCAGCTTGTAGAGATGGCTCAAGGGAAGGTTCTCCAGGCGCCTGCGGAGGAACTTGTCCAGCCGCTGCCCGGCAGCGTCCGTGCTCACCTTGAAGCCGAGCTTCATCGCGGCTGGCTCTCCGAAAACCGGGAGACGCGCCAGGTCCCATCCTGCTGGCGCGCGAGCACCACGTGTGCGCCGCGCTGCATCTCGCCCCCGCCCTGAGGCCGGATGTCCAGCTCGTAGTCAGCCTCGCGCTCGCCTCCATCGCCGGTGAGCGACTTGCGCTGGTAGTAGACACGGACCGGGCGCAGCTGCATGCCGGCGTTTCCCTGACGCGATTCCCGGGTGAGCTTCAGCTCGTCGTTCAGGCGCATGGAAGCCACGCCGGTGGTCAGCGGCAGCGCTCTGTCCTGGTCCGATTCCACGTAGTACCGATCGACGAACTTGTCCGCGACCGATCCGGCGTCCTTCATGCCCCCGCAGGCCAGCAGCACCAGCGGGACAGCGAGCGATCCGCGGTGCAGGCCCTTGCGGCGCATGAGGATTCGATCTTATCAGCCAGGCACGGAGGCGGCTTGGCAAAGATCTACACGCGTCGCGGGGACGACGGCTCGACAGGCCTCTTCGGCGGGCCGCGGGTGCGCAAGGACGACCTTCGCGTGTCCGCGTACGGCGATGTGGACGAGCTGAATTCGGCGCTCGGCGTCGCGCGCGAGGAAGTGCCGGAGGGCGATCTGCGCTCGCTGATCGACGCGCTGCAGAGCGAGCTGTTCACGCTCGGAGCGCAGCTCGCGACGCCGGATCCGGAAGCGGCGCCCAAGGAAGTGCCGCGGATCACGCCGCAGCAAGTCGAGCGGCTGGAGCGCGAGATCGACCGCCTCACCGAACAGCTCCCGCCGATGAAGAACTTCATCCTGCCTGGAGGCTCGCGCGCGGGGGCGGCGTTGCACTTGTGCCGCACCGTCTGCCGGCGCGCAGAGCGAAAACTGGTCGAGCTGGCGGA
Organism: Myxococcales bacterium; assembly: GCA_036513415.1. Lineage (GTDB taxonomy): Bacteria > Myxococcota > Myxococcia > Myxococcales > 40CM-4-68-19 > 40CM-4-68-19. The sequence continues at coordinate 1,345 of DATBZA010000155.1, read as the reverse complement.
AGGCGCGCCGGTGCCACAGGAGGTGCTGGCGTATATGAACCGACTCTCCGACCTGCTCTTCGTGATGGCGCGCGCCGCCAATCTTCGCGCGGGCGGCCGCGAGATCCCCTGGGTGCCCACGAAATGAGGTTGTTCGACCTTGCAGACCTCGGGCCCCGGGAGTCGGTGCGGTTCACCGTCGGTCCAGGGCGCGAGGGATTCGCGGTCCGCGACGCGACCGGCGCGGTGCGGGCCTATCTGAATGTCTGCCCCCACCGCGCGCAGCCCGTGGACGTGGGCGACGGAAGGCTCTGGCTGCCCTCGGGAGAGATCGAGTGCCAGGCCCATGGGGCGCGGTTCAATCCGGCGACCGGGGCTTGCAACGGAGGTCCCTGCGACGGGCATCCGCTGACCCCGCTTCCCATCGAGGAGCGCGACGGGGCGGCCTGGCTACTTGAGCCGTTTCAGCACCGCTGAGGTGAACATCCGCGTGGTGGCCGAGCCGCCCAGGTCCGGCGTGACGGCTTCCTTCGCCGCGATGGCCTCGCGGATGGCGGTGCCCAACCGGTCGGCCGCGGTCCGCTCTCCGATGTGCTCGAGCAGCATCACCCCCGCGAGCATCACGGCGGTGGGGTTGGCGATGCCCTTGCCGGCGATGTCGGGCGCGGTGCCGTGCACGGCCTCGAAGATGGCCGCCTGCTTGCCGATGTTGGCGCCGGCGGTGAGACCGAGGCCGCCGATCAGGCCGCTGGTCAGGTCGCTGAGGATGTCGCCGAAGAGGTTGGTGGTGACGAGCACGTCGAACTGGTTCGGGTTCTTCACCAGCTGCATGGCGCAGTTGTCGACGATGATGTCCTTGAAGTCGACGTCGGGATGCTTGGCCGCGATGGCGCGGCCGGTCTCGAGGAAGAGTCCGCTGGTGCACTTGAGGATGTTCGCCTTGTGCACCAGCGTCAGGCGGCGCCGCTTGTTCTGCTTCACGTAATTGAACGCGTACTCGATGATCCGCTCGCTGCCCTTCCGGGTGATGATGGAGATGCTCTCGGCGGCGCTGCGCTCCTCGTCGACGAAGTGCTCCACCCCCGAGTACAGGCCCTGCGTGTTCTCGCGGATGACCACCAGATCCACGCCGGTGTACCGCGTCTCGACCCCGGCGAAGCTGCGGGCGGGGCGCACGTTGGCGTAGAGATCGAATTCCTTCCGCAGCGCGACGTTGACGCTGCGATAGCCCTCTCCCACGGGCGTGGCCAGCGGTCCTTTGAGCGCCAGCTTGTTGCGACGGATCGACTCCAGCGTCTCCGCCGGGATGGGCGTGCCGTGGGTGGGGACCGCGCTCGCGCCTGCCGCGGCGCGTTCCCATTGCAGC
>DATBZA010000154.1:0-56334 GCA_036513415.1 Myxococcales bacterium | reverse complement strand
CTGAACTGCTCGACGGTGAAGGAGGCGACGGTGGCGCCCATGACGGTGGCCTGGCGGAGGGCGACCGGATCTGCCGCGTCGAGACGGTCGAGCAGGCCGAGGAAGCCGCCGGCGAACGTGTCGCCAGCGCCGGTCGGGTCGCGCACATCCGCCAGCGGAAACGCGGGCGCGAAGAAGTTGTGCTCCGAAGTGACCAGGAGCGCGCCGTACTCGCCCCGCTTCACCACCACCGCCTTGGCTCCCATGCGCTGCGCGGCCTGCGCCGCCTTGATCACGTTGCTCTCGCCGGCCAGTTGGCGCACCTCGCCGTCGTTGACCATCAGGACGTCGACGCGCGCCAGCACCTTGAGCAACTGCGGCCGCCTGGACGCGATCCAGTAGTTCATCGTATCGGCGCAGACCAGGCGCGGCCGTTCCACCTGGTCGAGCACCCGCATCTGCAGCTCGGGATCGATGTTGCCCAGGAAGATGCGCTCCGCCTTGCACGCCTTTGGCCCGAGCCGTGGGGCGAACTGCTCGAAGACGTTGAGCTGCGTGTCGAGGGTCTCGGCGGCGTTCAGATCGAAGCCGTAGCGGCCTTTCCAGCGGAACGTCTTGCCGCGCACCTTCTCCAGCCCATCCAGCTCCACTCCGCGCTTGCGCAGGAACTCCAGCGCGTCGAGCGGAAAATCCTCCCCCACCACGCCGACCACGGACACCTTCGTCAGGAGGCTGGCCGCCGCCGCGAAATAGGTGGCGCTTCCGCCCAGCACATCGTCGCGCTTGCCGAACGGCGTCTCGACCGAGTCGAACGCCACGCTGCCCACCACCAGAAGGCTCATGCCTTGAACCGGTCCCGAAGGAGCAGCGCCAGGCGCTGCCGCGCCGACGAGGGGATCTGCGCCGGCGCGGTCATGACTGCGCTGTCCAGCGCGTGCCCGCAACTGCACGTCCGTTCCCGGATCCGGTCGAAGCCGAGGATGGCGTTGCGGATCACCTCGCGTGCGGTGGAAACGTTTTTGCGCATCGTTTCCACCACTTGCGCGACGGTGACGGCCTCGTGGCCAGGATGCCAGGCGTCGTAGTCCGTGGCCAGGGCGAGGGTCGCGTAGCAAAGCTCCGCCTCGCGGGCCAGCTTCGCTTCGGGCAAGGCGGTCATGCCGATCACCTCCACGCTCCAGCTCCGATACAGCTCGCTCTCGGCGCGCGTGGAGAACTGCGGGCCCTCGATGCAGACATAGGTTCCGAGCGGGTGGAGCGTGGCGCCGGCGGCGAAGCAGGCGGCCTGGAGATACTCGTGGAGCTGCGGGCAGACCGGGTCGGCGAAGGCGACGTGCGCCACCACGCCGTCGCCGAAGAACGTGTTCCGGCGCGCGACCGTCCGGTCGATGTATTGCAGCGGCAGCACCAGGTGCCCGGGGGCGATCTGCTCGACCATCGAGCCCACCGCCGACACGCTGACCACCCGCGTGACTCCGAGCTGCTTGAGCGCGTAGATGTTGGCGCGATAGGGGATCTCGCTCGGGAGCAGGCGATGGCCCGCGCCGTGCCGCGCGAGGAAAGCGACCTCCTCGTCGCCCAGGCGGCCAGTCACGATGGCGTCGCTCGGAGCGCCAAAAGGCGTCTCGACCTCTTCCCGGTTGAGGGCGCTCAGGCCGGGCAAGTCGTAGAGTCCCGATCCGCCGATGATTCCCAGCACGGCGCGCGGTTTCGCACGGCCCAGGCCAGAGGTCAATTCCGCGCGCTCCGGACCTCGCGCTGCCCCTGCACCGCCAGCTGCCCGCAGGCGGCGGCGATGTCCCGCCCGCGGTTCTTGCGCACCATCGCGGTGATTCCGCGCGCGCTGAGCACCTGCCGGAACGCGGCCACCCGCTCGGCGCCGGGGTCGCCGAATCCAAGGCCCGGATTCTCGTTGTACGGGATCAAGTTCACCTTCACCGGCAGGCCCTTGAGCAGCGCCGCCAACCTGACAGCATCCGGGTCGGAGTCGTTCACGCCGCGGAGCAGGACGTACTCGAACGTCACCCGGCGGCCCTGCCGGGAAGGAAACTTCCGCACCGCGTCGATCAACGCGGCGATGTTCCACTTCTTGTCCACCGGCATCAGCTTCGCGCGCTGCTCGTCGGTGGTCGCGTTGAGCGAGACGGCGAGCTTCACCTGCGTCTCCTCGCCGAAACGGACGATGTGCGGCACCAGTCCGCTGGTCGACACGGTGACGTGGCGGTGGCTGAAGTTTGGCCCGGCCTCGCTGAGGAGCAGCTCCAGCGAGCGCATCAGGTTGTCGTAGTTGTGCAGCGGCTCGCCCATCCCCATGAAGACGAGGTTGGTGAGGGGCCGCTCGCCCGGGACCCCCAGAGCGCGCAGGTCGGCGTTGACCCGATAGACCTGGTCGCAGATTTCGCCCGCGCTCAAGTTGCGCACCAGGCCCATGGTGGCCGTCATGCAGAAGCCGCAGCCCATGGCGCAGCCGACCTGGGTGGAGAGGCAGAGCGTCCGCCGCACCCGCGTCTGGGGCTCCTCCTCATCGGACTCGGGATCGAAGCTCTGCGGCCCCGCCTCGTCCGGCATGTATACGCTCTCGATGAACTTCCCGTCGGGCGTGCGCAAGCGGTACTTGCGGGTGCCGTCGGCCGACTCTTGCACGGCGTCGATCGCGAGCGTACCGAGTCGGGTTTCCTTGCCCAGCCGCTCCCGGAAGGCGCGCGGAAGGTCGGTCATCTCCTCCAGCGACGCGGCGCCCTTCGCATGGAGCCAGGCGTAGAGCTGCCGCGCCCGGTACGGCTGCTCGCCCAGCCGCGACACCAGGGCGGACAGCTCCGGCGCGCTCAGCGACCGGAGGTCCGGACCCGCGACATCGTCCTGCACTACGGGCAACATGCTCAGTGGACTTTGTCCGGCGGAACCGCGCCCTGCAAGGCCGCGGGCCCCTTTTCGGACGACGGAGAGTGCTGCGGGCCCGTCACCGCGGCGCCGGGGATGGGCTTGCGGGCGATCTCCACCTTGTGCACCCGCCGGTCGTCCGCCGCCTTGACGGTGAAGGTCAACCCGCCCCAGACCACCAGCGAGCCGGCGGGAGGCACCCGCCCGGCGGTGGCGGTGAGGAAGCCACCCAGGCTCTCGTAGTCGCCTCCCTCGGGGAAGTCGATCCCGAGGTGCTGCTCGAGCTCGCGGATGGAGACCTGCGCATCGGCGAGGATCAGGCCGTCGGAGAGGATCTTGATGCGCTTCTCCTCCACGTCGCTCTCGTCGTGGATCTCGCCGACGATCTCCTCGACCACATCCTCGAGCGTGACGATGCCGCTGGTGCCGCCGAACTCGTCCACCACGATGGCCAGGTGGGTCTTGCGCCGCTGCATCTCGGTCAACAGGCGCGAGACCTTCATCACCTCGGGGACGAAGAACGGCTTCCGCAGGTACTTCACCAGCTGGAACTCGGACGGCTGGATGCCCTTCTTCACGTCGGCGAGCAGGGTCTTCGCGTGCAGCACGCCGACCACCTCGTCCAGGCTGCCGCGGTACACCGGGATCCGCGACAGCTCCGTCTCGGTGACGATCTTGAGCGCTTCGTCGTACGTGGCCGTCTCCTCCAGCGCGATCACCTGCGTGCGCGGGATCATGATCTCCTTTACCAGCACCTCGGTGAAGGCGAGCACGCTGGAGAGCAGCTGCTCGCGGACCTTGTCGATGGATCCCTGCCTCGCGCCCAGCGCGATCAGGTGCTCCAGCTCCTGAGAGGTCACCGACTCGGACTTGGTGCCGTCGCTGCCCACCGCGCGGCTGAGGGCGCGCGGGATCTGCACGAACAGCCAGGCCAGGGGAAAGAGGACCCAGTAGAGCAACGCCACCAGCGGCATGATGACGACGGCGTAGCCGCTGGCATGGCGCTTGGCGAAGGTCTTCGGCGTGATCTCGCCGAACAACAACAGGATCACCGTGGTCACGCCGGTGAGGACGGCGAGCCCGTGGCCGTAGCCCGCTTCTTCGGCCATCAGCGCAGTCAAGGAGCCCAGACCGACGTTGACCAGGGTGTTGCCAAGCAGGAGCGCGGCCAGGATCCGATCGGCATGGTTCAGCCACAGGCGCAGCAGCGCCGCCCGGCGCCCGCCCGTCTCCACCAGCGATCGGACCCGGGCCTCACCCAGGGTGGTGAGGGCGGTTTCCGCGCTGGAGAAGAAGGCCGAGGCCAGGATTCCGGCGACGAACGCTATCCACTGCCAGGATGGCACCAAGCCGCTCGATTCTAACCGGCGGCCAGGATCCTGGCGAATTCCTTGTCCGCCGGGCTACTTGCACGGCACCCGGAAGTAGCTGCCGGGACCCTGCCGATAGGACTCAGAGCCGGAAGCCAGCCCCGATCGCGCTGGGCATGGGCAACGTCTACATGCAGCAGGGCAGCGAAGACTGGACCTGGTGGTACCGGCCGTGGGTGCGGCGCAGCGTGATGGCCACCGATCAGGCCGGACAGACGTTCCTGTATGCCGTTTCGGACGCGGGCATCCGCACCGCGGAGTTGACGCACCTCGGGACCCCGCTCGCGACGGCCCTGTTCCCCAAGGCTGTTTCCCGCTAGCTCGGCGAGTACTGCGTTCTAGTTGCACTGCACGCGGAAACGGGCTGCTGGGGACCCGTGCCGTTCGGAGGCGATCCAGAGCTGCGCCCAGCCCTGCGCGCTGTCGGAGATCTTCCACGCCTCGCGCACGCGCCAGGTCTCCCCGCGCCGGGAGGCGAACACGGTCCGCACCGGCCCCATCGCGCCGTCGCTCCGCTTCCAGGCATAGGTGAACGCGCCGGGCCGCGCGGCCGTCATCGTTCCGGTGAAGATCAGCCTGACCGGACAGCGCCCCCGGTAGATCCTCTTGCTCGCCTCGGCGGTGGTCCAGCGGACCACCCGTTCCGTAGCGGGCGCTCCGAACGCGGTGGTGCAGAGCAGCGCCGCCATCGCGATGCGCATGGAATATGACTGTACCGGCAGACGGCCGGCGGGCGTAGGGCGCTACCGGCGCCAGTCGTACTTCACCAACTCCGTCTGTGCGAAGAAGTAGGCGATTTCGGTCCTTGCGTTCTCGGGCGAATCGGACCCGTGGACGCTGTTCGCCTCGATGCTCTTGGCGAACAGCTTCCGGATGGTGCCTTCGGCCGCGCTGGCCGGATTGGTGGCTCCCATCACTTCGCGGTTCCGCGCCACCGCATTCTCGCCTTCGAGCACCTGGACGATCACCGGCCCCGAGGTCATGTACTGCACGAGGCTGCGGAAGAACGGCCGCTCGCGGTGCACCGCGTAGAAGCCCTCCGCCTGCTGCTGCGTCAGGTGCAGCATCTTCATCGCCACGGGCTTGAGGCCCGCCTCTTCCAACTTCGCCAGGATCTTTCCCACCACGCCGCTCTGCAGCGCGTCGGGCTTGAGAATCGAAAGGGTCCGCTCGGTCGCCATGGTGGCCGGCGCTGCTACCACACTCAAAAGCGGATCGGAAGGGCCGCGATCAAGAGCTTGATGTCGTCGTCGGTGAAGAACACGCCCGCCCCGATGAAGAAATCGCGGCCGCTGACGATGCGGGTCTGGTGCTCCGGGTCGACTTTCGCGGGGTTGAGCAGGTCGTCGGCGCCGAGGGTGATCAATAGATGGTCGAGGAACCGGTAGTCGGCGTAGAGCTTGAGCCGGGGCCGGTTCTTGAGCGGGTTGGCGAATTCCCAGGCGTCGGCGGAGATGGTCAGCGCATCGTTGGCGAGATAGAGCTTCATCCCGACCCCGCCGGTGTTCTCGAGGATGCCGAAGCGCCCCGAGATGGGCCCGTAGCGTTTGGCCAGGTACGCGCTGAACTTGAGCACGCGCTCGGTGGTGATGGTGTTCACCGCGGTGGGGAAGTTCGGAAAGCAGGTCGCGGTGCCGCAGGAGGCGCTGTTCACGGTGCGGACCTGGCGGGTGTATCCGCGCGGGTCGTCGACGATCTCGAGCCCGTACCACTTGTCCGGGCGAGGGATGATGCGGAGACCGAAGTAGTTCTTGGTCCAGGGATTGTAGGCGGTCTCGCGCGCGAGGCCGAACACGTTGGGGATGTTGGGATCGATCCTTCCGCCGCCCGGGGCGCCCACCATCAGCTCGCTGCGCCAGTTCACCTCGATCCGGAGCTGGTCCGGAGTGCCGAGGATGTTGGTGAGCTGCGTTGCGGCCTTGTCCAGGTTCTTTGCGAGCTTGTCGTCGTTGACCAGGTGCCCGATGGTGCCCTGCCCGGTGTTGATCTTCTCGGTGATCTCCTGGACGTTGGTGAGCGAAGCGTCCAGCTTGGCCAGGTTGGTCTTGAGGCTCTTCACGCTGTCCTTGAAGTCGCCCTGCTGCTGGGATCCCACCACCTGGCCGATGGTCCTGAGGACGTCGCGCGCCTCCCGGGTCGCGTCGCGCGTGTTTTGCAGGATGGCGACGATGTCGCCGCTCTCCGCCGAGGAGAGCGACGCCAGGTCGCCGGAGAACTGCTGGAAGTTCTCCAGCGTGGCGTCGAGCTTCGCCCCGCTCTGGTTCACGATGCGCTCGATCCCTTCGCTGATGCGCATGAGGCGCCCGATCAGCGTGCGCATGTTGTCCTCGCCCTCCACGCCGCCCAGCACCTTGCGCAGGTTCCCGGTGATGTCCGAGATGTCGCCGGCGATCTTGTTGAGGGACTGGAAGACGTCGTTCATCGACGGCTGGCGGATCACGAAGCGGATCTCGTCGCCGTCCTGGAGCACGGGCTGGTTCGGCGAGCCGGGCGTCACGTCCAGGAGGAAGTCGCCCAGGATCGACTCGCTCCGCTTGGTGATGGTCGCGTCGCGGTGCAGGATGAACTGCCTGCGCACCCGGAGCCACACCTTGGCCTTGGAGAGCTGCTGGTCCAGCTCGACGCGCTCGACCTGCCCGATGGGGATGCCGGCGATCTGCACGCGCGAGCGCACGCCCAGGCCGGTCGCGTCGTCGAAGACGGCATAGACCAGGTAGGTGCGGTCGGTCCCGAACTTCTCCGCGCCGATCAGGTAGAGCCCGAACCCGAACGCGGCCACCCCAAGGGCGACCACGAGTCCGACGCGCAGGGGGGTCCAGAAGGATTGCACGGCGTCTCGATCCTAAGTCCTTCCGAACCATGTCGCGAGAAATTGCCGCGTAAACGGCTCCTTAGTGTTGCGTACCTGTACCGGCGTCCCCTCTTCCACGACGCGTCCCTCGTTGAGCATGGCGATGCGGTCCGCGATGTGAAAGGCAGACCCGACGTCGTGGGAAATGACCACGCTGGTCACCGTGAGCCGCTCGCGGGCATGGATGATCATCTCGTCAACGCTCTCGGTGGTCAGCGGATCCAGTCCCGTGGTGGGCTCGTCATAGAGCACGATCTTGGGCTCGCGGACGATGGCGCGCGCCAGGCCCACCCGCTTCCGCATGCCGCCGGACAACTCGGCCGGGAATTTCTGTTCGACGCCATGCAGATCGACAACCGCCAGCTTTTCCTTCACTTTCTGCTGGATTTCCGCCTCCGAGAGGCCCGGGTTGTGCTCGCGCAGCGGGAAGGCGACGTTGTCGGCCACGGTCATCGAGTCGAACAGCGCGGCGCTCTGGAACACCATGCCCATGCGCTGGCGGAAGACGGCCAGCTCCTGCCGGCTCATGGTGGAGACGTTCTGCCCGTCGACGATCACCTGGCCGCTGTCGGGCTTGAACAAGCCCATGATGTGCTTCATCAGGACCGTCTTGCCGCTGCCCGACCCGCCGAGGATCACGGTGGTGGTGCCCTCCGGGATCTTGAGATTCACCCCTTTCAGGACGGGGAACCCGTTGAAGCTCTTGTAGATATCCTGGACGTCGATCAGCGGTGGCGCAGGCGGAGGTGGAGTCATCCTCCGAGACCTCCACCAGGCTGCTGGGGGCCGCTGAGCGAGATGGCCGTGTAGATGTAGTCGATGGCGAAGATCGCGACCAGCCCGCCGACCACCGCTTGCGTCGTGGCGATGCCAACGCCGCGCGCCCCGCCCTCGGCGCGGTATCCTCGATAGCAGGCGATCATGGTGACCACGAACCCGATCACCGAGGCCTTCCCGAGCCCGTTGGTGATGTCCTTGACCTGCACCAGGTACTGGATGCGGTTCAGGAAAGTGCCGGGCGACAGGTCCTTCACCCAGACCGCGATTCCGTACGCGCCGAAGAGGGCGATGGCGTTGAAGAGCATGGTCAGGATGGGCGCGGAGATGGCAGCCGAGATGATCCGGGGCACGACCAGATAGTTCAAGGGATCGACCGCCATGGTCTCCAAGGCGTCGATCTGCTCCGTCACCCGCATGGTGCCCAGCTCGGTGGCAGCCGCGGACCCCACCCGGGCCACCAGGACGATGCAGGTGAAGATGGGCGCGAGCTCCCGGGCCAGGGAGATCTCGACGGTCGCGCCCACCAGCGACTGCGCATTGAACAGGCCGAAGGCGTAGACGGTCTGCAGCGCGAGCACCATGCCGGTGAAGAGGCCGGTCAGGCCCACCACGAACATCGACCCGTAGCCCATGAAGTCGAGCTGCACCAGCAGCAGGCCGACCCGGTACGGAGGACGGAAGATCGCCGCCACCGACTGGCCGGTGAACAGCGACAGCTCTCCGAGCACCTCGATGGGGCGCTCGAGCGGCTTCAGCCAGTCCCGACGTGGCTTCGGCCCGGCGGTGGTCTGCTCGGCCATTTCGCGGCTTTGTATCCCGAGACGGCCCCGGCGCGCGAGCTTGTCTCGCTGTCCAGGGCTGAACGGCGCCGATTGCGGGACTGCGCGCGCCCCCTGAAGCTCAGTGCGGCTGCTTCCACTCGCGGTGGGTGATCAGCCGCGCTCCGCGCTTGGAGAAGAGGTAGCTCCACACCCACTGAACGAAGACGAAGAAGCGGTTCTTGAAGCCGATCAGGTAGAGGATGTGGATGAACAGCCACGCCACCCAGGCGAGAAATCCGGTGAGGCGGAAGCGGCCCGCCTGCGCGATGGCCTTGTGCTTCCCGATGGTGGCCATCATCCCCTTGTCGCGATAGCGGAACGGGCGGCGCGGCCGGCCCTCCACGGAAGCGAGAACGTTGCGCGCTGCCAGCCGCCCCTCCTGGATGGCCGCCGGCGCCAGTCCCGGCACCAGCCCTCGCCCTGGCTCGTCGAGGTGGGCCATGTCGCCGATCACGAACGCATCGCGATGACCGGGGATCGACAGGTCTGCGTTCACCTTCACCCGCCCGGCGCGATCGAGCTCGACTCCGAGCGATTGGCCAAGCCCTGAGGCCTGGACGCCCGCCGCCCAGAAGACGCTCTTGGCGGCGATCCTTTGCTGGCCGCCGATCTCGACCCCGTTCGCGTCGATCCCGGTCACCGCGGACGAGGTCCGCACCTCGACGCCCAGCTTGCGCAGATCGTCCGTCGCGCGGCGCGAGAGGGCCTCGGCGAACACGGGCAGTATGCGCGGGCCGGCCTCCAGCAAGAGGACGTGCGCGGTGGTCGGATCGATGTGACGGAAGTCGCGCACCAGCACCGTCCGGCTGATGTCCGCGATGGCCCCGGCCAGCTCCACTCCGGTGGGCCCGCCCCCGACGATCACGAAGGTGAGGTGGGGCCGCTGCGCGGCGGGATGCGCTTCGTTCTCCGCCGATTCGAAAGCAAAGAGGATGCGGCGGCGGATCTCGGTGGCGTGCTCCAGCGTCTTGAGCCCCGGCGCGAAGTCCTCCCACTCGGGATGCCCGAAGTAGCTGTGCGTGGCCCCGCAGGCGAGGATGAGGAAGTCCCAGGCGAAGCCCATGCCGTCGGTGAGCGTGGCGCGTTTCCCGGCCAGATCCACCTTCTCCACGCGCCCGAGATGCACGTCGACGTTGCGCGCCCGGGAAAACTGCGCCCGCACCGGCGAAGCGATGTCGGCTGGATTCAGCCCTGCGGTGGCCACCTGGTAGAGCAGCGGCTGGAAGAGGTGATGGTTGCGCTGATCGAGGATGGTCACGTTCACCGAGGGTCTGCCGGCCAGCTCCCGGCCGGCCTCGAGGCCGCCAAAGCCCGCGCCCACGATCAGCACTTCTTTCGCCATCCGGCAGCACCACTACTACACTCGGCGGCAATGGGAACACGCTTTCCGGCGGAAGCCTCCTGGCTGGAAATCGACGGGGGCGCGCTGGCGCACAACGCGGCGATCTTCCGCGAGGTGCTCGGCGCCGGCGTGCGCCTGGGCGGCGTGCTCAAGGGAAACGCGTACGGCCACGGATTCGCCGAGGTCCTTCCGGCCGCGCGGACGGCTTGCGACACCCTCTACATGATCGAAGCCCGTGACGCCCTGGCGATCCGCGAGATCGAGGCGCGGACCGCGGGACCGCGGCGGCAAGTGCTGGTGCTCGGGGCGCTGGACGCGGAAGAAGCAGTCGAGCTCGCGCGAGCGAACGTCGAGGTTGCGATCGCCGACCCGGGACAGGCCCGCTTCGTCCCGGCCCTCCGTGCCGCCGGCGTGCGCCTGCGCGGACACATCCACGTCGACACCGGGCTCGGACGCGAAGGGTTCACCCCGGGCGAGCTCCCCGCCGCGCTGGGCTGGCTGGTGCAAGCGCGCGACGTCGTCGAGGTGGCGGGCGTGCTCTCCCATTTCGCCAATACCGAGGACGTGACCGAGCAGAGCTACGCCGGGCAGCAGCTCGCCGCGTTCGACGAGGGATCGCGGCGGGTGAGCGACGCGCTGGCCCTCACCGCGCCGCTGGAGCGGCACATCGCCGCGAGCGCGGCGGCGCTGCTCCTCCCGCAGGCGCGTCACAACGTCGTCCGGGTGGGAATCTCGCTCTACGGCCTGTGGCCCTCGAGCGAAACGCGGCTGTCGGCGCGGGCGCTCCTGGGTCGCGTTCCCGAGCTCCGGCCGGTGCTCTCCTGGCGGTGCCGCAGCCAGCTCACCAAATGGCTCCCCGCCGGCAGCTATGTCGGCTATGGCTGCACCTACCGCTGTCCGGTGGATACCCGCATCGCGGTGCTGCCGATGGGATACGCGGACGGCTATCCGCGGCTGCTCTCGTCGCGGGCGCACGCCCTGGTGGAGGGACAACGCTGCCCGGTGCTCGGCCGGGTGATGATGAACCACGTGGTCATCGACGTGACGCGCGCGGCGCGGACCGACGGTCCCGTCACGGCCACCTTGCTCGGCCGCGACGGGGACGAGCAGGTGTCCGCCGATCAGCTGGCGGTCTGGGCGCAGACCATCAATTATGAGATCGTCACGCGAATCGGCGCGCACCTGCGCCGCGTTGTGATCTAAATTGCGCTCCTCCATGACTGCTTCGAAGGTCGGCGCCGACATCGACGCGTGGTGCACGCGTTGCAAGATGAACCTGGGTCACACCATCCTCGCGATGGTCTCCGGCAGGCCGGTGCGGGTCCGGTGCAACACCTGCCAGGGCGAGCACAACTACCGCGGCGACGCCGGCTCGGAACCGCGGAAGGGATCGTGGGAACCGCGCGAAGTCCGCGAACGCCGGGCGGCGAAGCCTTCGGTGACCAGCTGGGAAGCGCTGCTCGCCGGAAAGGACCTCGCGCGCGCCCGGCGCTACTCGGCGAAGGACAAGTACACGCCCGAGGAAGTGATCCAGCACCCGCTGTTCGGGATCGGCCTGGTGCAGGAAGTCCGCGGGGACAAGATCCAGGTCGCCTTCAAGGCCGACGTGAAGACGCTGGTGCACGGAAAGTAATCCCCGGCGGCCCCGCGCCTGTTCCACCGCCTCGCACGCTACCGGAGAGGTCCGACGTCGCCGGACCGCCGCGCGGCCCGCAACAAATCCAGGCAACGCGCCATGTCGTCCGGCAAGGGCGACTCCACCCAGAGCCAGCCGTACCCGGACGGATGCGGAATCCGCAGGGCCGCTGCGTGCAGCGGCGTACGGTCGAGCACGATGGTGTCCGGATCGGGCGCTCCCGACCAGAGATCGCCGACGCAGATCGCCCGCGCCTCTCCGTAGCGGGGATCGACGGCGAGCGGGTGCCCGATGGCGGCCAGGTGGGCGCGGATCTGATGCCTGCGGCCCGTGCGCGGCCGGCACGCGCAGAGCGTGTAGACGCCGAATCGTTCTTTCGGGGTGACCTGGGTCTGGGCCGGCTTGGCGTCCTTTCCGCCGGTGCGGACACGCCCTCCGCGCACCTCCGCCAGCGGAAGATCGATGCGCTGCGCCTTGGCCAGGTCAGAGCGCACGAGCGCGAGGTAGGTCTTCTCCGCCCGCCGGCTCTCGAAGGCCGCGTTGAGCGCGCGATGCGCCTGGCGCGTGACCGCGAACAGCACCACGCCCGACGTGTCGCGGTCCAGCCGGTGCACCGGCAGGGCTTCCGGCGCGACCTCGCGCACCAGCGCCGACAGCGCCGGCGGTTCCGCCCCCCCGCGCCCGGGAACGGTGAGCAGCCCCGCCGGCTTGTCGATGGCCAGCACATGCGCATCCTGGTGCAAGATTCTCACAGCGGTGTACGCTATAGCAGACCGATGTCGCCCCTCGGGTGAATCTGCCAGTTGGTGGAGCAGGCGCGCGGTCCGGGTTACGATCGCAGTCAAGTGCACGCCCTCGTCCTCGTCCTGCTCGCCGCCGGAGGGCCGCTCGGCTTGCGCACACAAGGCCCATTGCGCGAGCTGTTCCTCGATATGACGGGTGCGGACGCGCGCCCCATCGACCGCGCCGACTTCGACATCCGCTGGTCGGTCGCGAACACCTGGAACGAGCAGATGTCGCTGCAGCGCGGCGACGCGCGCGCCACCCAGCTCCTCGACGAGCAGGCGGACTCGCTCACCCTGCGCGTGCGCGCACCCTGGCCCGACTTCCCCGGCATCTGGACCGCGATCGAATGGAAGATCACCGAGCACTGGGGCGGCTGGAGCGACACTCCCATCGAGGCGTGGCACTCGCTGGTCGGCGCGTTCAACTACCAGCGATCGCAGTTCCCGCGGAACCGGGTGCGGCTGGTCTACTCGGACAACGGCGGCACCGCCTTCGACATCCGCTCGCCGACGCTGGCACCCGGCGACCTGACCGCGCGCACGCAGATCGCGCTGGTCGAGGCTCCGGTGGCGCTTGCGGCGCGGCTCGACCTCAAGCTGCCCGTCGGCTCTCTTTCCGCCGCCGGCGGATCCGGCGGACTCGACGCGGGCGTCGGCGTGGTGGCCACCTGGCCTTGGGCGTCCTGGGCGACGCTGCATGGACTGGTCGCGCTCAGCCGGTTCTCGCGCCTCTCGGCGCCCACCGCCCTGCAGCCCAAGCCCTGGCACTTCACCGCCGAGGTCTCGCTCGAGCTGGAGGTCTTCGGCACCACGTTCTTGATCGAGGACCGGGTCCTCTCTCCGCTGCTCGAGCGCGGCTGGACATGGCTACAGACCGGACCGGTGGACGAGGACGCGCTGCTCTCCAGCGGGCTCTACGCCGACTTCCGCTCGCACAACCAGATCAGCTTCGGCCTCCGCCGTGGCCGCTTCTCCGCCTGGCTCAGCGAGGACTTCACGCCCGGGAGCAATTCGCACAGCACCCTCGGCTGGGGGTGGGTCTCGAACGCCCCGGACGTCGTGATCGGGATCGCCTTCACGCAGCCGCTCTGATCCGAGGGATCAGGCGAACTCCTCGAGCTGGCGCACGTCGACCGGACAGAGTCCGTTCAGCGCCCGGCGGGCGGCGTCAGCTTCCCCCACCACCGTGAGGAGCGCGCCGTCGCGCGCCGGCGAGAGCTCGGCGGCCATGGTGCGCGCCTGCGCGGCGGTGACCGCCAGCACGCGGCTGCGATAGGTCTTCAAATGCTCGAGGCCCAGGCCATCGAGCAAGGCATCCGCGACCTGTTCCGCGAGCGCTTCGTGGCTCTCGAGACCGAGCGGAAAGAGACCCGCGAGGTACCTGCGCGCCTTCTCCAGGGCGTCTTCGCTGGGGCCGCTCGCCGCGTACGCCCGCATCTTCTCCAGCGCCAGGTCCACCAGCTCGCGCAGCGTTTCGTTCTTGGTGAAGCTTGCGAACACGCTCAGGCCGGCGCGCCGGTTCATGTGCAGCCGCGTGGACACCGAGTAGGAAAGGCCGCGATCGACGCGGATGGCGTCCACCAGCAGCGAGGTGAACCCGCCCCCCAGCGCAGTGTTGGCCACCACCGCCTCGGCGTAGCGCGGCGTTGCGCGCGGAAGCCCGGGGGAGACGATCCGCACCTGCGCCTGCGTCGCGTCGGGCTTGTGGATGACCACCGCGCGCATCTCCTGCGATGGCGGAAGCGCGGCGAACTGGAGCGCGCTTCGCTGGCTCCGTCCCGGCCAGGAGGACTCCCACTGCGCGAGCTTGCGCTGGAGCTGCTCGAGGAGCTCGTGTGGGGTGGCCTGCCCCACCACCGCCAGAAGCCCGGCCTGCTGCTGGTACCGGGTGGCGTGGAAGCTGAGAGCATCCTCGCGCTGGAACGTCTCGACGTCCCGGCGGAACCCCTGCGACGGATGAGCATACGGATGGCCCGGCCCGTAACCCAGCGAGACCACCGCGCGCCCGGCCACCGTGCTGGGCTCGTCGAGATCGCTCTGCAGACTGGCGATGGTGCGGCGTCGCGCGGCGGCCACCTCGCTCTCTTCGAACGCGGGCTCCAGCGCGACCTCCAACAGCGCGTCGAGCGCGCGCTCGGACAGCTCGGCGGGAACGGTGAGCGCGAGCGCGGCCTCCTCCGTCGAGACGTCGGCGTAGAGCTGCGCGCCCATGGACTCGATCATCTCGTCCACGTCGTGCGCTGGCCGCCTTCGCGTTCCCCGGCGAAGCAGGTCCACGGTGAACTGCGCCAGCCCCGCCTTCCCCCGCGGGTCTTCGCACGCTCCCGCCGGCAACGAGAGCCGCACATGGAAGAGCGGCAGCCCCCGCTTCTGGATCGCGAGCAGCGTCAATCCCGAGGGAAGCTTCTCGATCTGCAGCGGCGGCAGCTCGACGTCGGGGGCGGTCACGCGTCCACCTCGCCCGGCACCAGGGTGACCACGTTCCGCCGGTGCGGCGCGAACGTCTTGCGTGCGACGCGCTGCACGTCGGCGGCGGTGATCGAGGCGTACCGATCCGGCAGGTCGAGCATGGCTCGCCAGGTGCCGAGCATCACCTCCATCTGGCCGATGGTGTGCGCTCGACCGTTGGTGGTCGCCAGCGCCCGGAGGAGCTGGTTGCGGACCAGGTTCTTGGCCCGCTCCAGCTCGCGCTCGGAGATCTGCTCGTCGGAGAGCCGCGACAGCTCGGCCCAGAGCGAGCTTTCCGCCCGTTGGGGATCGACGCCGGGATTGAGCTTGAGCGAAATCTCGAACATCCCGGGGTCCATCCGCCAACCGTAGTAGACGTGGGAATCGACGCAGAGCTCCTGCTCGTACACCAGCGCCCGCTTCAGCCTGGCCCCTTCCCCCGAGCTGAGCGCCGTTTCGATCAGGTCGAGCACCAGCGAGTCCGGATCGCGACCGGAAGGCCCGCGGAACCCGGCGAGCAGCGCCGGGGCCTGCGACGGATAGCGGATCTCGGCGCGCCGCGCTCCCTTCTGCCGCGGCTCGCCGGTGATCACCGCGGGCAGCGGCTCCCCGGGCGCAATCCCGCCGTAGAGCCGCTCGATCTCGCGCATCGCCGCGTCCACTTCGAAGTCGCCCACCAGCACCAGCGTACAGTTGTTCGGCGCGTAGTAGCTGCGGAAGTAGCGCTCGCAGTCCTGTCGCGTGATCGCCTCGATGTCGCTCATCCACCCGATCACGGGCCAGCGGTAGGGATGGGCCAGAAACGTCAGCGCGCCGAGGGCCTCGTCCATCATGCCGTCGATGTCGTTGTCGGTGCGGAACCTCCGCTCCTCCTTCACCACCTCCCGCTCGCGCGCCAGCGAGCTGTCGTCGATGATCAGCGACGCCATCCGGTCCGCCTCCAGATCGAGGACCAGAGGCAGTGCTTCGGATGCGAAGTCCTCGTAGTAGGCGGTGAGATCGTGCGAGGTGTATGCGTTGGAGGTCCCTCCTGCTGCCTCCAGGCGGCGATCGAACTCCTTCGGTCCGTACTTCTTCGAGCCGTTGAACATCATGTGCTCGAAGAGGTGCGAGATGCCTGTGATGCCCGGGCGCTCGTTGCGCGAACCGACCCGGAAGAAGCCGTAGAGCGTGCAGACCGGCAGGGAGTTGTCCCGAAGGAGCCGGACTTGCAGCCCGTTCTTCAGGCTGCGCTCCTCGACGGGAAAGTCCTTCTCGGAGAGCGGCATCAGTCCTCGCCGGGCGGGTCCAGAGGCTTCATCATGAGTTGCTCCGCCGGTGTCATCAGCTTTTTGCGGTTGTTGCATTCCTTGCATGCGGCCACCACGTTTCCTTTCGCGCTGCGGCCACCCCGCGCGACCGGGACTACGTGGTCCATGGTGAGCTCCCGAGGCGGCACGTTCCTCCCGCACCAGGCGCAGACCCCGCGCTGGACGCGCCGCTGCCACCACGCCGTCTTGCGCAGCCCGCGGGCCTTTTCCCGCTCCCGCGCCACGTGGGCCGGATCGACGGCCACTTCGAACCACTCTTCCGTCATGCGCAAAACGTTGTAACCCGCCGGAGCAGCGCCTTCCACGGCTGGGTAACGGCTTGCCTATCCCACAAGCGCCCGCTCCCCTGCCCGGACCTTGGCACGGGCCGTGTACAGGACCGGTCCGATGTCGGGTTCGCGGGGGTGCCGTATGGGGCGGTTCCGGGCGGCGGCGTGCGTGCTGGTGTTGGCGGCATGCGGGGGCGCGAGCCAGTCCAAGCTTCGTGCGCTCGGCGGGGTCCTCTCGGTCTCCCCCGCGACACTCGACTTCGGCGACGTGGCGCTCGGGAAGCAGCAGACGCGCCCCATCGCGCTGCGCAACACCGGCCTGGTCCCGATGACGGTCACCAGCCTCGTCGAGTTCGCGGACCCGGCGTTCGAGGTCAAGGGCCTCCCGGCGAACCTGGGCCCGGGCGGCTCGGTGAACGTCAGCGTCCGGTACCGCCCGCCCCAGCTGGGAACACAGCAGCGCATGCTCCAGCTCGTCACCGACTCTCCGGAGAGCAACGGCGCGGACGTGGGCCTGCGCGGGCATGCGGTGCGAGGTCTCGCCACGCTGTCCGGCGACGCTTTCGATTTCGGCGACGTGGTGGTGAATACCACGGCCACACAGGACCTGCTGCTCACCAACAACGACGGGCGGGCGGAGACGTCGGTCGCCATCGATTCCCCGCAGGGAACGACCGCATTCACGGTCGCACCCCCGGGCGAGCAATCGATCGCCGCGCAGCAATCGATGGTGGTCACCATCCAGTTCCGCCCCGACCAGCTCGCGAGCTACAGCGCGACGGCCCTGATCACGCCCTGCCCCACCTGCTCGCCGCGGCAGATCACCTTGTCGGGCCGCGGCGTGGACAAGCTGCTCCGGGTCCAGCCCGAGACCCTCGATTTCGGCGAGCTCCGGCTCGGCGCCACAGCGTCGCAGCAGTTCACGGTGACCAACACCAGCAAGAGGCCGTTGGTGGTCGAGGGGCTCACCTCGAGCGGAAGTCCCGACCTCACGGCTTCGCTGGACAATGCGTCCCTGCCGCGGACGTTCGGACCGGGCGAGACGGTGAGCGGCACAGCTACGTTCCTTCCCCGAAACCTGGGCACGCAGCAGACCCAGGTGGCGTTTCGAGCTGCCGAAGGAGGCCCGGGAATCCTGGCGATGACGGGCAACGGCATCGGGCCCGTGCTGCAGACCAAGCCGAAGTCGCTGTTCGTGGGCGCGACGGCGACCGGCACGACCCGCAGCGCGGCGGTGATCGCCACCAACGTCGGTTTCGACCCGAGGCAAATCGCGCCGCTGATGCTGACCGCCGTCTACCTGGACAAGAACGACGGCACCTGGTCCGTCCAGGGCGGCGCCAGGACGGTGGGCGCTCCCGGCGCGAGCGTCAGCCTGATGGTGTCGTTCAGTCCCGCGGCAACGGGCTTGTCGCAGGCGACCTTGATCATCGAGTCGAACGACGCATTGCACCCGCGCGTCGAGGTGCCGCTGGCAGCCATTGGACGCGACCTGTTGCCCTGTACGCTGGAGGTCACTCCGGCTCCGCCGGTGAACTTCGGCCTGCAGAGGCTCTTCACGCCCACGGTCGAGGGGTTCGAGCTGACCAACCGGACTGCGGATGACTGCATCGTCGGCGAACCCACCATCGCATCCGGAGGTCCCACATTCCGGTGGCCGGGCGGCGTCCAGCCGGCGGGGCGGACCTTGCCGCCCGGCGGCCGCATGTCGGTGCGCCTCGAGTTCCTGGCCGAGCAGGCCGAGACCTACTCCGGCGTGGTCCGCTTCTACGTCAGCAACCGCAGTGCGCCTTCGATGTCCGTGGACCTGATCGGCGCTGGAGACTCGAGCTGCTTCTTCCTGACGCCGCCCACCGTGGATTTCGGCCCGAACATCATGGGGTGCGGCATCCCGGACAAGAACGTCTACGCGGTCAACCAGTGCACCTTCCCGGTCACCGTCACGCGGGTCGAGACGGATGGGACGCCATTTTCTTCCTCGCCGCAGCTGCCGGTGCGGCTGCAGCCGAATACCAACACGGCCATCCCCATCGCGTACCGTCCCGCGTCGCAGGGCGACGACATAGGGGCTGTTCGCGTGTTCACGGACATGCGTGCCGAGCCCTTCCAAGCCGGCATCGGCGGCGGCGTGCAGCTCGCCGCCACCGTGCTGGATCAGTGGGACCAGAGCTCGCCCAAGGTCGACATGCTGATCGTCATCGACAACAGCGGCTCGATGGCCGACGAGCAGAAGGCCCTGGCGCAGAACCTCGATCACCTCTGGAACCGCATCGCGCTGGCCAACGCCGACTTCCACATCGCGGTCACCACGACCGGCATGTACCCCTTCACCTCCGGCTGGTCGCATTGCCCTGGAGGGGCGGACGGGGGCGAAGGCGGGCGGTTCTTTCCGGTGGACAATTCCCGGCCGCGGCTGCTGACGCCGCAGACGCCGGACGTGAAGAACGTGCTCTTCGCCAACACCAACGTCGGCATCTGCCACTACGACGAACGTTTCCTCGACCCCGTCCTGGCGGCGCTGACGAACCCGCTGATCAGCTCCACCAAGGCGCCGGGGACGCCGCAGCAGAACGACGGCAACGCCGGGTTCCTGCGCGACGACGCCCGCCTCGCGCTGCTGGCGGTGACCGATGCGGACGACGCGAACGACGTGGTCAACCCGGCGCCGGTCAGCGATTACGTCCGGCGGCTGGCCCAGGTGAAGAAGGGCGCGCTCGACTTGATCTCCTTCTCCGGGATCGTTCCGCTGAGGGATTGCAGGCCGCAGGCCGAGGGCATCGGCGTCCGGTACATGGAGCTCGCCAAGCAGCTCAACGGTCACCTGGAAGACATCTGCGACCTGGCGAACTTCGGCAGCATGCTGGATAACTCGCTGGCAAATCTCCTGACGCCGCTGACCAGCTTCCCGCTCTCGGCGCGCCCGCGGGACCCGACTTCGATCCTGGTCACCGTGAACGGCGTCACGGTGACCCAGTGGAGCTACGACGCGACCTCGAATCGGATCGTGTTTCCGGCCGCCGCCGTTCCACCGCCTGGCTCCCACATCACCGCCAGGTACGAGCCGGCCTGCCAGTAAGCGACCGGCCGCCGCCGCGATGGGGCCGGATGGGCGCGAAATGCTTGCACGCCCAAGGCGTCAGGGGGATCATCGATCGACCTGCATGGCGATCCCGAAGACCCCCCCGGCCACCGTTTTGGACGTTCTGCGGGACCCCGAAATCCAGCGCCTGCTCGACAGTCCGGAGCACATGGGCGTCGAGCTGTCCCACAGCCGGCAGATCTACGCGAACCGCGGGCTGCAGATGGACCAGATCGCGCTGCTCGGGTTCGACATGGACTACACGCTGGCCGTGTATTCCTTGCGACAGATCGAGGAGTTGGCGTTCCGCATGACGCTGGACCGGCTGGTCGCCAACCGCGGATACCCGGCGTACTTGCGCAACCTCAGCTACGACCACGAGTTCGTGATCCGCGGGCTGGTGGTGGACAAGGCCTACGGCAACATCTTCAAGATGGACCGGCACAACCATGTCGGCCGCTGCTACCACGGCCGGCGGCAGCTCTCGCTGGACGAGCGCCGGGCCCTCTACCAGACGAACGAGAAGATCCGGCTCAGCCTGCCGCGGTTCGCCTGGATCGACACCCTGTTCAGCCTCCCCGAGGCGTGTCTCTACGCGGAGATCATCGAGACCCAGGAGGCGCGCGGCGAGAAGGTCGACTACCACAAGGTCTACGACGACACCCGCGAGAGCATCGACGAGGTGCACCGCGACGGTTCCCTCAAGACCGAAGTGCGCAAGGACCTGGCGCGGTTCATCAAGCCGGACCCGGAGCTGGCGGCGGCGCTGCACAAGCTGCGGTCCGGCGGCAAGAAGCTGTTCGTCCTCACCAACTCGCTCTGGGACTACACCGAGGCGGTGATGAGCTTCCTCCTCGACGGCAGGCTGCCCGAATACCCGACCTGGAGGAACTACTTCGACTACGTGGTGGTGGGGGCGCAGAAGCCTGCGTTCTTCGCCGAGCAACGGCCGTTCATCGAGCTGAATCCCGACGGGACCATCGCCAAGGCGCCGCCCGAGTCGCTCGAGCGGGGCAAGATCTACGAGGGCGGCAACCTCTTCGATTTCGAGCGGATGACGGGGTTCGCCGGCGAGCGCGTGCTCTACGTCGGCGACCACATCTACGGCGACATCATCCGCAACCGCAAGGCGTCGCAGTGGCGCACCTGCTTCGTGGTGCAGGAGCTGGAGCGCGAGATCGAGTACATCGACGCCCACGCCGAGAACGTGCTGCGGCTCAAGGAGCTCGACGACCTGCGCACCCGCCTCGACGACATGATCAATCACCACAAGCTCCTGCTCAACGCGCTGGACCGGCGGATGGAGCGCGGCGGTCCGTTGCCCGCCGATCTCGAGGCGCGCCGGCAGCGCGAAAAGCAGGACCTGGAGAAGCTCCGCCGGGCGTTCAAGGCAACCCTCCTCGAAGGCGCCGAGCTCGAGGCGCGCTTCGAAACCGGCGCGAATGCCTACTGGGGGCTGGTGTTCAAAGAAGGAAACGAGAACTCCCGGTTCGGCGAGCAGGTGCAGGACTACGCGGACCTGTACACGTCGAGGGTCGCGAACTTCCTCTATTATTCGCCGATGCAGGTCTTCCGCTCGCCGCGCGCCACCATGCCGCACGAGCGTCCCGCGCTCCGCCACGGCTGACCCGTGGGAGCTTTGGGCGTACTCTCCCCCGGTTGAATCCAATACAAGTCGCGTCGGTCGCACATAGCGCGCCGGCCGTCCCGGACCCACCATGTGCCGAATGAAGATCGGCTTGTCCCCTTTGCTCCTGGCGCTGCTCGCCACCCCGGCGTTCGGCTTGGGGGTCACGCCCGTCCGGCTGCAGCCCGGGCCCACGCTCTCCCTCCCTTGGGCGGAGCACGGGCGCCTCTCGCAGGTGACCGGGCGCGCGCCGCTCGGCTGGTCGCAGGAGGCGTACGTCATTCCGCAGCGCCCGGGCAAGAACCTGGTGCGCTACTTCGAGTACAGCTGGCGTGATTATGACTACCTGAGCGACGACGGCTCCGCCGGACTGCGGCTCTACTTCTACGACCGGGAGTATACCGTCGCCCGCATCGCCGGCGGCCTGATCCGCGAGACCTGGCGGTACATGACCGACCGCTTCCAATACAAGCCGTCGTTCCGGGTCCCCTACATCCTCTACAACACGTATCGCGAGTTCCTCGAAACCAACGTCTTCGCCGTGCAGGAGGGCGTCCTCGGCGTCACCAGCCCGCAGGACCTGCGCATGTCGTTGCCGTACGCCGGCGAGCGCGAGTTCTTCAAGCGGGTCTCCATGCACGAGATGACCCACCAGTTCCACATCCAGAAGGTGGCCGAGCGCGCCGCCAGCGCGGGGCTCGACAGCCCGATCGGCGCGATGCCGCTCTGGTTCACCGAGGGCCTAGCCGAGTACTACGCCCACGATCAGCAGATGGACAGCGAGACGGAGATGTTCCTCCGTGACATCGTGCTGAATCCCAACGGCGAGATCGGATACGACTTTCCCTCGCTCGCCGAGGACCGGCCGTATGCGTACCTGTACACGTACAAGTACGGGCAGGCGAAGCTGGTGTTCCTCAGCGAGACGTACGGCGAGCGCGTGATCCAGGGCGTGCTCGATCAGAGCCCGCGCCTGGCCGGCGGCGGGCGCCGGAACGAGCCGAAGGAAGGGTTCATGCAGCTGCTCGGGCACGTGGCCGGCGAGACGCCGGCCCAGATGGACGCCCGTTGGTCGACCTGGGCGCGCAAGCGCGTGATGCGCACGTACCTGGACGCCAAGCAAGACCTGCCCGACGTCACGGAGCTGAAGCTCCCCGACGAGCTGGACGCTTTCACCAGCTCCACCGACGGCAACCTGCTCTTCTACCGGGGCGTCGAGCGCGAGACGGCCCGCGCCAAGCTGGTCGTCCTGGATCGGCGGGATCCGTCCTCGGCGAAGCAGATCGCCATCGACCAGCAGCCAGGCACCGAGAGCCTGCACCCCATCCTCCGTTCGGTGATGGCGGTCAGCGACAACGCCATCGCCTGGTTCGCCCAGTCGGGCGATTCCGACGTGCTGCACATCCGCCCGATCAAGCGCCGCGAGCGGAAGGCGGTGCCGCGGGTCCGGATCGATCTGGAGCTGGGCGATACGCGGGTGTTGAGGGTGATTCGCGACGGCGTGATCGAGGCCGGCGATCCGACCTTCAGTCCCGACGGAAAGCGCCTGGCCTTCTACGGACTCGACCGGGACGGCAAGATCGACATCTACACCATCAACCTCACCGATCCCGATCCGCACGTCCGGCGGCTCACCGACGATCTGTACAGCGAGCGCGACCTGGCCTGGGGCGACGACGGCATCGTGTACGCGGGAGACGCGACCGAGAGCGGCCGCTACAACCTGTTCCGTATCAATCCGGATGACGGGACCCGGACCCGCCTGACCGACGCGCCGGTGGATCAGCGGTTCCCGGTCACGCTGGCCGGCGGAGCGGTGGTGTTCGCCAGCGACGCCGGCGGGAAGGAAGACCTCTGGTTCCTGCAGAACGGGCGCATCAAGCGGCTCACCGACTTCGCCACCGCGCTCTCGCACCCGGGCCTTGCGCCCAACGGCCTCTACGGCGTCGCGTTCTACGGCGCGCGGTACCGGCTCTTCGAAGTCCCGAGCGCGGCGCTGCTCAGCGTCGACGAGCAGGACGCCATCCCGGCCAGCTACCTGGCGACCATCGACAAGCCGCAGCCTTTCCCGGACGAGCCGATCCCGCACGATACGCCGGCGTACGATCCCTATGCCGTGGGCAAGAACTGGAGGGTGGAGGGAGGCGGCGCGGCCATCGGAGGCGCCGGCATCGGCTACGCGCCGGTGGGCTCGGGCGGCGTGCTCTTCGCGGACATCATGCGCGACCGCTCCGCGCTGATCAATCTGGCGATCTATGGCTCCTTCGACCTCACCGACTTCCTCGCTTTCTACGTCGACCGGTCGAAGCGGATGAGCTGGGGCCTCGGGGTCTTCCACACCTTCCAGCAGGGTCGCGACACCCAGTTCTCGACCGCGCAGCAATGCTTCCAGCCGCTCACGACGGCGAATCTGGGCGCGGCGTGCGAGGTCCTCTATCTGCAGCGGATGTACGGCGTCGAGGGTCTGCTCTCCTATCCGCTCTCCACCTTCAGCCGCATCGATGCGAGCGGCAAGCTGATGGGCGTCACGCGCAGCTTCTTCGACAACTTCGCGTATGACCGCTTCGGATACGCCTCCGCCAACCTCCCCGCCTCCGAGCTGAACCAGATCCGCGGATCGAATCCGCAGGCCGAGGTGGAGCTTGCGTACGGTTGGGACACCACCCGTTTCGGGCCAGGCGGCGCAATCGGGGGGACGTCGTTCTTGACGAACTTCGGCGTCGGCTCCATTCCCACCAGCGGCTCCGACGGCCTCTACGCGTATCTGCAGGCGGATGCGATCAAGACCATCAAGCTGATCGGGCGCAGCCGGTTCTTCGTCCGCACCGCCGCCGGGGCGTCGCAGGGCAGCCGGTTCGGCCGGCGATTCTTCCTCTCCAGCTTCGACAACCTGCGCGGGTTCCGCTGGGGGGACTCGCGGCTCCTCGGCGACGGCTACTACGTCGGCCAGGCGGAGCTCCAGTTCCCGCTCGACGTGCTGATCCGGATCGCGCTGTTCAGCGGGCTCACCGGCGTGGTCGGGTTCGACTTCGGCGGCGTGGTGGACACGAACCGCGCGGTGCAGAACCACGCCGGGCATCGCTATACCAAGCTCCATGCCGCCCTCGCGGATGCGTGGGCGAACCGAACGGCGGACTATGTCCTCGGCGTCAACCTGGGTCTGGGACCGTTCGAGCTGCGCGTGCAGTTCGCCCACGGGATCGACATCGGCGGAATGATCCCGGAGACGAACTCATCGGGCGGGACCACCTGGGTCCCGAACATATCGTTGCACTACGTGTATTTTTGAGAGATCCCGGGGCGCTCTGCTTTCCCGGCCGCTCTAGATCCGGCGCCTGCGGCGCCTCCACCAGGGGGGCGGTCGCCTCCCCCCTGGACTCCATTACGTGTACTTCTGAGAGATTCCCAGGCGCTCTGCTTTCCCGACCGCTCCAGATCCGGCGCCTGCGGCGCCTCCACCAGGGGGGCGGTCGCCTCCCCCCTGGACCCCCCATAAGCTTTTGGTTCGCGCGAACTGGCGCTCTGGCTTCGCGACCGCTCTGGATCCGGCGCCTGCGGCTTCGTGATACAGAGCGCACCCCATGCACAGCCTGCTGTTCGCCCTGCTGCTCGCCGCACGAGCCTTTACTCCCGAAGAGCTGCTCGCTACCCGCCGCGTGGACGACGTCCAGGTCTCCCCGGACGGAAAGTGGGCTTCCGTCACGGTGCGGCAGAAGAACCTCGAGACCAACAAGGACGACAAGGACATCTGGCTCCTGCCGGTCGCGGGCGGAGCGCCGCGCCAGTTCACGCGGAACGCGCGGAGCGAGCACGCGCGCTGGTCGCCCGACGGCAAGCAGCTCCTCATCGTCCGCGAGGGCCAGCTCTGGTTGTACGAGCTGGCCGGCGGCGACGGGCGCGAGATCACCCGATTGAGCGGCGGCGCCGACGGCGGCGTCTTCTCCCCCGACGGGCGGTGGATCGCCTTCACCAGCGACGTCTACCCGCAGTGCTCCGGCAACGGTGCCTGCAACAAGGAGCGCGCGGAGAAAACGGAGAAGAGCGGGATCCGTGCACGCATCGTCGATCACCTCTTCGCGCGCCACTGGACCGAGTGGAAGGAAGGCAAGCGCACCCACGTGTTCGTGATGCCGGCGCCCTCTGGACCGCCCCGCGACGTGACCCCCTTCGATTCCGACTGGCCCAGCGTTCGCGTCGGCGGCGGTGACGATTTCCGCTTCACGCCGGAGGGAGAGCTGATCGTCAGCAGCAAGCCGCCGCAGCGGGAAGCCTGGAGCACCAACGGCGACCTCTGGCTGATCGATCGGGATGGCGGCCCGCCCAGGAACCTGACTCCCGACAACCCGGGCGACGACGCGCAGCCGCGCCCCTCGCCCGACGGCCGCTACCTGGCCTGGATCTCACAGGCCCGCGACGGCTACGAGGCCGACGTCTGGAGGCTGAAGATCCAGGATCGCAAGACCGGCCGCAGCACGTCGGTGGACATCGACACGGACGACGTCGGCAGCTTCGCCTGGCGCCGGGACAGCAAGGGGATCGTCGCGTCGGTGGTGCAGAAGGCGCGCCATTGGCTCTACGCCGTCTCGCTCGATGGGAAGTACCGCCGCTTCACCGACGCACCGGTGAACGGCGGCGACTTCGACCTCGCTCCGGACGGCGCCGCCGTCGTCGCAGCTGCGGGCATCACGCGTCCGCCCGAAGTCTTCGCCGTCCGGGCCGGCGCCCAGCCCTCGCGTCTGAGCCGCTTCAACGACGAGCAGTACAAGGACCTGAACCTGGGCGTCGCCGAGGACCTCTGGACCGATTCGAAGGACGGCGCCAAGGTGCACTCCTGGATCGTGCGGCCCGCGAACGCAGCCGGAAAGCTGCCGCTGCTGGTCCTGATCCATGGCGGCCCGCAAGGCTCCTGGGAGGATGCCTGGAGCATGCGCTGGAACGCCGCCGCCTTCGCTGCCCGGGGTTACGTGGTGGTGGCCACGGACTTCCACGGTTCGATCGGCTACGGACAGAAATTCAAGGAGCAGATCTCGGGCGACTGGGGCGGCCTCGCCTACGATGACGTGATGCGCGCGGCGGACGCCGCGGAGAAGCTGCCGTTCGTCGATCCCGGTCATACCTGCGCGGCGGGCGCCAGCTTCGGCGGGTACATGGTGGATTGGATCGCGGGCCACACCGATCGCTTCAAGTGCCTGGTCTCCCACGACGGCGTCTTCGATCTGGTGAGCGAGTACGGCTCCACCGAAGAGCTCTGGTTCCCCGAGTGGGAGTTCCGCGGCCCGCCCTGGGAGAACCCGGAGCTGTACCGGCGCCTGTCGCCCAGCAGCTACGTCCAGAACTTCAAGACCCCGACGCTGGTCGTCCAGGGCGAGCTGGACTTCCGCGTACCGGTCGAGCAGGGCCTGGGAATGTTCACCGCACTGCAGCGGCGCGGGATCGAATCACGGCTGCTCTACTTCCCTGACGAGGGCCACTGGGTCCTCAAGCCGAGGAACAGCCAGCTCTGGTACCACACGGTGCTCGACTGGATCGACGCGCATGCCCGGCCGGGAAATAAGCAGGCCTTGCGACCGTAGGCCGCGAAGTTTGGCCCCCATCCACTTCGGAGATCGAATGAAACGATCGGCTGTCCTCATCCTCGTCGCCGCCGCCTGCAGCTCGGGCCCGC
The DNA here is from genome assembly GCA_036513415.1 of Myxococcales bacterium. Lineage (GTDB taxonomy): Bacteria > Myxococcota > Myxococcia > Myxococcales > 40CM-4-68-19 > 40CM-4-68-19. The sequence continues at coordinate 29,492 of DATBZA010000154.1, read as the reverse complement.
AGAGCAAGCCCGTGAACGAGCCCGCCACCGGCACAGCCGGGGAACAGGCTCCGCCGCCGGCTGGCAAGCCAGCGGCCCCCACAGCTCCGCCCGCGAGCGGCAGCGCCGTCGCGCCGGTCCGGGAGCCCCCGCCGATCGACGAGAGCGCGATGGACAAGTCCGTCGATCCCTGCACCGACTTCTATCAGTACGCCTGCGGGAACTGGCTGAAGGAGACGCCGATCCCGGAGGACCGCGCGAGATGGGCGCGTAGCTTCGACGAGATCCACCAGCGCAACGAAGCGCTGCTGCACGACATCCTGGAAAAGGACGCGCACGGCGAGGCCGATCCCGCCGATCCGTTCGCGCAGAAGGTCGGCGACTTCTATGCCACCTGCATGGACGAGCAGAAGGCCGAGACGGCTTCCCTTCAGACCCTGCAGGCGGCGCTGCGGAGAATCGACGCCATCAAGGACTCGAGAGGTCTCGCGCAGCAGGTAGCGGCCCTCCAGGCGGAAGGCGCGGGCGCCTTCTTCGGCTTCGGGTCGCAGCAGGACTTCAAGGACGCGACCCAGGTGATCGGCGGCGCCGACCAGGGCGGGCTCGGTCTGCCCGACCGCGACTACTACCTGAAGGACGACGCCCGGATGAAGGACCTCCGCGCGCTCTACCAGGACCACGCGGCGAAGATGCTGGCCCTGGCGGGCGCGCCGGAGGCATCCGCCCGCAAGCAGGCGCAGACCGTGATGACCATCGAGACGGCGCTCGCGAGGGCCTCGATGGACAAGGTCGAGCGGCGCGACCCGAACAAGATCTACCATCGGCTCGAGCGCATCGGCCTGATGAAGCTGGCGCCCCACTTCGAGTGGAACGCGTACTTCACGGAGCTGGGCTCGCCGGACGTGCAGTCCATCAACGTGCTGGTGCCGGGCTTCTTCAGCGGCATGGACAAACTGGTGGCGCAGAAGGGCAAGCTCGACGACTTGAAGACCTACCTGCGCTGGAAGGCCATCGAGGCCTCGGCGCCCACGCTCGGCAAGCCGTTCGTGGAGGAGCGCTTCCGCCTGACGAAGGCGCTCACCGGGGCCAAGGCCATTCTTCCGCGCTGGAAGCGCTGCGTGCAGATGACCGACGGTGCCCTCGGTGAAGCGCTAGGCCGCAGCTTCGTCACCACCACCATCGGGGACGAGGGCAAGACGATCGCCAAGGACATGATCCAGGGCATCGAGGGCGCCTTCGATCGCAACCTCGCGCAGGTGGAGTGGATGGACGACGCCGCGCGCGCCGCCTCGAAGGAGAAGCTGAAGAAGATCAACAACAAGGTCGGCTACCCGGAGAAATGGCGCGACTACTCGAGCATGCGGATCGGCAAGGAGTCGCTGCTCGCCAACGTGGCGGAGGCGGCGCGATTCGAGACGAAGCGCGACCTGGACAAGATCGGCAAGCCGGTGGACCGCGGCGAGTTCGGGATGAGCCCGCCGACCGTCAACGCCTACTACAACCCGTCGTTGAACGAGATGGTGTTTCCGGCCGGCATCATGCAGTCGCCGTTCTTCAAGACCGACGCGCCGGAGCCGGCGAACTTCGGCGGCCTGGGCATGGTGATGGGCCACGAGCTGACGCACGGCTTCGACGATCAGGGGAGGCAGTTCGACGGCGATGGCAATCTGCACGAGTGGTGGTCGAAGCCGGTGAGCGACGCCTTCACCGAGCGCGCAGAGTGCGTGGCGAAGCAGTACGACGGCTACACCGCGGTGGACGACGTCAAGCTGAACGGCCACCTCACGCTGGGCGAGAACATCGCGGACATCGGTGGCCTGAAGCTGGCGCTGGCGGCGCTGCGGCAGGAACGCGGCGGACAGGTCGACGCGAAGACCGAGCAGGACTTCTTCGTCGCCTTCGCGCAAGGCTGGTGCACGAACTACCGCCCGGAAGCGGCGCGCCTGCAGGCGCAAACCAATCCTCACTCGACGTCGCAGTGGCGCGTCAACGGCCCCGTGTCCGACAACCCGGACTTCGCCAAGGCATTCTCGTGCAAGGCCGGAGCGCCGATGGCGCCGGAGAACCGCTGCACGGTCTGGTAGGCGAATTGTTTTGCGCCGGGTGGCCGGGCGCAGGTAGGAATGAGCGATGGATCCGGCCACCCTGAGCATCGTGATGAGGGCGCTCGCACCTGCCCTCGGGATGCTCGCGTTTGCGACGTTGCCGACCGGGGCCGAAGCGGCCCCGCTGGTTCGCGGGCGCGAGCGCTGACACGGTGGAGACCGAGTGGGAGCTCGCCGAGACGCAGCTGGAGAGTCGGCTGCGCACCTGGGCCATCCCCGCTGCGCTCGCCGGCGCTTTCCTGATCGTCTCGACGGGACCCGGCCATTTCCTGGCGCGCATCTTTCTCACCATGTGGGTGCACGAGCTGGGACACGCGACGGCGGCCTGGCTGTGCGGTTTCCCCGCCTTTCCGGGGCCCTGGTTGACGCCGATGGCGGAGTCTCGATCAGGTCCGTTCGGATTCCTGGTGTTCCTGGCCATCGCCTCGGGGGCCTTCTGGGCCTGGCGCACCGAGCGCCGGCGCCTCTGCGTCGCCCTGGGCGCGCTGCTGCCGGTGCAGCTCTTCTGCACTACCGCGCTGTCGGAGGCCAGGGCGAAGCAGCTCATCGTCTTCATGGGCGACGGCGGCTGCATGGTCCTCGGGACCCTGCTCATGCTCAGCGTCTACGCGCCGGAGGAGAGCGCGCTGAAGCGGGGCTGGCTCCGCTGGGGTTTCCTGGTCATCGGCGCGGCGGCGTTCGCCGACGCATTCGCGCAGTGGTGGGCCTCGCGGACGGACTTCGACCGCATCCCCTTCGGCATGAACGAAGGCGCCGGCCTGAGCGATCCGAGCGTGCTCAGCGAGACGTACTTCTGGTCGACGGATCAGATCGTGCACCGCTACGTCGTGGTCGGCTGCATCTGTCTGGCGGTGCTCGCAGTCTCGTACACGCTTGCGCTACTCCGGCAGCGGAGGACCTCAGTCCCTACTGAGCAGGTTTGACGAGGACCAGCCGACCGCCCTTGGAGTCCGGGATGTACGCGGTGCCGGATCCGTCCACGATCACGCTGCGTCCCCCAGGTACCGTCGGCGCGACCGAGACCACGGAGAGCGCTCCCTCGGGCCCGGACTTCGCGATCGTGAGCTTCCCCTCTTGCGCGCTGGCGACGTAGACCAGGTGCCCGGAAGGGAACCAATCGATGTTGTCGACGCCGGCGCCGGTCTCCAGGCGCGCCAGGATCTTGCCGTTCGAGCCGAATTCCCGCAGACCCTCGGCGAAGCAGGCGACGAACACGTGCATGGCGTCGGGATCGACGGCGATGCCGCGCGGTCCCTTCACGCCGCAGTCCGGGCTCCAGGTCGCAGTCACCTTCCGCGACCGGGCATCGATCGCCAACGTCTTGTCCTTGTCCTCGAGGTTGGTGAAGACGATTCCCCGTCGCTCGTCGACGGCATAGCCCTCGGGCTGCCCCTCGAGCCGGATCGTTCCAGCGGCGGTCGGATTCGCGGGGTCCTTCAAGCTCAGCATCTGCAGCGAGTTGTCGCGCGGCGTGGTGACCCAGACTTCGCGCGTGGGGGCGACGTAGAAGACGCCATCGGGCGTCGACGGCAAGGTGACGCACCCTCTGCGTGCCAGCGTCTTGATCTCCACCGCACAGACCGTCGAATCGGCGCGGTTGCCGACGTACGCGTATCCCGCGCCGGTGGTGGCCGCGGTGATTCCGGCGACGCGATCGCCCCGCTGCGCGGTCGGCCAGCCGTCGACGGATCGGAGCTTGCCGGTCCTGGTGTCGATCACGTCGAGCTTGCCGGTGTTGCTCGCCGGAACGAACAGCAACCCGGTGTCCGCATCGTAGGCGAGGTAGTCCATGCCGACAGGTGGACCGCCCGGAAGGGGAAGGGACGAAGGGCTGGGGGCCTGCGGATCGGTGCTGGCGGTGATCGCAACGAGTGCGGCAAGGACGGTGTGACGCATGAGGGCTCCCGGGGATGCGGGGTTCTACAGTGCGCGCTCGCGGGCCGCCAGGATCGCACACTGGACGACGTTACCGATTCGTAATGATGAAGATTGGCGGCCAGGTGATTAATCATCTGCCGTGTCCGACCTTTCCCCCGGCGCCGTGCACAGGAAGAAGAACTAGGAGTGCTGGTTCCGGCGATCGCCCTCTTCGCCACGCTCTCGCTCTCCGAAGCGCGGGAGATAGCCGACCGGCGCAACGGCGGGCTGCAGGCTGCGAAGGCGGCGGTGGGCGCTTCGCGCGCGGCAATCGAGGCTGCCGGACAGCTCCAGAATCCGACCCTCGCTGCGACCTACGGTCCCGACGATCCGCGGATCACGGCCGCGCTCGACATCAAGCTTCCGGTCCTGGGGCAGCGCGGGGCGGCGATCGGCTCGGCGGAAGCGGCCGCGCGGATCACTGAAGCGGATGTCCAGGTCCAGCAGAACCGCCTGCACGCGGCGGTGCGTCGAACCTATTTTGCCTTCTGGGCCGCTGGCGCGCAGGTGGAGGTGTCGTCGAATGCGGCGAAGATCGCCGCGGAGCTGGCGCGCTTGAGCGAGGAGCGTTACCGGACCGGGGGAGCACCGCGGCTCGAGGTCGAGCAGTCCGCGCTGGCGATGCGCCGCGCGGAACAGGAACGCGAGGATCGGGCAGCGGAAGCGCGCGCGGCCCACACCGAGCTTGATGCTACCCTGGGGACCCAGGTGGACGCAGTGGACGCCCCACCTCCAGCCGACGTTCCTCCCGAACCAGATTTGCTCGCCCGGGCCCGGAAGCACCCGGAAGTGCAGTCGCTGCAGGCGCACGAGGCCGCGGCGCTGGCCCGGGCAGACGAGGAGCGAATCGCCATCCGCCCCCTGCCGACCGTCTCGCTCATCGCGGAGCGGGTCACGTCCGGTACGCCGCCCTACTGGGGGTTGCGGACGGGCGTCGCCTTTGACGTTCCCCTGCTCTCCTGGAACCGTGGCCGGGTCCACGAGCAGGAGGAGAACGCGCGGACGGCTGCCGTAATGGCGCAGGCGGCGATGCAGCGGCTCACCGGACAGATCCTGGCCGCGCGTGCCCGCTGGGCCGCGGCGTCCGCGCGCGCGCGGTTCTACCGGGGCGAGTTCATCCCCTCGGCAACGCGCGTGCTGGAGATGGCGCGGGAGGGATATCGCATCGGGCGCACCTCGCTCGTCGCGGTGCTCCAGGCCCAATCGGACCTCGGCGCTGCGAGGAGCCGGGCCATCGACGCCGAGCTGGAGACGCAGAGGGCGCTCGCCGATCTCGAGGAGGCCGTCGGTGCGGATCTCTAGACTCGCGCTGCTGCTTGCACTGACGGGCGGCTGCAATCGGAACGGCGAGACCGTGGACCAGATCCATCCGGTACCCGTGCGCGTACAGCCCGTGGCACGCGGGGACGTCCCGGACACGGTGGAGGTCGCTGGCACGCTGGAGCCCTTGCCCGGACTCGACGTGAAGCTGGCGCCCGTGGTGGCGGGGCGGCTTTCGCAAATCCTCATCGCGGAGGGCGAGCACGTCCGGACGGGACAGGTGCTGGCGCGGCTGGATCCAATCCCCCTTCGGGACGCGGTCGCGCAGGCCGAGGCCCAGCTCGGTCAAGCCGAGGCGCAGGAATCCAACGCGACCACGAAATACGAGCGCGCCAGACAGGCGTTCACGGCGGGGGTCGCTGCGGGACAAGAAGTCGATGACGCCAGGCTGCAGCTGGAATCGGCGCGCGCCGCGGTTCGGACCGCGCGGGCGGCGCTGTCCACCGCAAGAAACCAGCTCGCGCGGAGCGAGCTGCGCGCGCCCTTCGATGGCGTGGTGGCGAAGGTCTCCGCGGCCCCGGGCGAGCCGGTGGACGCCTCGAAGCCCGTGGTGGAGGTGGCCGATACCGACGTGCTCGATCTGCGGGCGCCCGTCGCTTCCCGCGCCGCCATGCGCCTGCGTCAGGGTCAGCCGGCGACGGTCGTGGTCGATGCCGCTCCCGACCAGAAGTTCGCGGGAACGGTGGTGGCCGTGGCTCCCGCGGTCGATCCCACCACTGGCGCGGCGCTGGTGCGCATCCGCGTCCCCAATCCCTCGGGAATCCTGAAGGCGAACTCGGTCGCCCATGCCCGGGTGATCGTCGACGTGCACCGGGGAACGTTGCTGGTCCCCCGCGAGGCCGTCGTCGGCAGCGTCGAAGGCCCGGGAATCGAGATCGTGCAGGAAGGCAAGGCCAGGCGCGCGGCGGTGAAGCTTGGCTATCAGGATGGCGAGGTCGTCGAGTTGCTGGCGGGCGCCCAGGAGGGACAGCTCGTGATCGTGCAGGGAGCGTACGCGCTGCCCGACGGCACTCCGGTCGAGCCGCAGGCGGCGCCTGATGCGGGCTTGGGTGAGACGTCCCCGGTGCCGGCGAAAGAGAAGTCTGGGTGAGCGCCGCCGCCTTCGCCCTCCGGCACGGCCGCGGCATGCTGTTCGTCGCGGTCGCTTGCGCCGCCGCGGGCATCTGGGCGGCCCTGCAGCTGCCCAAAGGCGTCTATCCCGAAGTGACGTTCCCGCGCGAGCAAGTCGTCGCCTTGCTGCCTGGAGCGCCTGCAACGACGGTGCTGGCCGGGCTGACCCGTCCCTTGGAGCTCGCGCTCGCGTCCGTTCCCGGGATCGAGACCATCCGGTCGAAGACGGTCCGCGGCGCCGTCGAGCTGTCGCTCTTCTTCTCCAACGATACGGACATGGCCCAGGCCCATCCGCTGGTGCTCTCCAGGCTCGCGGAGGCGCGCCCTGCGCTCCCACCCGAGACGGAGATCACCGCGGAACGCATCCTGGCAAGCTCGTTCCCGATCCTCTCCCTGAATGTCGAGGGGCCGTACCCAGCGGAGCAACTGTACGAGCTGGCGCAGTACACCCTGCGGCCCGCGCTCTCGGGGTTGCCGGGCGTCGGCCTGGTTTCGGTTCAGTCCTCGGACGTGCCCGAGACGGAAGTGCTGCTCGATCCCGCGCGCCTGGAAGCCGCGCACCTCACGGTTCCCGCGGTGGCCGACCGCCTCCGCACCGCGAACCGTGTGCAGACGGTCGCGAGGCTGACCGAACAGCACGAGCTCGCGTTGGCCGTGGTCACCGGTGAAATGACCACCGCCGAGGAGATCGCGCAGACCGTGGTCGGCGGCACGCCCGCTGCCCCTCTGCGGATCTCCGACCTCGGACAGGTGGCACGGGGCATCGTCCCACGCACGACGATCATCCGGGTGGACGGCAAGCCGGGCGCGATTCTCAACGTGGCGCGACGGGCGTCGGGCGACATCCTCTCCCTCAACGCCGCCATCCAGGACAAGCTGAGGTCGCTGTTGCCCTCGCTGCCGCCCGGTGTGCGGATCCGGCCGGTCTACGAGCAGGCCCAGTTCGTCGCCGACGCGGTCCGCGGCGTCCGGGACGCGGTGCTCTTCGGTGCGGTCTTCGCCGTGATCATCCTCGCACTGTTCCTCCGCGATTTGCGCGCCACGTTCGTCGTCGCCCTTTCGCTTCCCCTGACGCTCGGCGCCACGCTCCTCGTCCTGCGCCTCCTCGGACAGACCCTGAACATCATGTCGCTGGGCGGCCTCGCCATCGCCGTGGGTCTGGTGATCGACGATGCAGTCGTGATCGTGGAGGCCGTGCACCGCCACCTGGAGGCAGGGCTCGCTCCGGGCGAGGCGGCTCGCAAAGGGACCGAGGAGTTGTTCTGGCCGGTAGTCGGGACCACGGTCACGACGGTGGTGGTGTTCCTGCCGCTCGGGCTCCTGGGCGGGGTGGCGGGACAATTCTTCGCGGCGCTGTCGGTCGCGCTGGCCACGGCCGTGGCGCTCTCGCTCCCTGTCGCACTCGCGGTTCTCCCTTCGCTCGCGGCGCGCATCCTGCGCCCGGCACGGCGGGCCTCGGCGGGGGCCGGGCTCGCGAGTCGGTACGTGTCGGCACTGCAGCGCAGCCTGCGGCGACCCGGGCTGGTTGCGGGCGCCGCGGCGATCTTCATCGTCGGCGGTGTGCTCCTCTCGGGCCAGCTCGGCACGGGCTTCTTGCCGGAGGCCGACGAAGGCTCCTACATCATCGACTATTTCGCCCCGGTGGGTGCAGCGATGAGCGAGGCGGACGCGCTGGCGACGAAAGTGGAAGAGGTGGTCGCGCGCACTCCTTACACGGACGCGTTCTCCCGCAGGCTCGGCGCCGAGCTGGGGCCCCCGGTCGCGACGTTGCCTTCGCGCGGCGACGTGGCGGTACGCTTGAAGGCCGGCAAGCGCCCGCCTCTGGAAGAGATCATGGACGAGCAGCGCAACGAGATAGCTGCCGCGGCGCCGGGGTTGCGCGTCGAGTTCGTCCAGGTGTTGGCGGACATGCTCGGGGATCTGGAGGGCTCGCCCGAGCCCATCGAGGTCCGCTTCTTCGGACAGGACCCCGCGATGCTGCGGCAACTGGCGGTCCAAGCCGCGGGACGGATCCAGGACGCTCACGGCATCGTGGACTTGTTCAACGGCGACGAAGGCTGCGCTCCGGAGGTGGACCTCCGCGTCGATGCCCTGCAGGCCGGCCGTCAGGGACTTCCCGCAGCGGTTGTGGGCGATCAGCTCTCCGCGGCGATGCTCGGGCAGGTCGCGACGCAGCTGCGCAAGCCGGATCACCTCGAGGACGTGCGCGTGCGCCTTCTCCGTCCGCCCGAGACGCGGCAGGCGCTGGAGGAAGCGAACATCCTGGCCGGCGACGGGCGGGTGCTCCCGGTGCGCGCTCTCACGCAAGTGGTGCAGAGCTGCCCTCCTGCGACGTTGCTGCGGTTCAACCAGCGCAACATGACGCACGTCACCGCGCGGCTCTCCGGAACGAGCCTGGGAACCGCAGTCGCGGACGTCCGGTCGCGCTTGCGCGGGTTGGCGGTGCCTCTGGGGTATTCATGGGAGATCGGCGGTCTGTACGAGCAGCAGCGGGACAGTTTCAAATCGCTGCTGGGCGTGCTGGCCGCGGCGGTGCTCGCGGTCTCGGCCGTGTTGCTCTTCCAGCTCCGCTCCTTCGCCTGGACCATCGCGGTGCTCGCAGCGGCCCCGCTGGCGCTCGCCGGCGGCGCGATCGCGCTCTGGGCCACCGGGACGCCGCTGAACGTCTCGTCCTTGATGGGCGGGATTCTCCTGGTGGGATTGGTGGTGAAGAACGGCATCCTCCTGCTCGATCATGCGCTGGTGGCGGAGGAGCGAGGGGAGGATCGCCGGACCGCGTTGCTGGAAGCGGCGCGCGAGAGGATCCGGCCGATCCTCATGACCACGCTCGCCACGCTTGCCGCCCTGGCTCCGCTGGTGGTCGGGCTCGGCGCGGGAGGCGAGATGCACAGGCCCCTTGCGATCACGGTCGTCGGCGGGCTGGCGTTCTCGACGGCGGCGACGCTGTTCGTGGTGCCGTCGCTGGCCGCGCTCAGACGCGCGAGAGATCGCGCGCATTCTCGAGCGTAACCTTTCGAGCCGCAGGCTCGTAACTTGAAATTACGGGAGTCGCGTGTAACGGATGGCCGCGCCGATTGTCGGTAGGCCCACTCTCCCGGGAGGAACACACATGTCGATCAAGAATGCCGTCCTCGCCTCCGCCGTCGCCTCGCTCTTCGTTTCCGGCGCCGCGTTCGCGAAGGACAAGACGGACAAGAAGGCTGGCAGCACGGTGAAGTGTGAAGGCATCAACGAGTGCAAGGGAACCGGCTCCTGCAAGAGCGCCAGCAACGCCTGCAAGGGCCAGAACGGGTGCAAGGGCCAGGGCACGACCGAGACCACCTCGAAGGACTGCACGGCAAAGGGCGGCAAGGTCGCCACCGCCCAGAAGTAAGGCGCCGGGGCCGAGGATGGGTTTCGCGCGCAAGGACCTGGGGCACGGCATCGGGCTTCGCCCGAAGCACTACGGGCGCTTCCTCGCGGAAGCGCCGTCCGTGGGCTGGGTCGAGGCGATCAGCGAGAACTTCCTCGCCCGCGGCGGGCGCCCGGTCGCGGTGCTCGAGAAGGTGCGCCGCGACGTTCCTGTGGTCTTGCATGGCGTCTCGCTCGCGATCGGTTCGGTCGATCCGCTCGATGAGCGGCTGCTCCGCGGCGTGCGCGAGCTGGCCGACCGCGTCGAGCCGGCGTACGTCTCCGACCACCTCTGCTGGGGCCGCCACTCCGGCCGGTACGTTCACGACCTGCTGCCACTTCCCCACACCGAGGAAGCGCTCGCGCACGTGGTCTCGCGCGTGAAGCAGGTCCAGGAGGTGCTCGGCCGTCAGATCCTCCTCGAGAACGTCTCCAGCTACGTCGAATACGCGTCGTCCACCATGACCGAATGGGAGTTCCTGACTGGGGTCGCGCGGGAGGCTGACTGCGGCATCCTCCTCGACGTGAACAACGTCTACGTGAGCGCGCGCAACCACGGCTTCGATCCCGACGCGTACCTCGCCGGAATTCCGGTGGACCGCGTCGGCCAGTTCCACCTGGCCGGCCACAGCGACCACGGCCGCTACGTGCTGGACTCGCACGACGCTCCGGTAGTCGATGCCGTCTGGGAGCTGTACCGGTCCGCGCTCCGCCGTTTCGGGCGGGTCCCGGCTTTGATCGAGTGGGACGATCACGTTCCCGAGCTCGAGCGCCTCCTCGAAGAGAGCCGCCGCGCCCGCGACGTCGAGGCCGAGGTGCTGGGGTGAACCTCGCCGAGACGCAGCGGCTGCTCTGGGACCTGCTTCACGGGCGGGAGCGTCCGCTGGACGCGTTCGTCGGTTCGCCTGACCTGCCCGCGGCGGAGCGCGTCGCCATCTACACCCGCATGTTCGTGGACCGCCAGGTCGACGCGCTGCGGGAGACGTTTCCCAAGGTGCTCGCCGCGTTCGGCGACGAAGAGTTCCATCGTGTGGCGGCGCGGTACGTGGACGCTCATCCGTCGGAGCATCCCGACATCGGACAGCTGGGCCGGAAGTTCGCCGCCTTCCTGGAGCGCCGCGACCTTTCCGACCTGGCGCGGCTGGAATGGGCCCGGGGCGAGGTCTTCGAGGCGGCGCCGGCTGAGTCACTGTCCCCCGAACGGTTCGCCACGCTCGCCCAGGATGCGGTCGCGTTCGCGAGATATCCGCTTCGCCTCATTCCTGCCCTGCGCCTGCTGGAGCTCGACCACCAGATCGACCCGCTCTGGGAAGGCAGCGCCCGCGCGGCGGAGCCGCAGGCGACGCGCATCGTGGTCTGGCGCGCCGGGTTCGACGTGTTCCACGTCGAGGTCGATGCCGGCGAGGCTCGCGCCGTGCGGCTGGCATTGCAGGGTGCCCCGCTGGGCGACGTCTGCGGCGCACTCGACGATCCGGGGCGCGCCGCGGAGACGCTGCAGAGCTGGCTCGGCGAAGGCTGGATCGCCGCCTGAGCGTAACCGCGCGCTTGGGTGCGGCGTATTCACCCCAACTCTCTGGAGCAGACCCATGAGCATCGTTTCGCGCGCGCAGTCCCGATTCCTCGCCATCGCTGACCGTCTCTCCTTCCTCGGGCCGACCCTGGCGCGACTCACGCTCGGCGTGGTCTTCCTCGGCACCGGCTGGGGAAAGCTGCACGGCCTCGACAAGGTGACCGAGTTCTTCACCGAGCTGGGCATTCCTGCTCCGGGCTTCAACGCGATCCTGGCATCGACGGCCGAGTTCGTCTGCGGAGCTCTGCTTTTGGTGGGTCTGCTGAGCCGGGTGGCCTCGCTCCCGCTGATCGTGGTCATGACGGTCGCGATTCTCACCGCCAAGCGCGACGCCCTGCACGGGATCTCCGATCTTCTCGGTTTCGAGGAGTGGACCTACATCGTCCTGGCGGTGTGGATTGCCGTAGCCGGCCCCGGGCCGCTCTCGCTGGACCGGCTCCTGCAGCATCTGGTCCGCCGCTCGTCGCGGTCGAGGCCGGAGTCGTCCGGGCGCATCGTGGCAACCTGAGCCCTCTGACCTTCATCACTCGTCCCGGGACGGGACGCAGCGCGTCACATCATTCGAATGGATGTATGACAGCGGCTGAGGCCACTCATGGACGAACAACGTCCAGCCTTCCTCGAGGACAGCGCCAGCGTCGCAGCACGCGATTACGGATCGGTCACCGATCTACCTTGGCTTTCCGGAGATGGCCTCAGGCGAGCCCTGGCGCGCCATGTTCGCGGTAGGCGTGTTCGCTGGCCTGCGCCCGGGAGAGATTCGCGCCCTGCAGTGGAGCGACGTGGATTTCGCGGCCCAACTTATCCACGTGCGGCGCAGCGATGACGGGCCGACCAAGGACGGAGAGAGCCGCGCCGTGCCGCTCTCCCCTGCCCTCTCTGACGTGCTCCTGCTGGAAGGAGGCCTGTCCTCCTCCAGCGGATACGCCCTCCGCGCCGTGCTTCCCCTGCACTGGCCATCACGGGCAGCGTGTATGCAAGGACTCCATGCTTGCGGCCTTGGACGCGGCATACGAGCAGGCCAGCGCGGAGGGCGGCAAGCTCTCGCGGCTCACGTGGTACCAGAGCACCCGCCACACCTACGGCGGCCGGTTCGTGTCCAACGGCGGCTCGCTCGAGAAGCTCCGGGTCATTCTCGGGCACTCCACCACCGAGGTGACGCTCCGCTACGGCCACCTGGTCAGGGGCCAGTCCACCCAGGCCGAACGGGCCATGGCCGACGTGCAGCTCCGGCCCGGCAAGGTGCTCCCGCTCCGGGGCCGAGCAGGCTGATTTCTGTTGCTAGCGGCAATGAGCCCTGTTGCCGGCACCCGGCTGCGCAAACTACGCTCTCGGCCTGACCTATGCCCGAGGACGCTGAAGAGCTGACGCAGGCGTGCCAACGTGAGTTTCAAGCTAGACGCGCGTACGAGGCAGCTCGGGATGCCCAAGCCCCACATGCCGCCGAGCAGAAGAGAGCAGCGGATGAGCACCACCGGGCGATGGAACGCTGTTCCGAAGCCTCTGACGAGTTGCAACGATTCAAGACGACGTTTTTCTTCGGCCGCCGCCGCCGCTCTGTTGCCGAGGCGCGCGTGTTCGACGCTGCCTTGCGAGACGCGCGGACGAAGTGCGAAGCGGCAAAGGCGACGGAACAAGTGGCTGCGCACGCGTTGCGGAGAGCCAATAAAGAAGGTGCGGCCACATTCGCAGCGTTCGTGGCAGCCGCCGATGTCCTCCGCGCCGCCGGGCTGAAAGTCATCGAACTGCGAGAGCCGAAGGTGCCATAACTGCCGGCCGCGTAGCCTGAGATTTCTAAGCCGGAAAGATGCTGCCCTCCATGGGCGGCGCGGGAACTGAGTTTGTCACCTCCGTCACCGTGATTTCGGCCCCGCCAGGCCCCCGCGTCACCACTCCGATCGCTTACGCTGTCCTCTTTTTCCGCCCGGCGCCGAGAAAAAACCTGCTACTTTCCCTCGCGGTAGCGCTTCCGGATCTGGTGACTGGCCCGGTCTTCAAAACCGGTGGCGGGCGCTGAGAGGCGTCCTCGGTGGGTTCGATTCCCATGCGCTACCGCCGCTACGTTCCTGATCTAGCTCCCGATTTCTTCGGACGTGGTGTTGCTCTCCCCTATCTCTCCCCGCTTCTCTCCCCGGCCGAGGTCGAGCTCGAGCAACCGGATCGCGCTCTCCTTTGCCGTGGGGCTCAGGTGCATGTAGCGCTGCGTAGTGGTCAGGCTGACGTGCCCGGCCAGCTCCTGGATCGCCTTCGCTGTCGCGCCCCGCATCGCGAGGCGCGAGCAGAACGTGTGCCGCAGGATGTGCAGCCGGCCGGTGATCTGGCGCCCTGCCCTGCGCTCCGCGCGCCGGATCCAACTCGCCAGGGCGTCGCGATCCGCCGTGCTCTTGTCATCGCTATAGAGCACGCGCGGCCCTTTCAGATGGCGGTGCGCCTTCAGCGCCGCAGCCAGCCTCGACGTCATGTTGACCGTCCGAGCGCGGCCGCCTTTCGGCGTCCCGACGTGTCCTTCCCATTCCGACCGATTCACGTGGAGCAGCGACCGGCGGAAGTCGATGTCCGTCCACTCCAGCGCGATCATCTCGCCTGTGCGCAGACCCGCATCGCCTCCGAGCAGCACTGTGATGAGCGCGCGCTCATCCACTTGAGCGGCACACGCCACGAGGCGCTCGTAGTCCTCCTCCTCATAGAACTCCATCTCCGTGTTGCCCGGCTTCAGCAGGCGGATCGTCGCCGGCAGGCGATCAATCACCTTCCACTCGAGCGCGACCTTGAGCATCTTGCTCAGGACGGTGAGCGCGTTGTTCACTGTCTTCGGATTCTTGCGCTCCATGGTCGCCTTCAGCCTTTGGATGTCCTCGTCGGTGATCGCGTCGAGCCGCTTGGTGCCGAGCAGCGGCAGCACGTAGAGCCGCAGGTACGTCTCCTTGTGCGCGATGCCCGACGCCTTCTGCCGGTTAGCCTTCGCGTACCCGTCGATGAACCGCGGCTTGAATTCCGCGACCGTTGCCACCTCCTTCTTGGGCTGTAGCGGACCGTGGAGCGCCAGAAAGCGCTCCCGCTCCTCGCCCCACCGTTTCGCGCCGGACCTGGACTGCACAGGGGCCTTCGCGCGCTCGCGGTATCGCGTACCGTCCGGCAGCCGTACGCGGATGTCCACCTCGAGAAACCCCCACCGCTTGTTGGTACTGACCCTTACACTCACCGTCGTTCGCCTTTCTCCGGCGACGACGCACGCCTGGCGCGGCACTGTAGCAGGTCGGCCGTACGCCAGATGAGGCGCCGGCCTGGACCGATCGACGGCGGCAGCTTCCCCCGGGCGTGCAGCGCGTAGATCCCGCCAGGTGTTGTCTTGAGAAGCCGTGCGGCCTCCTCGACGCCGGCGGTGGGCTCGGCCGGCGTGTTCCGATCCGAGACCTGCTTCAGGAGCTCGCCGACTGCCGCGGCGAGGCTCGTCACCGTACCTGCCGTAACGGACCTCCGATCGCGACGCCTGCGTTCTGGTACGTCCACTCGATGCCTCCTACTGAGCAGCGCTGCCCGCTACCTCCTCTTCGTTGCGGAGCCCTTCTTCGCCTCAGCCAGCGCCTGGTTCGCGATCAGCTGCCGGTACCGAGCATCGAGCAGCGAGCGGAAATAGTCCTCCCGCGTGACGCCAAGCTCTGCCATGTCCTGAATCATTGTCTCGGCCATCTCGCGAGCCATGTGGTGGAAGAAGAAGATCTCCAGCGCAGCCCGCACCGAATGCGCGAAGGGCCGCCCGCGTTCCTCGCTGTCCTTGCGAGCGCGATCGAGCAGTGGCGAGGGCAGCCTCATCGTTACGACCTCGAACTCCTCCGTCGGCGTCTTGGACATTGTTTTCCTCTGATAGCTTCTGTATGTACGTTTAGCATGCGTTTCAGATGCACACAACTAGCAGCGTCGCAGGCGACGGAATCGTTCCCGAGGCTGTTCTCGAAGGTGTTCGGGAGGTTGTTCGGACAGGTACTCAGGACAAGAACGACCCTGGAAACCAGGTGGCCGAACGAGATCCCGAACATGAGGGACATGGCAAAGAGGCATTTCGCCGAGAGAACCTTGGCCACCCCGCCCCCCGCCAATGGTGATGAAGCAGCTGGTGCGGTGACCCCCGATCCCTCGCTCCCAACGACCGGATCGAGGGATCGGGGGTCACCTTCAACAAGAAGGTCCAAGAGCGGGGGGCGGGGTGGCCAACAACCAGCAGAAGAGAGGAGCGGGTTGGGGGCAAGACACCAGCCAGAAGGACCTGGTTCGGTCAACCTAGATGGAAAGAGAAATGAGTGAGCAAGAGCCAAAAGGCGACAAGAAGGGAAGCAGAGAGAAACCTCGTCTCTTGAGGCTCACGCGAAGGGACAAGGAACTACTCGCGCACGTTTCAGTGGCGCGATATCTGACGGGCGAGCAAATCCGGCGGCTGGTCTTCTCTGACAACACACTCGCTACGCAACCGAATGAGAGAGACGCGGGAAAACAATCTTCGGCAGTAGTGTGCCGACGGCGGCTGAAAGGGCTCTGCAGCCAAGGAAGCGGTCCCGCCTACTTGCGCCGTCTCTCGTTTCGCGACGCCGAGAACAAGCCCGTCGCGGTGTTCGCCGCGACGATACTTGGCTACAGCGTCGCCCGGCAGCTCCTGCGCCGCGCGCTGCCGCAGCCGAGTGAGGACGTCAAGCCTGCTCCTCTCGCGCGTATCGTCAGGCTGAACGAACTGTATCTGGCGCTCACAGCGAGACACGGTTCAGCACACGCTCCGTTCGGATGGATTTCGGCGCACGCGACGGACCTGCCCTGGCACGAGCTCAACTACCGGACCGGCCGCGCCGAGGAGCGCCACCTTTCGCCCGATGCTATCGTGGAGTTGCTCGCCGAGAAGACACGCGTGTTCGTCGAGGACGAAATGGGCCTTGGGCCGCTCCCGAGGACCGACGAAGGCGCGCGCGGTTGGGCGCTCTCGAAGCTCCATCGGTATGCGTCATTCATGGTCGGAGGGGCTCACCGTACGTTCTACGCACAGAGGTACGCCGACGAGTGGAAGGCCGAGCTCGTTCTTCTCGTCCACTCCGAGGAGCGCGCGTCACACCTCGCCAACGTCATCGCGGAGTGGCGAACGCTCAACCGCGCCGTTCCGCTCATCGTCACAGCGCTCACCATGCAGCAGGCGGTAGCCCTACTCCGCGGGCGCCTCCAGATCCTGGCCGAGTCCGACCTAGAGATCCTGATCAGGCGTAGTGAGCTGAAGCTCATCTGCTGCTTCGTCGCCGAAGTGACGGCGACGTTCAAGGCGGTGCGTCACTTCCTTCGCGCGAACCCGACAGTGCGTGCCCAAGGCTGTCCGTACCCAGAGTACTCCGCAGAGTTCGAACGCATGATCGCGTTTGTCCAGTCCATGCGCCGCCGCGTCGGCAATTCCCAGGGAGACGCAAGGGCTCCGACTGTGGAGTCGTAGTCGCTCGCTCGCAAACTTCACCGGATCCGTCGTTCACCGCGTATCAGCAAAATTGATGACCGCCTGCACTCCGCGGCCTGCTGCAGGGATCGCTGAGGTCCAGCCCATTTGCCCCGGGCGACCAACCCAAGTACCGATATCTTCGAGGCCCGAGCGCGACTGCCCCGATTGCCACGCTGCGAAGATAGGCGACGAATCAGGAACGCGGCACTTGCGATGAATGAATGTGGCGCTAGCAAAGGCCGCTCGGCTCGGAGTGACTTGTAGTACTCTCAGTGTCGGGACAGGATCGCGTTTGCTCACTTCCGGGCAGCACCACAAGATGAGTGCAGCACGACTGAGCGAACCTGCGGCAGCGATCGCGATCGCCGTCGTGCTCGCCTCCGGCACCATTGTTTCCCGCAGGTTGCGCACGGCCGAAAGTTCGATGTAACCGGATGAACCGAGTACTTGACCAACGGAGGACGTCCAAGGCCGCCCAGCGAACACCATCTCTGAGGCGACCCTGTCGACGAAACTCTCCCAAGGATCACGTTTCGATATCTCTTCCCGGAAGTCCAAGTCCAACTGGGGCTCCAACGCTGGATGAGCCACTTCGTGCGCCTTCGAATGGAATGCCATCGCTCTACGGTGCTCACGCGCGTCTATCATCGCAACGAAGCGGCGCTGCCCTTCTTCGACGAACCGTCGGCGGAGAATCGCTGCGATGAGATCGGCGTCGAAACGCTGGCGTCGCGTGAGGAAACCAAGCTCGCCAGCGCGCGCGTAGCGCTCTACCGTCGCGTCAAGACTGGCGGTCGTTGTGACCACCTCGAGCGAAACGGAGTAGTGGTCGGCGAGGGCGTCCAACCTCTCGGACGGGGAGAGATCTGAATCGATCCTTCCTGCGATTTCGTTCGCCGTCTCCACACAAGCCGCGACGACACTGTCTTCGGCCGGGGAGCAACCGAGGTGAGCCGCGGCGCCCCTAAGCTTGCGTTCGAACGCATACAGAGGTTCGACCATGAGCCCTACTCCATAAACCGCTGGAGAGCGCGGTACATGGCAAGCCAGTCGTCCGCGGTCGGCTCTCGCTCTGGCTCTGCACCACGGCTGGCCACTACCTGGCTGTACGCGTCCTGAAGCGCGCGCACAGTCTTAAGGGATAACCCAGCACGCTCCGCAGCAGCCGCCAATTCCGGAGGAACGACCATCGGTCCGCGAGCCTTCTCGCGTCGAGGTGGTTCGATGCCCCTGAGCAGAAAATCAATCGTGGTGCCCAGAGCAGACGCCAGACTCAGAAGAACACGGCCGCTTGGATTTCTCCGGCCGTTCTCGATCTCTGACAAGAAGCTTACGCTCAGACCGGCACGTTCCGCCAACGTCTGCTGCGTAAGCCCTTGACCTTCCCGTAGTTTTCGCAACCGGCCGCCCGGAGTATTCGTCATGCACTTGCCTCCCTTGCGTTCGAAGGCCCGACCGTATATACACAGTCGTTGAAGTCACTGAGTCGATGTCGATACCTCATTTCAACGCACTATAGCAGAACCTAAGGCGGTGGCGAATGACGCAGAAGGTGCACCACGTGATCCACGTGGGGAAGATGGAACAGACCTGGGACCAAGACGTCGTGAAGGCGAGCGCGATCATGACCCGCGCAAACTTCATCCCCCCCGAGGGATTCGTCTTGGAAGCTCTAACTCACCCCAACGGTGACGTCGTCAAGGATTTTCAGCCCAACGACGACGTCGACTTCCGCGATGAAAAGTTGAAGTTCTTCAACGTGATCCCAGGCGGTAGCGGCAGGTCATGAACGAGAGCGAGCTCCCGCCCACATTCCAAGAGATGTTGGCAGTCCTGCGCAGGGAGCGAGACGAACATGCGCGGGTAGATGCCGTCGAGAGCAACTTCGCGTACGTCTTTGTTCACGCACTGCGCAAGCCGGTCAAGGAGAACGAGCCTGAGGATCACCTCGGCGGGTGGCTGAGGATCCCCGTAAGTTTCCCTGACAATGGGCCGTGGGGTCTTGTGACGATCGTTCCGTTGCCCGGCAAGAACGGCGGAATCAACGGGGACAACCACAATCCCGGGCACGGCAACGCAAGCCCCGTGCGAGGCCGTGGAGGAGACCACTATTACAGCTGGACATGGTCCGAAAGCCCGCCCGTCAGAAGTCCTGCCGACATTCTCGGGGTAGTCCGATGGTTCGAACGAAGAATCCGACTTGGCATGACCTGAACTTTGCTCTTACCGAAGCACAGCATGCTTGGCTGCGAACGACGCTGTTCCCGCCCGCGACGAAGGGCCGACGCCCTGATCCGGAATATGGCACCCTCGCTACCCTACGGGTCGCAACGGGATCGAAGCGAAGGACGTTACTTCTTGGGATCGTCGTTCCGCAGGAGCCAGGCGACGTTCGTTGGACAAGAGAAGGTCTTGTCATGTCGAACCGCTATTACCAGCGCGGAATGGGACAAGCCATCGCGGATAGGGCTGGCCTAATTCACTTCCATTCACACGGTGGAAGCAAATCCGATCCGACGCTTCCAAGTGCCCCGAGCGACCCAGATCTAAAGAGCGACAGGCGAGAGCTGTATGCCGTCGCTCAAGCGCTCGACGCAGACGCGCCCATTGCTGCGGGAATAATGACGCCGAACGGAGCCATAAGCGTCCGTGAGTACCGCTTTCTACAACCAAGAGATGATCGAGAAGCGAGGCTTCACGCGTACACGTCTGCGGGAGGCACGTATTCCTTTGCAGAGAAGATCAGGATCGTCGGCGAATCGTTGCGTACGCATCAGGGCGTCCCAGGAAAGCCAGAGGCAATGATCGATCTAAGGTCGTTCGATAGCAGTCTTCTCCTGTGGGGAAAGCTTGGTCAGCAAGCGTTGGCTCAGCTTCGAATTGGGATCGCCGGGCTTGGAGGCGTCGGAGGAATCCTGGCCGAACATCTGGCTCGTGTCGGTGTCGGGTCTCTTGTTCTCGTCGACTACGACCTCATCGACGAGGCAAACCTGAACCGGGCGCAAGGAGCGACTATTTTCGACGCGAGAGGCGCGCGACCGAAGGCCGATCTGTATGCTGAACTCGCTCGAAAATCCGCGACTGCGACCGGGTTTCGAGCAGACGCTCACATTGCAAGCGTCGTTGAGCCCGACGGCCTCACTCCACTTCTCGATTGCGACTTCATCTTCTGCTGTGCTGACAGCGCCTTTGCACGCCAAGTGCTTGACCATGTCGCATACGCTCACCTGATACCCGTTGTGGATGGCGGCACGACATTACGCGGCGACCCTAAGACCAGGGTGTTCGTCGCAGGCAAGTCCCAGATTTCCGTTGCGAGTCCGGGGCTACCTTGTTTGGAGTGCCAAGGAGCATATACCCAAGCTGAAGCGACAGACGCGCGGGAACGAGCCGAAGCACGCCGCTACGCCCAGTTTGGTGTCGACATTGCGGACAATGAGCCAGAAGACCTTAGGGCGCCCAGCGTCATCGGGCACAACGCACTCGTCGCTGCTCTGATGCAGCTCCGCCTCCTCGCAATTGTCCTCGGAACGACGCCGGACACGCGGAAGTACACGCAGCGCTACTACGCAGAGCGCGGCACGATGTCGCGTGTAGCGCTTGATAGCTGCAAGGTCGACTGTACGAAACCGGCGATCGTGGGGATGGGAAACCAACACTGGATCCCGACAGGGAAGGATCCCCGATTGGATTGAGAGTCGCTAGCCGTATGTAATTGGAACGACACGGCTGGGCGGCTGCGGCGGTGCTCCGGCGTAAGGCAGGGCTTCTAAGATTTCGAGAGCGTCTTCTTGAGCTCCCGAAGTAGCTTTTCGGCCTCTTCTACACTGCGCAGTGCCTCCGGATCGCCCTTGAGGTCGCTCAGGGTGGTCCAAGGGTAGCTCATAATTGACTGTGTCAGAGCCTGGAGGTCACCTACCAATCCTTGCCGCTGCTTCGCCGGGGCAGGTCCAAGCTTGAGCAGTGCCGACTCGATGGACCCGCTCTCCGAGAGGAACTCGTCGCGAGCCACGGGATCACGCAGGATCGAACGCAACTTCCGAACGTCTTTTGAGTTCGTAATCAACTGATCATTGACCTTGCGAACGACGGCGTTGAGGACGGTCGGTGTGAGCAGCTTCCGGTTGAGGTTCTTGATCTCGCGCGCCCAAGTGATGGACGTGGCCGGATCCGGCAGATTGGTTAGCTTCTCGGATAGCTCGTAGATCTCGACGAGTTTGTCCAACTCGCGAACTGTGCTGCCGAGGATGTTTGCCGCACTCGCGCGCCCGACAAGATCGACGAGCCTGTACGCCACCATCTCCTTCTCTTTTGCGTCCCACTCCTTGCGCTGACGGTGGATGTAGATCCAGACGCGGAGCCGCTCATCGTCGGTGAGAGTACGATCGGTGACCTCAGCCGGAATACGGCGGAATCGCTCCTTCTTGTCGACCTCCACAAGGACCTTGGAATTCGTCCAGCGACGATCTCCGTCGACGATCCGGAACTTTCCCGGATGCTCCGGGTGAGGCTCCAGAAGGAGCGGCTCGAAGATTCCCTCATTCGCTTCGATCTGGCGCTGTAACTCGGGATCCTCCTTCGGCCCCATTCGTGGTTGCTGTGGATTGGGCAGCACATCGAAAAGGTCCACCGTCGTCCGGTACGTGTTGAGGATCGTCCTACCGAGCCGCCGCTCTTGGAGGTGGATACCGGTTGGCAGACTTCTGACCGCTTCTGTCATCGTGGCTCCTCGCGATCAGTGTGTGTGCGCCTCAGCCGGTTCAGTCGGCTTTCCCTCGATGATCGCTGTGACCTCGGTGTCGACGTCGCGGATCAAGTTCCGCAGCCGCGCCGCCATCTTTCCGCGCCTGTCCCAGGTTTTCTGGTGAGCCTTCTGCTCGTCTACATCGAGGTCCAGGATCTCGTTCGTTAGGCGAGTGGCTTCCGCCATGTGTTGCCGGCAGTCGTCCGACGAGATGTACCTAAAAAGCAGCTCCCGCTTTTCGCTTCGCTCCTCGAGGCTCAGACCGAGCACATGCAGCTTGACCATTAGTTGCCGAATCAGCCCGATAATTTCGACGGCACGCGCGCGGCTGACTACGATCACCTTGGTCTCCTCATCGACGTAAAGCTCCTTCTTGCCACTAGGAAATACGGAGGTGGCGAGTACAGCGTACTCCGCCTTGGCTGCCATCTGGTCTTCCCGCAGCTTCGATACGTAGCCGTCCTGCCAGCCCTGCCGATTTTTCGAGTCGACGAGGATGGTGCCGCAGGGCCTGCCCTTGTGAAGTATCGTGTGCCGGATGTCAGCGCCGGGCTGCCCCTTCTTGATGCGGGCGATGTCATCACGGGGGAAGACTTCTCGAAGCGCATCGAAGACATCGATCTCAGCGCCCTCGCCGAGTTCATCTGCTGTCTTCCGCTGCAGCTGCCGCTTCAGCGCATCGATCTTCAACTCGAACTGTCCGCGTTCGCGGGTTCGTTCCGCGTTGAGTTTCAGAAGCTGTTGGTCGCGATCCTTTTCCAGCGTGTTGCGCAGCTGTTGGATGTCCTTCTGCTTGGCCTCCTCGATCTGCTTCATTTTCGCCAGCGCCTGATCGCGCTCAGTCGTCACGACCAACATTCGCTTGTCCGCATCCAACTTCGCTATCGCCGCTGCCTGATCTGCTGCTTCCTTGCGGATCGTGGTCTCGCGAGCTTCAAACTCCCTCGCCTTGGCTGCCGCGCGGGCATCCGCTTCGCGGGCTTTGGCAGCGGCTTGGTCGCGCTCAACAATGGCGGCTGCTATTTTCTGGTTTGTCTCCACGTTGAGCTTCGCCTCTGCTCGCTTCCACTCCGCGCGCATCTCTTGCTCCATCCGGGCGCGCTCCTTCGCCAACTTGCTCCGCTCCTGGTCCGCAATGCGCCTTTCGATCTCGACGAACTTGGCTCTCGGGATCGCAGTGCCGCACCAGGGGCATCGGTCGGCGTTCGCGGCAGGGTGAATCGGGACACCTTCACTCATCGGCTCTCACCTCCGTTAAGCCTCCAAAGGGAGGCACAAGGACTTCTAGCACTCCTTCTAACTGCCAGTCAAGCCCTGCCCTCTTGCCCCTTGGAGGGCCCGGGACACGAGGCTCAGTGCGCAGGCCTTCTGCGAGAGACGGTGAGGATGGCCGTTTCAGGGACAAGTGCTAACTCAAGCTTGATTACTAGTCACTAACTGACTAGATTGTTCGGCAAGGGATGAACATGACACAGCTAGCTCAGACTCTGTTTCAGTCGCGAACGAGGACCGCCCTGCTGCAACTCCTGCTTAAGGACGGTGTCTCTGACTCCATGAGCGGTCTTGCGCGAAGAGCGAGGCTTTCGCAGCATTCCGTAGCGGTTGAGGTGAAGAATCTGGCGAAGGCTGGCTTGGTCAAGGTCGAGTCTGTCGGAGCGTCCGACCTAGTTCGTGGGAACGCAAATCACCCGGCCGCGAAGCCCCTCGTAGACCTGCTTCGTGTATCGGAACTGGCTCCGAAGGCGCCACCGGATGATGCCGTGAAGGAGACGCTTGCAGCGTACGGTGCACCGCTTCTGGCTTACCAGCCAGACCGTCACATGGCGCTCGAGGTGGCGTTGGTCAAAGCGCTTCGTCTCTCGAAGCATGACTTGACATTGCTGAAAGTTCTCCCTGTCGTTGTGGCCAAGAACGCGCAGTCACTGAACTGGACTGCTCTAAAAGAGAATGCCAAGCGGGAGAAGCTGAAGGCAGAACTCGGCATGCTCGTTGAGATGACTGCTGACTTCGCTCAGAAGCCCGACCTCAAAGAGAAGGTGCGCGATCTTGAGGATCGAAGGCGGACAGTGGCCTCATTCTTCTCCGAGCCGCGCAGCAAATACGAGCGTGAACTCGCGGAGAGTACGACGCCGGCAGCCGCCCGGAAGTGGGGCTTCCTGATGAATTTGGGGGAAGACACCCTTCGATCAACTATGGTGAAGCACCTTGCTTAGGTACCATCCCGACGAGCTAGACCGGTTCCTGCGGGAGGTTGATCGCGAGCTCGCTGAACCGGTCACCATCATCATCATAGGCGGTGCGGCCGTAGGAATGGGTTACGGCTCCAAAAGGCCTACGAAGGATATCGACCTCTGGACTAATCCCGACAAGCCGTTCTGGGAGGCGGTTGAGCGCGTCCGCCTCCGGACTGGGATCTTCATTCCAGTGAACCCCACGCCGGAGGCAGACCCTCCCGACGGCTTTGAGGAGCGGCTTCAGCCATATTCCCTAGATGGGATGGCTAGGCTACGAGTCTACCTGCCTGAACGTCACGATTTGGTGATGATGAAGACCGCGCGAGGCGAGACTCCAGACATTGAAGCCATCCTCGACATCCACGCTCAGCAGCCGCTTGAGCTTGATGTATTGATTCAGCGGTACCCAGAGATGATGCCCATGGGTCCCCCTTCACGATTCCGACTAAGATTCCTGGCCATGATCGCTGCGGTGTTCGGTGAGCCGGTTGCAGAGGATGTTGAAAGACAACTTCCACCTCTGAAGTAGCGCCTCAGACCTGGGTCAGGTTCCCCATGCCGGGCTCCGAGAGAACCGCGCTTCAGCGACCGACTTGTGCAGCCTCGGTGTATAGGATGCCTCGTGGATCTCGCCCTCAACGAGCTGCTTGGGACGATCTGGGAGAAGCACGCCCGAATCATTCGCCAAGAGCTGCGCGAAGAGACCGGAAGGACCGCGGTCCGGTTTGCCGCCAGCAACGTTGATGTGAACTCTGGTTCAGCTCTCGACGTGCAATGGGGATTGCAATGGAAATACCTAGAGCGCCTCGTGCGGGAGGCGGTGAAGGAGCTGGAGTCCCGGTTGGAGCCGGGGGAAGGCACGGCCAGATTCCTTGCGCAACAGGCGGTTGTCGCGGCCTCGGCACTTGTCAGGAAGGAAGTTGAGCGTCTCCCGCTACCGTCTCTGTTGGCTGGTCAGACGAAGGAGAGGTGGGAGCAGCACAAGGAGCGCCTCGCGCTCCATCTCGAAACTGTCGCGGAGACCGAACTTCGAGTGATCGCTTCGACGCCGCGTCTCCGAAGGCCATTGACGGTTGCAGGCGCCCTGGCTCCGGGAACGAAAATCGTATTTCCAGACACGAACGTTCTTCTGCGCGGGCAGCCGTTGAAGCAGATCGACTGGAAGGCGGTTCTCGGCGCCGACCAGGTGGAACTCGTCATCGCGCGCGTCGTTGTCGATGAGGTGGACAAGAAGAAGTACGACCCCAAGCAGTCGATGCAGGAGCGGGCGCGCAAGGCAAATGCCCAACTCCAGGAGATTCAAGAAGCGGAAGGCCGGGTCAGGGAAGGCGTTCGATTGGCCCTGACATTTGCGGAACTCGACTCGAACGAGCTGCGAAGCCACGGCCTGCTCTGGGATCACGGCGATGATCGCCTGCTTGGTTCTGCTCTGACCCATCGCGGCGGGGACAAGACGGACATCGTGATCGTCAGCATGGACAACGGACTGCTGAATCGCGCTGCCTCACTCGGGTTCAAGACAATGCGGTTGCCCGAGAAATACCGGGTGCCAACCCCGCCGGATCCGCTTGAGGCGGAGAACCGAAGACTTCTTGCTGAGATCGACCAGCTCAAGGCTTCGTACCCGAAGCTCAACTTCGTGTTCTCGACGGGCAACACCGAAATGACGGCCGAGATCCCGATCCAGGCCCCCAACGATATCGCGCTGCCCTACGTACGCGAGTGGAGCCAGGCGCGAGGGCGAGTGATTGGGGCCAGTCCGATCATTGGGGACCCCGTAAACGTTGGCGAGGCATCGGAGGCGACTGCCGACGAGACCGCAGCGTTCTGGGATTTTGCACAGAAACAGGAAGCTGCAGAACATGCAGTCGCCCGGTGCATCGGCGTGCGCTTTCGCTTGAACAACGACTCAGCTCAACCTGCGGAAGCGGTGCGGGTATTCATCGAGCTGCCGCCGGAAGTGGAATCCTTCAACCCGCGCATCGACTTCCCCGAGGAGCCGCGGTTCCGCTCCTCTCCAGTAGCAGGCCAACCGTCGATAGTGGCGCAGATGCCGAAATTCCGGAATCGGCCCATCCGGTTCGCACCCCCGGATCCAACGTCCACGCCCGGCGTGAGCGGCGCCCTTCAGACCGATGACCCGAGAGTGCTGGTGTTCCAGATCCAGGGCGTGGTTCAAGACCGTGGACGGACAACCTTGCCGGAGGTTCTTCTGCTGTTCAAGGCTGGCGAGCTGCCGGGTCAGGTCCAGCTTGGCTACAAGATCATCGCCTCGGGAGTGCCCCAGGAGTTTGTGGGCGCGCTGAAAATTCGCATCGTTCGCACGCAGCCGCCGTCGCCGGCGGTCGTTTCGTGAGTACGTCACTGGTGCTCAAGAGGCCTAGGGGTCTCTTCAGTCCGCGGGCGGCGCAACGATGGTACGACGGGAGGTGCGACTCGGACGCGAGACGCTGGTGCCCTAGGGTCTCTCCCCTATCTCTCCCCCGACCAGGTCGAATCCCGGCGAACAGCGTCAACTCGCGGCGGAAACGCGGCGCGTCGGAACCGGGCTGGACTCCTCGCGAATCGGCGATTGGCGTGCGTCGTCGCGGGGTTGGTGGAAATGGCCGATACGAATTCGATTCCCATGCGCTACCGCCACCCAGAACCTGAACGCGAGCAGGGTGTTGCCCCACGGCATGGCTCCGACAGGTCCGGTTCCCTCAGTCCTTATTGTGCCGTTCCGTACCGTCATGTACCGCCGTTTTCCGGCACATGAGCGGCACATGGCACATCGCCTACAGGCAGGAGTCTACGCCGGGGCCGATCCGACTGCGTGGACGCTAGTGTGCCCTCCCGCCGCGCTCTGCTAGCGCTGGCGGTCATTTCACCGGATGGTTAACATTCTCGTGGCGTGCCGCGCGAGAAGAAACGTGCTCCGATCCTTCTGCCTCCGGGAGCAGGCCGCGCGTACGCGATGGGCCCGGTGCACGCCGTCTTCAAGGCGGACGGCGACGAGACGCGCGGGCGGTACTCGATCTCGGAGTGGTGGCTCGAGCCCCATACGCGCGGCCCCGGCGCGCACAGGCACGAGGAAGACGACGTCTTCTTCGTGATCGAGGGGACGATGAGCTTCTTCGTGGGCGGCGCGTGGATCGACGCGCCGAAGGGCTCGCTGGTGATCGCGCCCGGAGGCACGGCGCACGACTTCGAGAACCGCACCGCCGAGCGGGCGGGCGCGCTCAACCTCTCGGTGCCCGGCGACTTCGAACCGCACATGGAGGGGATCGCCGAGTGGTTCCGCGCGCGCTCCGCCGCCGCGTCCCGCACGGCGAACGCGCTACGCAGCCAATCGGTCAGTCCAGGCAGCCGACCCGCTCGAAGGAGAGGGCGCGGTTGAACACTCGTCGGTGACGTCCACGAGCACGCGCTCGCGAAGCTCGGCCCGGCACTCCGAAGCGTTCCCCTGTTCGTCGAGGGACGTGCGCAACTTCGGACACAACTCGTGGCGTAGAAGCGAGGGGCACGTCCCGGCGAGCTGCCCCTTTTTTGCAACGGTGCCTATCGTGTCGGCGGTTCAACTGCACGCGGTGGGCGGCGGACATGCGCTGGATGAACTACCGCGGGATCGTGCCCGCCGCCACGAGCCCAGTCCTCAGGTCACCGCTTTCTTCACGAGCGCGCCGATCCTTGCCTCTTCGGCGGCGGTCAACTCCTTCAGCGCGAAGGCGGTCGGCCACATGGCGCCTTCGTCGAGGGTCGCCTTGTCGCTGAAGCCGAACGTCGCGTACCTTGTGTTGAACTTCTGTGCGCTTTGGAAGAAGCAGACGACCTTGCCATCCTTGGCATACGCGGGCATCCCGTACCAGAGTTTCGGCGAGAGGACTGGCGCGCTGGCTTTGATGATGGCATGGAGCCGCTCGCCCACGGCGCGATCCGGTGCCGGCATCGCGGCTATCTTCGCGAGCACGGCGCTTTCATCGTCCGCCTTGCCCGCGCGGGGGCCGCGGCGCGCGGCAGCCTTCAGCTCTTCGACGCGCTCCCTCACCGCGACTCGTTCCGCGTCCGTGAATCCCTTGAACGCCTTGCCGGTTGTGCTCTTGGCGGACTTCTTCGTGCCCTTCTTTGCAGGTTTCCTCTCAGCCATCGCGGCCACTCTAACTCGCGAGGGCGACATCGTCACGGCCGCGACGGGATTTCTCGGAGTTGAGTGAGGGCGCGTCCATCACCTACCCGCAGCCTTGCCGAAAAATTGCCATGAGCGAGTTAAACCTCACGCCCGCGCGGTCCCACTTCAGCGAGGAGGAGCTCGTTCGCCTGACGGTCGCGGTGGTCGCGATCAACGGCTGGAACCGACTCAACGTGGCGTTCCGCTCCGAGGTCGGCAGCTACCGGCCCAGGCAGCGCGAGGCGTCCCGATGAGCACCGCGCGGGTTCTCGTGACCGTCGCGACCGGCCCCCCCTGCAGCGCGGCTAGAAGTGCGCACGCCGCCGGGCGCGCACATACTCGTGCCGATACGTCGTGGTTGGCCAGGTGGACACGCCGGCTCGCGCCGGAAGTTGTATTCGATACCTCCCTCGCGCTGCTGATTCTCGGTGAAGCCGACGGCGAAGCCCGGGTTGAAGTCGCTGCCGGACGAGGAGGCCCAGGGGAAGGTCCACCCGCCGCGCAGGGCGATGCCGATCGGATGGCTGCTCCGCGAAGGCTGGCGCAGAGCGCGGCCCGGCCTGACGACAGCGCCGGGGCCGGGCGGTTAGAACGTCCTCTGTTCGTTGCGCAATTCGATGGGGAGGACGCATGCAAGACGTGAAGTCTCTGGTGGAGGGCGTGTACGAGCTCTGCGAGTGGCACACCGCCGAGGGAAAGCTGACACCGCCCGCCGTCGAGGGGCGGTTCGTGCTCGGCGACGGCGTGGTCGTGACAGTGCTGAAGAATTGGTCGCAACCCGCGAGCCGGGTGTGGATCTCGTCGTACGGCACCTACCAGCTCGACCCATCCGGGTTCACCTACAAGTACGACGACGGGGTCATTGTCACCGAGACGCCCGAGGGGCCCAAGCTCGCTCACGGACCGCTCTTCGCGGAGGCGCGATCGTTCACGCGCGGCCCCGAGCAGGATCCGGTCCATCTGCGCAGGAAGGAGGGCGCGATCGAGTTCGCTTTCTCTCCGGATGGCTTGCGCTACTCGGAGGGCGGCAAGGTGCTGCGGGTGTGGCAGCGCGCAAAGCGCTCCTCGAGCTAGTCGTTTTCGGGAGTCGACGGTCTGCGAACGGGGCGGCGGCACCAGCGCGGCCAGCCTGCGCAGCAGCTCGGAAGGCTTGAGGACCATCACCTCGCCGGCACCCGCGACGGGGCGCTTGAGGCGATAGAGAAGCCGCCCGTCGGGGAGCGAACGTCTTCAAACTGTCTCCAAACAGTGGAGGCCACGACAAGCGGACGGACCAGAGCGCAAAAACCCCATACGCCGTCTTTGCGAACGACAGGCAAGCCGTCCTCGGCATGCAGCTTGTGCTGAGTGTATTTGTCGGGGTCGACGTACTTCAGTGCCTCGGAGTCCTTGCTTTCCAGGCTCTTGAGGAACTGCACGGCGGCTTCCTTTTTCTCGTGGACCGGCTCGGGGGCCGTTTGCTCAGTCGTCAGGGAACTTGTCTCCGAACATCGGAAGCCCGCTTTTCGAGGC
>DATBZA010000153.1:0-24865 GCA_036513415.1 Myxococcales bacterium | reverse complement strand
ATCAACGACGTAGGACTTCAGGTGGCCGACGATGCGTTCGCCGTCAACCTGGAGGAGATCGTGGTCCAACTGCGCAAGCTCGCCGTGCCGATGGCCATCGCCAACATCCCCGATCTGGCGCTGGCGCCGGCGATTGCGCAGCTCGGGCCGCGGTCGATCTACGAGCGGCGCATCGAGCTGTTCAACGAGCACGTCACGGCGACGGCGGCCCGGCACGGCCTGACCCTGGTGGATCTCCATGCCTGGAGCCGCGGCGTGCTGCCGGCGCGCCCGGAGCTGTTCTCGTCCGACGGGTTCCACCCGAGCGCGCTGGGGTACGATGTGTGGGCAGAGCGCATGTTGGCTCCGGCCGTCGCCCTGCTGCGTGAAAGCGTCGGCGCTTCCGCCTGAAACCGCGCCTGAAATGCGGTCACTCCTGTTGCGTAAGGCCTGGAGAAGGCACGCAGGAGGAGATGGCCATGCGATTGCTGAAGAACTGGTTCCCGATTGCGCTCGCGGTTCTGTGGATTGCAATGGCAGCGATGGCCATCGTCGACTTCGCATCCTTCGCGGCAACGACCACGCCCCAGAAGGTCGTGGCGGCGGAGGAAAAACCGCTGCATTCGGCGCGGACCACCATCACCAGGCACGGGCGGGGGCCGCGGAACGCGACGCCGAACTAGCAGGTACCTACGCGCGGCCCCGGAGCTTCGCGAACCACCAGCGCAGGCCGACGAAGAGGAAGCGCCAGTCCTTGAGGAACTCCGGCGGCTTCTTCTCGTACCAGTGACCGACGAACTGGAAGATCCAGCCCACGACGAACAGCGCCAGCGCCCAGCCCCAGAGCCCGTGAGCGGCGAAGCCCGCGATCGCAAGCACCACCGACAGGGCGATCATCGGGATGCCGACGGTATGGCATGCCCGGTTGACCGGGTGCGTGTGACTGGTCGCGTACTCCGCGACCCACTCTTCCGAGGTGCGATGGGCGGGCATGGCGTTCTCTTATCACGCGTCTCATGACCGGACTGCCGGTTGATCGCTCTCAGGTGTAGGCGCTGACCCACCCTGCGGCGCCGGGCCTATGCGGGAAGAGGGGCGAGCTTGGCAAGCGCGGCGTTCTCGTCCACGTGCGCCGCCGTCTTCATGCCTACCAGCGCGCAAGCGATCCCTGGCGTGCTGCGAGCGCACTGCAGTGCTCGCTGCGCGTCGGTCCGCAAGGCCCGGAGGCCTTCCGGCAGAGGCTGCGGAATCTGTTGCGAGAGGCGCCCCTGCAGAATGCTGGCGGAGCCGAAGACCATCAGTCCCGCGGCGCTTGCCGCCTGCAGAAGAGTCGAGCCACCCTGGTTCTGGAAGGTGGCCGCCTCGTCCATCTCCAGATTGAACGGCAGCTGGACGGCGCGGAACCGGTGCTGCTCGCCGGCGACGTCGCGGGCCGCCGCGAGCACCTCCGCGAGCGACAGATACTCCTCGTCATCGGTCTCCAGCCGGTAGCCGTTCCAGGTGGCCGTGCCGTAGCAGCCGATGCGGCCTTCGTTACAGGCGCGCTCGAGCGCCTCGAAGGCCAGGCGCAGGCGCCGGAGGAACTCGGCGCGCGGCACCTCGCCGAGCTGCGTCTCCGGATTGTGGAGGTAGTAGACGTCGATGCACCCGACTCCCAGGTTCAGGCGGCTGCGGTCGATCTGGTCGGAGAGATAGCGCGGGCCCATGGAGTGACACCCGGCGACGATCTCGTCCGCGGTCAGGATGCCGGGCTTGAGGAACGTCTCCTCGACGTACGCCCGCGCGTCGCGCGGTCGCGCGCCGTCGAAAGCCAGGTAGCCGCCCTTTGTACACAGTACGATGCCGTCGCGGCCTTGCCCGCTCTCCCGGACGGCCGCGCCCACGGCGCGCTCGCTGCGCTGGTTGCGGTAGTTGATCGCGGTGTCGACGACGTTCAGCCCGAGTTGCAGCGCGCGACGCACCGAGGCGGCATAGAGCGCGTCGGTCGCCGCGTCGTCCCGGCCGAGGTAGGTCCCGATGCCGAGCGAGGAGAGCCAGACGCCTCCTGCTCCACCGCGGAAATGTCCGGGTGCCGCGGCGCTCGCATCACGGAAGCGCGCGGTGCCTTCGGCAGTGGCGCGGCCAGGAAGCATGAAGCGCGAAAGCCTGCTCCTGTGTGCGGCCCGGATCAACCGCACCGCGGGCCCTCGCGCCAACCTGGCCAGGTGAAGGGCAGTCGACATGGACCAAGGGGGGGCTTGCCAACTCGCTCGGACTTTGCGCAGCATCCCCGGCACCTTCGCGCGCTCACAGGCGAAAGAGGGATGCGACGTTCCGTCGCTGCGACATCCAGCAACCCCCCGCCTGATCCCTCATCGGGTACGTAGCGCGGCTCCGCAGCGTGGCACCACGTGGGAACGGAATGAGTGCACTGTTCAAGCCGTCGTCGAACACCGCCTTTCGCGTCGCGCTGGTCGTGATCGCGGTGGTGCTCGGCGGCGGGCTGGTCGCGGGTCCGATGATCTACGTACGCAGTCCGTTCTTCACGCAACAGGAGGACCCGGTCGATCAGCCGGTGCAGTTCGATCACCGGCACCACGTCGGCGACGAGGGGATCGACTGCCGCTACTGCCACTACCTGGTGGAGAAGTCCCCTTTCGCCGGCGTGCCTCCGACCTCGGTTTGCCTCAACTGCCACGAGCAGATCTGGAACAAGAGCCCGAAGCTCGCGCCAGTGCGCGAGAGCTACTTCGCGGACCGGCCCATCGTCTGGAACAAGGTGAACAAGCTGCCGCACTTCGTCTACTTCAACCACTCCATCCACGTCAGGCAGGGCGTCGGCTGCGTCACCTGTCACGGCCGCATCGATGAGATGCCGCAGGTCGAGAAGGCCCAGCCGTTGAGCATGGGGTGGTGCCTGGAATGCCACCGCCATCCGGAGAGGTTCCTGCGGCCGCGCGACCAGGTCACCAGCATGACCTACAAGCCGAAGGGGGATCAGCTCGCGATCGGCCGGCAGTTGAAAGAGCAGTACCACGTCGACACGCGTACGAGCTGCACGACATGCCACCGCTAAAGTCACTCCCGATCGCCGGCCAGCAGCAGAGGCTGTGGCGCAGCTTGGACGAGCACGCCGCCCCGCCAGCCGCCTCGCGCGAGTTGGGGCCCGAGCCCCCGGCCGACGACGCGACCTCGCGGCGCAGCGTGCTGCAGCTCCTGGGCGCCTCCGCCGCCCTGGCGACCCTGGGCGGCTGCCTCAAGCAGCCGGACGAGAAGATCCTGCCCTACACGAAACAGCCTCCCGAGGTAACGCCGGGAAACCCGCTGCACTACGCGACCGCGAGCGTGATCGACGGCCGGGCCACCGGGCTCCTGGTCACCGCCAGCGAGGGCCGCCCGACGAAGATCGAGGGCAATCCGGAACACCCCTCCAGCCGCGGCGCCCTGGGTCCGTTGGAACAGGCCGAGCTGTTGCGCCTGTACGATCCGCAGCGGTTGAAGGTGGTGCAGCACAAGTCGCAGCCGCGGGCCTTGCGCGACTTCCTGCAGGAGACCGTCTACAACGCCCGCGGGCTGCGCGGCAGGCAGGGCGAGGGGCTGCGCTTCCTGATGGAGCCCAGCTCGTCGCCGCTGATCGGCCAGCTCCGCCAGCGGCTGCTCGATACGTATCCCCGCGCGAAGTTCTCCGCGTGGAGCGCAATCCCGCTGCAGCAGATCCATGACGGCGCGCAGCTTGCGTTCGGGGCCGCGTACGAGACTCGCCTCGATCTGTCCCGGGCCAGCGTCCTGCTCTCGCTCGATTCGGACCTGCTCGCCGCGCTTCCCGGAACGCTGCCGGCCATGGCGGACTGGGCCGCGAAGCGCGATCCCGGGAAGGGCGAGCTGGGCCGGCTCTACGCGGTCGAGTCGAACCTCACCGTCACCGGGATGAACGCGGACCACCGGCTCCGGGTGAAGCCGAGCGAGATCCAGCGCTTCGGGCTCGCGCTGCTCGGGCGGCTGGCCGCGCAGGTCCCCGCGCTCGCGCGGTACGGCGCGCTGGCCCAGCGGTTCACGCTGCCGCCGGAGAGCGCGAAGTTCGCGGATGCGCTGGCCAAGGACCTGGTCAAAGCGGGCCGCGGCGCGCTGGTCTCCGTCGGGCCGCGGCAGCCGCCTGCCTTGCACGCTGCGGCGCATGCCATCAACACCGCGCTGGGAAGCGCCTGTGTCGCTCTGGCGCGCCCCGTGCTGCACGACATGGACGCCGGCCCACGGGCGCTGCAACAGCTGGCCGAGGAGGTTCGTGGCGGGAAGGTGGACACGCTGGTGATCACGGCGTGGAACCCGGTGTACGGCGCGCCGTCCGATCTCAACTTCGGAAAGGCCCTGTCGCTGGTGCCGCACTCGGTCTACCGCTCCCTGTACATGGACGAGACCGCGGACCGCGCCGAGTGGGTGGTCCCGTCCTTGCACCCGCTCGAGAGCTGGGGCGATGCGCGCGCCCACGACGGGACGGTCACGTTCATGCAGCCGCTCATCTCTCCCCTGTATGGTGGCACCACGGAGGTGGAGGTGCTCGCCGCGTTCCTGGGCGAGGGCGACCGGAGCGCCTATACGCAGCTGCGGGAGCTCTGGCGATCGCGTCAGCCGGACGACTTCGAGTTGCGGTGGGAGAAGTGGCTCGGCGCCGGGTTCATCGAGGGCACGGCCACCAAGCCCGAGAGCCCGGCGGTGCGCCACGACCAGATCCTCGCCGCAGCGATGCAGGTCACTCCTTCCGATGCCGCTCCCGCTGGCTTGCAGATCAACATCGTGCCCGATTACCGGGTCTGGGACGGACGGTTCGGGAACGTCGCCTGGCTGCAAGAGCTGCCCGACCCCGTCACCAAGCTGACCTGGGAGAACGCGGCCCTGATGTCCCCGAAGACGGCGCAGAGGCTTGGCGTGTCCCAGGGAGACCAGGTGGATCTGGGCCTGCGGGGCCCGCCCGCGCACGCGCCCGTCGTGATCGAGCCGGGCCACGCCGAAGACTGCATCACGGTCTCCATTGGCTACGGCCGGCGCGGGGAGGGAGAGGCGCTCTGCCGGGGTCTGGGTTTCGACACCAGCGACCTGAGGCACGGCGACGCTCCCTGGTTCGCCCCCGGCCTCACCGTCGCGCGCACCGGACGCAAGATCAAGGTCGCGCAGACGCAGGAGCACCACTCGATGGAAGGCCGGCTGATCGCGGCCTGGACCACCGCGGCCAAGCTGAAGGAGACCAGCGAGCAGCTTGCCGAGCACCGCGGCCCCACGCTCACCGCCTACAAGCCGCAGGAATATCCCGGCCACCGCTGGGGCATGGCCATCGATCTCTCGCGGTGCACCGGCTGCAGCTCCTGCATGATCGCCTGCATCTCCGAGAACAACATCCCGGTGGTCGGCAAGGAGCAGGTGATCCTCAGCCGGGAGATGCACTGGCTGCGCGTCGACCGCTACTTCGTGGGCGACGAGACCTCGAATCCCGGCGTCGTGCTCCAGCCGCTGATGTGCGTGCACTGCGAGTTCGCGCCCTGCGAGTACGTCTGCCCCGTGAACGCGACGGTGCACAGCGACGAGGGCCTGAACGAGATGGTCTACAACCGCTGCATCGGCACGCGGTACTGCTCCAACAACTGCCCGTACAAGGTCCGCCGCTTCAACTTCTTCTCCTACACATCGAGCTACACCAACGTGGAGAAGATGGTGTTCAATCCGGACGTCACCGTCCGCGCCCGCGGGGTGATGGAGAAGTGCACCTACTGCGTGCAACGGATCGAGCGCGCGCGAATCCGGACCCGGGTCGAGGGGCGGACCATCCGGGACGGCGAGATCCTCACCGCCTGCCAGCAGGCGTGCCCGACCGAGGCCATCGTCTTCGGCGATCTCAACGATTCGAAATCCCGGGTCCGCAAGCTGCATGAGGAGGAGCGCCGCTACGACCTGCTCCACGAGCTGGGAACGCGGCCGCGCACGGCCTACCTCGCCCGCGTCACGAACCCGAACCCGGAGCTGGCTTGATGGCGGAAACGGCAAGCGACCTGCGCGCGCAGCTGGAGCCGCCTCCGCTCATCGAGGGCAGGCACGACGACGGCACGCTCAACAAGACGCTGAACGACTTCGTCTGGCGCCGGCCTCCCCGCGGCTGGCTCGTGCTGCTGCTGCTGGGAATGGCCGGCACGGGCGTGCTCTTCACGGCGATCACGATCACCATCGCCCGGGGCATCGGGATGTGGGGCAACAACATCCCGGTGGGGTGGGCCTTCGGGATCATCAACTTCGTCTGGTGGATCGGCATCGGTCACGCGGGGACGCTGATCAGCGCCATCCTCCTCCTCTTCCAGCAGAAGTGGCGCACCAGCATCAACCGCTTCGCGGAGGCCATGACGCTGTTCGCGGTGATGCAGGCGGGCATCTATCCCATCCTGCACACCGGCCGGCCCTGGTTCGCGTACTGGATGATCCCGTACCCGAGCACGAACTCGATCTGGCCCCAGTTCAAGAGTCCCCTGATGTGGGACGTCTTCGCGGTCTCGACGTACTTCACCACCTCGCTGCTCTTCTGGTACATCGGGCTGATCCCTGATCTCGCGTCGCTGCGCGACAGCTCGACCAGCCGGCGCGCGCGCATAGCCTACGGCATCTTCGCGCTGGGCTGGCGGGGCAGCGCGCGGCACTGGCATCACTACAAGATCGCGTACCTGTTGCTGGCCGGCCTGGCCACGCCGCTGGTCCTCTCCGTCCACACCATCGTGTCCTGGGACTTCGCGCTCTCCATCCTGCCGGGATGGCACACCACCATCTTCCCGCCCTATTTCGTGGCCGGCGCCGTCTTCTCCGGCTTCGCCATGGTGCTCACGCTCATGATCCCCGCCCGGCGCTACATGGGCCTCAAGCACGTGATCACCGCCCGGCATCTGGAGGCGATGGCGAAGGTGATGCTTTGCACCGGGCTGATCGTGACCTACGGCTACCTGATGGAGCACTTCGCCGCCTGGTACAGCGGCAATCCGTACGAGCAGTACGTCTTCTTCGTCACCCGCCCGCGCGGTCCCTACGCCTGGGCTTACTTCACCCAGATGTTCTGCAACGTGGTCGTCCCGCAGATGTACTGGTTCAGGTGGGCGCGCCGGAACGTCTGGACACTCTGGATCGGAGCGGTGCTGATCAACGTGGGGATGTGGTTCGAGCGCTTCAACATCATCGTCACCTCGCTGCACCGGGACTTCATCCCTTCCAACTGGGCCATGTACTACCCCACCTGGGTGGACTTCTCGCTGCTCTTCGGGACCATCTGCTTCTTCGGCACCCTGTTCCTGCTCTTCCTCAAGTTCCTCCCCGCCGTCGCGGTGAGCGAGGTGAAGGAGCTGAACCACGAGCTGCACGGGCACCGCGGGCATCCCGGGACCGAGGGAGCGCATCCATGAAGCGCTTCGTGCTCGGAGAGTTCGAGGAACCCTATGCCTGCGTGGACGCCGTGCGGCGGCTGCGCGAGAGCGGCGTGGGCGGGCTCGATGCGTACTCGCCGCATCCCCTGCCCGGCATCGAGGATGCGCTGCTCCTCCCCCGCAGCAAGGTCCCGCTGGTGGCCCTCACCGGCGGCGTGCTGGGCGCGCTCGGCGGATACGCCATGCAGTGGTACCTGAACTCCGTTGCGTACCCCATCACCGTGGGCAACCGGCCCCAGCACGGCTTCTGGACCAACATTCCCATCACCTTCGAGAGCGGAGTGCTGCTCGCGGTGCTCTCGATCTTCTTCGGCTCGATCTTCGGCTTCTTCCAGCTCCCGCGCACCTACCATCCGGTCTTCGAGTCGGAGCGGTTCCGCACGGCCTCGCTCGACAAGTGCTGGGTCAGCGCCGAGACCGAGGACGAGGCTGCCCTGGAGGAGTTGGAGAGGAAGTTTCGCGAAGTGGGCGCGCACAAGGTCCATAGCGTGGCGGAGAGCGTATGAGAAGGGTCCTGCTCCTCGCCCTGCTCTGCGCCGGCTGCGGAGACACGACCATCGTCGATCCGATGGAGCGCCAGCCCAAGTTCCGCGCCTTCGCCGCCAATCCGCTCTACGAGGACGGGCGCGCGATGCGCAACCCGCCCGAGGGCACCGTGCCGCGCGAACGGCCGACGATGCTGCCGGAGATCACCACCGGGCGTGATCGCAACGGGCAGATCGTCAGCAAAATCCCCGTCGCGATCACGTGGGAAGCGATGCTGCGCGGCCGGACCCTGTTCGAGATCCACTGCGGCGTCTGCCACGGACTGCTCGGCGACGGCTATTCGCTGGTGGCGACGCAGATGTCGCTGCGGCCGCCGCCGAACCTGCACCAGCTGAAGAATACCGGGCCTGGACACGTCTTCCAGATAGCGACGGAGGGATACGGCCTGATGCCCTCCTACGCCGCGCAGCTGACGCCGCACGAGCGGTGGGCGGTGGTCGCCTATCTGCAAGCGCTCCTGCGCAGCCAGAAGGCGACGCTGGCGGATGCGCCGCCGGACATCCAGCAGAAGCTGCGCGCGGAGGCAGGGCAATGAGCGAGGCACGGCCACTTCCCGGCGTGGACCTGCCGGCGCGCTATCCGATCAGCCGCAGGCTGCTGTTGGGGACTACAGTATCGGGTGCAGCAGGCCTTCTGCTGACGTTAGTCGGGATGTTGGTTTCCCCCAGGCCCGCGCTGCTCGCGTACCTGGTCGCCTACGTCTACTGGCTCGGTCTGGCCATCGGCGCGGTCACGCTGGTGCTCGCGCACCACACCACCGGGGCGAAGTGGCACGTCAGCCTGCGGCGCTTCAACGAGACCGCCGGGGCGGTGATCCCGCTCTTCCTGGTGCTCTTCATCCCGCTCCTGCTCGGCGCAAAGCACGTCTGGTTCTGGGTCGCGCCGCACGAGCCGGTCTCCAAGGAGATGCACGAGCTGCTCGAGCACAAGCGCCCATACCTGAACCTCGGGTTCTTCGCGGTGCGCGCGGTGATCTACTTCGCCTGCTGGACGATCTTTGCCTGGCTCTTGCGCGCCTGGTCCCTGCGCCAGGACGAGACGGGCGACCTGTCCCTGACTGTGCGGATGCGGCGAGCGTCGCCGGCGGGGATGGTGCTGTTCATCCTCACCTTCACGTTCGCCTCGTTCGACTGGCTGATGTCGCTGCAGCCCACCTGGTACTCGACCATCTTCGGCCTGTACGTCTACGCGGGCGCCTTCGTGGCCTCGCTCGCCGCGCTGGCCCTGATCGTCACCGGGGTCCGCTCGAGCGGATCGCCGCTCGCCGCGGTGATCTCCGAGGACCAGCAGCACAACGTCGGCAAGCTGCTCTTCGCCTTCACCGCCTTCTGGGCCTACATGGCCTTCTCCCAGTACATGCTCATCTGGGCCGGGAACCTCCCCGAGGAGGTGCAATGGATCGTGGTGCGCAGCCGCGGCGTGTGGCGGCCGGTGGGCATCTTGATCCTGCTGGGGCACTTCGTGCTGCCGTTCTTCGTGCTGCTCTCGCGCGACGTGAAGCGGAGCGCACCGGCCCTGGCCGCGGTGGCCGCGTGGATGCTGGTCATCCACTACGTCGACGTCTACTGGGTGGTGATGCCGGCGGCGGAGGCTTCACGCCTGGGGCTCCACTGGACCCATTTCACCGCCTTCGTCGGCATCGGGGGGATCTCGGTCGCTTGCGCGCTTGTGCTCTTCCACGCCGCGCGGCCCATTCCAGTGGGCGACCCCTTCCTCGAAGACTCGCTGAGATACGTGCAGCCATGAGCCACGAATCGTCCCAATCCCTGGAGCACCTCCCACCGCCACCCGCGCAGGCGGAGGAAGGGATCCGCTGGTTTGCGGTCATCGGCGTCGGGATCGCTTCGCTGCTCGTCTTCGCCATCGCCACGTTCGTCGCCTACCGGTACATGAATCTCCAAGAAAAGGCGCTGCAGCCGCTGGGCCCGGACCCGGTGCCCGCGATCATTACGTCGGGCCAGCCCGAGATCGGCATCGTCGATCAGGTGCCCTTCGACATGAACCGGAGCGCGCAGGTGTACCGGATGGAAAGCCTGGAGAGGCTTTCCAGCTGGGGTTGGGTGGACCGCGGGCAGGGCCTCATCCACATGCCCATCGATCGCGCGATGGAGCTGGTCGTGGAGCAGCAGAAGGAGCAGAAGAAGTGATCCCCGCGCTGGTACTGCTGGCACAGGTGGCGACGGCGCAGGACGCGCCCGTGGACGTGGTGGAGCGCCTGGGTGAGCGGGTCGCCAGCGCGCCGTTCATGGACAGCGAGTCCCACCGGGTGCAGCTGCGCGACCTGGTCGCGCGCGACAAACCGGTGGTCCTCACGCTGATCTACTTCGACTGCCCGATGCTCTGCAGCCTGGTGCAGAAGGGCGTAATCAAGGCTCTGAACGAGAGCGGCTTGCGCCTCGGGGAGGACTACTACGGGCTCACCGTCAGCTTCTCGCCGAAGGACACCGTTCCCGAGGCACGGCTGCGGCAGGGCGGGTATCTGCAGACGCTCTGGAACGCCGGCAAGGCGCATCCGGCGCACTGGCCCTACCTGGTCGGCGGGGACACCTCGATCCGGACGCTCGCGGAATCCCTCGGGTTCCGCTACCGCCTGGACAAGGAGACCGGGCAGTACGAGCACCCGGCGGTGAGCATGGTGCTCAGCCCCGACGGGCGGATTTCCCGCTACCTGTACGGGGTGGATTTCCCCGCGCGCGACTTGCGTCTCGCGGTCGTGGAGGCGTCGCAGGGCAAGGTGGGCACCACCCTCGACCGCGTGATCCTGCGCTGCTTCAAATACGATCCCGCCTCGCGCAAGTACCACGTCTACGTGATGGGTGTGCTGCGCTACGGCGCCGGGTTCTTCGCCACAGGGCTGGTGGCGCTCCTGGGCGCGCTCTGGTGGCGCGAGATCAAGAAGAAGGGGAAGGCGGCATGAACGAGGTCCTCCGCCGGCTGCTCTTCTTGCCCGAACAGGCGTCGACGTTCGCGCGCGACTTCGACCAGCTGCACTACTTCGTCATCCTCACCACCTTCGTGATGTCCACCGCGGTGGGCCTCACTGCCGTCTTCTTCTTCGTCCGCTACCGCCGGCGGTCGGAGACCCAGACCACCCCGCACATCGAGCCAAAGACGTGGTTGGAGGCGCTGTTCGTCACCGTCCCGCTGATCTTCTTCCTGGCCTGGTTCTTCCTCGGTTACCGCGAGTTCGTGCGCCAGACCACGCCGCCCATCGACTCGATGGACGTGTACGTGATGGGCAAGAAGTGGATGTGGAAGTTCGCTTATCCCGACGGGCCCAACGCGATCAACGTGCTGCGGGTGCCCGCCGGCCAGAACGTGCGCCTGCTGATGACCTCGCGCGACGTGATCCACTCCTTCTTCGTTCCGGAGTTCCGGGTGAAGGCGGACGTCCTTCCGGGCCGGTACACGCAGCTCTGGTTCAACGCCACCACTCCCGGGCGTTACCAGATCCTCTGCGCGGAATACTGCGGCGCCGGCCACTCCATCATGCGCGGCGAGGTGATCGTGCTCCGGCCCCAGGACTACGAGGACTGGCTGGCATTCCAGAAGCGCGGCCTGGCGGAAAAGCAGGACGGTCAGCCCACCGCTCTCGACTTTGCGCCGCCACTCGGCAACCTGGTCGACCAGGGCCGCCGCATTGCCGCCGACCAGGGCTGCCTGAAGTGCCACACGACCGACGGAACCCGGCACATCGGCCCCACCTGGCTCGATCTCTACCATCGCCGCGAGAAGCTCAGCGACGGTAGCGTGGTCGACGTCGACGAGGCTTACCTGACCGAGTCGATGATGGATCCCGCCGCCAAGGTGGTCGCCGGGTTCCAGCCGGTGATGCCCAGCTTCCAGGGCAAGCTGGCGGGGCCCGAGGTCGCCGCCCTGGTCGAATACATCAAGTCGCTGCAGACCGACGCGGTCCGCACCGGACCGTCGCAAGGACCTTCTTATGCGCCTATCCGAGGCCGATAGCCACGCCCTGGCCGGCGCGACCGCCGCGCCGACCTATCTCCACGACGGCACGACGGTGATGTCGTGGCTGAATACGCGCGACCACAAGCGAGTGGGGGTGATGTTTCTCGTCTCGGTGATTTTCTTCTTCTTGATCGGAGGCATCTTCGCGCTGCTCCTCCGCTTCAAGCTGCTGGAGCCGGGCCCCTTCTTCGTCGAGGCCATCGGGTACAACCGCCTGTTCACGCTGCATGGCATCGTGATGATCTTCCTCTTTCTCATCCCATCCATTCCCTCGGCCTTCGGCAACTTCGTGCTGCCGCTGATGCTGGGCACGCGCGACGTCGCCTTCCCACGGCTCAATCTCGCCTCCTTCTACCTGTACCTGGCCGGCGCGGTCCTGGCGATCTGGGCCATGGTCCACGGCGGCACCGACACCGGGTGGACCTTCTACACCCCCTATTCCAGCACCACGGCAACGGAGGTCTTTCCGGTGCTGATCGCGGTCTTCATCCTCGGCTTCTCCTCGATCCTGACGGGGCTCAACTTCATCGT
Organism: Myxococcales bacterium; assembly: GCA_036513415.1. Classification (GTDB taxonomy): domain Bacteria; phylum Myxococcota; class Myxococcia; order Myxococcales; family 40CM-4-68-19; genus 40CM-4-68-19. The sequence goes on along the minus strand of DATBZA010000153.1, from coordinate 12,416 downwards.
CACCGTGCACACGCTGCGCGCCCCAGGGCTCAACTGGATGAGGCTGCCCCTCTTCGTCTGGGGCATCTACGGGACGTCGGTCATCCAGGTGCTGGCGACGCCGGTGCTGGGCATCACGGTCCTGGTCGTGGCAGTGGAACGCGTCGGCGGCTTCGGCCTCTTCGATCCGGCGCGCGGCGGCGACCCGGTGCTCTTCCAGCACATGTTCTGGTTCTACTCGCACCCGGCGGTCTACATCATGATCCTGCCTGCCATGGGCGTGATCTCCGAGACGGTTTGCGCCTTCTCGCGCAAGAACCCGTTCGGCTACAAGGCCATCGCCATGAGCTCCCTGGGGATTGCTTTCGTGGGGTTCTTCACCTGGGGCCACCACATGTTCGTCGCCGGCCAGAGCACCTTCAACGCGGGCGCGTTCGGCATCCTCTCCATGTTCGTAGGCGTCTTCACCGCCATCAAGGTCTTCAACTGGGTGGGCACGATGTACCGAGGCGCCATCTCCTTCAAGACGCCGTTCGCGTACATCTGCGGGTTCCTCTACTTCCTCGTCTTCGGCGGGATGACCGGCGTCGCGCTCGCCACCACCTCGCTGGACATCCATTGGCACGACACCTATTTCGTGGTGGCGCACTTCCACTTCATCATGGTGGGCGCCTCGGTGATGGGGTTCCTCGCCGCGCTCCACTACTGGTTCCCGAAGATGTTCGGAAAGATGTACCCCGAGGGATGGGGCCTGGTGGCCGCGTCGCTGATCATCCTCGGATTCAACGCCACCTTCATCCCGCAGTTCCTGCTCGGCAACTTCGGCATGCCGCGCCGCTACTACCAGTATCCGGAGCACTTCCAGGCGCTGCACGTCGCCTCCACCGCCGGCGCGACGCTCCTGGGGTTCGGGTTTTTGATCATCTTCATCTACCTGGTCATCGCCCTGAAGTGGGGCGGCCGGTCGGAGTCGAACCCCTGGCGCAGCAAGGGCTTCGAGTGGCTGACGGCGTCGCCGCCGCCGACGCACAACTTCGACGAGATCCCCACCATCACCCAGATGCCCCACGACTACCGCACGCACGAGCCTTCCGGAGTCATCCGTGGCTCATAGGAGAGTGGATGCACTCTAACGCCGGCCTGCCGCCCGGGATCCTGGGCCATCACTTCTCGTCGCTTGCGCGGCAGAACGAGGCGATGCGGCTGGGGATGTGGCTGTTCCTGGCCACGGAGGTCCTGCTCTTCGCCGGCCTGTTCACCGGCTACACCGTCTACCGGTTCCAGTTCCCGGAAGCCTTCGCGGAATGCAGCCGTCACCTGGAGCTGACGCTCGGGACGGTGAACACACTGGTGCTCATCACCTCCAGCCTGACGGTCGCGCTGGCCATCCACTACGCGCGCACCGACCAGCCCCGCGCGGCCGCGATCTGCCTGGTGATCACGTTGCTCTTCGCGCTTTCGTTCCTCGGCATCAAGGCTGTCGAGTACGCCGAGCACTTCCACGAGAGGTCGCTTCCCGGCAAGTACTACGCCTACGAGGCCGTGAAGATCCCGGGCGCGGCGATGTTCTTCTCGGTCTACTTCCTGATGACCGGGCTACACGGGCTCCATGTGATCGCGGGCATGAGCGTCCTCTCCTGGATCCTCCGGCGGACGCTGCAGGGCCGCTACTCGTCGCAGTACTACACGGGCCTCGAATTGGGCGGCCTGTACTGGCACCTGGTGGACCTGATCTGGATCTTCCTCTACCCGCTGCTGTACCTGATCTGAGGAGTCGCACGTGAGCGAGAGCGGACCGAGCGGTCGTCCCACCCAGGCGCTTCATCCCGACGACCGGGACGACCAGCACGCCCACTCGGCGGTGCCCTACTTCGCGGTCTGGATCGCGCTGCTCTTCTTCACCGCGCTGACCTACATGACCGGCAAGCAACACCTCGGCACCTGGGCGCTGGCGATCGCGCTGACCATCGCCTGCACCAAGAGCGCGCTGGTGGCGCTGATCTTCATGCACCTGAAGGACTCGTCCGGCACCACCCGGCTGGTGTTCGTGACCTCGCTCGTCTTCGTGGCCCTGCTGCTGTTCTTCACGGTCTCCGACGTGGCCACCCGGTTCCGGCCCGCTACCCCGGCCGGGGCGCCGTTCGGGACGGAGCGGTCGCAGCCGGAAGGGTTGCTCGAGCACGAATTGCCCGAGTAGGTCAGGGGCGCTTGCCCTGGTCCTCCGCGGAGACCTTTCCGAGATTGTCCCTGCGCCCGCGATCGTCGGAGGCGTTTCCCAACGCGAAGCGGCGCTCCGCTTCGGCGAAGTCGCGCAGGACTTCTTCGGCCGACTCGTACCGATCCTTCGGCAACGCCTTGAGGAAGTTGATCGCTTCCACGGGCGCCTCGTTGTCCTCCGCCGTCGCCACCAGCTCGTCGCGCGACGTCGGGTACTCGACCTGCTGGATGTGCCAAGCCGGGCTGCGCCTCGGATCCTCTCCGATTCCTCTCGCCATGTCCGAGAACGTACGGCCGGTGCGGAAGAGCGGCTCGCCCCTCTGTACTCCGCAGAGGCAGGCGCTACCCCCGTGCGAATCGGAATGAAGACCTCGAGCGGCCAGCCTGAGCAGAGGGGGTAGCAGCCTGCCCCACACGAAGTCCCTTTCCGCCCACCCTGCACCGGTGCGTAACTTCCGCCGGTGCAGCCTCCTTTGACTCCTCGTGAACCACAGCTCCTTCGTTCAGTCCGGGAAGCGGCGCAGCGTGCCGGCAGCAGGGAAGACGCCCTTCGCGCGGCGCTGCAGCGCATCTGCGCCGCGGCTGGGTGGCAAGCGGCCCGAGTGGAATTCGCGCACGAAGGAGAAAACCTCACCGCTCGCAGCGTCTGGCACCTGGAGACCCCTGAGCGCCTGCCCGATCTCCGCCGCGTCGCGGAGCGCAGGAGAGGCGGGCGCGGCGGACGTCTCGCCGGCAAGGTGCTGCGCGACGGCGCTCCGCAGTGGCGTCCCGACGCCGAGGATGGAGCGGGGTCGGTGTTCGCCTTTCCCGCGGTGGCGCGTGAGCGGACGGTGGCCGCGGTGGAGTTCTTTTCGAACGCGCTGGAACCGCCGGACGACGCGCTGCTCTCAGGCATCTCCCGCGCCTGCGCGGAGCTCGGGCGCGTGATCGAGCAGAAGCCCGCGGAGGAGATGCTGCGCAAGGTGGAGCGCGGGTATCGCGACCTGTTCGAGAGCGTCTCGGAAGCCCTGATCGTGGTCGATCCGCGCACGGGCATCGTCCAGGACGCCAATCCGCGCGCGAGCGAGGTATTTGCCTTACCTCGCGAGCGGATGCTGGGAACGTCGGTCCACGGGCTCTGGTCCGACGCGGGAGTGGCGCGCGCGGCGATCGCGCGGGGGCGCCGCTTCGAAACGGTGCTGCGGCGCGGAAACGTGGAGGTCGTTCTGGAGGTGAGCGCGAGCCCGGTGCTGTACCACGGCGAGCAGGGCACGCTGCTCCTGACCCGCGAGGTGACGCAGCGGGTGCGCGTGCTCGATGCCCTGCGCGCTTCCGAGGAGCGCTACCGGATCCTCTTCGAGAACAACCCGCAGCCGATGTGGGTGGAGGATGCGGAGACCGGCGCCTTCCTCGCCGTGAACGAGGCCGCAGTGCGCCACTACGGCTGGGAGCGCGAGAAGTTCCTCACCCTCCGTTCGGCGGACCTGCGGCTCGATCCCGGCGCCGCCGCCGAGCAGCGCGCGGGATCGCCGGCCGTGGAACGCCACCGCACCGCCTCCGGAGAAGCGCACGACCTGGAGCTCTCCGTCCACGAGGTGGTCTTCGAGAGCCGCCGCGCGCTGCTGGTCGCTGCCACCGACGTGACGGCCCGCCGCAAGGCGCAGGCGCGGCTGCTGCAGGCGGCCTTCTACGACCCGCTCACCGGCCTGCCCAACCGCGCGCTGTTCAAGGACCGCCTGGAGATCGCCTTCGCGCGTGCCAAGGGACGCGAGGCGGCCCGCTTCGCGGTCTTCTTCCTCGATCTGGACCGGTTCAAGCTGGTCAACGACAGCCTCGGCCACCGCGCAGGCGACGAGCTCCTGGTGCAGATCGCACGGCGATTGGAGAGCTGCCGGCGCGCCGGCGACACGGTGGCGCGCCTGGGCGGGGACGAGTTCACGCTGCTCGTGGAAGGGGTCGCGACCGACGAGGAGGCCATCGCTGTCGCGGAGCGCGTCCACCGCTCGCTGATCCCCCCCTACATGATCGAAGGGCACGAGGTCTTCGCCGGCGCCTCCATCGGCATCGCGCTCGGCGGTCCCGCTACCGAGCGGGTCGAACACCTTCTGCGAGACGCGGACACCGCGATGTACCGGGCCAAGGTGCGCGGCTGCCGGCACGCGGTCTTCGACTCCTCGATGCACGAGCGCGCGATGGCGGCGCTGCGGATCGAGAACGAGCTGCGGCGCGCCCTGGAGCGGGGCGAGCTGCGCGTGCACTACCAGCCCATCGTCGAGCTCTCCAGCAGCAAGATCCTCGGCGTGGAGGCCCTGGTGCGCTGGGAACACCGGGAGCGCGGGCTGGTGCCGCCTAGCGAATTCATCCCGCTCGCGGAAGAAACCGGCCTGGTGGTGCCGCTCGGCCACTGGGTGCTGGACGAGGCCTGCAGGGCGCTCTCGACGCTGCCGGAGCAGATCACGCTCTCGGTCAACTTGTCGGGGCGGCAGCTCCTGCAGCCGGAGTTCTGCAGCGAGCTGAAGGAGATGCTGGCCCGTTGCCGCATCGACCCTTCGCGCCTGCGGCTGGAGCTGACCGAGAGCATGCTGATCGGCAACGGGGCGGCGGCGATCGCGGCCCTGACACAGCTCCGCGGCACCGGAGTGCGGCTCTGCATCGACGATTTCGGCACCGGCTACTCCTCGCTCAGCTATTTGCACGAGCTGCCCATCGACTCGCTCAAGATCGATCGCTCCTTCGTCGGCGCCATGGGCGACGACGAACGCAAGATCAAGATCGTGCAGAGCATCCTCGTGCTGGGAAAGGCGCTCGGCATCGACGTGGTCGCCGAAGGGGTGGAGACGCAGGAGCAGGTGGATGTGCTGCGCAGGCTCGGTTGCGAGCGGGCGCAGGGATACTTCTTCGCGCGCCCGGTCCCGCTCGAGCAGCTCAGCTTGAGCTGAGCAGGTTACTTCGTCTCGCCGGTCCCCCCGACCACCTGCTTGGCGTACCCCGGCTGAATCTTCCCGTCGGGCTCCACGCCGTTGATCAGCGCGACCTGCTCCGGCTTGATCGACGACGGGTAGCGCGAATTGAACTCGCTCACCGTCATCGGCTGATCGATCTTCACGATCTTGAGGCGCGCCGGCTTGACCCCCAGCACGCTCGGGTCGGACAGCTCGCTGAAGGTCCCCATCGAGTCCAGGAAGGTGTTCCCGTATTCCGAGAGACCACCTTGCTTGGTGTACCCGATCAGCATGTAGGTGCTTCCCTGGAAGGGAACGAAGGCCATCACGCCCTCGACGTTGCCCTGCTGCGTCTGCGCGACGAACGTCCGCGCCACCTTCGCGCCCCGCACGGTCGCGGGCTGCCCGGCCTGGATCCCCTGCTGCGAGAAGACCTTCTGCGCCGCTTCTTCGGGAGACAGCTTTCCGGCGGACTGGAGCTGGATGATCGCGTCCTGCTTGGGGCTCGCCGCCGCCACCGCCTGGGCCGTGTTCTGGTGCTGCCAACCGGAAGGGACCTTCCACTGGAACTTCAGCTCCGGGTGATAGAAGGTGTCGCCTTTGAAGAAGCCCTGGCGCGGATCCTCGCCGAACGGGATTCCGTCGATCATCTTGAGGTACTTCTCGCGATCGACCTTCATCCCCTGCGTGGGGCCCTTCACCTCGGTCTTCAGGCGCTTCTCCGTCTCCGCCAGGCGGTTGCCGGGATCGGGGTGCGTCTGCAGCCACTCCGGTGTCTTGCCGCCGCCACCCTGCTTGGAGACGCGATCGAGCATCTCGAAGAGCGGGATCATCTGGGACGGGTCGTAGCCGACCTTCGTCATGTACCGGAATCCCAGCGCATCGGCCTGCGTCTCGTCATCGCGCGAGTACTTGAGGAAGAGGACTTGCAGGCCGACGCTGGCGGCCTGCGCGGCCGAGGCCACCACGGGCGAGAGGACCGAGCCGAGCCCGAGCCCGAGCTGCGCGACCTGCGCCTTGCTCATCTGATTTGCCGAGTGCCGCGCCGTCACGTGGCCGGTCTCGTGCCCGAGCACGGCCGCCATCTGGGCCTCGCTGTTCAGGTGACCGAGGATGCCGCGGGTGATGAAGATGGGGCCGCCGGGCAGCGCGAAGGCGTTGACGCTCGAGTCATCGATGATCTCGTACGAATAGGGCAGGTTCGGGCGGTCGCTGTGCGCGGCCAGGTTCTTGCCCACGCTTTCGACGTACGAATTGAGCTCCTGCTTTTCCTTGTAGACGCCGTACGCCTGCTCGGCTTCCACCTTCGCTTGCTTCCCCAGCTCGATCTCTTGCGACTCGGAGACCAGATTGAGTTGCATCTTTCCGGTCGCTGGATTGCGAACGCAGGCGATGAGGGCAACGGCGAGGAGCGGAAGGAAGGTGCGCATCGAAGCAAGGTAGGGCGGCGGGAGAGCGACCGCCAAGGTTGAGTGTTCACAAGTTTGACTTGGCGACGTTGGGGGTATTCCAGACATTCGAGACATGGCGCTCACTTGATGTTTCGGCGTGCAGGCGTTCGAGCGGCGTCGAAGGAGCGGACCGCACTTTGCACAGGATGTGTCGGAGGGTTGCGCTCACCATCGCGCTGCTGTCGCTCCCGGTGGGGGCAGCGCAACGTCTGCGCTCGTTCCAGGTCAAAGCGGTGGTGGTGCGGTCCGCGCGAGTCCAGACCGCATCCGCGGTTCCCGGATCGTTGCGCCTCGAGCTCAAAGGTTCGAATGCCGTCACCGTGCAGGTCGACTCCGCGCCCCCGCAGCTGGTGGCCGGAGCCGGGCTGCCTCTGCCGCCCGGCACCGCGATGGTGACGGTGCACTACTGAGTCAAAGGAGTAGTCCACGCCCACCCGGGTTGCTTTTGCAATCCCGGGTGGGCTAGCCCCGGCCACCGGAGGTGGCTTAGGGGCTATGCTTGAGCGCGATCATTGCGAAGTTGGGTTATGAAACACGTTTAGGCGGTGAGCGTGTCCTTCTGGCGCGAGATGTCCAAAGGCGAGCAGGCCACCTTCCGCGCCTGCTTCGGGGGCTGGGCGCTCGACGGGATGGACTTCCAGCTCTACAGCTTCGTCATTCCGACGCTGATCGCCGGCTGGCACCTTACCAAGGCCCAGGCCGGCACGCTCCAGACCACCACGCTGCTCGCCTCGGCGGTGGGCGGATGGCTGGCGGGGGTGATCGCCGATCGCATCGGACGCGTGCGGACGCTGCAGATCACCATCCTCTGGTTCGCGTTGTTCACCGGTCTCTGCGGCCTGGCCCAGAGCTACGGCCAGCTGCTGGCCGCGCGGGGGCTGATGGGTCTCGGCTTTGGCGGCGAGTGGGCTGCGGGCGCGGTGCTGATGGGCGAGGTGATCTCCGCCCGGCACCGGGGAAAGGCGGTGGGCGCGGTGCAAAGCGGGTGGGCGCTGGGATGGGGCGCCGCCGCCATCCTGTTCACGGTGACCTTCAGCCTCCTCGACGAGCAGACGGCCTGGCGCGTCCTCTTCCTCGCCGGCCTTCTGCCCTCCTTGCTGGTGCTCTACATCCGCCGCAACGTGGAAGAACCGGCAGTGTTCCGCGCGGCGCAGCAAAGCGGTGACCGCGGCCGCTTCTGGGAGATCTTCGCGCCGGACATCGCGCTCACCACCGCGCTCGCCGCGCTGCTCGCCACCGGCGCGCAGGGCGGGTACTACGCCATCACGACCTGGCTCCCAACATATCTGAAGACCGTGCGCGGGCTGTCGGTGCTCAACACTGGCGGGTACCTCGGCGTCGTGATCGCGGGCTCGTTCTGCGGATACCTGGTCAGCGCCTGGCTCTCGGACGAGCTGGGGCGCAAAAAGAACTTCTACCTGTTCTCGCTCTGTTCGATGGTCACGGTGCTCGTCTATACCCTGGCGCCCATCAGCGATCGCGCCATGCTGCTGCTCGGGTTTCCCCTGGGCTTCTTCGCCAGCGGGATCTTCAGCGGAATGGGAGCCTTCTTCACCGAGCTGTTCCCGACGCGCATCCGCGGCTCCGGCCAGGGCTTCAGCTACAACTTCGGCCGCGGTTTGGGCGCGCTGTTTCCGACCGTGATCGGGTTCCTGTCGGCAACGATGCCGCTCGGCCGCGCCATCGGCATCTTCGCCGCGTCCGCGTACGCGCTGCTCTTCGTCGCGGCCGTGCTGCTTCCGGAGACGCGCGGCCGGGAGCTGGCCGCGGTTGCCTGAGCTGCGCAAGCTGTGTGAAGGCGCGGCGCTGCTTTCGCTGCGCAACGAGGACGCACTCGATCTCGCCGCCGCGCTGGCGGATGATCCTCCCGAAGGCTTCCTCGACGCGGTCCCCGGCGCCCGGACGCTCCTGCTGCTCTACGATCCGGACGTCCTCGATCCCGCACGAGTGGACCTCTCGCGGCGATCGCGGCGACCCGCGGCGCGCGTCGTGCGGCTGCAGGCCTGCTACGACGGCGCGGATCTGGACGATGTTGCCCGTGAGCTCGGCGTGACGCGGGAGGAGGTGGTCCGGCGGCACGCCGAGGCGGACCATGTCGTCTCGTTCCTCGGCTTCGCTCCGGGGTTCGCGTACATGACAGGCGGGTTTGCTCTTCCCCGGCTGCGGACGCCGCGGGTGCGGGTGCCCGCCGGCAGCCTCGCGGTCGCCGACGGCTATACCGGAATCTATCCGGCGGCGACGCCCGGAGGATGGCGCCTGCTCGGCCGCGTCGCCGCCCGCATGTTCGAGCCCGGCGCGAATCCGCCGGCGCTGCTGCGACCCGGCGACCGCGTGATCTTCGAGCCCGTCGGCCGGCTCGAGGAGCAACCGGCGCGCACCCCCGTGGGGAGCCCTTCCGGGCCGCCTCTGCTGCGCGTGCTCGCGCCGGGCGCATTCACCAGCGTGCAGGGCGGCCCGCGCTACGGGCTCGCGTCGTCTGGAGTTCCCGCCGGCGGCGCGATGGACGTCGCCGCCCTCGCGGCGGCGAATCACGCGGCCGGAAACGCGCCCCTTGCGGCGGCGCTGGAGATCACCCTCGCGGGGCCGGAGTTGGAAGCGCTGCAGGACGTCCGCGTTGCGCTGGGAACGGAGATGCAACTGCTCGCGCGCGGGCAGCGCTTGCGGACGGGCCCCGTGCGGCGCGGCGTACGCGCTTACCTGGCGGTGGAAGGCGGACTCTCGCAGCCTCTCCCTGGCGAACCGGTGCGCGCGCTTGGACCTGGCGACACGCTGCATCGCGCTTCGGGTCCGGGGCCTCCCGGTCCGCGACCACCCGCTGCGCCCCTGCGCTGGGGCGAACCGCTGATCGAGGTTCGGGCACATCGCGGCCCGCAGTGGGACTTCTTCGCCAGCCCGGAGGACCTCTTCGACCGGGAGTACCGCGTCTCGCCCAGCAGCGACCGGCGGGGGCTGCGGCTCCAGGGCCCGGCGCTCGCGCTCGCGCGGCGGTCCGACATCCCGCCCGAAGGCACGGCCCCAGGCGCGGTCCAGGTGCCCGGAGACGGGCTGCCCATCGTGCTGGGACCGGACCGACCGGTGACCGGCGGATATGCGAAGATCGCCACCGTGGTCCCCGCGGACTTTCCTCTGCTCGCGCAGGCACGCCCCGGCACGGCGGTCCGTTTCGTGGAGCAACCATGGACTTGAACGCGGACCTCGGCGAGGGAATGGACGATGGTCCCATCCTGCCCTTCCTCACCAGCGCCAACGTCGCCTGTGGGCTCCACGCCGGTGGACCGACCACCATGGACCGCACGGTTGCGCAGGCGCTTGCGCGCGGAGTGCGGATCGGCGCGCATCCGGGATATCCCGACCGTGAGAACTTCGGGCGGACCGCGATGGACATGCCGCTCGAGGAAGTCCGCGCGCTCGTCCTCTACCAGCTCGGAGCGTTGGACGCCTTCATCCGCGCGCGGGGCGGCCGTCTCTCCCACGTGAAGGCGCACGGCGCGCTCTACAACCGCGCGGCGAAGGACGCACCGCTCGCCCACGCGATCGCCGAGGCGGTGCGCGCGTACCGCGGCGATCTGGTCCTGGTGGGGCTCGCGGGTTCCGTGCAGCTGAGCGAAGCGCGCGCGCTCGGATTGCGCGCCGTGGGAGAGGCGTTCGCGGACCGCCGTTACCTCCCCGACGGGTCCTTGATGCCGCGCTCCGAGCCGGGCTCGGTGCTGCACGAGGGCGCCGAAGCCGCGGAGCAGGCGCTCCGCATCGCCAAGGACGGGTTCGTCGTCGCGGCCGACGGTTCGCGCGTGCGGGTGGACGCGGAGACGCTCTGTCTGCACGGCGACACGGCCGGGGCGGTGGAGATGGCGCGCGCCGTGCGGGAGCGGCTCGAATCGGCCGGGGTTGGAATCGCGCCGCTCTGACCCCGACCCGGCAAAACCCTCCGCGGGCGCGTGCATCTGAAGCCCATGATCGCCGCCTATTACGAAAAGAAGGGTAGCGCCCGGCAAGTCCTCGTAGTGGCCGACGTGCCGGACCCGGAGCCGGGTCCCGGCGAGGTGCGGGTGCGGATCGCGGTGTCGGCCGTGAATCCCACTGACACCAAGGCGCGCAACGGCTTCAAGGGAAATATGGCGATGCCGTTCCCGCGGGTGATTCCACATCAGGACGGCGCGGGGACCATCGACCGCGTCGGTTCTGGAGTCTCCCGGGAGCGCGTCGGCGAGCGGGTCTGGCTCTACGAGGCGCAGTGGCAGAGACCCTACGGGACAGCCGCTCGGTACGCCACCGTGCCACAGGAACAGGCGGTGCCGCTGCCCGACGGCGTCTCCTTCGAGGAGGGCGCCTGCCTCGGGATCCCTGCCATCAGTGCCCATGCCTGCCTCTTCTCGGACGGCGATATCGCAGACAAGACGGTCCTGGTGGCTGGGGGGACGGGCGCGGTCGGCTTCTACGCGCTGCAGCTTGCGCACCTGGCGGGGGCGCGCGTCCTCGTCACGGTGGGGTCTCCCGCGCAGGAGCTGGCGGTGCGCGCCGCGGGAGTCGAAGACGTGCTCGACCGCCGCATCTCAGGCCTGAACCAGCGCATTCTCAGGCTGACCGGCGGGCGTGGCGTGGACCACATCGTCGAAGTCGCGTTCGGCGCCAATCTGCCTCTGGATGCGGAGGTGCTGGCGCCGGGCGGCGTGATTGCGTCCTTCGCGTCCGACGCGGATCTCGAGCCGCTGCTGCCGTTCCGGAAGCTGCTGCTCAAGAACGCCACCCTGCGGTTCGTGCTGGTCTACCTGGTCTCGGCCGAGGCGCATCGCCAGGCAGTCGCCGATCTCACGGGTCACCTGCGTCAACGCCGGCTGCGGCACTCGATCGCGCTCCGGTTCCCGCTCTCGGAGATCGCCGCGGCCCACGAGGCCATGGAGGCAGGTCACCTGAACGGGAAGGTGATCATAACCCTCTAGACGCCCCTCCCCGGCGGCCTCCAGTCCGGGTAGTCTACGCCTCATGGACTTCTACTATGGGCGGATGTCCGGCAACTCCGCGCGGGCGGCGCTCGGCCTCGCTGAGGCCGGCGCCAGGTACGAGCCCCATCTGCTGGACGTGGGTCGCGGGGACAACCGCGCGCCCGCGTACCTGGCCGTCAACCCGATGGGGAAGATCCCCGCGCTGGTCGACGGCAAGCTGCGGCTCTGGGAATCCAACGCGATCAACTGGTACGTGGCGGAGAAGCTCCCGCAGTCCCGGCTGCTCCCACAGTCGATCGAGGGCCGCGCCTCCGTGCAGCGCTGGCTTTTCTTCCAGGCGGCGCACGTGACGCCGGCTTGCATCCCCGTGTTCCGCGCAACCAACGCGCGCGCGCAGGAGTTCTGGAAGACGAAAGGCGATCCCCAGGCTGCCGAGGCCGGCCGCAAGGAGCTCGCGCGCTACCTGCCGGTGATCGAGGCCGGCCTGGCGGAGTCCGACTGGCTTGCCGGCGAGTTCTCGCTGGCGGACATCGCCTACGTGCCACACCTGACGCTGATCGAGGAAGGCGGGTTCGATTTCGCGACTTACCCGCGCTTGCGCGCCTGGCTGGCGCGCCTGCAGTCGCGCCCGGCATGGCGGAGGGTGGCGGAGATGACCCTGTTCGGTTGAGAGGACGACGCAACGCCGGTGCGCGGGCGTTGCGTCGGTGCCGTCAGTTCAGGTCGATCCTGGCGGTGGCCCTGGCACCCTTGGCGACGGTCACCGCCTGCTCCGCTGCCGTCAGCCGCGGGTTCCAGATGGCGATTTTCCAGGTGCCCGGCGGGACGTCGGGGATGCTGAACCTGCCGTCCCTGTCGACCACCGCGGAGTAGGCGGTCGTGCCCACGAAGATGTACGCCAGCATCTC
>DATBZA010000152.1:0-35626 GCA_036513415.1 Myxococcales bacterium | reverse complement strand
TGGTTGAAGAGCTCTGCTCCGCGCGCGAGCGCATGCCAGGGCGGACTCACCGGTTCATCCGAGGACGCGCTTGGACTTCACGGCCGCGCCATCCTTCTCCATCTCGTAGACCAGGGGCGCCCCGGTGGCGAGCTCCAGGGCCACCACCTGCTCTCCGCTGAGGCAGTCGAGCTGCATCACGATGCTCCGGTTCGAGTTGCCATGCGCCACCACCAGGACGTTCTTGCCCTGGCGGAGATCGCCGGCGATGCACCGATCGAAGAAGGGCAGCGTCCGCTTCGCGGTCATCTCCAGCGACTCGCCGTTGGGCGGCGGCACGTCGAAGGAGCGACGCCACAGCTTCACCTGGTCCGCGCCGTACCGCTTCGCGGTGTCTTCCTTGTTCAAGCCCTGCAAGTCGCCGTAGTGGCGCTCGTTGAGCGCCTGGTCGCGGATGATCGGCGGCTGCGCACCCATCGTTTCCAGCAGGATCCTCAGCGTCTCCTGCGCGCGCGTCAGGGCGGAGGTGTAGGCGACGTCGAAGCGGAACCCGTTCAGGAGCTCGCCGGCGCGGCGCGCCTCCGCCACACCCTTTTCCGAGAGCGGAACGTCCACCCAGCCGGTGAAGCGGTTCTCGAGGTTCCAGAGCGACTGGCCGTGGCGGACGAGGACGAGGGTCGGCATGGGGGCCGCTTCTACAAGCCGGCCGCGGGTCGCGCAAGGCAGGCCCGGCTGCCGCGGTCATTTGTGATAGGGGCCGCGCCGCAGGATCTCGAATGAGCGGTACAGCTGCTCGAGCGCGACGACCCGCGCGAGACGGTGGGGCAGTGTCAAGGGTGAGAGGCTCCAGACGAACCGCGCCGCATCCCGCACCTGCTGCCCCAATCCTTCGTCGCCCCCGATGCACAGCGTGAGAGCCTGCGCTGAATCGCGCAGCTTTCCGATCCGCTGCGCGAGCTGGGTGGAAGTCAGCGCCGCGCCCCGCTCGTCCAGGGCCCACAGCTCTCCCCGGGTCTTGCCCAGCAGCGCATCGGCCTCGTCCGCCGGACCGCCAGCCCGCAGCTCAATGACGTCCAGGTCGGCGAAGCGGCGGATCCGGTCCGCGTACTCCTGCGCCAGCTCCGCGGTGGGTCCCTTGTCCTTCCCCACCGAGAGCAGGCGGATCTTCACTCCACCTCGACGCGCGGAGCGTCGGCCCACAGGCCTTCGAGGTCGTAGTGCGCCCGATCGTCTGCGTGGAACACGTGCACCACCACGTCCCCGAAATCGAGCAGGACCCAGCGGCCTCCACGCTGCCCCTCGCTGCCGATCACGCGGTGCCCCTGCGCGGTCAGCTCCTTCTCCACGCTGTCGACGATGGCCTCCAACTGCCGGTCGCTTCCGCCGCTCCCGATCACCAGGAAGTCGGTGTACCCGGACACTCCCCGCAGGTCGAGCACCACCACGTCCTCGGCCTTCTTCTCCTGGGCGGCGCGGGCAGCCGCGATGGCGGTGCGCTGCGAGTCCTCGTCGATGCGGGCGGCCGCGCGCGCTTCGCTGCGGCTGGGTGTTGCATGCTGCTGGGACAAAGCGATCTGCGTCGGGCTTCTGGCCATCCTCTTGTTTCCTCCCTTGCTCATGTCCGGACCTGGCCGTCTCCCCGCACCACGTAACGCGTGCAGGTGAGCTCGCGCAGGCCCATCGGACCGTAGGCGTGCAGCTTGCTGGTGCTGATTCCGATCTCCGCCCCCAGGCCCAGCTCGCCGCCGTCGTTGAAGCGCGTGCTGGCATTCCAGAGGACGCAGCTTGCGTCCACTTCACTCATGAATCGGTTCGCGATCTGCGGATCCTTGGTCACGATCGCTTCGGTGTGGCGGCTGCCATACCGCGCGATGTGCCGCAGGGCGCCGTCGATCCCGTCCACCACCGCGACCGCGAGCTTCAGATCGAGGAACTCGCGGCCGAAGTCGTCCGCCATGGCCGCCACCCCGCCCGCCGCCAGCGGAAGCGCGCGCTCGTCGCAGCGCAGCTCCACGCCCGCCTCGCGCAGGGCAAAGGCAAGCCGGGGAAGGGCCGTGGGTGCGATGCGCTCATCGACCAGCAGGCACTCGAGGGCATTGCAGACGCCGGGGCGCTGCGCCTTGGCGTTGACCGCGATCCGCACGGCCATGTCCAGGTCCGCATCGGCGGCCACGTACAGGTGGCAGACCCCCTGGTAGTGCTTGATGACGGGCACGCGCGCCCGGTCCGCGATGAACCGGATCAACGAAGGTCCGCCGCGCGGGATGCAGAGGTCGATGTGCTCGTCCAGCTGAAGCAACTCGTCCAGAAGTGTACGGTCGGGCGGAACGAGTTGCACCGAGTCCTGGGGGAAGCAGTCCGCGATCACTGAATTGGTCTGCAGGGCCTCGGAGCCGCCGCGCATGAGGGCGGCGTTGCCACTGCGCAAGCAAAGCGCGGCAGCCTCGGCCGTCACGTTCGGCCGGGACTCATAGATCATCAGCACCACGCCGAGAGGTGCGCGAACGCGGTCGACGCGCAGGCCGTTGGGGCGGGTCTGCGACTCGACGATCTCGCCCACCGGGTCTGGCAACGAGGCGACTTCGACCAGCGCCTGCGTGATCGCCCCCAGGCGCTTCCGATCGAGCCGCAGCCGGTCGAGAAAGGCGGGGTTCTCCCCTTTCGCCTTGGCCAGGTCGACCTCGTTCGCCGCCAGGATGTCCGCGGACCGCTTCTCGATCTCAGCCGCGGCATCGAGCACCAGCTGCCGGCGATCGCGGCGCAAGAGGTCCCGCGCCGCCAGCTTCGCGCGCTGCGCCAGCTCCAGGGCGGCCAGCTTGAGCTCCACGCTCACTGCATCACCACCAGGTCGTCGCGGTGCACGACGCAGTCGAGGAGGCGATACCCGAGCCGCCCCTCGATCTCCGCGCTCGGCCGTCCCGCGATCCGCCGGATCTCTTCGGCGCTGTACACCGAAAGGCCGCGCGCGAACGGCGGCCCTTCCGGGCTCAGGATGTCGACCGGGTCGCCGGCCGCGAAGTCGCCGAGCACGCCGTGGACGCCCCGGGGCAAGAGGCTCTTCTTGCCGTCGATCAACGCCGACCGGGCCCCCGGGTCGACCAGCAGCTGCCCGCGCGGCTTCAGATCGAGCATCCAGCGCTTGCGCAACCGGACGCGCTCTCCCTGGGGGAGCACCAGGGTCCCCACGTCCTCGCCCGCGAGCAGCCTCGGCAATGCGCCGGGCTCGCCCGGAATGATCGCGCAGGGAACGCCCGCCTCGGAGGCCCGGCGCGCGGCTCGCAGCTTGGTGATCATTCCGCCGGTGCCCAGCGCGGAGTCGCCGGTCTGCGCCAGCGCTTCCACTTCGGCCGTCACCCGCTCGATCTGCGGGATGCGCGCGGCGTGCGCGTCCTGGCGCGGATCGGCGGTGTACACGCCCCCGGCGTCGGTGAGAATGACCAGGAGGTCCCCTTCCACCAGGTCGACCACCATCGCCGCCAAGGCGTCGTTGTCGCCGAACTTGATCTCCTCGACGCTGACGGTGTCGTTCTCGTTGATCACGGGCACCACGTTGCGCGCCAGAAGCTCGGCCAGCGCGCGCCGGGCGTTGAGATAACGTCCCCGGTCCGCGATGTCGCCATGCGTGAGCAGGATCTGCGCGCACTGCAGGCCGCGGCGCTCCAGCTCGTCGTCGTACAGGCGCATCAGGCGGCTCTGGCCGGCTGCGGCTGCGGCCTGCTTCAACGCCATCTCTTGCGGGCGCTGCTTGAACTGCAGGCGCTCCACGCCGAGCGCCACCGCCCCGCTCGACACCACCACCGGTGTCCGACCCTTCGCGGCAGCCGCCAGGTCGTCGCAGAGGAGGGCGAACTTCCGCCGATCCAGCGATGGAGGGCCCGCCTTCCCGGCCGCTCCAGCGAGGACCGTCGAGCCGAGCTTGATCACCGGCCTGCGGCACCGCGCAAGGGAGGAACGGAGGGAGTTGGACATTCGATTCGTCGGTCCAAATGTAGCAAAGGCGGGCGCGTGTTACATACGAGGCCCAGTGAGAGAAGAGCTTTCCGGAAACACGGCGGGGCTGAAGGCAAGCCACAGCAAGCGCCTGCTCGCCACGCGGCGCAGGCGCGTGCAGCAGCGCGAGCTGGTCTCCCCTGAGCTGGCCCGCCATCTCACCGAATTGTCGCAGGAAATTGGCCGACAGCTCGGCGTGCTGATCAATCGCAGGGGTGAGGTGGAGCATGTGATCGTGGGCGACGCGCGCCAGCTCGTCCTGCCGGACATCGGCCGCGCCCGCGCGGGCCATGCGCGCCTCCGCGGCCTCCGGCTGGTGCATACCCACCTCAAGGACGAGCCGCTGACCCGCGACGACCTCACCGACCTCGTGCTCCTGCGGCTGGACGCCGTCGCTGCCGTGGTGGCGCGCGACGACGGGTTGCCGGGCAAGGTCTACCTGGCGACGCTGATGCCCTGGAACACGTCCGGCGATCTGTACAAGCTGTCCGAGGCGCCCAGCCTCTACGACCTGGAGTTCGATGCCCAGGCGCAGATCGCAGCGCTCGAGCAGGAGATGGCGCGGGTCGCGCCGATCCGGGCGGTGGGCGTCGCGGGGCGCGCGATCCTGGTCGGGGTGCACACGGGCGATCGGGCAGCGGCGGAGGCATCCCTTCAAGAATTGCAGGAGCTGGCGCGGACCGCCGACGTCCAGGTGCTCGACCTGGTGCTCCAGGCGCGGCGGGAGATCGATCCCCGCACGCTGGTGGGCGAGGGCAAGCTCCAGGAGATCCTCGTCCGCTCGATGGCGCTGGGCGCGGACCTGCTCGTCTTCGACCGTGATCTCACCCCCTCGCAGGCGCGGCACATCGCCGAGGCCACCTCGCTGCGCATCCTCGATCGAACCCAGCTGATCCTCGACATCTTCGCGCAGCGGGCGCAGAGCGCGGACGGCAAGCTGCAGGTCGAGCTCGCGCAGCTCAGATACCTCCTGCCCCGGCTGGTCGGCCGGGACGATTCGCTCTCGCGTCTCGCCGGCGGGATCGGCGGCCGAGGACCGGGGGAGACCAAGCTCGAGATCGATCGCCGGCGCGTTCGCGAACGCATCGCCGGCCTGGAAGCTCGCATCGACCGGCTTTCGGGCGATCGCGCGACGCGGCGGCGCCAGCGGAACCGCACCGGCGTTCCGGTGATCTCCATCGTCGGCTACACCAACGCGGGCAAGAGCACGCTGCTGAACGCGCTGACGGACTCGGACGTGCTGGCCGAGAACAAGCTGTTCGCGACCCTCGATCCCACCTCGCGGCGGCTCAAGTTTCCGCGCGACCGCGAGGTGATCATCACCGACACCGTCGGGTTCATCCGCGATCTGCCCCGGGACCTGCTCGCCGCCTTCCGCGCCACTTTGGAAGAGCTGGAGGAGGCCGATCTGCTGCTCCACGTCGTCGATGCCAGCGATCCGCGTCACGACGAGCAGGCGCAGGCCGTGGAGCGGGTGCTCTCGAGCCTGGACGTGTCCGGCACCCCGCGCCTGCTCGTGTACAACAAGGCGGACCGGCTTGCCGATGGAGCGCGCACGATGGCGCTGCAGGATGACGGAGTGGCGGTCTCCGCCGTCAGACGCGAGGGCTTCCGCGAGTTGATCGCGCGCTGCGAGGAGATCCTCTGGAAGCGGGGCAGGGTCCTCGCTCCCGGCGCGCAGCCGGAATTCGCGCGCCCGCGCTACTGAAGCCGCAGGCCGACACTGCCAGAATTCCTCAGGTTTCCGCTGGATACAGCCAATCGATCGCGCGAAGACCGGAGGACCTCACGGCGACCGTCTCATCAGCGGCAGCACGCGGTCCCTCAACTCGTCGGTGGCGTCGAGCAGCGCTTCCCGTACCTTGTCCGTAGCTTGGACGCAGGGAGCGGACTGCGCGTGGCCGGTGACCGTGCCGGTCCAGACGAGCGTGCCCGAGCGCGCTAGCGTGGCGTCCAGGACGACCACGGCATTTCCGTTGCCGCTGTTGAAGAGGCTCGCCTGCGGCTGATCGAGGGGCGGCGCGTCCGACATGGGTTGCTGCACGGGGTTCGCCGGAGCGCGATCGGTCCTTCTCCCCCGGGTGTTCTCCTCGCCGAGCGTCGCCTCGCGCAGGGCAACCGTGAGGACCCATGGCGCCCGGTCCGAGTTGGTGGTCTGGGCGCCGGCGTCGCTGAAGGTGGCGATCAGCGCCTTGTGGGCCCGCAGCGGGAGATCCTGCGAGACCTGGCCGCACCCGATTCCCGGCGTAGGCCGCGCATCGGCGGGGGACGGGACGCCCAGCTTGATCCCGCGCAGCGCCTGCGGATCAGCGGTTCGCCGCGCCTTCGCGGGCGTGCAGGCGGCGATGAGCAACAGCAGGGCGATTCGTTTCATCGGATGGAGGAAATAGAACGCCCCCCGGGAGCACGCATACTCCCGGGGGGCCGGCACCATCAAAGGCAGCTCAGATATCGAAGTAGAGCGCGAACTCCATGGGCGACGGCCGCAGGCGCACCGGGTTCAGCTCCTTCTCCACCTTGGTGTCGATCCAGGCCTCGATCACGTCCTGCGTGAACACGTCCCCCTTGAGCAGGTACTCGTGGTCCCTCTTCAGCTCGCCCAGTGCCTCCTCCAGCGAGCCGGGCATCTTCGGAACGTCCTTCAGCTCCTCGGGCGAGAGGCCGTAGATGTCCTTGTCCAGCGGGTCTCCCGGATCGATCCGGTTCTCGATCCCGTCCAGGCCCGCCATCAGCATCGCCGAGAACGCCAGATAGGGATTGCAGCTCGGGTCGGGCGAGCGGAACTCGATCCGCTTGGCCTTCGGGCTCGGCGAGTACATCGGGATGCGGATGGCGGCGCTCCGGTTGCGCGAGCTGTAAGCGAGGTTCACCGGCGCCTCGAAGCCCGGCACCAGCCGCTTGTAGGAGTTGGTGGTCGGGTTGCAGATGGCGGCCAGCGACCGCGCGTGCTTGAGCACGCCGCCGATGTAGTGCAGCGCCATCTCGCTGATCCCGGCATAGCCTTCGCCGGCGAAGAGCGGCTTGCCCTTGCTCCAGATCGACTGGTGGGTATGCATCCCCGAGCCGTTGTCGCCGTAGAGCGGCTTGGGCATGAACGTCACGGTCTTGCCGTTCCGCAGCGCGACGTTCTTGATGATGTACTTGAACCACATCAGCTTGTCGGCGGTCTTCACCAGCGAGTCGAAGCGGATGTCGATCTCCGCCTGCCCGGCGGTGGCCACCTCGTGGTGCTGCCGTTCGACCAGGATCCCGCACTGCTCCATCACCCGGCACATCTCGGTGCGGATGTCCTGCAGCGAGTCGAGGGGCGCCACGGGGAAGTAGCCTTCCTTGTAGCGCGGCTTGTACCCGAGGTTAGGACGGGTGGTGTGCGTCTTGCCGTCCCAGCTGTGCTCGACGGCGGAGCCGGTCTCCCATTGCCCCTCGCGGGACTCGATCTTGTAGTGCGCGTGGTTGGGCCCCGAGTCGTAGGAGACGCCGTCGAAGATGAAGAACTCCGCCTCCGGCCCGTAGTACGCGGTGTCGCCCACGCCACTCTGCTTGAGAAACCGCTCCGCTTTCTGGGCGATGAAGCGCGGGTCGCGGGCGTAGTTCTCCTTGGTGATCGGGTCGACCACGTTGCAGATCAGGGAGAGGGTGGGATCCTTCATGAACGGATCCATCAGCGCCGTGTCCGGATCAGGGACCACCAGCATGTCGCTGGCGTGGATGGGCATCCAGCCGCGAATCGAGGAGCCGTCGAAGCCCAGGCCTTCCTCGAAAACTCCTTCGGTCAGCTCCGCGATGGGGATCGTGAAGTGCTGCCAGAGGCCGAGGAAGTCCATGAACTTCATATCGACCATGACGGCCTGCTTGTCCTTCGCGAGCCCGATGACGTCCTTGCCCTTCGGCATATTGTGCTGCCCCTGTCGTGGGAGTTTCAGTTGAGATTACAGCGCCGGCTCGCCTCGTTCGCCGGTGCGGATCCGGACCACTTCGTCGATCGTGGAGACGAAGATCTTGCCGTCTCCGATGCGCCCCGTCTTGGCGGCCCGTTCAATCGCTTCCAGAGCCTTTGGCACCATCTCGTCCGAAAGCACGACCTCAATCTTCACTTTTGGCAGGAAGTCGACGACGTACTCGGCGCCCCGGTAGAGCTCGGTGTGTCCTTTCTGACGCCCGAACCCCTTCACTTCGGTCACCGTGAGCCCGAGGACTCCCACGTCCGCGAGCGCCTCCTTCACCTCGTCGAGCTTGAAGGGCTTGATGATGGCCTCGATCTTCTTCATTGCCGCCGGCTCCTGGGAAGGGCGCAAGATACTTGCGAGGGGGGGTAATGGGAAGCCGATTCGCCGTGGGATCGCTGCTACAGTGGCGACTGTGGGATATGCGGAGGAACGCCTCGAGCTGATCGCCCGGCTTCGACGAAGCGCACCCGGCCGATCCCTCTCCGATACGCTGCGTCTCGACGCCCGGGCGCTGCGGTTCCACCTCGGCACCTCCCTCGCCGATCTGCGGGTGCCGGTCCACGTGGACGAGAGCGTCCGGTCGGTGGTGCAGACGGCCGTCCGCGACCTCTTTTTCCTGCTCTCGGTCCGGCACCGGGCGGTGCTGCGCGCCAACGAGTACGATCGGCTGCTCCTGCTCGACGGATTCGATCCCCGCGCGGCGCGGCAGACGTCGTTCAACGCTCCCTCGAGCGTGAAATCCGAGAGCGTGCGCAAGGCCTTCCTCGAGGCTCCCGAGCTGCACTCCGCGCTGGACGGCGGACTGGTGGCGAGCTGGCTGACTGCGGGGCGGCCCGGCCGCGCGCTCGCGGGGACCCTCAGCATGCTCCTCCGCAGGGCGCAGTCCGAAGCAAGCGGGCGCGAGTCGCCGGAGCCGACCGCCTACCTGACGCTGCTGGCGTTCCGGTCTCTCTCGCACGCGGCCCTGGGAACGCTCAAGGACCTTCCCATCAGCGGACCGGTGGGGCGTGCGCTCCACGGCGCCGTGGCGGCCGGACTGCTGGTGGCGTCGCGGCTCGCGATGCGGGAGGCGGGGGTGCTCGAAGCTCCCTCCGGCGCCGCTTGCCAGGCGGCCGCGGCGGTGCTGCCCTGGCTCGGCGGCCTCCGCCTGCTCTGGGGCAGCGGTCTCGCCTGCTACGGCGTCTCCTTCATCGAGCCGCCCGCGCGGTTCGACCAGCACGTGCAGAAGATCGCGCAAGGCGGCACGCCGGACGTCGTTGCGCAAGACGTCGCCGCCGAACTGGCCGGATCGAAGGAAGCGTTGCGCAAGGCATCCCGGCAGGTGGGGCTGGCCCGGCTGCGGGCCGACCTGCTCTCGCTGCTGCGGATGGCGGAGCTGGGCCGGGCGCCCAGCTTCTCCATCGAGGGGCAATCGCTGGCGCAGCTTTACCAGGTCCCCGGCGCGCTCGAACGCGTGTTGGCGGCGCCGGCGCCCCGCAAGGAGCTATACGAGAAGGCGCGTACGGCGGCCAAGGCGGCCCCCAACGAGCCCGCGCGCGCCGCGATAGAGCCGCTGATGTGGGCAGCCAAGGAGTGGAAGGACGAGGCGCCGGGCGCCTGGGTGTCGCAGGACCAGGTCGTCAAGACGTGGGCCGCGGCCGTCTCGGCGCTCGCCGTGGACGGCGCGCTGGACTGGGCGGTAGGCCAGGCGGAAACCCAGATCGTGCACCGCCTGGGCGTCGAGAGCGAGGGCGGAATCCATACCGAGTACGAGGCCGGCAAGCTCTACCTCCTCGGGTTGGAAGAGCGGCCCATCCTCATGACCCGCAGCCGCGCGCCGCACATGGGTCACCTCTTCTGCGACATGAAGGACTTCACCAAGCGAACGGCGTTCCTGAAGGAGACCGTGGTCGCCGACTTCCTCTCGCGCGAGTTCTACGGGCCCATCCTCACCGCGGCCGCCCGCCAGGCGCAGGGGGCCGCGCATCTGGCGGACAAGGGCGGGATCTACCTGAACAACCTGCTCGGCGACGCCGTCAGCTTCTCGGGCGACATCGTCGGCCTGCTCGAGCTCGCCCAGGACATCCGCTCCGCCCTCGGCAGCTACGGGCGGCGCCTCGACAAGGAAGGCTCGCGCGAGGCGGTGGCGAACGTCATCGCCAACATCGAGCAGAAATTCCAGGGGCGCCGGAAGCAGCTCGGGGCGGCGGTGAAATCGGCCCAGGAGGCACAGCTCCGCGGCACGCTCGACCCGGCCACGGGCGAGGAGCCCGGTGCCCGGCTTCGCGCGTTGCAGATCGAGATGTCGCGCCTCGAGGAGGAGCGCGCCAGCGAGATCGCCCTCGCCAGCGGCGAGAAGCTGGAGGCGGGCATCTTCGTGTCCTACGGCGCTCCGCCGGAGGTGGCCACATTCGAGGACCACATCTTCGGCCAGATCAAGGTGTCGATCGCGGAGAAGATCAACGAGAGCGCGCGCGGCACGGCGCGAAACGGCGGGGTGCGCGCGCGCGTCGAGGCAGTGCTGGCAGCGGAGCGCGCGAAGCGGGGCCGGCCCGATCTAGTCTGCCCCCTGCATGTGTCGGTCTCCCAGCCGCTCTCCATGGCCGTACCCGAAGTGGTCGCCATGGCCGTGCGCAGCAGCGTCGCCGGGGGCGATCTGGAGGGGGCGGAGGCGATCCTCGGCGGGGTGGTGCGCGAGTTCGTCGCCGGCCTCGCCCACCAGGGCGTGGACGACGATCGCGGCGACATCTACAACGGCGGCGCCGCCGTCTCCGAGGACGCGCTCAACGCGTACGTGGAGGCGCGCGGCGAGGAGCTGGCGTTCCTCCGCCGCGAGGTCCAGGTGGAGCATCTGGTGCCGGCGCTGCGCGAGAAATTGGTGTTTCCCACCAGCGCGCTGCGCCTGATGATGGCGGTCTCGCCCGCGGACCGGTCGCTCCGGGATCTATTCGTCTTCGTGGGCCGGGCGTTGTTCCGCGGATTCGAGAAGCAGGGTGGCCTGGGTGTGTACGAGATGATCGCCCGGGAGAACCCGTTCTTCACCCTGCTGGCGCAGCACCACGTCGAGCGGTGGCTCGCGGAGCACGAGGCCGGTGCCGGCAGCGGTTCCGTGTCGCAGAGGAGCAACGGGTGAACGAGACCCCGGAGAAGAAGGTCGTGGAGCAGTACCCGCCCCCGCCCACGGACGATCCGCCTCCCCCGACCTTCCGCCAGGCCCTGGTCGGGTACGGTTCGATCATCGCGGCCCTGGTCGCGCTCGGCGTCCTGATCGGCGTGCTCATCAAGGTGCTGCGCTGACCATCAAGGGTCTTCGACGAGCCGACGGTGCACCTCGACGAGCCCCCGCGACGCCGCCGCGAAGATCTGGTCGCCAGCCGGGCCGCTGGAGAGGCCCGGGTCGCTGCCGACGCGCCCGTCCGGATAGCGCTGCCGGAAGTCAGCGGGGCCCCACGTCGCCGGTTCCGGCACCGGTTCGAATCGGTCCATCGGCGGGAGGTCCGTGACGGCCCGCGGGTAGAAGCGGCGCACCACCGACAGCTCGCCCGGGGTGGCGTGATGGCTCTCGCGCGCGCCGAACATCTCCATCACCAGGCTGCGGACGTCCGGCAGCTCCCACCATTGCACGGAGAGGCAACGCGAATCCGGGATCGCCGCGTGCACCTGCGCGCAAGCGGCCTGGAGGATCGCCTTGCTGCCGTGGTGTCCGTTCACCAGCAGGAAGCGGCGAAACCCCTGCTGCGCGAGGCTCTCGATCGCGTCCGTCACCAGCGAAAGCAGGGTGGCAGGCTTGAGCGAGATGGTGCCCGGGAACGCGCCGTGGAGTTGCGATACCCCGAAGGGGATGGCGGGCGCCACCATTGCGTTGCGCTCCTGCCCGAGATCGTTGGCCAGCTCCTCCGCGATGATCAGGTCCGTCCCCAGCGGTCCCGACGGCCCGTGCTGCTCGGTCCCGCCGAACGGGATGACGATGTCGCTCCTCCGCTCGAGGTACTCGTGCACGTCCTGCCAGAGGGCGAGCTTCAGCAGCACCCGGCGAGTGTACCCCGATCCTACACCGACGAGGAAAGCGCCTTGAGCACGGTCTCGACGAGGGAAAACCAGTCCTTGATCTCCGGCGTCGCGCCCACGTCGGTGGGTAGCGTGATCAGTTTCGCGCCCGCTTTTTCCGCCACCAGCGTCGCGACGCTCTTGTTGTAGAAGTTTTCCATCATCAGCAATTTCGCCCCCTCCTGCTTCATCACGGTGATCAGCCGCGCCAGGTGCTGCGGGTCAGGCGGGATCCCGGGCTTGGGCTCGACGTAGCCGACCTCCTGGAGCCCGAGCCACTGCGACACGTAGCTCCAGCTCTTGTGATAGGTGGCCACCTTCACGCCTTTCAGCTTCACGGTCATGGGCGCCCACTCGCGGGTCTTCGCGTCCACGCGCTTGTTGAACGCGGCGAGGTTCTTCCCGTACTCGGCGCGGCCGTCGGGATCGAGCTCCTGGAGTCGTTCGGCGATCTCGCGCGCGATGATCTTCGCGTTCGCCGGGGGAAGCCAGTAGTGCGGGTTCCCTTGGGGGTGGATGTCTCCCATGGACCGGTCCAGCTTGGTGGTGGGTACGTCGAGCACCGGGATGGATCGCGAGCAGTCGAGATTGCCCAGCTCGCCAGGCTGGATCTTTGGATTGCGCGAGCCGAGCACCAGGGGTGGCAGCCACCCGATCTCCAGCTCCAGTCCGACGTGCAACAAGAGATCTGCGCGGTTGAGCACCAGCATCAGGCTGGGCTTCGCCTCCACGAAGTGCGGGTCCTGGTATCCCTTGGCGAGCGATTCCACCTCGATGCGTGCTCCGCCCACCTCCTTCGCTAGCGAACCGAGGGTGGGGATGGAGGAGACGACGTGGAGGACGGCGAGCAGTGCGATCATGTGGATTTCGACCTCCGCCAGAGCGCGGAATTCAGTAGGGATGCGCGCCATGCGCGCCCATGGAATACTCGAGCTGCAGGAAGGCCGCCGGCGCCCACTGCGGCTGCGCTTGCGGGAGCAGCCCGGAGGTTCCGCTCGCACGCTCCGCGTCCAGGTAGGCTCGCAGCCGCGCGAATTCGCTCGCCTGGAACGTCAGCGACGCGCCCAGGCGACCGGTGCGGGCCAGGACGGAGCTGGAGGGCACGCCGACGATGTCGCCGCGGACGCCGAGGAACCAGCGGCGCGCGAACTGCGCGACGACCTGGGCGTAGCCGCCGCCGTCCCACTCGCCCACGATGCCGTCGCCGGAATCCAGGTGACGTAGGATTGCTTCCGCCTGGAACGCGAGCGATTCGTAGCCGAGCGAGACGTTGGCAGGCTTCCACTTCAGATAAACGTCGACCCCGTAGAGCTGCGAGTCGCGCCCGGCGCCAGCAGGGGTACCGTCGAACAGGAGCAGCCCTGGCGATCTGCCGGACGCGAAGCTCAGCCCCGAGGTCAGCGACCACGCCTCGCTGATCGGGAAGAAGGCCTTCGCTTCCACGGCCAGCGTCGGACGGGTGCTGGCGTCCGCGCCGAAGCTCGCCACCGGCAGCGGCTGGACCTGGGACTCGTCGGCGGGGGCGCTGCGCAGCGAGAACGCCTCGCCGGCCAAGGTGAGGAAGAACGGCAAGGGCGCGAGCCAGCTCACCTGGGCGCCCGGGCCGCGCATGCCGTCCGCGCCCAGGAACGCGGCGTTGATCAGCGGGCGCCGGGTGAAGTCTTGTAAGTGAAGGTGCTGGCCGTTCTGGCGCCCGAACGCGCTGCGGAAGCTGCCCGCTTTCACCTGGAGGTTCCAGGGAAGGCTGGTGGTGGTGGCGAACGCTTCCTCGACCTCGAGGCCGGAGAGGTTCGGAATGGTGAGGTAGACTTCGCCTTTGAAGTAGGGATCCACGATGGCGGAGAACGCCAGCTCCACCTCCTGGACCATGAACCCGAGCGCGTGGCTCGTCCCCTGTGCCCCAAGGTCGGGGTCGTCGCCGCTCAGGAACTGCGGCGCACGGCGCTCGTAACCGAAGACGCTATCCACGATCACGCTGAGGTCCGGATTGAGCGACTGCGCGCCCCGGAGCAGCGTCTGTGGAGCGCTCCCAGAGGACCCCGGGGTCGCCTCCGGCGGCGCGGACGGCGCCTTGTCGCCTTGCGCCGGCGTAGCGGTGGAGCCCGCCCGGATCGCCTTTTCCAGCTCTTTCTGGAGATCGTCCTGCGTGCCCGCGTCGGCCTGCTGGGCCGCGGCGGGAAGCGCAGCTGCGAGGAGGAACAAAGCGAGTTTCATGGCACCTCAGACGGAGCTACGCCGCAGGATCTTCAGCAGTCCGGGCACCAGGAACACCGAGGCGACTACGACCATCGTCGCGCCCGTCGGCAACTGCTCGACCCAACTCACGTAATAGCCCAGCGCCGCGGACAGTACCCCGAAGATCACCGACAGCGCGATGGTCAATCCGATGCGATCCGTCATCATCAGTGCCGCGGCCGCGGGGATGACGCTGAAGGCGAACACGGGCAGGGCCCCCACGGCGCGGGTCGCCACCGAGATGACCACCGCGGTGGCGAGGTTGAGGAGCAGCTCGTACCGGAACACCCCCACTCCTTGCACCACGGCGGTCTCCGGATCGTAGCTGACGAACAGGAGCTCCTTGAAGAAGACCGCGTGCGCGACGACCGCGAGGACGGTCGCGGCGAACAGCGCCACGATCTGCTTGCGCGGGACGGTGACCGCGTTGCCGAAGAGGATGTCTCCCACGGCGTGCGCCTCCTGGGCGATCCGGGGGCTGTTCAGGATGGCGAGCACCAGCGCGCTGGCGATGATGTAGCCGAGCCCGACGATGGTCTCCGGCGCCAGCTTGCGATGCCCGGGCCGCAGCGAGAACAGCGCCGCCGCGAGGCAGGCGAAGACCAGCGAGAACCAGGTGGGCTCGAGGATCAGCGGGATGGTGCCGTGCGCGTGCGGGTCGATGCCCATCACCGCTCCGAGCCAGAACGCGAACGCCACGCCGACGCCGGCGATCTCGCTCAGCGCGGCTGAGACGAACACCATCCGCTTCAGGACCACGAAGACGCCGATGTACCCGAGGATGCCCCCCGCCAGCACGCCGGCGATCATCGGCTCGCGCCAGAGATCGCGGCCCGCCCAGAAGTCGGCGAAGCCGCTCATCGCGGCGCTCCGTCGCCGATCAGGATGGCGATCTTGTCGCCCACCTTGGCGAACCGCACCACGCGCCCGTAGAGCCGGCCGAGCTTCTCCGGATCGAGCATCTGCTCCGCGGGACCGACCTCGAACAGGCCGCGCTCGCGGTCGATCAGCGCGACCTCGTTGGCAAAGCCAGGGATGGCGGTGAGCTGGTGCGTGACCAGAACGACGCTCAGGTTGTGGGCGGACCTCAGGCGGGCGACGAGGTCGAGCAGCACGCGCTCGGCGGCCGGGTCCATCGCGCTGGTGGGCTCGTCGAGGACCAGCAGCTCCGGCGCAGCAGCGATGGCGCGAGCGATCAACACTTTTTGATGCTGCCCGCCGGACAGCGCGTAGAGGGGCCGATCCGCCAGATCGCCGATCCCGATCTCGTGCATCGCCGCCCGCGCGGCGTGGCGATCCCGCGCACTGTACCGCTTCATCGGACCGACGAGGGGCGCACGGCCCATCAATACGACGTCGAGGACGCTGAGCGGCCAGCTCATGTCCAGCCGGTCCCGCTGCGGCACGTATCCCACGCGCGGCGTGCGGCCCAGCGGAAGCACGCGCCGTCCGCCCAGCAGCGGAAGCAGCCCGAGCAGCGCCTTCAGCAAGGCGGTCTTGCCCGCGCCGTTCGGGCCGAGGACGCCCAGCGTGCTGTTCGCGCGCACGGTGAGGTCGATCGGCGGAAGCAGCGGGGTGCGATAACCGATCACCGCGCGTTCCAATCGGATGAGCTCCAAGGGCCGTCTCGGTACCAAAGCAGTGCGGCGCTGTCCACGCCGATGCTCATGGCCGCTGGGGAAGCGGAGGGTTATTGAACGCGCGTGCTGATTCCTCACCGCTGGCCCGGAGCGGCGCGCGAGGCGAAGCTGATCGCACGTCCCAACCGCTTTCTTGCCGTCTGCAGGCTCGGGCCGCACACGGTCGAGGCGCACATCCCCGACCGGGGCCGCTGCCTCGATCTGCTGGTGCCCGGCCGCGAAGTGGCGCTGGTGGCCGCGCGCGGGCCGCAGCGGAGGACGCGCTACACCGCGTTGCTGGCCCGATCCGGCGCCGGGACCTGGGTCTCGCTCGACCCGGCGGGGGCGCCACGCCTGGTCGCCGCGGCGCTGGAGGGAGGCGTGCTGCCCTGGGGCCTTCTGGCCGTGAGACGCGAGCTCGCGGTCGGGTCGAGCCGCATCGACCTCCTGCTCCAGCCGGGCGACGTGCTCTGCGAGGTGAAGTCGGTGGGCGCCGCCCGCGACGGCGTGGCCCTCTTTCCCGACGCGCCGACGCTTCGCGGTCTGCGCCACCTGGCCCTGCTCTCGAGGCTTGCCCGCCGGGGCCGCAGGTGCGCGCTGGTCCTCTGTGCGCAACGCGGCGACGTGCGCGCCGTGACGGCCGATGACCACATCGATCCCGCCTTCGCGCGGGCGCTGCGGCGTGCTGTGGCCGCGGGTGTGCGCGTCGGTGCGATCCGGTGCTCCGCGCACCTTGCCGGAATGCAGCTGCACGGTGAGATTCCTGTGCTACTGTGATCGCGCCTCTCATGTCCTCGACCATTCCGCTCGTCGTCCCGATCCGGTTCTCGGGAGGCGGCATCGCCATGCAGACGACGACCAGCCGCATCGGCGCGGAGAGCGTGTTCGTGCGCTCCCTGATCTCGCCCAAGGAAGGCTCGCGGGTGACGGTGTCGCTTTCGTTGCCGGGTTCGCCGCGGCCGCTAGACGCGACGGGCACGGTCGCTGCTTCCGAATTGGGGGCGGCCAGGGAGCATGGGTTCTGGGTGCAGTTCGACCAGATCTCGGAAGACGCCCGCGCTTTCCTCGAGGTGCTCTTGCACGGCAAGAGCGTCACGTCGCCCCCGCGGCAAGCGCAGCCCGCAGCCGCCCCCAGGGCGGACGGTGGCCGCGCCTACGCGCGCGTGCCTGCCCGCGTCCGCGTGGGCTGGAAGACGTCGCGCGAGTTCCTGGTCGCGCATTCCGAGAACATCAGCCGCGGAGGCATCTTCATCGCCAGCGACAACCCTCCTCCCCTGCGCGAGACCCTGGAGCTGTCGCTCGATCTGCCCGACGGGAAAGGGCCCGTGAAGACGCAAGCGGAAGTGGTGCATCGCGTGACTCCGGAAGAAGCGCGCGCCAGCGGCCGCACGGCCGGCGCAGGCTTGCAGTTCGTTGGCGCGGACGACGAGTTCCGGCAGCGGCTGGACGCGTGTGTCGCCGCGCTGCTGGCTCAGGAACGCTGAGCCTGCTCCGCGAAGGCGCGGAGGACTGCTCCGGCGTCCACTTCGCGGACCTTCCGGGCAAGGGCCTCGGCGTCCCGGCCTTCCGCTGTCAGCTTGTCGCGGCGCGAGAGGATCAGGTCGCGCATGGCCTCCGCCCACAGCTCGGGGTGGAACTGCACGCCGGCCACCGTCTCCGAGAGCCTGTAGGCCTGGGCGGCCGTGTTCTCGTTGGAAGCAAGCACCTGCGCTCCGGGAGGCAGCGGGTCGACGGCGTCCAGGTGCGTGGCCTGCACCTCGATCTCGGGTCGGTCGGCCCAGGAGGCGAAGAGCACGTCCTTGCGCCCGGCCTCGGTGAGCTGGACGCGCACGGTGCCGATCTCGCGGCCGCGCGGGTTCTGCACCACTTCACCCCCCGCCGCCCGGGCGAGCAGCTGGTGGCCGAAGCAGACGCCCAGGACCGGTGTGCCTTGCGCCGCGAGTCGTAGCAACTCGTCGCCGAGCTGCAGCATCCAGGGCGCGCGGTCGGTCACGCTGAGGGGGGAGCCGCTGACGATGATCCCGCGCGGGCGCTCCCGCTCCACGGCCTGCCCCAGCCGTTCGCCTGCGTGCGCGCGCATCACGGGCATCTCGAAGCCCAGCGCGCGCTCGAACCAGCGCGGGTAATCTCCATGCAGGTGCGTGGAGCCGGTCTGGACGATCAGAAGTCGCGCAGTCGACAGGCCGTTCTGCATGCTCGCCACAATCTAACCCGGTCGGCCTTGACGCGCAGCGCCGCAACGCCCACGCTTCTGCCCCATGGACATGGCCAAACCGCGGGCGGCGCAGATAGAGCACCTGCGCGAGGAGTTCCGCAAGCGCGGCATCCGGAAGGTGAAGCTGGGCGGCTTCGACGTCGATGGCGTCCTCCGCGGCAAGTACGTGTCCTTGGACAAGTTCTGGGGCGTGGCAGACGGGGGCCTGGGATTCTGCGACGTGATCTTCGGGTGGGACAGCGGGGACATCCTGTACGACAACGCCACCGTGACCGGCTGGCACAGCGGGTACCCGGACGTGCACGCCACGGTCGATCTCTCCACCTACCGCACCATTCCCTGGGAAGAAGGAACGGCCGCGTTCCTGCTCGACTTCGACGTCCCGGTCTCGCCCCGGGGCGTGCTGCAGAGGGTGGAGCAAAAGGCGCGGGCGATGGGCTTCACGGTCAAGTGCGCGTCCGAGTACGAATTCTTCCTCTTCAAGGAAACTCCGGAGTCACTGCGCTCGAAGGGGTTCCAGAACCTGACGCCGCTCTCGCCGGGGATGTTCGGCTACTCCTGGCTGCGCGCTTCCGAGAACGCCCCGCTCGTCCACGACCTCCTGGACAAGCTCGCGGCGTTCGACATCGAGGTCGAAGGATTTCACACCGAGACCGGCCCCGGCGTCTACGAGGCGGCGATCCGTTACGACGGACTGCTGCGAGCTGCGGACAAAGCGGCGCTGTTCAAGACGGCGGTGAAGGAGATCTCTGCGCGGCACGGGGTGATCCCGTGCTTCATGGCGAAATGGAACAAGGAGCTGCCAGGCTGCAGCGGCCACCTGCACCAGTCGCTCTGGACGCCCGCGGGCGAGCCGGTCTTTCCCGACCCGCGCGGGCCGAGCGGGATGAGCAAGACGATGCAGCACTACGTGGCGGGGCAGGTGTCGCTGCTGCCGGCGTTCACCGCCCTGATCGCTCCCACCATCAACTCCTACAAACGCATGGTGCGGGGCGCCTGGTCGCCGACCATGGCGACCTGGGGAGTGGAGAACCGGACCACCGCCCTGCGCGTCATCCCGGGGTCGCCGGCTTCGACGCGGGTCGAGTACCGCTTCGCCGCCGCCGACATGAACCCGTACATCGCCATGGCGGCGTCGGTTGCCAGCGGGCTGCACGGCATCGAG
Source organism: Myxococcales bacterium (assembly GCA_036513415.1). GTDB lineage: Bacteria > Myxococcota > Myxococcia > Myxococcales > 40CM-4-68-19 > 40CM-4-68-19. The sequence continues at coordinate 16,450 of DATBZA010000152.1, read as the reverse complement.
CGCGAGCTCCCGCTGCCGGCCGAGACGCAAGGGAACGGTTACGACGCGAAGGCCCCACCGCTGCCGGCCACGCTGCGCGAAGCGACGGCCTGGCTCGCGGAATCCAAGGAGGCGCGCGAGCTGCTGGGCCCGGCGTTCGTGGATCATTACGTCCGGACCCGCGACTGGGAGTGCCGGCAGTTCGAGAGCGCGGTGACGCGCTGGGAGCTCGAGCGTTATTTCGAGATCATCTGAGAGGAGCACATGGCCAGCGTGATGAGCTTCCCGACCCGGATCGTCTACGGGAGGGGCGCGATCAAGGAACTGCCGGGCGAGCTGAAGCGGGTGGGAGCGTCGCGGCCGCTGCTGGTGACCGACAAGGGGATCCTCCAGGCGGGGCTGTTGCGCTTCGTCACGCCGCTGCTCGACCAGGCGGGGGTGAAGGCACAGGTGTTCAGCGACTTCGAGGCGAACCCGACCGACCGCGACGCGCTGCGCGGCATCGAGGCCTTTCGGGCCGCCAACGCCGATAGCGTGCTCGGCGTGGGCGGAGGGGCGTCGCTGGACATGGCGAAGGCGATCGCGCTGCTGGTGAACCACCCGCCGCCGCTCGAGCAGTACGACGATGCCAAGGGCGGCGATGCGCGGATCACCGCGGCGGTGCCGCCCATCATCCAGGTGCCGACCACCGCGGGAACCGGGAGCGAGGTAGGCCGCAGCACGGTGCTGGTGATCGACGGCACCAAGACCGTGATCTTCTCCCCGTTCCTGATGGCCAGGGCGGCCATCCTCGACCCGGAGCTCACCGTCGGCCTGCCGCCATTCATCACGGCCGCCACCGGCATGGATGCGCTCACCCACAACCTCGAGGCCTACGTCGCCAAGGGCGACCACCCGCTGGCGGACGCGATCGCCGTCGACGGCCTGCGCCGGATCGCGGGGCACCTCAAGCGGGCGGTGCAGAACGGCAAGGACATCGAGGCGCGCGAGCAGATGCTGCTCGGGAGCGCCTTCGGCGCGATCGCGTTCCAGAAGGGGCTCGGCGCCTGCCACTCCGTAGCACACGCGCTCACGCCGGTGGCGGGCACGCACCACGGCCTGGCCAACTCCCTGATGCTGCCGGCGGTGGTGAACTTCAACCGCCTCGCCGCCGAAGAGCGGCTGGCCAACGCCGCCGTGATGCTCGGCGCGGATCCGAGGATGAGCGCGCAGGAGCGGGCGCACCGCTGCGTGGAGTTGATCGACGACCTGCGGGCTGCCTGCGGCTTGCCGCGCCGGCTCTCGCAGGCGGGGGTGCGCCGGGACATGATTCCCCGACTGGTGGAGAAAGCGCTGGCGGACGCCTGCCACCAGTCGAATCCGCGCCCGGTGACTCAGGTGGACTTCGAGCGGTTGATCAACGAGGCGTTCTAGCCCCGGCCACCGAGAGGTGGCTTGGAGGGGCTACGCTTGAGCGAGGTCATTCGGCAGTTGCAGTTGCTGTACGATCGAGCGGCGCACACCCGTGGTAGCATCGGTCCGTGGACGGGGCAGACGCATCCCGGAGGCTCCTCAGGCGCTACCTCTCGCAGGAGCCGATCGATCTGGCGCGCGCGTCGCTCGCCATCGCCCGGGAGGAGTACCCGGATCTCGACGAAGGCGGCTACCTGCGCGCGCTCGACAGGCTGGCTGAGGGCGTGCAGGCCGGCGTCCCGGCCGGAGCAACGCCCGAGCGCCGCGTGGGGCGGATGAACACGTACCTCTTCCACGAGATCGGATTCTCCGGGAACCAGAACGACTTCTACGACCCGAGGAACAGCTTTTTGAACGAGGTCCTCGATCGCCGCCTCGGGATTCCGCTCACGCTCTGCATCGTCTACATGGAGGTCGGCCGCCGCTGCGGACTGCGCGTGGAAGGGGTGGGATTTCCCGGCCACTTCCTCTGCAAGGTGCAGCTGGAAGGCGGCGAGCTGGTGGTGGATCCGTTCCACCGCGGACAACTCCTCGGGCTGGAGGAGATCAAGCGGCGGCTTGCGACCGCCGTCGGCGACCAGGTGAAGTTCGACCCGCGGCTGCTCCGGGCCGCGCGTCCGAGGGAGATCCTGGTACGCATGCTGCAAAACCTCCGTTCGCTGTACGAGGAGCGCAAGGACATGCCGCGTGCGCTGTCGGCCGTCGATCGCCTCCTCCTGCTCGCGCCCGACAACATCCGCGGCCTGCGGGAGCGGGCGCAGCTCTATGAGCAGCTGGGCGGGTCGGCGGCGGCAGCGGCAGATCTGGAAAAGGTGCTTCAGCTCGAGCCCGGCGCCTCCGATGCGCCGGCGCTGCGCGCGCGCGTGCGCAGGCTCCGGGATTCCTCGCAGTTCCTGAACTAGCCGCCAAGCGTGGTCGCGCCTAGTCCGTCAGTGACACTTGCTCGCGAGAGCGTTTGTGGCCAGTGTTTGTTCTTCGCGTCACTCAGCTCGGTCAGCTCACTCAGTCGATCAATGCGGGGCGCGGTGAGCGGTGTGCCGACTCAGTAGGACGCGCGCAGATAGCCGTCGGGGTGCGTGGCCCTCGCGCCGACGCATCAGAAAGCACACGATGCGCTGTCCGCGCCGCCCCGTGTCTCTCGCTTCACGTCATACACTCGCCGGCGGGCTCGATTTCTGCGTGGCGGCGCAGGGCCATGCAGCCCGGCGGCGTCTCAGTGAACGATACCAGAAGCGGCGGACCACCAGAGGTCGCTTGCGACTCACTTCTTGAACAACCGCAGCCGGTCCACGGGCTCTCCCCCGACGAGGTGCTTCTCCACGATCTCCTCGACGTCCGCCTCGGTGACGTGCCCGTACCAGACGGCATCCGGGTAGACGACGACCGAGCAGCCGTCCGCGCAGTTGTCGAGGCAGCCCGCCTTGTTCGCCCGGATCTCTTCGTCGAGCCCGCGCGCCCGCAGCGCCGCCTTGAGCTTCTTCAGCAACTCCGGAGAGCCCTTGCGCGTGCAGTCCCCTTTGGGGGCGTCCGGCGGACGTTCGTTGAGGCAGACGAAGACGTGCTTGCGGAACGGCGGCGGCATCAGCGGTCCTCTTCCTCCAGGGCCCGGCGGAACGACGCCGCGTCGGTCAGGCCCGGATCCAGCGCGGCGTCCGCGCGTCCTCGCGCTTCAGGAGAGAACGAACGCACCAGTACCAGGGTGCGCGGCGGGACCGGCAGATGCAAGTCGGAGTGGTCGAGCACGACCACCGGCGCTCGGGCAGCGCCCGCCCGGGCGATCTCCGCGGCGCTCGCGCAAGCCACGCAGGCAGCCATGTGGGTCGAGGTGGCAGCCTGGACGAGCCGCGCAAGAAGCTCCGGCGGAAGCGCGGACGCGCTCAGCAGCACGGCATCGGCACCCGCGCTCCGCGACTCGTAGATGCGAAACTCCTCGGCCAGGACGTCGGCACGAAGCACCGGGATGGAGACGGCGCGCGCGACGGCGGCGAGCGGCGCCAGATCGGCCCCGGGCGCGAGCGCGAGCGCCGCGGCCTCGGCCTCGTCCAGTGCCCGCGCTGCCTCGACGAGGTCGGGGCGCGTGACGTCGAGCAGCGGAATCCGCTCCAGCGCCTGCCGCTGCCGGTCGATCGCATGTGCGAAGTTGCGGATGGACGGCGTGACGCCCGCGCGCGGGTCCATGGATTAGAGCAGCTTGAGCAGGCGCTGCCGCATCGTGTCGCGGGTCTTCGGATCGGGCGCGGCGTGCACCGCCCGCTCCACCGCCTCCACTGCCTTGCGGCGAAAGCCCTTCTGCTCGTACAGGGCGGCGAGCGCGCGCAGGGCGTGGAACAGGTTGGGCCGCAGCTCCACCGCGCGCTCGTAGGCGGTGATGGCGTGGAACAGGTCGCCCTGCTCGTGCATCGCCCGCCCGAGGGCAAAGTGCGCCCGCGGCGAGAACGGATCCTCCTTGACCGCCTTCTCCAGCGCTTCCCGGGCCTCGGCCGGCTTCTTGTCTTCCAGCAGCGCGATCCCTTCCTGGTACAGCTTGTCGGCCTCCTCGGTCGAGGCGGCGACGGTGCCTCCCGAGATCCAAGCCTCGACCCGGCGCAGCAGCTCCGGCAGGTGGAACGGTTTTTCTAGATAATCGTCGGCGCCGAACGTCTCGCGCGCATCGTGCGCGTACCGCCATCCTCGATACACGGCGCTGACCAGGATGACGGGCATCTTTCGCGTGCGCGTGCTCGCCTTGAGCCGCGCGCAGATCTCGAACCCGTGGACGTGCGGGAGCATCGCGTCGAGCACCACCAGGTCGTACTTCTCGGACTTCAGCTTCTGTTCGGCCTCGCGCCCGTCCCGCGCGAGATCGACGATGTAGCCGGCGGACTTGAGGGTGCGATCGAGCATGCGAAGGATGTCGAAGTCGTCGTCCACCGCCAGCAGCCGCGCCGGACCGGAACGCGCCTGGACGGCCCCGCCCTCCACCTCTACCTCCACCTCCTCCTCGTCGCCGACGTCCACCTCGAGATCCGCCTCGCGCAGCTCCTCCAGCTGCTCTTCGGCGGTTTCCTGCGCCGCTTCGGCCGAGCGGGAATCCGCCGACCCGGGTCTGCTTTCGGGCAGGATCACCGTGAAACCCGCCGGCGCGTCGGGCTCGAGGGCGGCCCCGGTCCAGAGCGGGTGGCCGCGGTCCTTCGCGTCGTAAGCGGCCGCGATCACCTGCTCGAGCGCGGAAGGCATCGCCGCGTACGGCGACACTTCCTGGCCGGTGATGAAGCGGAGCTCCTCGAGCACGTCGTAGTTGTCGGCTCCCGCGCTCACCGCCACGTGCAGGCGGGCGCCCTCCCTGGAGAGCGGAAGCACGGTGTCCGACTCGGCCACGGGCCGGGGGATGGTCTCCATCACCGAGAGATCGATGGCCGTGTGCGACAGATCGACCCCCGGGATCCCCAGGTGCTCGGCCATGATCGCCACCAGATCGGCTTCCGGGACACCCAGCTCGAGGACTGCGTTGAGGAACGCCGTCTTCGTCGGCGACTCGCTCTGGGCCTTTCGCAGCAACGGCTCGGGCAGCGCGCGCCGCTCCGCGATGAGGCGAGCGATGGGCTCAAGCGAAGCCACGGCTCACGATTACCACAGCGAGGCGCCGGCCGCGCGAGAAGGATTACGCTGCGAATAGGAAATGCTTTCCCTCCCGATAGGTGTGGGACTCGAGCAGAGCCCGGATCTCCTCGCGGGCGCCGTCGGCTCCAACGGCGCAGAGCATCAGGCCGTCTTCGCGCCCCGGCAAGTCGGCCTGGCCCAGCACGGGCCTGCCGCGCGCCAGCCGCTTTTTGCCATCGACGTCGTAGAACGCCCGCGGGCGCAACCCGTGCGTTTCGAGCGCCCGGGCAAGACGCTTGCCCGTCGGCCCGGCGCCCCAGAGGTCGAAAACCCGGTCGCGCAGGGGCCCGCGCGCCAGGTACTGCGCGCGCAGCCGGAACATCGCGTCCTCGCTGTACGCGGCGCCGGTCCGGGTGAGGCGGCCGGGCGAGTCGCGCCACTCGAGCAGCGTCTGTGGCACCTTGGCCAGCTCCCACCCGCGCTCGACCATGCGCAAGAGCAGGTCCCAGTCCTCCGCCCAGCCGTGGTCCTGCCAGCCGTCCTGAAGGGCCTCGCGCCGGAACGTCGCGCTCGGATGCACCAGCGGGGCCTCGATGAAGCGCCCGTTGCGGCACTGCTCCTGGCTGCGGGTCTGGTTGAGCCACTGTTCCAGGCGGAGAAGGCCCCGCGAGAGGGGAGTCGGGAAGCAGCGCACCAGGCTGCCCGCCGCGCCGACCGCCGGTTCGTGGAAGAGCAGCTCTGCCTGGAGGCGAAGCCGATCGGGATGGACCAGGTCGTCCGCGTCCATGCGGGCGATCAGCTCTCCCCGGCAGCGCGAAAGCCCCAGGTTCAGCGCGGCGACCAGGCCGCGGCCTTCACCGCGGACAACGCGCACGCGCGCGTCCTGCCGGCTGGCTTTGGCGAGGAGCGCCGGCGTCGCGTCCACCGATGCATCGTCGACACAGACCACCTCCAGCGGGGGCGCATCGCGCTGCGCAAGCACGCCGGCCAGCGCTTCCGAAATCGTTGCCGAAGCGTCCTTGGCGGGAAGCAGTACGCTGATCAGCACGGCATGCGGTTATATTGCGCAGCCGGTGCGCGCGTCCCGATTCCTGACGGCTCCTCTGCGGGCGGTCCAGCAGCAGGAGGAAAAACTGCCCGGCAAGGCCGCCGTGCACCAGGCGCGCGTCACGGCCAGGAAGCTCCGCGCGTCGTTGCGCATCCTTCGCGTCCGCGAGCTGGACCCGGCCGTCAAGGAATTCCAGGACGCGCTCGGCCAGGTGCGCGATCTGCAGCTCCAGGTCGCCTGGCTGCGCGGGCGGGATGCAGCCCTGTTCCAGGCGCACAAGCGGAAGCTTCGCACGGCGGAACGCGCCCTCGACCGGGCGCTGCAGCAGTGGAATTCCCGGACCGTCCCCGCGCTGCTGCAGGCGTCCGAGGACGCCCGGCAACCTCCGCCCGGCAAGCTCTCCAAGATGCTGCGCAAGCGGCTCGAGCGCCTGGAGGAGCGGCTCGAGGCTGCCCGGGCGCGTCCTACGACGGAAACGCTGCATCGCGCCCGCATTTCCGTCAAGCAGGTCCGCTACCTCTTGCAGGCGGCAAAGGGCGCGCTGCCGAAGAAGGCGCTCCGTCTGGAAGCGGATCTCAAGTCGCTCCAGGCCTCCCTGGGAGAGCTGCACGACGCGGACGTGCGGATCGCGCTGATCAAGAACAGGCCGAAGCTGCTGCGCACGGAGAGGGAGGCGCGGCAACGGCTGGCGAAGGTGGTGGATGCGCAGCTCGCGCGCTGGCACGGGCAGAAGGTGGCCGCGCGCACGCAAGAGCTGCTCTAAGCGTTCAGCGGCCGTGCTCGCCGAAGACTTCGCGCATCGCGTTGGCGATCTCGCCCAGCGTCGAGCGCGCCTTCACCGCCGCCACGATGCGCGGCACCACGTTCTCGGTGCCTTCCGCGGCCCGTTTGACATCCGAAAGGGCGCGGGTCGCGGCGGAGTCGTCGCGCCGCCGCCGGAACGCCTTCAGTCGCTCGACCTGCCGATTCTCGAGCTCGGGATCGAGCCGCAGCGTCTCGAACGGCGGCTCGCCCGAGACGGCGAACTCGTTCACGCCCACGACGATCTGCTGCTTCTCCTCCACGGCCTTCTGCGCCGCGTAGGCGGCGTCCTCGATCTCGCGCTGGGGAAACTGGCGGGAGATCGCCTCCACCATTCCGCCCATCTCGTCGATCTTGCGCAGGTAGTCGATCGCCTTGGCCTCCAGCTCGTCGGTGAGCGATTCCAGGGCCCACGAGCCACCGAGCGGGTCGATGAAATCGCAGACACCGCTCTCGTGGGCGACGATCTGCTGCGTGCGCAGGGCGATCCGCGCGCTGGCCTCGGTCGGTAGCGAGAGCGCCTCCTCCCGGCCGTTGGTGTGCAAGGACTGGCAGCCGCCCAGCACGGCGGCCAGCGCCTGGAGCGAGACGCGGACGACATTGTTGTCCGGCTGCTGGGCAGTCAGCGTGGACCCCGCCGTCTGGGCGTGGAACCGCAGGGTCCACGAGCGCGGGTCCCTGGCCTTGAACCGCTCCTTCATGGTCCGGGCCCAGAGGCGGCGAGCGGCGCGGAACTTGGCCACCTCCTCCAGGAAGTTGTTGTGGACGTTGAAGAAGAAGCTCAGCCGGCCGGCGAAGGAATCGACGTCCAGCCCGCGTTTCACCGCCGCGTCCACGTAGGCGATGCCGTCGCCCAGGGTGAAGGCGATCTCCTGGACGGCGGTCGAGCCCGCCTCCCGGATGTGGTAGCCGGAGATCGAGATCGGGTTCCACTTCGGAACGGCCTGGGAGCAATACTCGAAGGTATCGGTGATCAACCGCATCGAGGGGCCGGGCGGATAGATGTACGTACCGCGGGCCATGTATTCCTTGAGCACGTCGTTCTGGATGGTTCCCGAGAGCGCGGAAGCGGGGGTGCCGTGCGCCTCGCCTACTGCCTGATAGAGCGCCAGCAGCGTCGCGGCCGTGGCGTTGATCGTCATCGAGGTGGACACCTTGCCCAGGTCGATGCCGTGGAACAGGCGCTCCATGTCGTCGACCGAGTCGATCGCGACCCCTACCCGCCCCACCTCGCCCCGGGCGCGGGGGCTGTCGGAGTCGTGGCCCATCTGCGTGGGAAGGTCGAACGCGGTGGACAGGCCGGTCTGGCCGGATGCCAAAAGGTAACGAAAGCGCTCGTTGGTCTGCTCCGCGCTGCCGAAGCCGGCGTACTGCCGCATGGTCCAGAAGCGGCCCCGGTACATCGTGGGTTGCACGCCGCGGGTGAACGGGAACTGCCCGGGGAAGCCGATGGATGCCGGCGGCTCGTCCGGCGAATAGAGTCGTTCAACCGGGATCTGGGACGAGGTCTCGAACAGCGCCTTCCGCAGTGCGCCCGGCTTGGCGGCCGCCTTGCCGTAGACGTCCCGGGCCCATTTCTCCAGCGCCGTCATCTGCGCACTCCTTCCGCCCAGCAGACCGCGTACCAGATCGCCGCCTCGGGCCGGCGCGCCCAGTCGCGGAATGCCGCCAGCGCGGCGTCGATCTCGACGGCGCCGAGAAGCCCGCCGCTCGCCATCGCCTCCCGCGCGCCCGCGAGCTGGCTGTGGATGTTCTCGACGAATCCTGGCCACTTCGGCTCCGCGGCGCAGGAGCCGAAGTAGATCCAGGTCGACCGGGCCGGCGCCGCGCCCGCTTCGTGGAGAAGCGAGACCAGCCGCCGCCCGATGAAGGGATCGCAGCCGAGCCGGTCGTAGGTGCGCTGGAACGCGCGCCAGAGGGCGGTAAAGCCGGCCGGCTCCGGCCAGCAGCGGAAGACGTCATGGTCGTCGTCCTGCAGCACGACCCGCCCGCCCGGCCGGACGGCGCGGACCATGTGCCGGACCACGGTGAGAGGATCGAGCACGTGCTCCAGCACGAACCGGGCATGCGCGAGATCGAAGGAGCCCCATTCGCGCTCGCGGAGCGGAGGGTCCGTCACGTCGCCTCGGCGCAGGTCGAGCAGCGGATCGCGCTCCGCGCGGGCGAGCTGTTCTTCGCTCCGCTCGATTCCGACGACGGGAACGCCCGCCGCCCGGGCCATGTCCAGCGAGAGCTGCCCGAGCCCCGAGCCGAAATCGACGATCCGCTCTCCAGGCCGGATCGCCAGTTCTCGCATCGCGGCCTCGTTCATCAGCCGGTTCAGGAGCGACAGCCGTCCCTGCTCGGCCGGAGAGGTGCCGTGAAGGTAAGCGGCTTCGGCGCTCATGTGCCGCTTGTAGCGCAATTCCGGGGGTGGCGCTTCACGCCGGCGGGCCCATCGTGCGGTGCTGATCGGACCGGGGCGAGCCTCTCAGACCACGACGACGAGCTTCGCGCCCGACTCCACCGCGGCGCCTTCCACCGCATGCAGCTCGGTGACCTTCCCCGCCTTGGGGCTCTTCAGCTCGTTTTCCATCTTCATCGCTTCCACCACCACCAGCCCCTGCCCCTCCTGCACCTCGTCGCCCGCCTTGACCATCACGCGCACCACCTTGCCCGGCATCGGCGCATCGACGCGCTGGGGTCCCTCGAGCGAGAACTTCCCCGAAGCGCGCCGCATGCGCAGCTTGCGCTCGTCGAGGATCTCCAGGGGATGGATCGAGTCCCCCACCAGGACCGTGAGACGGCCATCCTTGCCCGGCTCGATGTCGCACCGGTAGCTGCGCGTTCCGACGATCAGGCTGAGCGCATCCGCTTGCAGATGGACGGCATCGACCTCGAAGACCTTGTCTCCGATCGCCACGCGGTAGCCGTTCGCCGCGGGCGTCACCTCGACGATGCGCTCCTCGCCGTCCAGGATCGCGGTGTACCTCATCGCGATCTCCGCAGCGCCAGGAGCCGCCCGGCACGCGCCCAGGCCGACTGCTCGGCCGCCGCAGCCGGCTGGCGGAGCGCCGCGCGCTGGTCCTGCTCGAGCTGCCAGATGGCCGCCGCGGCAAGCGCGATCTCCTCGTTGCCGCTCTTCTCCCGCCGCAGCAGGCGGTCCTGCGCGTGCGCCAGCAGGCCGGTGTCGTAGTCGCCCTTGCGGAACTCCTCCAGCTGCAGGACCTTCTTCAGATAGGCGGTGTTGGTGGTGATTCCCTTGACCACGGTCTCGCCGAGAGCCCGACCGAGCCGCGCGATCGCCTCGTCCCGTGTGCGTGCCCAGACCGCCAGCTTGCCGATCATCGGGTCGTAGTAGCGCGGCACTTCGCTCCCGCTCTCCACGCCGCAATCGTTCCGGACGCCCGGACCGGCGGAGAGACGCAGATCGAGGATGGTGCCCGGGCCGGGCAGGAAGTTCTTCGCCGGGTCCTCCGCATAGAGCCGGGCCTCGATGGCGTGGCCGCGCAAGCTCCGGAGCACGTCGTCTTGCGTCCAGGGCAGCCTGGCGCCGGCGGCGATCTCGATCTGCCAGCGCACCAGGTCGAGCCCGGTGCAGAGCTCGGTCACCGGATGCTCCACCTGGAGGCGCGTGTTCATCTCCAGGAAGTAGAAATGGCGCGTGTTCCCGTCGACCAGGAACTCGCAGGTGCCCGCGCCCACGTACTGGACCGCCCGGGCAGCGTTCACCGCCACCCGGCCCATCTCCGCCCGCAGCTCCGGCGTGACCAGGGCGCTGGGCGTCTCCTCGATGACCTTCTGGTGGCGCCGCTGCACGCTGCACTCGCGCTCACCCAGCCAGATGCAGTTGCCGTGCGCGTCGGCGAAGATCTGGATCTCGATGTGCCGAGGCCGCGCCACCGCCTTCTCGATGTAGACCCGCCCGTCCCCGAACGCGCCCAGCGCCTCGCGCCGCGCGGTGGCCAACGCGGAGTCGAAGTCCTTCGGATCGGTGACCAGGCGCATGCCCTTGCCGCCACCTCCCGCGGCCGCCTTGAGCATGATCGGATACCCGATGGACCGCGCGGAGTCCTTGGCGGCCGCCTCGCCGCCCTCGGGAATGGGCTCCTTGAGGCCCGGCACCACCGGGACGCCCGCCTCGATCGCCTTGCGGCGGGCGCGCGTCTTCTCGCCCATCTCCTCCATCGCTTCCGGCGGCGGGCCGATGAAGGTGATGCCGGCGCTGGCGCAGGCGCGCGCGAACTTCGCGTTCTCGGAGAGGAACCCGTACCCCGGGTGCACCGCGTCCGCGCCGGAGGCCTTGCAGGCCGCGATCACGTTCTCGATGACCAGGTAGCTCTCGCGCGACGGTGGCGGACCTACCCGCACGGCTTCGTCGCAGGACCTCACGTGAAGCGCGGCCCGATCGGCGTCGCTGTAGATGGCGACCGTGCCGATGCCCATCTCCTTGCAGGTCCGCGCCACGCGCACCGCGATCTCGCCGCGGTTGGCGATGAGGATTTTCCGGATGGCCACGGCGGCGAACCCTACCAGAACCGCGCCGGCGTCCGCACGGCGGCAGGCTGTTTGATCGACCGGAATCAGTCGGTCGGACCGGCCGCCGTCCTCGGGTGCTGCGCGCGGAACCGGAGCGGATCCACCGGCTCTCCCGCCAGATCGATCTGGTAGTGCAGGTGGGGTCCCGTGGTCAGGCCGCTGCTGCCCGAGCGGGCGACGATCTGGCCCTTGTCCACCCGCTGTCCGTCGCGCACCAGCAGGGCATCGTTGTGGCAGTAGGTGGTCACCACGCCTCGCCCGTGATCGAGCACCAGGATCCGGCCGTTGATCCGGTCGCTGCTGGCGCGCCGGACCACCCCGGCCCCCACGGCGCGCACCGGGGTCCCGACGGCCGTGCCGAGATCGACTCCGGCGTGGAAACGGGGGCCGCCGAGGAGCGGGTGCTCCCGGACTCCGAACGGAGAGGTGATGCGCACCCACTCCGGAAGCGGCCATCCCAGCGCGTAGGCCCCGCCCAGCATCGCGGCCTGCGCCGCCCGTCCGACGCAGGCTTCCGACCGCGGCGGCAGCGCCCGGGCCAGGTCGTCGAGGGCCGGCGAGCGCGCTTCGTCCAGCGCATAGCGCGCGGCGTCCTCGCCGCAGAACATCGCCACCAGCGCGGCGTCGTCGGACCCCAGGCGCTGCGCGGTGGCGCGCAGCCGCGGACCCACCTCCAGGGGCGAGGCGTCCAGCACGGCGGCGGCTCCGTACGCCAGCGCCTGGGACGGCGGGACCGGCCCGGGCAGCGCAGGGGGAATGCGCGGGGGAACCAGCGTGCCCGCGCCGAAGTAGGCCAGCAGCGGGCGCGCCGTGCTGCGGGTTCCGAACAGCCAGGCCCCAACCGAGCGGACCAGGGCCCCGGCAGGAGTGTGGTACCAGCCTGCCCACAGGCACAGCGCGCAGAGCAGCAGCTCGAGGAGTGGCAGCCGCCGCGCTACCTGGGCGAGCTCGGGGCTCTTCATCGGAAGGAGAGGACCGCCGCGATCATCAAGGGAACCAGCACCACGGCGGCCGCGGCGCGGTACCGCGACGTTCGCGCAAGCTCGAGGGACCGGAACGCCGCCCGCGGCGCGAGCAGGACGAGCAGCCCGATCAGGGTGGCGGCGCGGGCCAGGGAGGCGATCCACCAGACGTGCAGCGCTAGGTGGAGCGATCCTTGCACCGTGCGCGCGACCGAGCAGGCGCCGGCGACCGCGACGAGCAGCGTCGCCGCCGGCCGCACCAGCCGGAGCGGGGATCGGTTCCCCTGCAGCAGTTCGCGCGCCAGCTTCCATTCCGCGGCCGGGTCGCGCTCGCCGTATCCGAGCAACGGCACCGCGATGAGCGCGTCGGCCGCCAGCTCCCAGAGGAGAGCGACCGCGCGGGCGAACCACGTCCGCTGCGTCAGCCCCACCACCTCGACCAGCGGTGCGGTGAAGGACCAGGACGACCAGACGGCGTCGAAGAGCGCGTCCACGCGATCGACCAGCCAGAGGACGCGATCGCCCACCACGTCCGCCGCCGCGTGCGCACCCACCGCGACCAGCGCGCAGAGGCCCAGCGGCAGGAAGATCCAGCGGACGCGGGCCACCCGTTCGGCAACGTTCCACTGCACGCAGCGATCTTAAGGCCTGGGCGCCAGAATTCGGCGCGCCACCCCGGTAGCCGTCCAGCAAGCGAAACCCGCGCCGAGCAGAAGGGCCGCGAATCTCCACTCCGCGGCCTTCGGCCGGGCAGAGACCAGCAGCGCGACGGCGGCGCTGAACGCCAGAACAGGGATCAGCAGCGGCGGCCGGTACCGTCGCGGAGCCTCGGGGCGCCGGACGCGCAGGACCAGCGCGGCCAGGCAGGTGAGCGCGTAGCCCGAGAGGATGACGACGTTGCTGACGTCTACCAACGACGCGTACCCGAGGACGATGGCGAGCGCGGCGGCGAAGGCCGTGGAGGCGGCGATGGCGAGGGCGGGGGGTCCCACGCGTGGAGAGGCCAGCCAAGGCCCGCGGCAGGTGGCCGTCCTCGGCGAGCGCCGTGAAATAGCGCGGCGCGACCAGCGCCACGCCGGCGCAGAACCCCAACTTCGAGAGCAGGGCGGTGGCGCCGAGCAGTGGTCCGCCCCAGCTGCCCAGGGCGCGCGCCGCCACGTCGGGGAGCGGTTGCTCGCGCAACGCAACGTCGGGGAGGGCGCCGAGCGCGGCGAGTTGGAGGAGAGCATAGAGCAGCGACGCGCCAGAGATGCTGCCGACCACCGCGAGCGGCACCGTCCGCCGGGCATCGCGCACCTCGCCCGCAGGCACTGCGGTGTACTCGAATCCCGACATCATGAAGATGGACAGGAATGCCGCCTTGACCGCGTCGCCGGGAACCAGCGCCAGGTCCGCGTGCGGAGCGAATCGCAGCCCTGCGCAGGCCACCAACAGCAGCGGGGCGATCTTCACGATGGCGAGCGCGGTGGAAGTGCGCCCGCCGGCCTTGACGCCCACCCAGTTGATGAATCCGAGCAGCGCGATCAGCGCGACCGCGACGGGGACCCGGCCCACGGACGCCGCGGGCACGAATCGGCCCAGCGCCGTGGCGAAGCCGACGCTCACCGCCGCCAGCCCGAGGACCCCGGTGGCCATGCCCAGCCAGCCCACCGCGAACCCGACGTGCTTTCCGAACGCGTCGCGGGCGTACACATAGGGCCCGCCGCTGCGGTCGTACAGGGAAGAGAGCTCGGCGAAGCAGAGCGCGATCAGCACGCACAGCGCGCCGCACCCCAGGACGCCGGCCACGCTGCTGCCGCCGCCTACCCGGGCCAGCGGCGCGATCAAGAGATAGACGCCGCTGCCGACGATCCCGTTGACGCCGATGCCGACGGCGTCCAGCAGCGTAAGCTCGCGCTTCAGAGCGGAATGTTCCCGTGCTTGCGCTGCGGGACGTCCTGGCGCTTGTTCCGGAGCATCTGCAGCGCGCGGCAGAGCTGCGGGCGGGTGTCCTCGGGCAGGATCACCTCGTCCACGTAGCCGAGCTCCGCCGCCTTGTACGGGTTGGCGAAGGTGTCGCGGTACGTCTGCACCATCTCCTGCTTGGCCTTGTCCGCGTTCTTGGCTTTCGCCAGCTCGTTGCGGAAGACGATGGTGACCGCGCCCTCGGGACCCATCACCGCGATCTCTGCCGTGGGCCAGGCGAGGTTCACGTCGGCGCGGATGTGCTTGGACGCCATCACGTCGTAGGCGCCGCCGTACGCCTTGCGCGTGATGACGGTCAGCTTGGGCACCGTCGCTTCGGCGAACGCGTAGAGGAGCTTCGCGCCGTGAGTGATGATTCCGCCCCACTCCTGGGCGGTGCCGGGCAGGAATCCAGGAACGTCCACGAAGGTGATCAAGGGAATGTTGAACGCGTCGCAGGTGCGCACGAAGCGGGCTCCCTTGCGCGACGCATCGATGTCGAGCACTCCGGCGAGCACCGCGGGCTGGTTCGCCACCACCCCCACGCTGCGGCCCCCGAGGCGCGCGAACCCCACCACGATGTTCCTGGCGAAGTGCTCGTGGACCTCGAGGAAGTGCCGGTCGTCGACCACGGCGCGGATCACCTCCTTGATGTCGTAGGGCCGGTTGGGATTTTCCGGGACGATAGTCTTCAAGGACTCATCGCGGCGGTCGAGCGGGTCCTCGCTCGCGACCACCGGCGGGTCCTCCAGGTTGTTCGAGGGCAGATACGAGAGCAGCTCGCGGAGCGCGCGGATGGCGCCGGGCTCGTCTTCGGCGGCGAAGTGCGCGACGCCGCTCCTCGCGTTGTGCGCCTGCGCTCCGCCCAGGTCGTCCTTGGTCACTTCCTCGTGCGTGACGGTCTTGATCACGTCCGGGCCGGTGATGAACATGTACGAGCTGCCCTTGGTCATCACGATGAAGTCGGTGATGGCCGGCGAGTACACGGCGCCGCCCGCGCACGGCCCCAGGATCGCGCTGAGCTGCGGCACCACCCCGCTGGAAGAGACGTTCCGGTAGAAGATCTCCGCGTACCCCGCCAGGGAGACCACGCCTTCCTGGATGCGCGCGCCGCCGGAGTCGTTGAGGCCGACGACGGGACATCCCGTACTGACGGCGAGATCCATCACCTTGCAGATCTTCTCGGCGTAGGCGCCGCTCAGCGATCCGCCGAAGACGGTGAAGTCCTGCGCGAAGACGAACACCTGCCGCCCTTCGACGGTGCCGTACCCCGTGATCACGCCGTCGCCGAGGATCTTCTTCTCGGACATGCCGAAGTCGTCCGCGCGGTGCGTCTTGAACTTGTCCAGCTCGAGGAAGCTGCCGGGATCCAGCAGGAGCTCGATGCGCTCCCGCGCGCTCAGCTTTCCTTCCTGGTGTTGCTTCTCGATGCGCTCCTGCCCACCGCCCAGCTCCGCCTGCGCTTCGAGCGCGGCGAGCTTCTCGCGCGGCGAGAGACCCGCGAGCCGCTCCTGCCGCTGCGCCGACGACATGCCGCCGGGAGGCTCCGGCGGCAGTCCCTTCGTCTGTTCGCTCATGCGCGCGGCAACCTACCCAAAGCCGGGCGCCGGGCAAAGGGCCCTCAGCGCAGCGCGTCCTTCCAGCGCCGGGCAGCCGGGCCGGCAGTAGATGTGGGTCGTGCGCACGCCCAGGAAGAAGCGGCCGGCGAATCGCCCGTCGCGGCCTTCGATCGCGCGGTAGCAGGCCTCGGCATCCATCGCAGGTGTGAATAGCACCGCCGCGCGGCTCCGTCTGGACGCGAGCGGACCTCGATGTTTCACTCGCCTGCTGTACACAGGGGCTCCGCGGCCCCGCCGGACTGGGATTGTACGGCGGGCGCCCGACACTCCGGCCGCGTACCCACCGGTGAGCACGGAATTTCCCAAGTCTTTTCCAGCTGCCCCGTGGGCACGCTGGCACGGCCCCTGCTCCGGAGCAGGCGCGGGGGAGGAAGGGCATGGGCTCGGGCTGGCGATGGGTCGGCTGGGCGGCGGTGGTCTGCGCCGTCGCCATAGGGGTGGCTTGCGGACCCGGAGATGGATCGGCCGTGGCCTGGAACCCGGGCGCCGGCAGCACGGGCGGCGGCGGCGGCGGAACCGACGGCGGTCTCCCGGACGCCGGGCCCGCC
>DATBZA010000151.1:0-29334 GCA_036513415.1 Myxococcales bacterium | reverse complement strand
GCGAGCCCCGAGCTCGATCCGCGAATATCAGAGTGATCAACCGTCGAGCTTGCCGCCCGGCTGCTGCCTGGTCTGCTCCACCAGAAAAGAAGAAACAGACCGAGGTGACTTGACAGGTCGTTCCATATCAGGGGCTACGCTGGAGCGCCAGACACGGCCGGCCGCCGCAGGCGGCTCAGGGGCTTGAGCGCTCTAGTTCCGGTCAGTTGCGGCGGACGCCGCGGGCCGATCCAATCCGCCGTCGATGCGCTTGAGCGGAATGGGCGGTGTGCTGACCGGCAGGCCCCGCTTGCGCCTGTACGCCCGGCGCAGGCTCCGGAAGACGAAATACAGCGCTGTGAGCCCGACGATGGCCGCGAAGATGGCGACCTGCGCCTGCGCCGACCAGCCCCAGACCTTGTTCAGCATGTTGTGCTTGCGGCCCCACCAGCCGAGGTAGACCCAGGCCGGCGCGGAGACGCAGGCAGCGATGCCGTCGTACGTGATGAACTTCCAGTACGGCACTCCGGTCAGGCCGGCGACGAAGTAGGTCACGGCCCGCAACCCCGGCACGAAGCGGGCCGCCATGATGAACTTCGGGCCGTGCTTCGCGAACGTCTCGATCGTGCGCTGCACTTTCTCGCCGGGGATGTGGCGGCCCAGGCGCGTCTCCAGGAGCTTCTCGCCGTAGACCGCGCCGGCGCGGAAAATGATGCTGTCGCCGATGAGGATTCCGGCCAGGCCGGTGAAGATCATCAAGGGGAGCGAGCCGCCGCGAGCCACCAGGTAGCCGCCCGCGATCAGCGGAACGTCCTCGGGCAGGGGCACCCCCAGGCCACAAGTAATCAGGACGAACAGCACCCCGATATAGGCAGCCGGGCCGTGGAAGTTCTTCAGGAATTGAAAGAGCCAGCTCCAATAATGCAGGCGGCACCCCGGTTTTCAGACCTTCGTCCGAGCGTACTCACAGCACACTACCGGCCGCAAGTTCAGCGGCCCTCCGCCTGACGCTTGCTGATCTGCCAGACCAGGAACTCGCGGAGCGGGCCCTTGGCCTCCCGCAGCCGCTCGGCCAGGTCCTGGGCGAGCGCGAGCGTCAGCTTCAACGCCGTGCGCGGGTGGGTCTTCTTCATCCCCTCGAACACGTCACGTGAAATTTGCAATAGCTCCACGTCGGTCGCAGCCACGGCCGAGAGCACGTGCTCGCCCTCGACCAGGAGCGACATGCCGCCCACCGTGTCGCCGGCCACCACTTCGCCGAGCGCCGTGCCGCCGTCGCGGGGAACGAGTTGGAGAGTCCCCTTCGCCACGAAGGCAAGGGCGTCCGAGGGATCCCCGGCCCGGAACGCGAAGAGGCCGCGCCCGACGCTCCGCTGGTCGGCAAGCTCGGCGAGGACCTTCAGGCCCACGTCGGTGAAATCCGTCAACAGATGACAGCCGCGAAGGGCGCTGGGCTTGTCGACCCGGGCTGATGCCTGCGCCATCAGCGATGCTCCCGGCCGAGCCGGACGTAGCGCGCGGCCCCCTCGCGCATGTGCCGCTTTTCTTCATCGGTCAACGGCCTCTTCACCCGCGCCGGCGATCCCAGCGCCAGCATTCCGGGCGGAATCTTCGTTCCCGGAGTGACCAGGCTCCCGGCGCCGACCATGGCGCCCGCGCCCACCTCGGCGCCGTTGAGGACGATGCTGCCGATCCCGATCAAGGCGTCGTCGCCGATGCTGCACCCGTGCAACACCACGCTGTGCCCGACCGTGACCCGGTCGCCGATCACGGTCGAGTAGCCGCTGGAGTCCACGTGAACGACCGTGTTGTCTTGGATGCTGGTCTCGGCCCCCACGCGAATGCTCTCCACGTCGCCGCGAAGCACCACGCAGTACCAGATGCTGCTGCGGGCCCCGACGACGACGTTGCCGATCACGTCGGCGCTCGGGGCCACGAACACGCCCTCGCCGAGCTGCGGCGTCTTTCCTCCGAACGGGCGGATCATGCCTTCTCCCGCGTCCCTGGCGCACCCGGCGGCGAGGATGCGGGCGGAGAGGCTGGGCCCGAGGCCACCTTGCGCATGCGCTCGGCCTCGCCGCTGTTCACCTTCTCCAGGGCGTCCGCCAGCGCGGTGGCCTCGTGCGAGAGCATGTCCAGGCTCCTGCGCAGCCCGGCGCCGGCCACGTCCACGCTGGAGCTGTCCGCGGAGCGCATCCGCACCACCTGCGTATAGAGGTTCTCCAGCGTGTAGGAGATGCGCGTGTGCTCGGCGTCGAATCGCGCCGCCGCGCGGGACAGCTCCAGCCGCTGGTCGCGCTGGGCGTCGAGCGCCGCCAGGGCCGAGGCGAGGCGCATCTTCGTCACCTCGTCGGCCTCGCCGTCCACCCGCTTCTGCAGCGCCTCGCGCTCGCGCAGCAGGCGCTCGTCGTCCTGCGGGGAGAGGAACCTGCGTAGATCGCGCTCGCGGCGGGTGAGGTTCCGGCAGGTGGCGCGCAGCGCGCCGACGGTCTCCTCAGGCTTGATGAAGATGTCCTTGACCGAATCGGGCGAGTTCCGCAGCTCCGCGAGAATGCGGTCGCAGATGGCGTCCACGCGGACATCGCGCGGATCCTGCAGCGGCGGCGCGCTCCGAGCCGCGGCCGGAGGTGCCGGAGACGGCTGCTGCGTCGCGCTGCCATCCACGGAGCTGCCGAGACTGCCCAACGACCCGAAGCGCTGCGCGCGCTGCTGCTCGACGGTCGCGCCCGGGACGCTGCTGACGCGCGCGCGAGCAGGCTCGGTCAGGGTGGGCTTGGTGACGCCGCTGTGGCGCGCGATGACGCGGGTGCCCCTGGCGCCGAGGCCGGCGGCGGGAAAGATGAGCCACCAGAGGAAGGGGAGCGAGGAGAGGGCGATGATGAAGAGCACGATTGCGCCGAGCAGCCAGACGTAGCCTTCGAACAGGCTGGCGTTGGCGATCTTGGCCTCCCGCTCGGCCCTGCGGCGGAGCTTGCGTTCGAGCCTCCTCTGCCAGCGCTCCCGCCCCCAGTCCGGGTAGGCGGTGCGCAGGTTGTCGGTCCACTCCCGGACCATCTGCTCCTGCTGGGTGGTCCCCCGGGCAATGGCCTCCTGGGCGCGCCGCAGCGACGTCTGGAGCTGTTCCTGCCAATCATTGGGGTCGTGATAGCCCATGAAAGTCGGCGGATTCGTAGCATGACTCCAGGGCATCCGCACTGAAGGCGTCCGCCTGCAACTCACGGCATCAGCTCCGCCGCGACCCGGGCCAGGTCGTCCAGCGATCGTACGCTCTCCACCCGGTGGCAGTGGCGGGCAAACAGCGGCATCTCGCTGTCGCCGAATCCCCAGGAGTGCTGCTCCTCGGGACAGAGCCAGATCAGCCGCCGGCACTTGCGCTTGAGCTCGCCGAGCACCCAGGCATTGGGCGGGTTGTAGTTGGTGCGGCCGTCACCGATCACGATCACCGTCGTCCGGCGCGTGATGGAGCCCAGCCAAGTTTGTTGGAACAGCTGGAGGGCGTGGCCGTAATTGGAGTTCGCGGAGAGGTTGATCACCCGGCCGGCGGTGGCGAGGTCGACGGCGGTGCTCACGTCCGTCTTCCGGAACAGATGCGTCACTTCCCCGATGTCGCTGACGAAGACGAAGCTGCGCACGCGGGCATAGAGCTCCTGCAAGGTGTAGACGAATTGCAGCATCAGGCGCGAGACGTTGCGCACCGAATCGCTGACGTCGCAGAGCACGACGATCTCGGGTCGCTCCGGCCGCCGGGCGCGAAACACCAGCTTGTACGGCTCGCCTCCCGTGGAGAGGTTCTTGCGCAGCGTGCGCCGGACGCTGAGCTTGCCGCGGCGCCGGACCTTGCGCCGGCGGGAGAGGCGCGCCTTGAGCCGCTCCGCCAGGCGCCGGACGACGGTGCGCATCCGCTGCACCTCGTCGGGGGTGAGCGAGGCCATGCTTCGGTGCACGAGCGACTGGTCGCCGCGCGACTCCGGATCTCGCGATTTCTGCTCGCGATCGGCCACGCGCCGGACAGCCTCCTCCAGCGCCTGCAGCGTATGCGAGACCTTGCGGCTGGCCAGCTCCAGCTGCGCGGGATCGAGGCCGCGCTCGCGCAGCGCCTTCAAGAATTGCCGCAGCTCCTTCTCCGCCTCCGTTCCGCCCGCGGCCTGGAGCAGGCGGCGGGCGTAGAAGCCGCGCTGCAGCGGACTCTGCAGGCCGCGGAAATCGAGGCTGAGCGTCGCCTGCCGGAGGATGCGCGCGAGCTGATCGGTCCGCGCAGTCAGGAGCGCCTGGGAAAGCGGCGACATCCGGGCGAGCAGCCGCGCAATCTCCTCCAGCTCGAGCTCGCTCAGGTTCTCCTGGTCGAGCGCGTCGAGCAGCGAGCCTTGCAGGCCCTCGATCAGGTCCTTGGCGCCGGTGAAGTACAGCTCGAAGAGCCGATCGAACACGGCCGCGTCCTGGCCGCGCTTCACTAGCGTGGACCGCAGCGCGCCGCGGAAGGAGGCGCGATCGTCCATGCCGATCAGCAGCGTCGCCTGGGCAGCATCCGCCACCTCGGCGGGCGAAATCCGCAGCCCATTCTGCCGCAACAATCCGGCAAAGTCCTCGAGGCGCTCTTCCACCGCCCGCATGGTAGCGTGCCCGCCATGTGGATGCTCGCCCTGCTCGCCGGGGCCTTGCTCGAGCGCGCCCGGCCGGCCCTGGAGGCGATGCGGCCGCAAGCCATCTCCGCGACGGTCCGGTTCCTCTCCGACGACCTGCTCGAGGGACGCGGTACGGGCACCCGGGGTCATGCCATCGCCGAGCAGTACGTGGCCGCGCAAATGCAGGCGCTGGGTCTCCGGCCCGCGGGAGAGGGTGGCTATTTCCAGCGCGTGAAGCTGTGCGAGGCGCGCGCCCAGGGCAGCCTCTCGGCGGGCGGCGCCACGGAAGAGGTGCTGGTCGCGGGCGACTGCGGCGCTCCGCAGCGGGACATCGAAGGCGAGCTCGCGTTCGCCGGATACGGGCAGGCCGGCGAGATCGGGGACGTTCGCGGGAAGATCGCGATGGTGCTGGCGGGTGCGCCGGCCACCCTTCCCTCCACCCGCCGCGCCCTGGCCTCCTCGAACGAGGAGAAGCTGAAGCGGCTGCGCACGGCGGGCGCGGTAGCAGAGATCGTGCTCACCACGGCCGAGGTGGAGGCGCGCCGGCCGTGGGCCCTGTTGCGGCGCAACTTCGTCAACGGGCAGTCCTTTGATCTGGATGACCTGCCGCCGCTGCCGGTGGCTTACGTGGGCGTCGACCAGAGCGAGGCGCTGCGCGCGCGGGCCGGATCGCGGGCGCGGCTCCGGATCACGCAGACGACGCGCGAGCTGCAGTCCAGCAATGTGATCGGGCTCCTGCCGGGGGATTCACCGGAAGCGATCGTCTACTCGGCCCACCTCGACCACCACGGCATCTGCGCGCCGGGAGAGCCCGACCCGATCTGCAACGGCGCGATCGACAACGCGACCGGCATTGCCGAGATGCTCGAGATCGCGCGCGGGTTTGCCACCCTGCCCAAGCGCGAGCGCTCGGTCCTCTTCGTCGCCGTCACCGGCGAAGAGCGCGGGCTGCTCGGGTCGGCCTGGTTCACGCGGCACCCCACCATCCCGCCGGAGCGCATGATCGCGAACCTGAACCTCGATCAGCTCCTGCCGGCGTACCCGGTGGGCGAGCTGGTGCTCCGCGGCGCGGAGCTCTCGGGATTGGAGGATCACGTTCGCGCCGCGGCCGCGGAGCTGGGCCTCGCCATCGTCCCGGATCCCGTGCCGGAGCAGAACTTCTTCTCCCGCAGCGATCAGCTCAGCTTCGCGCGCATCGGGGTGCCCTCCGCCTGCTTGTGGCAAGGGTTCTCGGGGGCCCGGGGCGAGGCCGCCTTCAAGGACTACCGCGCACACCGGTATCACCAGCCCAGCGACGAGTGGCTGCCTGCGTACGACTGGAACGCGGCGGCACAGATGGCGCGAGCGGAGCTGCTGGTGGGAGTTTCGCTGCTCGGCGGTCCGCGTCCACAGTGGAAGCCGGACAGCCCGTTCCGCTGACCGTCACGATCACTTCCGGATGAGCTGGCCGTTCGGGCCCGGGACCAGATCGATGTACATGGCCCGGGCCCTTCCGCGGATCCGGATCCGGCCTCCGATGATGCTGACGTCGCGAATCTCCTCGGGATCGCCCAGATCCGGCGCCTTGAGCGCGCCGGCGGTGGTGACCACAGCGTAGTGGAGCCTCTTCCCACCGCCGACGCCGATCAACGCAGCGCTTCCGAAATGCTGGAAGACGCTCAGGTTGTCGCCTTCCAGGATCTTGAACACCGCCACCGGCTTCCCGTCCTTGCGGCGCGCGATCACCAGCTCCTTGGTCTCCCCGCGGAAGAGGAAATGACCGCGGCTGTACTCGTCCTGGCAGTTGTCGGCGGTGACGCCGGCGGGCAGCGAGTTGCGGCGCAAGCCCTCCTTGCAGCGCTTGCGGGCCGTTTCCAGGTCCAGCGAAGGCCCGCAGGACAGCTTCTCGACCGTCCCGCGGCCGAGGGGAAGCGTCTCGTCGACCCGGCACTTCCTGACCTGGTCGGCGGTGACGCGCGAGGGCGCGAGGTCGAACGCGGCGGCGGCGAGCAAGGGCAGCAGGATCATCGGTTGAAGATCGCGACGATTTCGAAGTGTGCCGTCTGTGGGAAGAGGTCCAGGGGAACGGCCTTGACCAGCCGGTAACCGGCCTGCGCGAGCAGCTTGCCATCCCGCGCAAGGGTCGGAGCATCGCAGCTCACGTAGACGATCAGCGGCGGGAGCAAGAAGGCCACCGCGCGCACCGCGTCCGCCGCTCCGGTGCGCGGCGGGTCGAGCAGGACGGCGTCGAGCGGGTCGGCAAACGAGCGGGCCACGTCGGCCGCGTCGCCCGCCACGAGCTTCACCCGGAGCCCCGCCTCGTCGGCGCTCCGGCGGAACAGCTCCAATGATGTCCCCGCGCTCTCCACCCCGGTCACCTGCCGGCCCTGCCCCAGCAGCGGCAGCGTCAGCGTGCCGCTCCCGCAGAAAAGCTCGAGCACGCGCCCGGCGTCGCCCAGGGCCTGCGCGGTCTCGCGCTGGAGCAGCGGGACCATGCTGCGATTGGCCTGTGCAAAGGTGTCGGGCCGCGCCCGCAGGCGCGCCCCGTTCGGAAGCGGCGCATCCGCCACCACCGCATCGCCCAGGACGGCCCCGCCCAGCGTGACGCCGCGAACGACCCGATGTTGAAGGAGCTGCTCGGCGCGCTTGCGCAGGCCCGGGGTGGCGCCGCCCTCCACGCGCAGGTCGATGGCGCCCTTCTGCTCTCCCGCGAGCAGACCCAGGTCGCTGACTCCTGGAAGATCACCGGCGGCACGCGCCACGTCCGCCAAATCCCGGAGGTGCGGCTCGAAGAGCAGGCATTCGTCGACGCGCTCGATCCTGTCCACGCCGCGCTGGGCGAAGCCCCAACTCCCTCCGGCCGCGCGATGCAGGCGCGCGCGCCGCCGGTAGTGGAACTGCAGCGGGCTCGGAACGATGGGCGCCAGCTCGTAGCTGCCGCGGGGGAACCCGCCGATGCGCTCCAGCGCGTCCGCGCTGAGCTCCTGCTTGGCCGCGAGCTGCGATGGGTAGGCGATGTGCTGCACGGGGCACCCGCCGCAGCGATCGACGATAGCGCAGGGCGGATCCACGCGGGCCCCGCCGCGCTCCAGGATACGGAGCGCGCGCGCCCGTTCGAAGCGGCCCTCTCCAGTGAGCTCCGCCTCCACCGTGTCGCCGGGAGCGGCGCCGCGCAGGAAGACGACGCGGCCCTCGTGTCGCGCCAATACCTCGCCGCCGTGGACCAGGGCCTCGGCCTTCAGACGGACCTTCACGCCGGCGCGCGGGTCAGGTCCTGCGACAGCTTCTCGACCATCCTGCCGACCAGGGCCAGCGTCTCCTCGCCGACCTCGAGGAACTCGATGCCCATCCCGGGCTCGTCCACCCCGGGCCCGCTCGCCTTGGCCCAGGCGACGCGGCCTTTGAGCTTGCACTCGCTGTGGCCCGGGAGCTGGAGGAGCACGCTCACGCGCGTTCCGATGTTCGGGGTGTGGTGCGAGTTCACGAACACGCCTCCGACGGAGAGGTTTGTCCCCCAACCGCTGAAGGTGCCCTCTTCCGACGAGATGCCCACCATCACCTCGTGGTGGACGCGCACGCTGCGGCGTGTCGGCGTGGCGGGTTTGGAGGCCTTGCTCATCGAAGGCAAGGATAACACGGGGTCTTCCGATCGACCGCACCACGCGGGGAGAATGTAGGATCCTCTGCGTCCCGCTGCCTCCAGCGGCGCTGATCCGAACAGTTTTAGACCTTTATTGTCCGAAGCTCCGGGGAAATACGCAGCTTCGGCTCCGTGACCTTCTGCACGTCGTCAGGGGTCACGCCGGGGGCCACCTCTCGCAGGACCAGGCCTTGCGGTGTGATGTCGATCACGGCCAGCTCGCTCATCACCGTGTTGACGCACTTCCTCCCCGTCAGCGGCAGCCGGCACTGCTTCAGGAGCTTCTTGGCCCCGTCCTTGGCCACCTGCTCCATGGCGACGATCACGCGCCGGGCGCCGGTGACCAGGTCCATGGCCCCGCCCATCCCCTTGAGCATCTTGCCGGGGATGGTCCAGTTGGCGATGTCTCCCTGCTCGCTCACTTCCATGGCGCCGAGGATGGCAACGTCGATGTGTCCGCCGCGGATCATCGCGAAGGAGTCGGCGCTGGAGAAGTACGAGGTGCCTTTCAGCTCGGTGACCGTCTCCTTGCCGGCGTTGATCAAGTCCGCATCGATCTCCTGCTCGGTCGGGTACGGCCCGATGCCGAGCATGCCGTTCTCCGACTGGAGGATGACGTCGATGCCCTTGGGAACGTAGTTCGCCACCAGGGTGGGGATGCCGATGCCGAGGTTGACGTAGTAGCCGTCCCTCAGCTCCTGCGCGGCGCGCGCGGCGATCTGATCGCGTGTCAGCGGCATGTCAGGCCTTCCTCACCGTGCGCTTCTCGATCCACTTCTGGTAGTTCGGCCCCTTGAAGATGCGCTGCACGTAGACCGAGGGGACATGGACCTGATCGGGTTCAATCTCGCCCACCTCGACCAGGTTCTCCACTTCCGCGATGGTGATCCGCGCGGCCGTGCACATCATCGGGCTGAAATTGCGGGCGGTCTTGCGGAAGACCAGGTTGCCCCACTTGTCGCCCTTCCAGGCACGCACGATGGCGTAGTCGGCCTTGAGCGGCTTCTCGAAGATCATCTCGCGACCTTCGAGCACCCGGCTCTCCTTGCCTTCGGCGATCTGCGTGCCCGCCCCGGTGGGTGTGAAGAAGCCGCCCAGCCCGGCTCCTCCCGCCCGGATGCGCTCGGCGAGCGTGCCCTGCGGGTTCAGCTCGACTTCCAGCTCGCCCGCGAGGAACTGTCGCTCGAACTCCTTGTTCTCGCCGACGTAGCTGGCGACCATCTTCCGGATCTGCCGGCTCTGCAGCAGGATGCCCAGGCCTTTGTCGGTGGTGCCACAGTTGTTCGAGATCACGGTCAGGTTCTTCACGCCCTTGCGGTGGATGGCGGAGATCAGGTTCTCCGGGTTGCCGGCGAGCCCGAACCCGCCGGACATGATCACCGCGCCGTCTTGCATGTCGCGGATCGCCTCGTCGGCGTTGGGGACCACCTTGTTCATCTGGATCCGTCCCGCTCGACGATCAATGCGATGCCTTCCCCGCCGCCGATGCAGAGCGAGGCGATGCCGCGCTTCTTGTTCAAGTCCTTCATCGCGTACAGCAGGGTGACCAGCAGCCGGGCTCCGGAAGCGCCGATGGGATGACCGAGCACGACCGCGCCTCCGCGCACGTTGACCTTGTCGGGGCTGAGGCCGAGCAGCTTGTTGTTCGCCATCGCCACCACCGCGAAGGCCTCGTTGATCTCCCAGAGGTCGACGTCCGACGCCTTGATCTGCGCTCGCGTCAGCGCCTGGTTGATGGCGTCGGCCGGGGCGATGGTGAAGTCCACCGGGTCCCGCGCCGCGTGGCCGAAGTCGCCCAGACGCCCGAGCACCGTCTTGTTCTCGCGCTTTGCCCGCTCGGCGCTCATCAGCACCACGGCGGCGGCGCCGTCGTTGATCGACGACGAGTTGGCGGCGGTGACGGTGCCGTCCTTCTTGAAGGCCGGCTTGAGGGAAGCGATCTTCTCGGGGCGGGCGAGCTTGGGCCCCTCGTCATCCTCCACCACCGTCTTGTTGCCCTTCCGGTCCACCAGCTCGACCGGGACGATCTCCGCCTTGAACGCGCCCTCCTTCTGCGCCCGCTGTGCGCGCAGCGTGCTCTCGCGCGCGTATTCGTCCTGCGCGCTGCGGGAGAACTGGAAGTCCGCGGCGCATTTCTCGCCGCACATGCCCATGTGCATGTCGTTGTAGGGGTCCCAGAGGCCGTCGTGGATCATGAGATCCTTCATCTCGACGTTTCCCATCCGGGCGCCGTTGCGCATGGCGGGCGAGAAGTAAGGCGCGTTCGACATGCTCTCCATGCCGCCCGCGACCACCACCTCGGCCTCGCCGAGCGCGATCAACCGGGCGCCCTCGATCACTGCCTCGAGGCCCGAGCCGCACACCTTGTTCACGGTGACGCAGGGCGTTGTGTTGGGCAGACCAGCGTAGAGCGCCGCCTGGCGCGCCGGGGCCTGACCGACGCCACCCTGTAGCACCTGGCCCATGAAGACCGTCTTCACCTCTTCCGGCTTCACTCCGGCGCGCTCCAGCGCCGCCTTGATGGCAACCGCTCCGAGCCGTGGAGCGGGCAGGCTCGAGAGCGAGCCCTGAAATGCGCCGATAGGCGTCCTGGCGGCGCCGACGATCACTACATCGTGGACCTTGCGCTCTGCGGCCATGGATTTGCTCCTGGATTTGGGCGCAGGTTTCATAACCGGGTCGGCGCTGTCAAGCGACGGAGCTTGTGCTATGTCGGCGCCCCCATGCCCTATGCCGGCGATCTGACGCGGGTGGAGTTCGATCGGCTCCTCGACCAGGGCGGCGGCCCGGCAGTCGCCGTGCACGGCGGAGCGGGCACCTCGGCCGGCGCCGACCCCACGCGGTATTTCGAGGGCACGCGCCGGGCGGCGGAAGCGGGTCTGCGCGTGCTGCTCCAGGGCGGTTCCGCGCTGGATGCCGCCCAGGCAGCCGCCGTGGTCCTCGAGGACGATCCGGAGTTCAACGCCGGGACCGGTGCGGCGCTGACCAGCGCCGGCGAGGTGGAGCTCGATGCGAGCTGCATGGACGGCACGACCCTGCGCGCCGGCGCGGTCGCCTGCGTCAAGACGGTAAAGAATCCAATCCTGGCGGCGCGCCGCGTCTGCGACGACAGCCCCCACGTGCTGATGTGCGCGACGGGCGCGGAGGCGTTCGCGCGCGAGTTCGGCATTCCGGAAGTCCCGAACCCGGCGTTGATCACCGCGCGCCAGCGCGCCCGCTGGCAAGAGCTTCACGACCTGGCGCAGAAGGAAGGCGCCGACAGCGTGCGCAGGAACATCGGCACCATCGGCGCGGTCGCGGTGGACGCGAGAGGCCGCGTCGCCGCTTGCACTTCGACCGGCGGCACCATGTACAAGCGCCCGGGCCGCGTCGGCGACACGCCGATCATCGGCGCCGGAACCTACGCCGACGACCACGAAGCGGCGGCCAGCTCCACCGGGCTTGGCGAGGCGATCCTCAAGGTGAGCCTAGCGCGCGCCGCTTGCGTGCGCGTCCGGGACGGCGCCTCTCCTCGCGCGGCGGCCATCGAGGCCGTCGGGCTGCTCCGCGAACGCGCGCAGGGCGACGGCGGGATCATCGTCGCCGGACCGGACGGCCGGCTGGGGTGGGCGTACAACACTCCGCGCATGTCCCGCGCCATGATCCGCGCGGGGATGACGTCCGCCAAGGCAGCTGTCTAGGCGCGGCCACCGTAGGTGGCTTAGCGCGCCTGAGCGCGGTCACTCGCGAGCTCGGTTGTGAGACGCGTTTCTAGCGGGTGCCTGCTGCGGCGGCCGACAGCACGTATCCTATTCTCGTGCCGCAACGGGACCTCTACGACGTGCTTGGCATTTCCGAGGATCAGGACCTCGAGGGGATCAAGGCGGTCTACCGCCAGCTCGCCCGCACGTTCCACCCCGACGTGAACTCCTCGGCGGACGCGGTGGAGCACTTCCGCGAGATCACCGAGGCGTTCGTCGTGCTGGCGGATCCGGAGAAACGGAAGGCCTACGATCGGCAGCGGCGGCGCAGGTATCGCAGCACGGAAGAGGAAACGGAGACCTACCTCGGTCTCCGCCTCGCGGGGATCGACCTGGGTGGGATCCTCGGCGCCTCCGTGACCGTGCGGCGGCGCACGCTGCTGCCGGACGAGCCGGAAGAGCTACCGTCGGCGCCCGCCCTCCCGTCCCGCCGCTGACCGCCGGCGCTCCTCAGGAAACCTGCTTGGACCTCGCCTGCAGCTCTTCCACGGCCGCCCGCATGCGGGGCGCGGGAAGGCGCAAGCTGCGCCCGTGTCCGGGGAGGACCCATTCGAAGCGGTAGTCGAGCAACTTGCGCAGGGACTTCTTCTGCTCGGTCCACGAGTACCAGGAGACGCTGCGCCCCATCTCCAGGCGACCGTCCCACGCCCAGAGGTGGTCGCCGGTGAAGAGGTACTTGTCGTCCACCAGCAACGCGCAGCTTCCGCGCGTATGGCCTGGGAGGTGAATCGCCTGGAGCCCCGGCGCCAGCACGCGGTCGCTATCGAGCAGGACCTCCGCCTCGATCACCGCATCGTCGCGGTGGATGATCCGCTCGCAGCCGAAGCGTTCCCGGAAGCGCGCATGGTCCGCGACGTCATCCCGGTGCGTCAGGAACATGCTGCGGACGCCGCCCAGCTCTTCGATGCGGCGGATCAGCGGGGCCGCGAAGCGCGGTGAGTCGATCAGGAGGTTCCCGCCCTTGCGCAGCAGGAAGTAGCTCTGCGCACCGTAGGATGCTTCGCTCGAGTAGCCGCAGCGATACACGTCGCCCTCGAGATGGACCGGCAGGTCGCGGGCGGCTTCCTTCGCGCTTCGCTCCGCGCCGATGGACGAGGTGGGGCAGCTCACCACCGCGTGCAGCGCCCGCCGCCAGCTCGAGGCGTCCCAGGGCTGCCGCTGCACGAACGACTGCCCGGACTCCAGGCTCCCGAAAACCTCGGGCGCGAGCTCGCGACAGGTGTCGCACTCGATGCAGGTGTCGTCCACGAACAGCTCGCCCGGAGCATTCTCCGCGATCGCCAGCTCTCGCCGCGCCATGCCTGGAGGTGTAACCACCCGGAATTCCCGGCGCGACTTCGGTGGCCGGGCGTGTCTGGCGCTCAAGCCCCTGAGCCACCCTGGGTGGCCGGGGCTATACCCACCGGCTTCGCAGATCGCTATGATGGCGCCTCTCCTCCGCCCGGCAGGTCCGCGCTTGACGCGACCGTTTCCATTGCGACGCCGCGCGCTTCTGGTGTAAGCGCGGGCCATGTCGATGCTGCAAAAGCGCCTTCTGCGCGACGTGGGCCGCGCCATCGCCGACTTCCGTCTGGTCGAGCCCGGCGATCGCATCCTCGTCGGCGTCTCGGGTGGCAAGGACTCGTTCACGCTTCTGCACCTGCTCCAGAACCTGCAGCGGAGCGCGCCGATCGAGTTCTCGCTGATCGCCTGCAACCTCGATCAGGGCCATCCGGGGTTCCCTGCCGGCGAGCTGGAGAGCTACCTCCGTCGCACCGGAGCCGAGGTGCTGATGCTCCGCGAGGACACCTACAGCGTCGTGAAGCGGCTGGTCCCGGAAGGAAAGACCACCTGCTCGGTCTGCTCGCGCTTGCGCCGCGGCATCCTCTACAGCGCGGCGGAGCGGCTCGGCTGCACCAAGATCGCCCTCGGCCACCACCGCGACGACCTGATCGAGTCCTTGCTCATGTCGATGCTGTTCACCGGAAAGCTGCGGTCGATGCCGCCGCGCCTGCGCAGCGACGACGGCCGCAACCTGGTCATCCGCCCGCTCTGCTACGCGCCGGAGAGCGAGATCGCCGCCTTCGCGGCAGAGATGAAGTTTCCAGTGATCCCCTGCGACCTCTGTGGCTCGCAGGAAAACCTCCAGCGGAAGCGCGTCAAGACGCTGCTGTCGGACCTCGAACGCGAGCACCCCGGCGTGCGCGCGTCCATCCTGGGCTCGATGGGCAACGTGATGCCCGAGCACCTGCTCGACCGGCGCCTGCTCCGCGAGGAGCGCGGGCCGGACCCCTGGATCGACGGCGACGGCTGCGAGTCGCCGCAGCCGATCGCGTTGGGCAGTTGACCTTTCCTGCACCATGCAAGCGGGCATGCCAACCGCCCTTGCCTGCTTCCGCCTCCGTTCCCAAGCTTTTCCCAGGCAGACGGCCGAGCGCGGGAGGCGGGGCATGAAGACATGCGATCGATGCGAGGGGCAGAAGATCGTGGCCATCACGCTCGACGACACCATCGACGCCTGCGGCCACACCTTCACCGCCCAGCTCCCGGCGGAGAAGTGCCAGGCCTGCGGCCAGATCGTGATCCAGGGTCATGACCTGAAGCTGTTCGAGCTGCGGGTCGCCGTGGAGCTGGCCAAGGCCGGCATCCGGGAGAAGGAAGCCTTCAAGTACCTGCGCAAGGCGCTCGCGCTGGACGCCCAGGGCCTGGCACACATCCTCGACGTGCCGGAGGAATTCATCGGCTACTGGGAGCGTGGGGACTGGCCCGTGGACCTCCGCGCGCACGCGGTGCTCCGCTCGCTGGTGCTGGGGAAGTTCGAGCAGCGCCCCTCCACGCTGGACTGCCTGGGAGTGCTCCGCGAGCCAAGGACGCTGGCGCGCAGGGTCCGCCTCCACCTGGTCGACGGGTTGGGCCAGGCCGCGAAAGCCCTCCAGTTCGGCTCCGCCGCCCACACCACCCCCGCATCGGCCTGAAAGCACAATCTTCAGATCAAACGCCGAGCACGCCGAGCACGCCGAGATTTGGGGGGTCTGATCATCTTGCCAGCCGTGACGCTCGGAGTTGCTCCGACCGGTCGGGTTCGCATCAACCCAACCCAAAAAATGATTCCTTCAGTCTACGTTTCAACCTTGGCGTGCTCGGCGTGCTCGGCGTTTGATCTGAAGGATCAGTTTGCGGTGATCGTGGCGCCGCCGAGGACTTCGTCGCCCCGGTAGAAGACGGCGCTCTGGCCGGGGGCCACGCCGAGAGCAGGCTCGAGCAGCTTCACCTCTACTTCACTGCCCGAGGGGTCCAGGACCGCCTGGAGGGGCTTGCCCCGGTGGCGGATCTGGACTTCGCAGCGCGTTCCGGAGGCAGGCGCCGAGTCCACCCAGGACGGGCGAAGCGCGCGGAAGTCACGGCGCTCGACCTCCTCGCGCGGGCCCACGACCACCCGCTGCCGCGCTGCGTCGAGGGCCGCGACGTACAGGGGCAGCTTGAACCCTGCGCCCAGTCCGCGCCGCTGGCCGACGGTGTAGCGATGGACGCCATGATGCGTGCCGAGCACCTGCCCGGACAGGTCCACGATCTCGCCCTGCGCGGGCGCGACTCCATGCGCTTCCAGGAAGGCCGGAAGAGCAGTGCCCGCGACGAAGCAGACTTCCATGCTCTCCGGCTTGTCGGCGTTGGGGAGCCCCAGCGCGCGCGCCATGGACCGCACCTCGGTTTTCGTCAGGTCGCCCAGCGGGAACCGCGCGAAGGCCAGCTCGTCCTGCGTCAATCCGTGCAGGAAGTAGCTCTGGTCCTTGGAGGCGTCCAGAGCGCGGAGCAGGCGATGGCGGCCATCGCGGACCTCGACCCGGGCATAGTGTCCGGTCACCAACTCTGAGGCGCCCAGCTTGCGCGCGCGGTCCAGCAGCCAGTCGAACTTGACGTGATCGTTGCAGCGGACGCACGGATTCGGGGTCTCACCCTGCGCATATGCCGCGATGAAGGGCTCGATCACCTGGTCGCGGAACCGCTCCTGCGCATCGTAGACGAAGAACCGGATGCCCAAGGCGGATGCCGCGCGCCGCGCGTCGTAGAGGTCGTCCGGCGCGCAGCACGTCCGCCCGGTGCGCACTGCATCCTCGGCCGTCGAGTACAACCGCATCGCCACGCCGACGCAGGCTTCAGGCCCCCGGGCGCCGGCGCTCAAGGCGGCGGCCACGGAGGAGTCCACCCCTCCGGACATGGCAACCATGGAAAGCACGGCGCGCAGTCTACGAAGTTCCGCCCTCGGGCGCACTCTCGTGGAAGGGCGCGGGGTGCGGTTCGCGGGGGGCCTGCGCCCGCAGGGGAATCCAGAACGACACCTTGGTTCCTGAAAAGTGGTGCTTCGAGTCGGGCTGGTTCTTCGGCGGGCTCTCCGCGGAGATCCTGCCGCCGTGCGCCTCGACGATCTGCTTCGCCACGGGGAGCCCGAGACCGGCGCCCGGCGCCCGCTCCTCGCCCACGCGGTCAGCGTGGAAGAACGGGTCGAACACCTTCTCGGCCTCGTCCGCAAGCATGCCTTCGCCCTGGTCGTAGACCTCGAAGCCGAGCCGCTGGCGGTCGAGCGTGACGCGCAGCAGCACGTTGCTGCCGTGCGGGCTGAACTTGATGGCGTTGTCCAGCACGTTGGCGAGGGCCTGCTTCAGCTTGCGCTCGTCCCCCCAGCCGATCTCCGGCAGGGCATCCGCGACCAACTCGAGCGTGATCCGCCGCGCCTTCGCCTTGGGCTTCTCCTCGTCCACCACCGCCTTGGTCGCGGCGATCGGATCGAAGTTGTCCCGGTGGATGGCATACCCGCCGCTCTCGAGGGTGGCGAAATCGACCAGGTTGTCGATGGTGCGCGAGAGCCGCTCGGACGCGGTCTGCATCGAGTCGAGGATCTTGCGCTGCGGCTCGCTGAGCGGACCCGTCTTCTCGGATTTCAGGATCTTGAGGTAGCCGGTGATGGGCGTGAGCGGCGTGGCCAGCTCGTGAGACAGGTTCTGCATGAACTCGGTCTTGCTGCGCGCGGCCGCCCGGAGCCGCGAGTTGGCAGCAGTCAGCTCCCGCACCGTAGCCTCGAGCCGCTCGACCAGCGATTGCGAATACTCGCGCAGGTAGCGCCGCTCCTCGGTGGTCTTGACCTTCTCGCGCTTGCCCTTGAGGAACTCGCGGAGCTGGCCGGGGAACTTCTCCACGTCGATCGGCTTCTCGATGTAGCCGTCGCAACCGATGCTCAGAGAGAGGCCGCGATCGCCGTGCGACGTCAGCACCACGATGGGGCACCCGTCCAGTCCCCGGTAAGAGCGCAGGCGGGTGGCCGTCTCGTACCCGTCGATGCCGGGCATCTCGATGTCGCAAAGGATCAGGTCGGGGTGCGCGGAGATTGCCAGGTCGATCCCCGCGATGCCGTCCGAGGCCTCGAGGACGTCGAATCCGCGCGCTTCCAGGACATTCCGCACCAAGGTCCGGCTTTCCGGATTGTCCTCGATGTAGAGGATGCGCGGTTGAGGCGGGGGTACCTGTTCGGCCATCGTGGAACGTCCGGGTTGCAGTGGGGCCCGTAGGTCGCGCATCGGGGAGTCTAGCACTCGGTCAGCCGTCCGGAAAGGCGCGCGCTCGCCCCCTCCTCGCTTGGGGCCGTGCGTTCCAGCGCCCTGTCGCCCCTCCACCGTCCACATCCTGTCCACAGGGTGCTTCCTCCCGCGGCCGCAATGTTGCCATCGCCCGGACCGGCCGCATGGACGCGTTGGCGGGTACTCCAACCACGTCCTACTCCTTGGGACTTTCGACAGTTTCCAGCGGCCACACATTCACACCCACATGTCGCATCCGTTGGAGCACGCAGAATTCCGCCCAGACGGCGGAGCTCACTGTGAATTGTTTGTGGATAACTTCCCGGCCACCTCCGGCAGAAGTCGGATGAGCCTTTCGCGGGTGTTCAGATCCGGATCATCGAGGACGCGGTCGAGGAGACAAGCCAGCACTTCACCGACCTGGCGTCCAGGTCCGATCCGCAGCTCGCGCATGACGTCCTCGCCGCCGATCGCCAGGTCCGTGACCTTGAGGGCTGAAGCGCGATCGATCTCGCGCTGGAAACGCGTTTCCGCCGCGGCCTGGTTTGCGAGTCCCTCCTCGACCAGGCGGCCCCGCGCGTTCAGATCGGCGCGCCGCAGCTTCCAGAGCGCCGGAAGCTCTTCGGGCCCGATGCGCGCCAGCACCCGGCGCACGGTAGCGTCGTTCCACTCCGGCAGGTAGTGCCAGTTGTGCTCCGCGACCAGCAGCGCGACGCGCTCGGTCTCGCGCCGGGGAAACTTCAGCCGCTGCAAGATATCGGTCGCCAGCCGGGCGCCGAGCTTCTCGTGATCGTAGAAGGTGTTCTCGCCCGGCGCGCCTTCCTTGGGTGCGGCGCTGCGCGGCTTGGCCACGTCGTGCAGCAGCGCCGCGAGGCGCACGACCAGGTCGGGCGGCGCGGCGTCTACGCAGCGGAGAGTATGTCGCCACACGTCCCAGCGGTGATAGCGATTCTGGGCGAAGTTCACGGACTCCAGCAGCTCGGGTACGATCCGGGCCAAGAGTCCGGAGCGCAGCAGCAAGCGCAGGCCGCGGCTGGGCGGCGCGCCGCGAACGAGCAGCTTGATCAGCTCGTCGCGCACCCGCTCCATCGCGACTCTCGCGAACACGTCCAGCGCCTGCGGAATGGCGAGCCGGGTAGGCGGGTCGAGCGCGAGGCGGAGCGTGGAGGCGAATCGCACCGCTCGCAGCGGCCGCAACCCGTCCTCGCGAAAGCGCGTCAGGGGGTCGCCGACGGCCCGCAGCCGGCGCCGCCGCAGGTCTTCGACACCGGAGAACGGATCGCGCAGTACGCCGGCGATGGGGTCCCAGGCGATGGCGTTCACCGTGAAATCGCGGCGCGCCAGGTCTCCCTCGATGTCGGCGAGGAAGGTGACGGAGCTCGGCCGCCGGCCGTCGAGATAGCGGCCCTCGCCGCGAAAGGTGGTCACCTCCACCTTGTGCTCCCCGGAGAGCACCGTCACGGTGCCGTGCTGCATTCCTGTGGGAATGACCCTGGGAAACAGCCGGACCACTTGCTCCGGCAGGGCGTCGGTCGCCACGTCGAAGTCTTGCGCCGCGGCTCCACAGAGGATGTCTCGCACCGCCCCGCCGGCGAGCCATGCCTGCCTGGACGCGCCGCGCAGCGTGCGCAACACGGCCATCACGTCGGCGGGAACGGTCTTCGGATCGGGCTGCACGCCCGTCAGCTATCACGCCGGACGAGCTTGTGCTGGCCCCTACGCGTTCTCGGCAACCTGCGGCGGAACGGGCGCCGCCTCGGTGAGCACTAGCTTGTCAGGCTGCACGCTGATCCCGAACTTCCAGCCCAGCACCTCAACCCTGAGGCCGCTCTCGCGTAGCGAGGCCCAAATAGGACTCTGCGGGTCAACCTGCCCCAAGGCCCGGGCCATCTCCTCGATGTGCTGCTGTACCGTCTGCAGGATCTCCGGGGGGACGCTGGCGGTGGACTCGCACATCACGACCTGCATGGCCTGCCGCTCCCGGCGCTGCATCTCCGCGTCCGCCGTGACAGAGGCCTGAGCCACCGCTCGGGAGGTTGTGTATGGGGGAGCACAGGTGCCAGGGACTGCAAGTGAAGACGCACCCTATCGCCGTCCGGAAGCGGACTCCCGCGTCGTCTTTCGTGTCCGGCAATCGACGTAAGGGCGCCCACGTACAGCGCGGCACGACCTACCAGTCCCAAACTCTCCGCAAAGGCGTTGCCGACTTCCTGGGGGGTAGAGGGCACCGATGCCGAGGGTGGCCGACGAAACGGCGTACTACCTGAACGGCAAGATCCCCGCGGTGGCGCTCATCGCCCAGGGAGTGCGGTTCCCCGGTGGCAAGTGGATCCGCGTCGCGAACCCTTCAGCACTGGCTTGGCAGGTGGAAGAGCTCCTGAAGGACATGTTCCCAGCGCTGAAGGATACGGTGATCACGTTCGCGACGCTGATGAGCGAGTTCGACGTGAATGAGTTCGAGCGATTCCTGCCCGACCCGGGCTAGGTTGGCCGTACTCGTTGCAGTGAAAGGGGCGCCGATGGAAAAAGCGGGGCGCCCAGAGGTCGTTGGCACCCTGAGCACCCCTGGATCGCGCCCGCCACGGACCGGGTCGCGACCGTGCGCTGCACTACACCCGGCACGAACAGAGCCCCTGTATACGGTTTCGTAATCTGACGACCACCGGCGTGGCCTGGTGCTGGGGCGTGATTGAGTTGGTGCGCCCAACAGGACTCGAACCTGTGGCCTGCGGTTTAGGAAACCGCCGCTCTATCCACCTGAGCTATGGGCGCCCTGGACCGACGACGCGGCGGGAATCTAGCGCAACTTCCGCGGGGGGGCGACGCCTCAGTAGGCAAACAGCGCTTCGACGGGACAGGTTTCCTCGAGCCGTTCGCGGCCCTTGAGGAACGCGAGCTCGATTACGAACAGGAACACGCCGACCTCGCCCCTCTGCTTCTTCACCAACTGGCCCGCGCCCCAGGCGGTGCCGCCGGTCGCAAGCAGGTCATCGACCACCGCCACCTTCTCGCCGGGCCGGACCGCGTCCACGTGCGCCTCCAGCGTGCCCTTGCCGTACTCGAGCGCGTACTCGATCCGATCCGTCCTGTACGGGAGCTTCCCGAGCTTGCGAACCGGCGCGAACCCGATCTTCAGGCGATCGGCGAGAGCGGCCCCAAAGACGAAGCCACGCGACTCGATGGCCAGGATGCGGTCGAATCCGCGCCCGCGCAGCCGCTCCTCGAGCGCGCCGAGGACGGCCTGCAGGGCTTTCGCGTCGCCCAGGACCGGCGTGATGTCCTTGAAGAGGATCCCGGGCTGGGGGAAATCGGGGACGTCGCGGATGAGCGCGCGCGCTTCGTCGAGTGAAGGCATGCGGGCATTCTCCTAAAAAAACGGCCGCCAGTCCCATGGGGGGGTTGGGACTAACGGCCGTGGGATCGGCCGAAACCGAAAACCCGCGCGCTGTGTAGCAACGCAGGGCGTCGAGGGCAAGGAAAACCAAGCAGCGCCGTTCAGCGGAGAAATCCCAAGGGGTCCCGGGGCCGGGCCGCGATCCGCACCTCGAAATGCAGGTGCGGACCGGTGGCGTTGCCGGTCCGACCGACGCGGGCGATCTCCTCGCCCCGCGACACTTTGTCGCCCTGCGAGACCAGGTTCCTGGCGTTGTGCGCGTAGACCGTCACCAGATCACGGTCGTGGGCCACCAGGACCAGCTTTCCGTAACCCCGTTGCTCGCCGGAGAAGAGCACTACCCCGTCGTCGGCGGCGCGGATGGGCGTCCCTTCGGGACACGCCAGGTCGATTCCTTCATGGTGCTCGCGGTCGCGCTCTCCGAATCCGGAGATGAGGACGCACGGCGCCGGCCAGGCCAGCGGCTCACCGTGCGCGGCGGGATCGAGGGGACGCCCACCGGCGCGCGGGATCGTCGAGGGCGAGTGGCGTCGGGTCGCGCTCATCCGCGCCACGGCGCTTCCGGCCTGCGCGGGCGGCACCGAGAGCTCCCGCTCGGCGCCCGGGATCCAGAGCTGCGTGCCCGCGGCGAGCTGGGTGGGGTCTTCGAGCGTGTTCTCGCGCAACAGGACCTCCAGCGGCACCGAGTAGGTGCGGCCAATGCGCCAGAGGGTTTCTCCGGCGCGGACGTGATGGATGGCCCCGCCCTGCCGCGCCAGCTTTTCCTCGGGCCTCGCTGTCCGCTGCGCGCATGCGCAGAGCACCAGAAGGAGCGTCAGTCGCGCACAAGCCCGGGAAGCTCCCAACGCTTCAGCTCCTCGACGAGGTCGTGCGCCGTCAGATCCAGGTGCAACGGGGTCACCGAGATGAGCCGCCGGTCGAACACGGCGTCGCAATCGCTCCCGGGGACGTGCTCGTGCGCCTGCTCGTCTCCGCCAATCCAGTAGTATGCGCGCCCCCGGGGGTCCAGTTTCTCGACCACTGCCGCCGTATACGTGCGGCGGCCGATGCGCGTGATCTGCGCGCCCTGGGGGACTCCGGGAGGCACGTTCACGTTCAAGAGCGTCCCTGGGGGAAGGCCGTGCTCGATGATCTGCCGCGCCAGCGCCGCGGCGAACTTCGCGGCGTACGAATAGTCGCGGCTCTTGACCTGGCTGATCGCGAAGCTGGCAACGCCGCCCACGCAGCCTTCCATCGCCGCCGCCACCGTGCCGGAGTAATGCACGTCATTGGCGAGGTTCGGGCCGCGATTGATTCCGGATGCCACCAGGTCCGGTGCGCGTCCTTTCAGCACCTGGTTGAGCCCGATGTAGACCGCGTCGGTTGGCGTCCCGTCGACGGACCAGCGCTCGATCTGCCCGTCCGGGCCCCAAGCCGGCAACTGCTCGATCCGCAGCGGCCGGTGGAGCGAGATGCTGCGGCTGGTGGCGCTCTGCTCGCGATCCGGCGCGCACACGGCCACCTCGCCGAGCTCGAGCAGCCCCTCGGCCAGGGCGCGCAACCCTGCCGCCTCGACGCCGTCGTCGTTGCTCACCAGGATGCGCATGGCGCGCAATGTGGCCCAGCGCGCACCGGGCCGCAACGGTAGCTTGCCGGACTCCGGCGCCCGCTGCACACTGCCCTCATGTCGGAGGCGCGTGCACTGACCTCACAGCTCCCCCCAGCGCCCGCGCGGCTCGTCGGAGCCGAAGGAAAACCGCAGCTCGGACTCTATGCGGGCTCGGTTGTGGATCCTGCGTTCGCCGGCCTCCACCTTCCCTTCGGCCCGCTGCAGCGGCGGCTGGCGGAGAAGAAATGGCAGTACGTCTTCCTCGCCACGCCGGAGATGATGCTCGCCCTGGCGGTGATCGACTTTGGCTACCTCTCGAGCGGCATCTGCGCCGTGTTCGATCGCGGCTCGCGCCGGCTGCTGGTCAACGACAACCCGGTGCTGCCGCCGATCTGCGCGCAGGTCGGCGAAGCTCCCGCGGACGGGATGTCCGCGCGGCTGCTTGGGCCGGCCATTCGCGCCCGCCTTCAGGGCGCGGGCGGCCGCGTCTCCGTCCAAGCGACCTGGGCGCACGCGGACGTGGACCTGATGCTCGACGTCAGCCGGGCCCCGCCCCCGGTAACGGCCATCGCGGAGGTGGGTGCGCCCGGCCGCTTCGACTTCACCCAGAAGACGGTGCTGGTGCCGGCCGAAGGCGAGGTGCGCGCGGGCAACATCCGTTTCCCCGTGCAGGGCCAGTTCGCCGGGCTCGACTATACGCACGGGCTCCTGGCGCGAGAGACGGCCTGGCGATGGGCGTTCGCGGGCGGTCGCGTGGGCTCGCATCTGGTCGGGTTCAATTTCAGCGACGGATTCCTGCAGGGCGAGGGCGAGAACGTGGTCTGGATCGACGGAGAGCCGCAGGCGGCGGGTCCGGTGAGGTTCTCCTTGCCGGAGGCGCCGCTCGGGTCCTGGCGGGTGCAGAGCGTGGACGGCCGGGTGGATCTCACCTTCCGGGCCGAGGGCTATCGCGCGCAGACCGTAGACCTGAAAGTCATCACCAGTAGATACCTGCAGCCGTTCGGCACCTTCTCGGGCACGGTGAACGGAATCGCCGTCGACGGCCTGCCCGGCGTCGCCGAGGACCACGCCGCCCGCTGGTAGCCGCGGAGCTGCCCCCCGGCCCTGCTGGCTCTCGGCTCAGCGCTTGTTCTGCGCGCGGTACTCGTCCCGGTACTTCTTCACCTCGTCGTAGGTCCCCGCGGGAACGACCTTTCCGCGCACCACTGCATTGGCGTGCTCCGCGGCCTTCTGCCAGCCAGGCAAATCCAAGGGCTTGTTGACGTGCAGGCCGCGCTTCTTCATCTGCTCGATGGCATCCTCGTTCTGCTTGCGCAGGTCGTCGCGGGTCTTCTTCGAATACTCCTCCGCGATCTGCAGCAACTGCTGGCGCACGTCGGGCGCGATCTTCTCCCAGGTGTCCTTGCGCACCACCGTCGCGCCGGTGAGGAACCCCCAGTGCAGGTCGAGCATGTTGCTGGCCCGGGAGTACAGGTTCGTGGTGTACGCGTAGAGCGGCGACTGTCCGACGACGTTGATCATCCCCGAGGTGAGCGCCGGGACCAGGTCGGTCGACGAGAGCACCACCGGGTGGAAGCCGGCCGCCTTCCATGCCGCCTCCGCCCCCGGATCGCCGTTCCAGGTGAACACCTTGCCCTTCCCGAAGTCCGCCGGAGTCCGATACATCTCGGTCGAGAAGAGATAGACGAAGCCGACTTCGCCCCACTGCAGCACCTGGTAGTTCCTCTTCGCGATCGAGTCCTCGAGCTTGCCGCGGATCTTCTCGTGGACGTAGTCGTACTCCTCGTACGAATCGATCATGAACGGCACGTCCTCCGCCTGCGGCTCGGGCGTGATCTCGTGGAGTCCGATGGCGGTCATCGATGCGGCCTGGAGCTGTCCGATGGACATCTTCCGGATCATCTCGCCTTCGTTCCCCTGCGTGCCGCCGGCGTAGATCTTCAGCTCCACCTTGCCGTTCGAGGCATTCGCGAAATCCTGCGCCATCGACAGCAAGAGCTGGTGCCAGCTGGAGCCTTGGGGGGCGAGCGTACCCAGCTTGATCCGCACGCTGGTCTGCCCGGCGGCGGAGGTGGCGGCGAGCGTCAAGGCAAGTGCGAGTCTGTGCATGCGATGGTCCTCAATCCGGGAAGACGTCGTCCTCGTGTGCGAGAAGCCAGGTCGCCCGGCGCTGCGCCAGCACGTTCTCCAGCCGGTGCTTGCGCGCCTTCGGTTGATCGACGTCGAACGACGCGGCTTCCTTCAACAGGGCCTCGTACTCGCGCTTGTTCTGGGCCGGACCGGAGACTGCCTGCGCGTAGGTGACGAGGTAGGAGATCGTCTCTCCCTGCGCGAGTTGCCGGGCGCGCTCGAAATGCTGGCGCTGCTTCTGCAGGGTCGTTCCTTCCGGCCGGGCCGGATCGAAGGTGATGGCGAACTCGTGCAAGGCGCCCTTCTCGTACGCCTCGTCCAGCTGCAGCGCGCGATCGAGCAGGGACGCGATCAGCGGCACGTCGCCGACCAGCTCCAGATCGCGCTTGTTCGCCGCGATCGCCGCCGCCCAGGAAGCCAGGGTCCAGTAGAGGAGCGGTACGTCCTCCTTCTGCAGACGCGCCATCCCCGCCGGCGTGCGCAGCTCGCCCAGGCCCACCCCCCGGGTGATCTTCAAGCCGTCGGCCCCGTAGTCGCGCGCTCGAAGGTACAGCCTCCGGGCGCGCGCCATCGCCACCTTCGCCTGGTCGAGCGGCGCGCCCAGCTCCGCCGGCTGTTGCAGGAACGCATACGCGTACTTGGTGAACCCGCGCGCCATGCCCAGCCGCAGCCCCGCGTGATCGTCGAGCGCGTCGGAGAGGCTCTCCATCATCTTGAGAGCGAACGGGACCGCGTCGCGGACCAGCTCCGGGTCGTCGTCGCGCGCGAACGCGCTGCCCTCTCCGGTGTCGGAGAGCGCGTCGGCGACCTGGTTGAGCGCGTACCGCTTCGGAGAGCAAGCGAGCACCACCAGGAGAGCAGCGAACTTGATCGCGCGCAAGATGGGCAGAGAGTGATATTGACGCTGCCCGGGAAGTCAACCTTTGCAGCCTGATGGGAGTCGGATTGGACGCGCCGCCCGCAGCCGCCCACGTTGCCGGAGCGTCCGAAGCAGCACCCGAAGGACCCGCGGGAACAGCGTTCGAGCGCTGGGCGCTGGTCGTCATCGTCCTGACCATGGTGCTGCTGCCCACGCTGGAAGCGGGGGTCCGGCGGTTCACCGGATCCGGCGTGCCCGGCGCCATGGTGTACACGGAGCACCTCACGCTCTGGGTGGGCTTTCTCGGCGCCATGCTCGCCACCGCGAGCGGGCACCACCTGGCGCTTTCCACCGTGGACTTCCTGCCGGCGGGATGGCCGCGCCAGCTCGCCCGAGGCTTCGGAAGCGCCGTGACCACGCTGGTCTGCGCGTTCCTCGCCTACGCGTCGCTCGACATGCTGCTGCTCGACAAGGGCCGCGTCGACACGCTCGCCGGCGGCGTCCCCGAGTGGTGGTTCGAGATCGTCATGCCGGTCGGGTTCGCGGTGATGTCGGTGCGCGGCGCGCTCAAGGCGCCTGCCCGCGGAGCGAAAGTGCTCTGCTGGGTCCTGATCGCGGCCGTGGTCCCGTTCGTCATCTCGCGCCTGTTGGCAGTGGGAGGTTCCGGGTTCCTCACCCTGCCCGACGGACCGACGCTGCTCCACGGACACACCGCCGCGCTCGCCTGGCCGGGTTCCCTCCTGCTCTTCGCCGCCTTCCTGCTCGGCGCGCCCGTGTTCGTGGTGATGGCCGGTTTCGCCCTGCTCCTCTTCTACCTGGCGGGAACCCCCGTGGCCTCGGTCCCGGCGGAGACATTTCGCCTGGTGGTCTCGCCGACGCTTCCCGCCATTCCGCTGCTCACCGTCGCGGGCTACGTGCTCGCCGAAGGAGGAGCTTCTCGGCGCCTGGTCCGCGCGGCGCAGAGTCTGTTCGGCTGGATGCCGGGCGGGCTCGCGGTCATGGCAGTGTTCGTGTGCGCGCTCTTCACCACCTTCACGGGCGCCAGCGGAGTCACCATCCTTGCCCTCGGGGGCATCATCCTTCCGGCGCTGGTGCGCGAAAAATATCCGGAGGGCTTCTCCCTCGGCCTGGTGACTGCCGCCGGGAGCCTGGGCCTGCTCTTTCCGCCTTCGCTGCCGGTGATCCTCTACGGCGTGGTGGCCGGGGTAGCCATCGACCACCTCTACATCGGCGGGCTCGTCCCGGGGCTGCTGATGATCCTGCTGGTCGCGGCCTACGGCGTGTGGATGGGAATCCGCAACCAGACTCCGCGCCCGAAGTTCGAGCCGCGCGAGGCCCTGCGCGCACTCTGGCACGCGAAGTGGGACCTGGGCCTGCCGCTGCTGATCATCGTCGCGGTGGCGAGCGGCTTCGCCACCATCGTGGAATCGGCGGCGCTGGGAGGAGCGTACGCCATCGTCGCCGAGATCTTCGTGCACCGGGAAGTGCACCCCAGGCGCGATCTGCCCAGGGTCCTGGTGCACGCCTCGACGCTGGTGGGCAGCGTGGTCATCCTCCTCGGCGTCGCCCTGGGCATGACCAGCTACCTGGTCGACGCCGAGATCCCTACCCGGCTGCTCGCCTGGGTCCAGGCCCACATCCACTCGCAATGGGAGTTCCTGCTCGCGCTGAACGTGTTGTTGCTCGTGCTCGGCAGCGTGCTGGAGATCTACTCCGCCATCGTGGTGCTCGCGCCGCTGGTGGCGCCGCTGGGGGTCGCGTTCGGCGTGGACCCGGTGCACCTCGGCGTGGTGTTCCTGGCCAACCTCGAGCTCGGGTTCCTGTTCCCACCCATGGGGCTGAACCTGTTCCTCAGCGCTTCCAGGTTCCAGAAGCCGCTGCCGCTGCTCTACCGGAAGGCGATGCCGTTCCTGCTGATCATGACCGTCGGCGTGCTGCTCATCACTTACGTGCCCGCCATCACCACCGGAGTGGTCGCGCTGCTGAAGCCGGCGCGCTGACGAGCAACCCGCGCTCAGGCATGGCCGCAAAGCCGCCTTCGGCGGCAGCGGCTAGCCGCAATGCTGCTCAGTTAGTGCAGGACGATGGAAACAGAGCTAGGTCGACGCCGACGTTACGTCGACGTTACGTCGACGTACCTGACGATCGGACACAACTTCCGAAGCGAGTTCGATCACTTAGGCCGACCGGGTGCGGTTCTCCTTGAGGTGCAAGGGGGAATGTGATCGAAACCAGGCATGAAACTCTCTGCGAAGGCGATCAAGCGCGTTGCGGGTGTGTTCGCTGGAGTAGATCTCGGAGACCCGCGGCGGTATGCGCGGCTGGAACGGACGCTGCACCTATTGGCGGCAGCGCCGGACTCCCCATTGCCAGAGGCGATGGGAGGCGATTCGGAGTTGAAGGGAGCGTACCGGCTGCTGAACAGCGAGTTCGTCGATGCAACGGCGCTGAATGAGCAGCATGGGGTGACGACGGCGGAGCGCGCGAAGAAAGCGGACTGCGTCTTCGCCATTCATGACACGACGCAATTCGAGTTCTCGCACGCGGACGCTGAAGCGGTCGGTTACCTGAACACGGGGAAGGCTGGCTTCAGGCTGCATTACGCGCTGATCGTCGACGCGACAGATGCCCGTCGGCGGCCGCTTGGGGTCGCGAACGCGGAAGCGATATTCCGTGACCGCCCGCCGAAGAAGCGAAGGAAGAAGAGGGGTCGCTCGAGCAAGTCCGGTCCGCAGACGGTCCGCGATGAGCAACGCAAGTCGCTGCGATGGTCGCGCGGTTTTGCGAAGGTCGGCGCGTGTCTGGAGGGCGTCAACATCATCCATCTCGCCGACCGCGAGGGGGATAACTACGAACTGCTCGGCCGCGCGGTCCAGGCTGGCCAGCGTTTCGTCATCCGCGTG
Organism: Myxococcales bacterium; assembly: GCA_036513415.1. Classification (GTDB taxonomy): domain Bacteria; phylum Myxococcota; class Myxococcia; order Myxococcales; family 40CM-4-68-19; genus 40CM-4-68-19. The sequence continues at coordinate 951 of DATBZA010000151.1, read as the reverse complement.
CGGGTCCCCGACCGGAGAGTGCGCGGCGAGAACGGACAGTCCGGCTCGGTGCGGACGGTGATCGAGAGCTGTAAGGGCCTGCTGACGCGCGAAGTCCCGATCTCGACGCGTCGAAAGCGGCCAGAGCCGCAGGCGAACAAGACGCACCCGCCGCGGGCGGCTCGCATTGCCGAGCTTGAGTTTTCGGCGACGACAGTCGCCATGTCGCGGCCGCGTTACCACCGCGCTGACCTGCCGGCGGAATTAAACCTGAACGTCGTGCGCGTCTTCGAACCGAACGCACCGAAGCAGGAGAAGCCAATCGAATGGCTCCTCTTCACCACGGAGCCCGCCTCGACGCCGGAAGAGGTCGCCGCCGTCGTCGACGCTTACCGCGCGAGGTGGCTCATTGAGGAATGTAACAAGGCCCTCAAGACCGGCTGCAGCTATGAGCGGCGTCAACTCGAATCGCGACACGCCCTGCTGACGCTGCTCGCGATTACGCTGCCCATCGCTTGCGAGGTCTTGTGGCTGCGCAGCCGCGCTCGCGAGGAACCTGATCGACCCGCGCAGGAAGTGCTCACCCCGACGCAGATCCAGGTCCTCCGCGTGCTCGGCCCGCGCAAGCTCGGCAGCGCCCCGACTATCCGCGACGCACTATGGGCCGTCGCAGCGCTCGGCGGGCATCTCAAATCGAACGGTGAGCCAGGATGGCAGATCCTTCATCGTGGAATGATCAAGCTGCTGGCCTACGAAGAAGCGTGGATCGCTGCCCATCACGGCCGGCGCCGCGCCACGCACTTGTGACCAGTCGTCACGTCGACGTGGACGTACGTGGACGTGGTCGTGAGCGTGGACGGCGACGGCGACGGCGACGTGGCCGTGGGCGCCATCATCGACACAGTCTCGTGAGCATCCCCACGATCCGTTCGAGAAGCTCGTCGCCGCGTTGTTTTGTACTGGCATCGATCA
>DATBZA010000150.1:0-25179 GCA_036513415.1 Myxococcales bacterium | reverse complement strand
CCGTTCCCGCTGACGCAGCCCGGCAGCCTCAACTGAGACGCCGCCGGCGCAGCATCGTGGAGAGCGCGGCCGCGAGCACGATCAGGGGCTGTTCCGCGTGCGCCGAAGCGCAGCCTCCGGCGCGGCTCCCGTTCCGTACCGCCACCCGCACCGGGGTAGTGGTGCCGGAATTTCCGATCTGGTCGACGGCCGCCGCGCTCAGGTCGTGCGCGCCGTCCGCGACTTCGGCCGTGTTCCAGGAGAAGCTGGCCGGCGACCCGGTCGCCGCGGCGGCCAGGGACCCATCGACCAGCAGGCGCACCTCCGCGACCTTCATGCCGGGGCTCGCCGCCGCGGTCACCTCCACGCGCGCGACGCCGGCGAGAATGTCGCCAGGTGCCGGTCCCTGGAGCACGACGGCGGGCGCTGCCAGAACGTCGACGCCAAAGTCGACCGACCAGGCGGCTTGCCCCGCGGCCAACCCCAGCACGCAGGCGGCGGAGGCCGCCGGCGCCGCGGCGTCGGCGGTGAGCGTCAGCGTCGCCGTCTCGCCCGCTGCCACCTGGGGTGGGGAGAATTCCGCATGCACGCCCGCGGGCAGCCCCGTGACCTCCAGCCGCAGCGGGCCGGTCAGACCGGCCATCGGAGCGGTGTCCACGCGGACAACGACGGCCTTCCCCGCCGGCAAGATGGCGCGGCCCCCCTCCAGCGAAAGAACGGCGGCAGGCGGGTCCAGGGCGATGCGCACCGCGACCTCCTCGCCGGCGGCGGCCCCGGTCGGCGCCCGCGCATGGACGTAGGGCAAGGTCCGCACCCACGCGGGCACCGTTTCCGGCAAGGTCGGATATCCGTGAAAGGCGTCGTCGGGCGGGAGCGCCGTGGCCTGCGCGGCGCCGAGACCGCTCGACAGCCGCCACATGCGCGTCTCGTACCGGTTCTCGGAGAGACGGTGGTTTGCGAGCACGAACAGCTCGCCGTCGCGGAGGGTGGTCGCGGGCTGGAGCGCCCAGTCCTGCGCGCTGTCGTCGATCTGCACGCGCGCCCCGAACGTTCCGGTCGCCGCGTCGAAGCGCCGGTACCAGAGCCGCAACTGGTTCTGATCCTTGTAGACGAGGTGAACGCTGTTCCCGTCCGCGACCGCGCTCATCGCCGCCCCATGGTAGATGCCGTCCACGGGGTCGTCCGGAAACGCGTCCGTCGGATTGCTCCACGCGCTCAAGGGATCGCCGGCGTCGCGCTCGACGAAGCGGGTGACGGTGCGGGTACCGTTCTCGTTTGCCGAGTAGTCGTTCCAGATCATCAGGATTTTCGTTCCCGCGCTGATCAGCCGCCCGCCGGCGCGGCAGAGGGTCGTGCCCAGGGACCGCTCGGGCGCGAAGGTCCGCCCGCCGTCGGCGCTGACCGAGACCACGACTTCGTTGCCGTAGGTGTCGCCGTTGCCGGCCGTGGCGCCGCACACCGCGCACTTGGGGTTGCTGGCCGGATCGCAGAACGTCGCGCCCCGCTTGAATGCCTGGACCCAGATCCGGCCCCTGGAGTCGACGGCCAGCTCGCCGCGATGGTACGCGACGCCCTGAGCGGGAGTGAACACCGCGACGGGCGCCTGGGGCAACCAGTCTCGCGCGCCATCCGTCCGCCACCACTGGAAGTACACCTTTCGCGGCGGATCCAGCCGGGCATCGGGCAGGATGGAAGGAGCGTCGAACGAAGTCACCACCGCGAGGTCGCCGCCCACGCGGAGGATATCAGCCGTGTGACGCTCCAGGGCGCTGAGGTTCATGGGCGCGTAGAAGCGCCAGGAGCGCCCGTCGTCGTCGCTGCGGTAGAAACTGAGCCCGGTGTCGGGCAGCAGACCGTCGCGCTGGAGCGCGAGGAGGTACGTTCCGGAGTCCATCCGTACCAGGTGGCGCGCCGCCGGCGGCGAGAGCGCGTTCCCGCCTCCCACCGAAGCAATAGTGGCGCGCGAAATGGCTTGCGCGCGCGCGGTCGAGGCGGCGAGCACCGCCCCTGCAGCCAGGCAACGCATCACCTCTCGGGCCCCCACCACGCCGCCCCCCCTCCCTTTACGTACAGGCGAGCGAAAGCTAGTGGCCACCCTCCGGACCGGCAAGCGCACGCCTGGTTTCCCGGAGGTTTTCCGCCCTGGGGGCCCGTCCTGCTGTCCGGCAGCTCACAGGAGGACTACCGGCATGTGTCACCGCGAACTTGCGCGGGCGTCACGTACCCGTCAAAACTGGCGCGGTATGACGCGCGATGTGCACCCGCGCATCCTGATCGTCGAGGACGAGAGGGACATCGTTCAGTTGCTGGAGTTCGGCCTTCGCCAGGCCGGCTTCGAGACGGTGTCCGCCCGTGACGCCGGAGAGGCGTTCGCGCGCATCCGAGAGAAAGCCCCGGACGCGGTGATCCTCGATCTCATGCTGCCGGACCTTCCCGGAACGGAGGTCTGCCGCCAGCTCAAGAGCCAGGCGAAGACGTCGGCGCTTCCGGTGATCATGCTGACGGCGCGCACCGACGAGGTGGATCGCGTGGTCGGCTTCGAGCTGGGCGCCGACGACTACATCACCAAGCCGTTCTCGGTCCGCGAGGTGGTGCTGCGCGTCAAAGCGATCCTCCGGCGCGGGGCGCCGGGCGAGGCGCCGCCGCGCGATCGGGTGGGTCCGGTGCGGCTGGATCGGGAAGCGCACCGGGTATTCGTGGACGGCTCGGAGATCGAGCTCACCGCGCTGGAATTCCGGCTGCTGGAGACGTTCATGGCCCGCGTCGGCCGCGTGCAAACGCGCGATCAGCTCCTTCGCGACGTCTGGGAGATGACGGGCGACCTGCAGACGCGCACGGTCGACACGCACGTGAAGCGCCTGCGCGAAAAGCTGGCCGGCGGGCGCGATCTGATCGAGACGGTCCGCGGCCTGGGATACAGGATGTCCGATCCTGCGGAGCCGTGATGGCCATCTTCGGCCGCAAGCCCACGCTGGCGGAGGCCATCGACAAGGTCCGGGCGGAGCTCCGCGCCGGGACGATGCCGGGAGAAGTCCTGGACGAGCTGCGACGGCGCGATCAGCCCCTCGTCTCCGGTGGGCGCGAGCCGCCGGGGCTCCAGGAAATGCTGGAGGCCGTTCCGGGCGCGGCCGCCCTGCTGGAGGTAGGAGGACGGATCGTGGCGCGCAACGCCGCCATGGCGCGCCTCCTCGGCAACGGATCCACGGTGCTGGAAGCCACCCGCAGCGCCGAGCTGCAGGAAGTCTGCGCCCGCGGGCTTGCGGGGTGGCCGCACCGGCGTGAGCTCCCCCTTCCCTCGCTCGACCTGCAGGTGGAAGCACAGGTCGCGCCGCTGACGCACGCCAGGGCGCTCTTGGTGCTGCGGGACCTCACCGCGGAACGGAGCGCCGACCGGGTGCGCCGCGACTTCATCGCCAATGCCTCGCACGAGCTGCGCACGCCGGTCACCGCCATCCGCGCGGCCGCGGAGACGCTGCTCGACGGCAACCTCCAGCTGACGCCGGAAGCGCGCGAGTTCGTGCAGATGATCGCCCGCCATGCCGACCGCCTGAGCCGCCTGACCGAGGATCTGCTCGATCTCTCCAAGCTGGAGACCGGCGCATGGAAGCCGCAGATCGGCCCGGTGCAGCTTGCTCCGCTGGCCGAGACGGTGCTCGACCTGTTCCGGGAGCGGGCCGCGGAAAAGGGAATCGCGCTCCAGGCCGACGTGCCCGAGCGGTTGCGGGCCAACGCCGACCGGCGCGCTCTCGAACAGGTCCTCGTCAACCTCCTCGACAACGCCGTGAAGTTCACGCCGAAGGAGGGCCGCGTGACCCTGCTGGGCGACGGGTTGGGGCCGACGGTGATGCTCTCCGTCGTGGATTCAGGGCCCGGGATCGACCCGCAGCACCAAGCGCGGATCTTCGAGCGCTTCTATCGCGCCGACGCGGGGCGTTCGCGCGAGCTGGGCGGAACCGGCCTCGGTCTCGCGATCGTCAAGCACCTCTCCCAGGCAATGGGCGGCGAGGCCGGGCTCGAAAGCTCGCGGAACGGCTCTCGATTCTGGGTCCGGCTCCCCAGCGGCTAAGCCCGCCCGGCCCCTCTTGTCACACGGCTGTCACACGAGCCATGTAAAGGGCCGCATGCTCGAAAAATTGATGCCGAAGTCGGATGAGTTCTTCGACGACTTCGACTCCCAGGCGGAAGTCACCGTCCGGGGTGCCAAGCTCCTGCTCGCTCTCTTCGAGGACTTCACCGACATCGAGCGGAAGGTCGCCGCCATCAAGCAGGTGGAGCACGAGGGCGACGACATCGCGCACCGCGCGTTCGAACGGCTGCACCGGCAATTCATCACCCCCTTCGACCGGGCGGAGATCCACCGCCTGCTGGGGCGCATCGACGACGTGCTCGACCTCACCGACACCACGGCGGAGCGACTGCTGCTCTACGAGGTGGGGGCGGTTCCCCAGGCGGCGAAGGATCTGGCGCGCGTGCTGGTGCCGGCCACCGAAAAGATGCAGGAGGCGATCCGGCTGCTGCGGGACATCAAGAATCCCGCGCAGATCCTCGCCGCCTGCCGCGAGATCAAGACGCTGGAAGGCGACGCCGACGCGCTGGGCCGCGCCGCCATCGCCGCCCTGTTCAAGAGCGGCGCCGACGCGCTGTCCATCATCAAGTGGAAGGAGATCTACGATCTGATCGAGACGGCCACCGACCGCTGCGAGGACGTGGCCAACGTGATCGAAGGCGTGGTGCTGGAGCACGCCTGAATGCTCTCGATCGTCATCCTCCTGATCACGCTTGCGCTGATCTTCGACTTCATCAACGGCTTCCACGACGCGGCGAACTCCATCGCGACGGTGGTCTCGACGCGCGTGCTCTCTCCGGCCATCGCCGTCGGCTGGGCGGCGTTCTTCAACTTCATCGCGGCGTTCGGCGGCGGTGTGAAGGTCGCCAATACCATGGGCAAGGGCGTCATCCACTTCGACTTGTTGAAGTCGCACGGCACCTCGATGGTGCTGAGCGTGATCTTCGCCTCCCTGCTCGGCGCCATCCTCTGGAACCTGCTCACCTGGTGGTGGGGCCTGCCCTCCTCCTCCTCGCACGCGCTGGCGGGCGGGCTCATCGGCGCAACGCTTCCGGCGCTCGGGCTGGAGGGACTGGTCGCCGACGGCATCGCCAAGATCGCGCTCTTCATCGTGCTCTCGCCCGTCCTGGGGCTGGTGCTCGGCTCGACCCTGATGATCGTCACCACCTGGATCGTCCGCCGCCGCGCGCCGGCGCAGGTCGACAAGTGGTTTCGCCGCTTGCAACTGGTGTCTTCGGGCATCTTTTCGTACAGCCACGGCACCAACGACGCCCAGAAGACCATGGGGATCATCGCGGTGATCCTCTACGGCACCATCTGGGCGGACCGGCAGTTCGGAGTGCCGTTCTGGGTGGTGCTCATCTGCCACGCGGCCATCGGCCTGGGCACCGCGTTCGGCGGCTGGCGCATCGTGCGGACCATGGGCCACAGCCTGACCAAGCTGCAGCCGATCGGCGGGTTCTGCGCGGAGACGGGGGGCGGCGTGACCATTCTCTTCATCTCCAAGCTCGGGATCCCGGTGAGCACGACGCACACCATCACCGGAGCCATCGTCGGCGTCGGGGCAACGAAGGGGACCCGGGCGGTGCGCTGGGGGGTGGCAGGGAGGATCGTCTGGGCGTGGATCCTGACGATTCCCGCTTCGGCCGCCGTCGCCGCCGCTGTGTTCGTCGCCACGCGCTCGATCCTTCAGCTGCTCTCCTAAGGCGATATGTCGTTCACGCTGGGGTCCTGCTAAGCGCTGGAGAGGATGTCGACGCGGACTGGATGCGACGGGCATTCCCCGCGCTCGCGTAGGATCGCGGCGAACGAGGTGGCCACCGTGTGGGCCGTCGAGTGAGCCGGGCCGACGCGACCGGAAGGGCGCCGGGCGAAGGCTCCGTCTCAGGCCTTGGCGAAGACGGTGATCGCGTCTCCGAAGTGCTTCACGTCGAAGGCGCCTTGCGGTCCCCACGCATCGAACTGCTCCAGCGGAACCAGTCCGCTTGCGCGCAGGAGCGCCGCGAATGCCTCGCTGGTCATGCGGCTGCGGAACCCGCCGCGCAGACCCCCGACCGCGGGATGGTGGACGATGCCTCGCCCGTCCCGGCGCAGGACGCGCCGGAACTCGCCGGCGTACGAGGCGGCATCCTCCGGAGCCACGTGGACGAAAGTGTCGAACGACCAGATGAAGTCGATCGACTCGTCGGGGATCGCGGAGAGCGTCCGCCCATCGTTCACCACGTAGCGGACGTTGTCGCAGGCCGCGAATCGCGCGCGGCAGGCCTCGATGCTCGCCCGCGAGACGTCGACGACGGTGAGCGAACTGGCCAGCTTCTGGAGCGCCTCGGTCCAACGGCCGCCTCCCGGCCCGATCTCGAGGATCGCCCCTTGCTCCGGTGCGCGCTCCCGGATCAGCGTGGCCAGCGACTGCTTCCACTCGGCCGAGGCGGTCCACTCCTCGCCGCGCCGGCGCCAGTCGTAGGCGTCCCAGATGCTGCGGTTGGTGGCCGCGCCGCTCATGCCGGGGAGCCGGCGCCGCCGCTCCAGCGATTCGAGGCTCCTCTCCACGCGGCCGAGCGCGGCCTTGAGAAGCTGCGAGAGCGCCCAGCCGCACGTCCAGAGGAGGCCGTTCTCGGAAAGCAGGCTTCCCAGGAACTTCACTTGCCTCATGAGCGGGCGCCCGGTGGGCTGCGATCCATCGTTTGCTTAGGCGATCTCCTCCTCGGTGAACCTCGCCTTCCGCATTGCTTTCGTCCTTCCGAGAGGGACTCAAGCAAGCGAAATCCTCAACTCGTTTTCGTCCGGTTTTTCGGAGGGCAGGTCACTCAAGCCAACGGCAACTGGCCCTTCGAGCATTGGATCGCTTCGGAGTTGATCCGGATCCTTGAACCCCGCGTAGAAGGGAGTTTTGGGCAACGACACGTTAGTAACGCCGGGCCTACGCCTATCGGACATTTGGGTCCCATTTCTCAAGCGCGTCGAGCTCCGCCTGAAGTTCCGCAATCTTAGCTCTCGTCCTCTGTTTCGCCTCCTCAATACCCGCAGCCACTGTCCTTACGGGCTCCTTCTTTAATACCGACACAGGTTGATCGCCTTTCTGCCGGTCGATTATGCGAACCATTGATTCAGCGCCGACCGGAAGGCGAACACTTCCCCATGCGTAGCTTTCAGTGTCATGAGGGTCCGCGCCATGGATTGATAGCTCGGCGTAAGTCCGGTTCGGATGGTTAACAACATCGATTACGAGCGACACAACGCCGGGCGAGAGCATCGCACTGCGAGTCGTCCCATCCGGCGGCCGAACTTCAAGTCCAAGAGGCATGCGTGACCTCAGGTGTAAGGATTCCTTAATACGGCTTGCGTCTTGACAGCCCAGGGTAACACGCGATCCTATTGCGAGATGACCATGCCGGCCAATATCCCGTTGCTAGGTGACCTGCCCCCCAAGAACTGGACCACTTGACGGGTGAGTCCTCCGAGGACTCACTCTACAAGTGGCCTAGCGAAGGGGGGCAGGTCATTACGAGCGTCCCTAGTCTCGCACCTCATACGAGACCTTCTCAATTAGCGTATGTGAGCGATCAAAAATCAGGGCGCGGTGCTTGAAGCTTTTTGCGAGCGGCTCACTATAATACCACACAATCACTTCCGTCTTGTCGAGACGCTCAACCTCGCGTCTCGATAATGGTTGACCCAGTATCCGAACTGCTTCCGCTTGAGGGGAGCCCAGTTTTAAGTTGCGGAAAGCTTCTTCGGTAAAACTGGGGGCAAATCTTGTCTGTGGGCGGCTTATCCAGACGTAGCCACCGAACACAGCGAATTCCGTGACCACTATTACAACCAGTAATGGCAGAACCCACCGCCGCGTCGTGGAAGCAGTCTTGCCTGGGTCGCTCATCATCGGCTTACCCACCCCGGGTTAGGTGGCCAACCTTTCGGTAGTTTGTCGTTTCCGCAAATTAGCTGCGGTTGGCTCACGAGTCCGAGGGGAAAGCAAAAGCAGGAGATCTTGTCCTTTGCGCAGTTGAGGGTACAGCGACAATTGTCGGGGATTTTTATGACGCAACCGGTTTTGAGATAGATGGCGTCGGCATCTTTGCAGGTGCCAGGAGCTGGGCCATCTATGGGTTGTTGGTTCGGTGTTTGATCTTCCGGCAGCATCTTGTCTGGACACTCCTTGCAAGACTTGTCCGTGCAAAACTTGCCGGCACCTATGATAGGTGTTCGCAGTCCTGAAGGATCAACGTAACCTATCGGGTTTAGAGACGCATAACCATAAGGGTGTAACACGGCTGAATCGATTAACGGCTCGTTCGAAAGACCGTAAGCAACGAGCCAGCGATCGTCCGAGAGAATTGGATCTTGACTGAGATAACGTCCGGATGTCGCATCGTAAAACCTATTCCAATTTTCAAACAGACCGCTCTCCGAGTCGTAGTACTGTCCCGGGAATCGTAGGGGTGTCCAGAACGGCTGCTGTCCCACCTCGTAGCGGCGGTATTCGTAATTTGCCGCAATAACTCCCTTTTCGGTCTTCTGCGTCACCATGTCACACGTCGTCGTGCAGTTCGGAAACCCGGCAACTGTGCACCGCCCAGAGCCTGCGATCGCGAGCGCTAATCGCCCAGCCGATGGCAGCAGCCAGTCGGTCGTAAGCAGTCCTCGATGGATTCCGGAAAGAGACGCGAGGAGCGTCCCGACGGCGCCATCGCGCACTTGGAAAATATCGACCGGTGCGCCGCCCACGCACTGCGGGTCCCCAGAAGTCGTTACGTTGAGATCGACCATGTCCACGAGCAAGCGCATGTCCAGCGAGAGTCCGGCGCCGACGAACTGCGTGAAGTCCGCGAACGTCCCTGTCGTTGCCGAGTCGTAGGGATGCGGCGTTTCCGCGTCGATGAAAACGCGGTTCACGTGCCCGAAGGGGTCGTATTCACCGGTTCCTGCGATGCGTCCGGCAGCGTTGAGCATCAGCACGGGTTTCCCGATCATATCCGTGATCGGAAAGTAGATGCCACAGGCCGCCGCGTCGCCGTTGCGCGGGCAACTGCCGGAGCTGTCGGCCTGGTGGGTCCAAGACGTGGTGAGGTTGCTCCGAATCATCGCTACCGGTCTGCCTCCCAGCCAGACGTACTCGTCGAGAGGATAGTTCGAGACGGGTGTTGTGAGCGAGCTGTTTCCCTGGTCGATCAGAAGCTGATGTCCGAGATCGTAGAAGTATTCATCCGAGATCCCGGTCGGGTAAGATTTGAGACGACGGCGGTTGAGACCGTCATAGAAGTAGTTGTAGGCGGCACCCTGGACCGTGACCGCGCGAAAGACTGTGTCATTCGCCCCGCTGGCGCTCGGCCCTGGCGCGTAGCTCGTGATGGACGCTGGCAGTCCGCTCGAGTCAATTGGCCCGCTGTTCTGGATCACACGGCCATCCGCGTCGAAGGTGAAGTTGTAACTGTACATCGATGTTGCCGCAGGAATCGCGAGTCGACTGAGTTGGTCGACGCGGGTCGCGTCGTACGTCGGCGTCACGATGATACCATCGAGCGCACTGCTCGTCCGATTGCCGCGCCCATCGTAGCCGTAGGTCCGCGATGAGAACGCTCCTCCAGAGGCCGTCGAGCGACTCGCAGCAGTCAGCCGGAGAGTGCGGTCGTAGGTGAATGTCTCGGTCCTCGGAGAGGCGGCCCCGAGAAGACACGTGTCCGTTTGCGCGACCTGATCCGCCTGCCATGTGTAGGTGAGCTTGAATAGATCACCAGAGCGACCGAGCGAGGATACCCACAGCCCACGTAGGCGCCCAGTGGCGTCGACGGCCGTGGGCCGCGTAGCCGGACAGCCTGGGGTCGCTGCGTTGTCGCCAGGCAAGTACTCGACCAAGCGCGCTGGCTGCGTCCCGCCGGCCGTCACCTGGTAGCTGCGCAGCCCGCCATAGGGCTCCCATTGCACATCGGAGACGATGGTGGTCGCGGGTTGCCATACAGCTCCGTCCGCAGTCGTGACGGTGATGCTCGAGACCCGGCCGGCTCTGGCGCCGGACCCAAACACGTACTGCACGGTGCGGCCGTACGGGTACACAATCGAGCTCAGATCCCCATTCGAGTTGTACGTGTATCGCGTGCTCGGATTGTTGCTCGGGTCGGCGGTGCAAGTTCCATCACGCGCGCGGATCTCATCCACGACTCTGCCCGCGGCATCGTAACGGAACCAAGTATACCCGAAGGAGTCCTGACGATACCGCGTGCGGCCCAGGCTGAGTGAAGCGGATGCGGACAAGTCCACCCCACAGCCGAGCGGTGCGGCGATGCCCGCATCATCCCAGACGAGCCTATAGAGCATGGTCGTGGTGCCACCGATGATGTCATCGAACTCCGTCATCCTCCCTAACGCGTCATACAAGGTCAGCAGATACTCGCCGGCCGGCATCGAGGGCGTGCGCTTCTTCACTACGCGACCACCGGCGTCATACTGAAATCGCGTGGGTCCCGAGGCTGCTCCGTTCAAGGTCGCTTCGAGCACGTTCCCGAAGTCGTCGTAAGAATAGACCGATGCAGGCGCCGTGCAGCTTCCATACGTATCGGCTGAATTGCAGCCCGTCTTCACGCCCACGATGTTGCCGTTGCCATCGTAAGCGAACAGCGTTCGCTGCGAAGTCGTCGACGTCGGGTACTCCGTCATCTGGATCAAGCGGTCGGCGGCATCATATTTCAGGGCGGCGCACAGGTTCGACAGTGGAGTGCCGTCGACGACATTCGCCACGCCTCCGCACCACGCTGGGGGTGAATTGTAGGGCAGCCCCACACCCGTGAGATTGTTCGCACCGTCATATGAACTGGCGCCGAAGTGCGTCGCGGCGTCCGCGAGTCCCGTCGTGCCACCGACACCCTCGAGGGTCTGCCGCTGGTGCGCGTCGAAAGCAAATTTGCGAACTCGGCGCGTCGCTCCACCTGCATCGGAAGACTCCCGGTAGCTCTCGACCGCCAGCGTGCCACCGCTCCGGTAGGAGTAGTCCACGCGCTCGGTCCAGTACGCCGGCGTCGCAAGATGAGCGGCGTCCGTCATCGCCTTCCACTGCAGTTGGTCCAGCCAGGCTCCGTCACAATTCACGCCCGCCCGGTAGCAATACCGTTCGATGTTGCCAGCGGGGTAGGTGACCCGTGTGAGCTTGCCGTTTTCATACGCGAACTGCGTCGTGGCCGCGCCGATCGTCTGGGCTGTTACGCGGCCATCCGTGTACGTGTAAAGAGTATCGACGCCTGCGGGATCGCGAACCTGGGTGGCGTTTCCGAATGGGTCATAGGCGAGATACTGGGTGACGAGCGCGGTAGTTGCACCATTCTGAGTCGCCGGGCAACTCACAGGAGTGTTCGTACCTGTGTAACTGATCGTCCGGTTCAATCGACCCGACGAACCCGTCACCGATCCGTCCTGTTCTACATCTGAGTTGTAGAAATACTGAACGATCGGGATCGTTTGGTTGAGGGTCGTTGAGCAATCGGACGCGCCGAAACCGGCCGCGGGGTCTACTATGCAGGGGCCATGCACTTCAAGTGTGCGCTCATGCGGGTCGACAGCAGTTTCGCCTGAACACTTGCGCGCACTTAAGTAAAATGTCCCGATGTACTTCTCGACGAGCTGCGGATTTCCGGACGCGTCGAGTTCCCTTGACCAGCCATGTCTGATGGTTGCCTTGGGCCGCTTCGAAGTGATGCTGCCCTGCACGTCCGTTGGGTAGATCGTCCTGCTCTCACTGTCGGCAGCCGGTGTCGCGAGCAGGCTTGTGCGCTTGACTGAAGTCCGAAGCTGCAGATCCGCCAACACGTTGGTCGGATCGTTCTTGAGGTAGCCGTATTCGTATCTTTCACGTTCCAGCGGCGACGGATCCGTGAGCGAGGTAGCGCCTCTGTTCCGACCTCTGCGCTCCACGTGCGTCGGATTCTTGTCTGCCGGAACGTGGACAGTCTCGATCCGCATCGCAGGACCGGGTGCAGAGGTAACCTGCCTCGGACGCTGCGGCGAAATGGCCGCAGACCTGAGACTCGCAGCTGGCGAATCCACCTGTAGTGCAATCCTCACCAACGCGCAGGTTTCGCGTTTGCGCGTGCAACGCTGGGCGGTGTTCGGTCAGCGGCTTGGGGCCATCGAGCTCGTTTGAACACGCCAGCACCGGGATCGCTAACAGCGTCAGAACTCGCATGACGCGCACAAAAAACGATCGGCCATAGCGTTGTCAACGGCTGGTACTCAAGCCCCTCTGGCTTGATCATTGGCTATGCTTATGTATGTTAGTCCAATGATTGGCATTTTGTGTCGCGGATCAGGCGTCACGCTTCCGAAGGGCCGCCAGAAGGCAATCTTCGGGCCAGCTCTCGTTTCCAAATCTGAACGATGCGGCGACGTCTAGCGTGGCGTTAGCAGATAACCGTGGGCGCGCTGTTGCCCCACTTGCCCGTCGGTGCAGAGGATCTGTCCGGCGTCGTTGATGCCCAGCGAGATGAGCAGCGCGAACGTAGAGGGCGGAATCAGCTCGTTGAGGTTCCACATCCTGCCGTCGCGGAACACGTAAGCGAAGGTGTCGTAGTGGTCGCCGTTGTAGTCGGGTTTGTTATAGACGTTCCCGACGATGACTCCGGCCTCGTTCACGCCCGTGGCCGAGGTCCAGGGCAGCCCGGGGAGGATGCCCAGGTCCTGCATGGCCGAGCCGTCCCAGAGGAATCCGTGAATCTTGTGGTCGCCCGGCACCAGCTCCGAGAGACCGGCCACCATGCCCTTGTCGTTGACTGCCTGGCCCTGCGCGTATTCGCCGCCCAGGCTGCCCAGGTCGCGCATGGAGCGCCCGTCCCAGAGGAATGCACGGCGGGTCCCGTCCGCGGCTTGCGACTCGCCGGTGACGTTGCCTCCGGGGCTGACGGCCAGGGTCATGGTCTCGTCGCCGCCGAGCGTGCCGAGGTCGCGCACGCTGCCGTTCTCGTACGCGAACGAATGGTACTCGCCTGAACCGGTTTTGGCGTCGCCGGCGACCCGTCCTCCACTGGAGATTCCAACGCCCATGCTGAAATCCCCGCCGAGCGTGCCCGGAAACGTGAGCGTGCCGTTCGCATGCACGAAGGCGCGTTTCTGCTTGCCCGAGAGCTCGTAGCCGACCACGTCGCCCCGCTCGTTGAAGCCCATCGCGATCAGCTGGCGGGAGTCGCCCGGAAACAGGTATCGCACCGATGCGCCGCCGTCCCAGATCCAGGGCCCGCGCGCGGAGTTGCCCAGGACCTTGCTCCCAGCCAGCGCGACCGGGACGCTGTCCTCGCCCGCAGGCACTCGCTGAACGTCGTAGAGCGGCGCAAGAAGCAACGTGGCCAGCAGCGCGATCACTTGAGCAGCTCCTGCAGCCGCCCCATGCGCCGCTGCATCTCGCCGCGCTTGAGGAAGTCGGAGACGCGGTCCTGGCCATTGCCGCTCAGCGGCTTGAACGGGCTGACGTGGAAGAATCCCTGCACCGAGTTGGTCTCCTGCGCGTGGCAGCCGTTGCAGGTCTGCCGGGCGAAGGCGTGCCGCAGCGGCTCGTCGATGCGCTTCTCGTCGTTGAACATCCAGGCGCCAATCTCCTGCGAGGCGCCGCCCTGGAGCTCAGGCGGGATCACCGCGGTGCCCGCGCGCAGGGCCGCGGCGTTGTCGAGGATGAACTGCGACAGGCGCGCGGACCCGTTCAGGCTCTGGTCGGGCGTCTGCGGCGTGGGAGCGAGCCGCAAAGTCCCGCCGTCGAGGATCCACTGGCGAAGCTGCCAGAACTCACCGAACTGCTGCTCGTTGGCGCGGAGCTGGGAGAGCGACCCGCCCTGCGCGAACAGGTCGGTCAGGCGCTGGAGCGCGGCGTTGTAGGTCTCGCCGTAAGGAAGCTTCCCGAGCGCGTGCCAGCGGCGGGCCCACTCGGCGCGATCGTCGCCGGTGCCCAGCGCTGGAAGCCGGTACTCGAAGGCGACCGTCATCTTCCCCGGCGCACCGGAGACCGGATCCCGGAGCCCGTAGATGAGGCGGGCCTCGCCGTTCGCGCTGGCCGTGAGATCCAGCCGGCTGACGATGGCGAGGAGCCGGAACGGCGACTGGGCGAGGTCGAGCGATCCGTCGCGGCGCGGCCACGAGCCGATCAGCTCCGCGACCCCGGCGCGGTCCTGGAGCGAAAAGCCGTTCAGGGAGCCCTGTCGGTACGTGCGCAGCCAGCTCTCGGCCAGGTCGCGCGGTCCCAGCCGCTCCATGAGCTGCCGGAAGCTCCAGGCGCCACCGCTGGCATTGGAAGCGCGCGCGTCGAGGACGACGCTCGAATCGACGATCACCAGCTCTTTCCAGGGGTCGACGTCTTCGAGAGCGAAGCCGCCATCCGTTCCCGAACCGCCGTCGGTTGTCGGCGCTCCCCCATCGGTCCCGTCGCCGGCCGGTGGCTGCAGCACGCCCTGACCGCCCGGTGGGGAGCCGCACGCGCAAACGACTGCCGCCACCAGTGCACACACTGCCGCCCGCATGCCCGCCCCCGTGCTGCGGCGAAGTTAGGGGCGGGTTCCGCGCAGGGGAAGGGACTGGACGGCGCCAGGCGGGCAGCCGAGCAGCCTCCTGTCCGCTCGAAAACGAAGGCAGGCCGCACTGGCCACTAGCGGGCCTGGCAGGAACAGGCCGGCGGCACCCGGTCCCGCGATCGCCGGCAGCGCTGCTCTCCTGCTGCGCAGCGGGCGGCGAGATCCGGGTCGTCGCGGTGCCGGCCGGAGATGGCGCAGATCCGCTGCGAGAGCTCGCAGATCTGTTCGACCAATCCGCAGATCCGCGGACAGTCCGGGGGGACCTCACTGGCCGACAGAGCGGAAAGCGTCCGCCCAACTCCTCCGCCCGCTGCTCCTCGGCGCGGGCGATGGCGCGGTCGCTGGACGATTCCTCCGCGGCGGAACGCGGCGGAGCGCTCGCGCAGGCCAGCAGCAGCAAGAAGGCGGTCAGCGCTGGCTTCATCGGACCCGCCCCGCAGGGCTGATCATGTTCAGAAGGCAGGATGCCGCAGATCAACCACCGGGGGGCGGCGCCGCCCAGTGCGCCGCCCCCAGCTCTCAGCAACGATTACAGGTCCTCGACGCCGTCGTGGTCGTCGTCCTTGAAGGCCTTGAACGAGCTCTGGATGTTGTTCTCGATCTGCGAACGGTTGGCAGCGACGGTCGGGTCCAACCGCCCGGCGCTCGACGTGAACCAGGTGCTGGGGTCCACGTTGAGGGTCAGGTTGCTGCCGGCATTCAGCACCAGGTTGCCCTCGAACTTCTGCTCGGCGCTGACCGCCGTGGCGAAGCTGAAGTTGGCGCCGTCGATGGTTCCGTCGGCGATGATCGATGCGTTGGCAGCGATCATGGCCGTCAGGTCGCCATTGACGCCGATCTCGCCAGGCTCCGGCTTGTGGATCTCCAGCTTGATCTCGCTGTAGGTGCCGGGAGTGAAGGAGGCCTCGAGCACCTTCGCAACGCCTCCCGAGTCCAGGCTCGTGCCGGAGAGATCCAGCAGGTAAGGCCCGCTCGCGATCTCGTCCATCTCGAGCGTGCCGGCCTTCTCCAGCTCAACCTTGCGGATCACGACGCGGATGCGGTTCAGGACGATCCCGTTTGCGACCGTCAGGGCGCTGCGCGACAGGGTGCGGGTCGCAGGCGGGCCGGCTCGGACGCTGAGCGACAGGCTCTGCCCTCCGCAACCAGCGATCAACACGGCAAGAGCGACGGCAATGGTAGCCCTCATTGTTCCCTCCCACGAAAAAGTGACTGATGGGATGGACACCGGACAACGGGGCAGCGCGACAAATGATTGAGGAGTTCCAGTGAGTTCCGGAGCGCCTGGAGCGTACTCCGGCCCACCCTTTCGCGCCGCTCACCCGCGCGCGTAAAGCGCCAGCATCGACAGCGCGACCGCGATTGCGGCGAACAGCGCCAGCGCCGGGTGATCGGGCTTCGCGGGCGCGCCGGGCGCAAGAGCACGCAAGGTGCCGACGATCAGGATCAGCACCAGCATTCCCTCCCGGGTCACGGCCCAGGCGCCCCCGAACGCGAGCACGAGGATCCACCGCTGCCATTGGGCGAGCGGCGCGAGACCGCGAGCGCCGTCCAGCGACCAGAGCGGCACCAGATTGAACAGGTTGAGCACCGCGCCCGCGTGCGCTAGCGCGCGCAACAGCGGCGCTCCGGTCGCGAGCCATGCAACCTGGAACGCCAACGCCACCGCGAGCCCCGCGAGCGGTCCGGCCAGGCCGACGAGAGCGTCCGTGCGGGCGTCGGGGGGCGCGCGGTGCATCCGCACATACGCTCCGACGCCGGGGATGAACATCGGCGGGCTGGCGGGAATCCCGGCCCAACGGAGCGCCGCGACGTGGCCGAGCTCGTGCAGGTAGATCGATGCGAGGAAGCCTCCTCCGAAAGCCAGTCCCCAGGTCCGCCAATAGAGCGCGAACGAGGCGATCAGCGAGAGGAAGGCAGCGAACTTCGTGACGCCCAGCAGCTTCCAGGCCGCCAACGCCGTAACTCCGAAGGGACCGAGCTTCCGCAACCAGCCGGGAGCCGCCGGCGGTGGAGGCGGGACCGCGGGAGCGTGCGCGGAGAGCCGCGCGACGGTGGACGCTACCACCGCGCTCTGACGGGTCCCCGCTGGAAGCAACGCGAGCGCCTGCTGCCACGAGGCGAGCGCCGCGGCCAGATCACCCTGCTCCTCCTGCTTGCGCGCTTCCGCCGACAGTCGGCCCAGCGCGTCTGCGTGCACCAACCGGGCGCACGCGGGGCAGGCCAGGAGGACTTCCGCCAGCTCGGTGCCGCAGCCCGCGCACCGGCGCGGCGCGAGCGCCGCTTCAGCCACCGCGCGTTTCGCCCACCATGAACGGGCCGCTGACGGAGAATGGCGCGGCGCGGTTGACCTTCCAGGCTTCGTACAAGCCGATCCCGATGATCACGATTCCCATCAGGTTGTCGAAGCCCCCCAGGAAGGGCAGCGCCAGCGAAAACACGAACAGCATCGCGATTGCCTTGAAGAACCCGCTCAGCGTGGGCGCAGGCTCCGCGGCGCTCGAGCCGGACGGCGTGGCCGCCGCAGGCTTGATGGCATCGCTCGGCGCGACGCTCGCGGGCTTCGCTGCGGTCGAACCGGGCGCGGGCGTTGCTTGCGCCTCCTGCTTCCGGACCGCCGAGATGACCCGCGGCACATACGTGGCACAGATCGCCGCATAGCAGAGGAACATGGCCAGCGTCTGATACCGCCACCCTCCGCGCGCGCGAGCGCCGCGACGGACGGCGAAGCCGACCATGAGCCCGAGCACGATGCTCATCAGCCCGAACTCGTAGCCGGTCACCTCGGCGATGGCGTAGTAGATCCCGGCGCCCACCGCGGCAGCCAGGACGCCCAGCGCCGCGCCACGGAGCAACGCGGGAGCATGCGAGGCATTCTGGCGGGTCATCGCCGTGTCCTTGCAGTTGTCGCAAGCGACGTTGCCGTTGACCTCGAAGTAGGACGAGAGCGGCGTGCGGCAGGCCACGCACCTCACGTCTTTCGGTAGGGCCGCGCCGGTCGGCTCGGCCCGCTCGAACTGCAAGTCGGCGGGTGAATCAGCCATGCGTCAGACGCTACCATTCCCATTCCATGCTCCGAAAAGGTGCTCCGTTCGCGTATCCAACCACCTAGCGGTACATCGAAAGACTCGCCTGGAGGATTCATGGACTTCATCCGGCACGAACTCGCGCTCGTCGCCGGGCATGGATGAAGCAGCTACTGGCGCAGACGGCGAGCAGGTAGCGCCGGGAGCAAGCGAGCGCGTGGGCGCCGTCTGGGCAGCGACCAGAGCGGCCGTTGATTGGATTCGTGGCGCTCAGTCCACAAGGTGCCCCGTCCAATCCAGCGACAGGAGCACACGCATGGCGATTTACGATCCCGTTCTTGCAGGTTCACCTCAATTCCAGGGCCACTCCGAGGTCCGCTACGATCGCGGCTTGCGGATCAGTTGGGGCGGCATCGTGGCCGGCACCGTGCTCGGCTGGGCCGTGTTCTCGCTGGTCAGCCTCCTCGGCGCGGCCATCGGCCTGGCGAAATTTGACCCCTACTCCGCCAACCCGGCGAACGGCCTCGGCGCCGGGTCTGGAATCTTCGGCGTCATCGCCCTTCTCGTGAGCTCGTTTCTGGGCGCGTATCTGGCGGTCCGCATCGCCGGCGATCGCCGGCGGAGCGAAGCGCTGCTGCACGGCGCGATCTGCTGGGCGTTCTCGCTGATGATCGGCGCGATGGTCGCGCTGGGCGCGGCGCGTACGGCGGCGCAGAGCGCTGCGGCCGTTGCCTCCGGATCCCGGGCGCAGGCGAGGGCGGAGCGCGAGACCAACGTCCGGCGGAACACCGGCCCCACGCAGTCGGATCGGGACCGCACCGCGGAAGCCACCGACGCGGCGGCAAAGACCACTGGGGCCGCAGCCGGCGGCGCATTCCTCGGGCTGGTCGGGTCGATGATCGGAGCGCTCGCCGCTGCACGGCGCAGGAGCAACAAGAACGTTTCGGACGGAATGCAGAAGCGCAAGCGGGATGACTTGCGTCAGCCGCCGGTCGTGCCGGCGCGACACGATGAGACGATCGTCGTGCCGCCTGGGGCGTAGGGCCTAGACATGACCGCGAAACGGCGCCGGTCCTCCCGGAGGATCGGCGCCGTTTCGCCTTGAGGGGAATGCGACGAGATTCCTAGGTCGAAAGGCCAATGTGCCGGGCAGCTACGTGCGCCATACAAGGCGAGCGCTCTCTTCGGCGAGAGGCACCACGATGGAGGAGGGGTCCATGAGCAGCTCGATGCGGATTCGGATGATCGCGGCGCTGGTGCTACCGCTGGCGGCCTGCGCGACGGGGAAAAGCAGCCGCATGAGCTCGGCGAAGATGTGCCAGGCGCACGGCGGCACCTACGACTCGACGGCGCAGATGTGCTCGCACAAGGAATCGTCGGAGAAGTCCGCCAAGGACATCTGTGAATCGATGGGCGGCAGATACGTGTCGGAGATCCAGTACTGCAACGACGTCGCAGACTAGACCAAGGTGTGGTGGAGCATGCCGGGATCGAACCGGCGACCTCCAAAGCCACCGGGCGACTACTGGCTCATAGTCCAGCGCGACCCGGGCGCACGCCGCCACATATGCGACCGCGCGCGCATCAACGGAGAAGGTTGCGGATGATCAGCCCAGAGCCTTGACGAACCGAGGCGACCGTGGAGAGAACCCAAGCCCAGTGTAAAAGCGGTGCGCATCGTGCCGCTGCTCGCCGCTCGTGACCTCCAACCGCCTTCTCCACGATGAGTGCCGGCTCGATGGGATAACCGAGATCTCCCAGAAGGAAGGAGATCGGGAAGGCGTCAGCGTCCGTTGCGAATCGGATGACGACATCCGCACTCGTTGGAGTCCCATCCATTCAGCCCTCTTGGCAAGTCATCCCAGCAATCACGGCGACCAGAGGTCCGCGGCAAGCTTTTTGAGTTCTTTGAAGCACCGCGTGATCCGCTCGAAGAATCCCAAATGATCCGGTGCTGCACTGATTCGCACCTCGACCCGCAGGCGGCGCGCCGCAAGCGCCCGGGCCAACAGCAGCCGGGACCGCAGGACGTGATAGCGCTCGGTGACCAGGGTCACGCGCCGGACACCTTGACCCGCAATGAGGTCGGCGCAGTGCCGGGCGTTCTCGTAGGTCGAGCGCGCTTCGGGCTCGACGACGATGCGCGCGGCGTCGAGCCCTCGGGTCACCAGCCACTCCCGCATGACCGGCGCCTCAGCCGGGCGGCCATGGACGCGACCGCCAGAGACGATAACGACCGCTCGCGGGTCAGCAACGGCTTCCGCCAGGGCGCGATGCAGGCGTAGCGTCAGCGGGCGGTGGGGCGTTCCATCGTGGTCCACGGCCGCGCCGAACACCAAGATGGCGTGGCTGCCCAGAGGTGCTCCGTTGGTCATCAGACCGGCAGAGTCTGCACCATCGCGGCGCTTGGGGCGAGCGTTACCTGCGGAGTCGCGTTGAAAGGGGTTCGGTGCCAGGGCGCGGCGGGTCGGCAAGCGTTGGCACGTCTCTGAGCGCCGCCGCCGGCGAAGATGCCTGACGCGCATTCTTCGAGCGGGTTGGGACTGTAGACATCGCCGTCACTTTTCGTCGATAATCTTCACCATGGTCCTCACCCAGCAGCTCCCCCGTCTGCTCCAGCCTCCGCGCCAGGGCTTTTTCCTCTTCGGCCCACGCGGCAGCGGAAAGAGCACGTGGATCCGGCAGCGCTTCCCCAAGGCGCCGCGCATCGATCTGCTGGACGAGGCGCTCTACCAGGACCTGCTCGTCCGGCCGGCGGGCTTCGCCGATCGCATCCGCCATCTCCCGACGCGAAGCTGGATCTGTGTCGACGAGGTGCAGCGCCTCCCTTCGCTGCTCAACGAGGTGCACCGTTTCATCGAAGAGCGGGGCTTTCGCTTCGTGCTCTCCGGCTCGAGCGCGCGGAAGCTGCGACGGGGCGGTGTAAATCTCCTAGCCGGCCGCGCCCTCATTCGCTCGATGCACCCGTTCCTGCCGCCGGAACTCGAGGGACGCTTCAAGCTCGAGGAAGCGTTGCGGATCGGGACGCTACCTGTCGTGCTCGCGTCCACGCAGCCCGAGGAGACGCTGCGCGCGTACATCCGCAGCTATCTCAAGGAGGAGATCCAGGCGGAGGCGTTGGTGCGCAGTCTCGCTGGCTTCGCGCGCTTCCTGCCCATCGCCGCGCTCTTGCACGGGCAGGTGGTCAACGCCGCCTCGCTGGCGCGAGACTCGGGCGTCGCGCGGACCACTGTCCACGACTACCTCGAAATCCTGGAGGACACCCTGCTGGCATTTCGCTTGTCCGGCTTCGAGGCGCGCCTGCGGGTCCGCGAGCGCAAACATCCAAAGCTCTACTGGGTGGACGCCGGCCTCGTCCGCGCGGCGAAGAACCAGCTTGGACCGCTCGCCGGGGAAGAACGCGGTCACCTGTTCGAGGGCCTCGTCGCCAACTGCCTGCGCGCGTGGAACGACTACCGCGGCCTTTACGACGAAATCAGCTACTGGTCGCCCACCGAGATCCAGGGACTCGAGGTCCACTTCCTGCTGCGACGCGGAAAGCGCTTCGTCGCCATCGAGGCGAACGCGGGAACCCGCTTCCGCGCCGAGGATGCAAAGGGGCTCGACGCGATCGCCGACCTGCATGGAGTCTCACGCCGGCTGCTTGTCTACTCGCAGTCCCCGCGGCTGACGACCCCGTCCGGAGTCGAAGTCGTCAGCTTCAACGAGCTCATCGAGCTCCTCCAGCGCGAGCGTCTCTGAAGTCTCGGGCTGACTGAGCTGGCGAAATCCGTTAGCCAGACGTTAGCCACTCACCCCGCGACCGTTTCCCGGAAGAATGAAAGCCACGCAATATTTTGATTTACTTGGCTTTTATTGGTGGAGCATGCCGGGATCGAACCGGCGACCTCCGCAATGCCATTGCGGCGCTCTCCCAGCTGAGCTAATGCCCCGTTTTCCGACGCGCCCGGCGGGCCTGGGAGCCCGCGGCGGCGCAGCGATGTAGCGCGATCATCGGGCAGTGTCAATTCAAGCTGCGGCGCGGGCCGGATCGAGGACGACGTCGTACAGAGCGCCCAGTCGCGCGCGGAACGCATCGAGCGAAAACTCCTTCTCGGCTCGCTTCCGCAGCGCTCCGCCCAGCTTCCGGTCCCGCAGGAGGGCGAGCAGGCGGTCCGCGAGCGCAACAGGATCCCTCCGCGGCACGGCGAGGTCTGCCCCAATCAATTCGCGCCAGGGTGACGCGACAGGGACGCCCGCAGCCATCGCTTCCACCGTCGCGCGCAGCCCCGGCGTCCAGGCCGCGTGTGCGCGGGCGAGCAGCTGCGGGACGTCCGGGACATGCCCCACGAGCTGCACCGTCTCGCGCAGCCCCAGGTACGCGATGCGCTGCTCGAGGAGCGGCCGCAGCGGTCCCTCGCCGGCGCAGACCACCCCAAGCTCCCGGACGGCGATGCGCGCGAGCGCGACCGCCTCGAGAAACTCGACGTGGCCATTGCGCGCGAACAGCGGGCCCAGCGCGACCAGCAGGGGCTTCGCGTCCGGCGCGCGCGCGGAAAAGCGCGCGAGATCCACACCGGGAAGGACCACGCACACCTTGGCAGCCCGGACGCCCTCGTGCCGGACGCAGCTGTCCCGCTCCTCCCGCGACGAGCACATCACCGCGTCGGCGGCGCGGAGCGCGAACGCTTCCGCCAGGCTCGAGCCAGGGCCCAGCGTGCAGATCGCCCGGGCCCGCACCAGCCGCGCCGAGGGCACGGCGATGAGATTCGCCCACCGTCCGTGCGAGTGCACGATCCGCGTTCCTTCGCGTGCCGCCGCCGCCGCGATCCGCGTCACGTCCGACGCCCGGGGCGGCCACGACACCTTCTCCACCGCCACCCGGTACCCCGCCGGCGCGAGCGACACCCATGCGTCGCCGGCCCGGAACGGATCGGCGAGCCGGAGCACCCCGACGGGCTCGTTCACGCCGGCGGCGGTGGGTTGCGGCGCCCCCACACCTCGCAGCAGGTCGTGAATCCGCAGAGCGCGTACAGGAACCAGCTCGCCGACGAGCCGGCGAACATCTGACATACGAGAAATCCCATCAGCGCCGCGAGCAGCGCGCGCGCCTCCCCACCCAGCTCGCCGTCTCTCGCCTTCCAGGCCGACCAGAGCGAGATGAGGACGAAACCCGTGAAGCCGAACAGGCCCACCAGCCCGAGCTGGGCCAGCACCTCGAGCAGCAGGTTGTGCGCGACGTACCGCTGCCCGAAGAGGCGGTCGGAGTCGATGGGCGCGTACTGGCCCCAGGCGTGGAGGAAGGCTCCTTCGCCCACTCCCAACAGCGGCCGTTCCTCGAAAACCCGCTCCGCGACCTGCCAGGCTTCGAGGCGGCCGACGATCGAGAGGTCCTCGGCGCCGACGGCGGCAGTCTCGTTACGCTGCCAGAAGCTCGTCGGCGCCATGAGAAGTACGCCGGCGGCTGCCACCAGCACGCAGACGGTGGCCAGGGCCTTGCGGCGCGAGAGCAGCGCGAACATCACCACGGCCACCGCGAGGCCCAGCGTGCCGCCGCGCGAGTGCGTCGCGATGATCCCGGCGAGACACGCGGCAACCCCGAAGGCGGCCGCGATCCGGAACGGCCATCCATGGCCGCGCCCGCTGCAGAGGAAGAGCAGGATGGGCACAGCGCCCACCAGCGCCATCGCGTCGTGATTCGGGTCCGCCATGATGCCCAGCCAGCGGCCGCGGAAGCCTTCCACCAACAGCTCGTCGTGCATCCAGTTGTTGAAGGTTCCCCAGCCCGGCGCGATCGCCGCCAGCGCGTAGAGGGCCAGCGCCATCCGGACCCGACGCGGCGTATCGATGGCGTTCGCCATCGCCAGGAAGAAGAGGAAGTGCTTCGCCACCTCCCAGGCCCCGTCGACTGAGTTCGTCGGAGCCAGCGACCAGGCCGGTGAGAGCAGCGCCGTGACGGTGTAGACGCCGAAGAGCGCCGTCCGCCAACCCATCCACAGAGGCTGGTTCGAGAGCACGCGGCGCATCAGCAGCGCGGAGAGCCCGACCGCCGAGAGAATGGCCGCGAGGTGCACCGGCTCCAGCACCGGGAACCACTGCGCCGGCGAGAGATAGAGCTGGGCGGCGAACAAAGTCGTGGCGAAGAAGGCGACCTGGGCCGCCTTTTCCGCCTGCCATCTGCGCGCCGCGATCTCGGGCGCGCCCTGCAAGGCTGCGGTCTGCACGTCGGCCAACCTATGCATCGCCTGCCTGCCCTGACGACCCCCGGCAGCGTTCGTTGAGGAACATCTCCAGGCAAGGCGCAATGCGCTCTCGCGGACGTAGAGGGACCCGACGTGGCGGCGCCTTCTCCCGGTGTGCGGGCAAGCTTGCAGTCACCTGTTCCCCCGGCTGGAACCCGGCCAGGGGTCCCCTTCCCCGTCCGGGAAGCGGCAAATCCGGCGCAAGCTGGAGCTACGAGGCAATTCGAGGCGCTGTGCTCCACGCAGCGGCAGAGGTGCTCCCCTGTAGGTGAACGTCCGCACAAGTCCCCGCTCAACCGATGATCGCCCGACTTTGGGCACGGAGCAGCACACCGACTGTGCAATAAGCGGCACGCCCCCTGAGTTGGCCAACCGGAACGGAAAGCACCTGCCGTTCCGGGAAGCAGCCAACCAAGGAGGCCCAGCCGTGAAGATGCTCCCCCTGTTCGTCGCTTTGCTCGCCGCCGGTTCCGCATCCGCCGCCCAGGTCTGGGTCGCCCCGGCCGCAGAGAAGATCCGCCCCAATGTGCAGCCGCCCGCGGGCGCAACTGCGGCTGCGAAGATCGCCGCCGCGAAGAACGAGTTCGAGTCCTTCCAGGTGGTGATCACCGGCCAGGCCGCCGGCGTATCGATGAGCCTCGAGGGGCTCGGCGATGGCGCGGGGCACTCCATCTCCGGCCGCGACGTGGTCCTCTACCGCGAGGCGCTGATCAACGTGGCCTGGCCGAGCGGCGGCGACGGCGCTGCTGGGACCTGGCCGGACGCGCTGATTCCGGACGTCGACCCGATCGCGGGCGAGAAGCGCAATGCGTTTCCCTTCGACGTGCCGGCCAACGAGAGCCGCGCGGTGCTGGTGGACATCCACGCGCCGCAGGGCACGCCGGCCGGGAAGTACACCGGCACGCTCCATATCAATGGCGGCGTGACGCAAGACGTTCCGGTCGAGCTGACGGTGTGGGACTTCGAGGTGCCCTCCACCTCGACGCTGAAGACGGCGTTCGGCATGGCGTGGAATGGTCCCTGCATGGGTCACGGCGACGGCAACTGCGGCGGCGGGGACTCCGATCGCGCCCTGCGCGCGCGCTATGTCCAGGCCGCGCTCGACAACCACGTCACGCTTCACCAACCGTACAACGCTCTCCCCGTGGACAACTCGGGCAACGAGAACTGGGGCGCCTTCGACCAGTACGCCGGCCCCTTCCTCGATGGCACGGCCGACACGCGCTTGCGCGGAGCCAGGCTCTCGTCCGTGAGCGTGTTCGGCGCCTCGGCGACGCCCATCGTCAAGGCGTGGTCCAGCCACTTCAAGGCGAAGAGCTGGACCGCGACCACGCTGTTCGACTACGTCT
>DATBZA010000149.1:0-15242 GCA_036513415.1 Myxococcales bacterium | reverse complement strand
GCCTCCGCCACGCCGATCTCGGGCCCGCCTCGGCCGAGAAGGCGATGGCCGGTGCGCAGGCGCTGCAGCGCGTCCGGCTGGAGCGCGGGCTCGCCGTTCTCGGCACAGTGGGAAACAACGCGCCATTTCTCGGGCTGCTGGGAACGGTCATCGGCGTAATCGAGGCCTTCGAGATCCTTGGACGGCCGACCGACGCGGCCACCGTCGCTGCACAAGCCGCCAGCGCCCTCGCCCCGCAGGCGATCATGTCGTCCATCGCGGAGGCGTTGGTGGCGACCGCCGTGGGACTCTTCGTCGCCATTCCCGCAGTGGCCGCGTTCAACTGGTACCAGCGCCGGATCCAGACAGTGGGCGCGAACACCGAAGCGCTGAGCAACGTCCTGCTTGCGCACCTCGCCGCGGAGGTGCCGCTCCAGGGGGCCGCGTCCTCCCCGCCCGAAGGCAAGGAGACACCCGATGGCGGCTAGCGCAGGAAACGGCAGCGGCATGATCAATGGCATCAACGTCACGCCGCTGGTGGACATCATGCTGGTGCTGCTCATCATCTTCATGGTGACCGCCAAGCTGGTGGTGGCGCCCGCGAGCGCCCTGGGTGTGCAACTCCCCAAGGCGGCCACCGGCGACGCCGTGCAAGTCATCTTCTCGGTCCAGCTCACCCGGCGGGGCGGAAGCTACGTCAACGGCCATGCGGTCGCCGGCGAGGATGCCATCAAGGTCCAGGCGGAGCAGGAGCTGGCCCAGCATCCCGATCTCCGGGCGGTGATCCAGGCCGACGGCGAGGTGCCGCACCGTCGCGTCATCCACGTCATGGACCTGCTCTCGCAGGCGCACGTCAGCAACATCGCGTTCGCGGTCGACGTCTCGAACGCACCGCAGGGGCCGCCGGGTCCGTGAGCCTTCCTTTGCAGCGCAGGCGCCCCCGGCGGCTCGTCATCCCACGTGGAAGTCTTGCCGACGGTGAGGCCCCGTTGGCCGCCCTGGAGCACCTCGACGCCGGCACCCATTGGACGCGGCACCTCGCTGCCCTGCTCCTGGCTTTCGCCGCACATGCCGCGCTGGGCGGAGCCGCCGCTTTCCAGCACGACACCGGGGCGCATCCTGCGCCGCCCGCTCCGCGGCCGCCCATCGAGGCGACGTTGCAGCGTGCCGCACCGCCGTTGCCTCCACCTGCACCGCCGGAGGCTCCTCCCCCACGGCCTCCGGTCGCTGCGCGTGCAACTCGCCCATCGCGCGTTCCGCCCGCCCCTGCCCAGGCAGGTCGAGTGATTGCGCAAGCTCCAGCGCCAACTGGCCCGGCCGACCTGACCGGGTTTGATCTCGTGGTCGGGCAGGGAGAGTCGTACGGCGGCGGCTACAGCTCGGCCCAAGGCACCAGCCGCAACGCCGTGACCGATCCGAATGCGAGAGTCGGCGGAGTGCCGGATGCCCCCGCGTCGGATCTGTCGCGTCCAGCCTCGCCCCTGCGGCGCGATTGGGCGTGCCCCTGGCCCGACGAGATGCAGGACAGCGAAGTCCGGTATGCGCGCGTGACCATCCGCGTGAGCGTGACCCGCGAGGGGTCCGCATCGAAGGTCGATGTCGTCAGCGCTCCGCCCGGAGGTTTCGCGGAAGCCGCGCGCCGCTGCGCCGAGGGAGAGAAGTACCAGGTCGCTTTCGATGCGAACGGCCGGCCCGCTCCCGGCGACACCCGTCTCATCAACGTGAACTTCCAACGCGGATGAACCGGCTTCCTTTCTTCGCAATCGCCGTGCTGCTCGCGGTGCCAGCCGCGGCGCAACAGATCACCCCTCCGCAGCCGCTGGAGACGCCCGCCGCAATCGCCCCCGAGGGCGGGAATCAAGCGGCCACGGTGGTGCTGTTGGTCACCGTCGGTGCCGATGGTGCTGTACGGGACGTATCCGTCGCGCAGTCGGCGGGATCCGCGCTGGATGCGGCTGCCGTGTCGGCGGTCCTGCGCTGGAAGTTCAAGCCCGCGCTGCGCGACCGGGAGCCCTTCGAGGCACGCGTCCGTATCCCGTTCCGATTCGAGGCGGCATCTCCGCCGTCGCCTTCGCCCCAGGGGGGCGCGCAGGTCCCCGTGCAGGGCACTCCACCCCAGCCTCTGCCGGCACAACCTCCCGTGCAGCCGGCCCCTCCTCAGACCGGACCGGCTGCTCCGGCAATTGCTCCCACCATCATAGCGCCTGCTCCGCCGGACCAGGCGGCTGCAGGGGGCGAGCGGTCCGAGGAAGTCAACGTGCGCGGCTACCAGCGCAAGGTGGAGCATGGCGCCAGCGACTTCGTGATCGACGTCGGGCAACTCGCGGTAGTACCCCGCAAGAGCGCCGAAAATCTCCTGGAGCTGGCGCCGGGGATCTTCCTCGCCAACGAGGGTGGGGAGTGCCACGCCGAGCAGGTGTTCCTGCGCGGGTTCAACGCGGAGCAGGGTCAAGCCATCGAGTTCAGCGTGAACGGAGTCCCGATCAACGAGGTCAACAACCCGGACAGCCACGGCTACGCGGACACGCACTTCATCATTCCCGAGCTGATCAAGAGTCTGCAGGTGACGGAGGGCCCATTCGATCCGCGCCAGGGGGATTTCGCCAAGGCGGGCAGCGCACGTTACGAGTTGGGCGTCCGCGACCGTGGCCTGCGCCTCGCCGCCACCGCGGGATCGTTCGGTACTCGTAGGTACCTTGCGCTCTGGGCGCCGAAGGGCGAACGCGAGGGGACCTTCGCGGCCGCGCAGTTCGGCGAGAGCGCGGGCTACGGTGTGAGCCGCGCAAGCAGCAGCGCGAGCGCCATGGCGCAGTATGAAGGCGAGTTGGGGCAGCGCGGGCTGTTCCGCGTGCTCGCCACCACGTACTCCGCGCACTGCAAGTCGGCGGGCGTCCTCCGCAAGGACGACGTGGACGCCGGGCGGATCGATTTCTTCGGCACCGAGGACCCGAGCCAGGGTACGGATGCAACGAGGCACAGCGTTTCGTTCGAGCTGGAGTCTCCGGTGGGGGACGGCGTAGCGGCGGCGCAGCTGTTCTTCACCGCGCGCACGCTGCGCATCGTGGAGAACTTCACCGGGTTCCTTCTCGACAACCAGGAGGCGGGACAGTCGCTCCATCCGCAGCGCGGCGATGGGGTGGAGAAGACCTACAACGCGCTCACCGTCGGGTCGCGCGGCAGCTACCGCTTGCGCTTCCGGCTTTTCGAACGCGAGCATGCCGTCGAGGCCGGCTACTACGCCCGATACGACCACACCAGGCCGGTCGTGCAGCGTTTGCGGTTCGGCACCCAGGACCCGTACCTGAACGATCTCGATCTCCAGACCGACGTGGCGAACATCGCCGGCTACGTGGACGCGGACCTGCGCCCCCTGCCGTTCCTCACGCTGCGCGGTGGCCTGCGTGATGAGTTCTACGGATACGACATCCTCGACAACTGCTTCACACGGGGAAACTTCAAGACCGGCCAGCCGCTCGACGTGAACTGCCCTCCGTACGACCGCGCTGGCGCGCGGTCTCCGACGCGGCGGGTGACGGCCACGGGCCAACTCCTGGCTCCGAAGGCGACAGCGCTGATCGCGCTGCCGTTGGGTTTGACGCTCACCGCCAGCTATGGCGTCGGCGCGAGCTCGCTGGATCCGGTCTCGATAGCGCAGGACGAGAACGCTCCCTTCGTCAAGTTGAGGGGGCTCGAAGGAGGTCTGCTCGCGAAGGGCAGCGCCCTGGGGTTCGACTGGATCGGTCGGGTGGTGGGGTACCAGACCAAAGCGGATCGAGATCAGATTCTCGACCCGAACCTCGGACGGGCCACGACCACCAGCGCAACCACGCGGACGGGCGCAGTCGTCGCCGCGCGTGCCACGTCGCGATGGCTGGACGAGGCCGCCTCCTTCACCACCGTCCACCCCGTCTTCGACGACAATGGCGCCCTGGTGCCCTACACGCCGCTCGTCGTCGGCCGCTCCGATACCGCCCTGTTCGGACCATTGCCGTGGTTCCGCCCGGGTGACAGTCCCCTGGAAGGAGCCTTGGGCGTCGGTGTCGGCTACATCGGCAAGCGGTCGCTGCCGTTCAGCCAGTTCTCTGACCCGACGCTACAGATCGACGCTTCTGCCAGCGTCCGCTGGAGATGGCTCAAGGCGACAGTCGCGGTCACGAACCTGACCGATCGTAGGTTCCCTCTGAGTCAGTTCTTCTATGCATCCGACTTTCATAGCCGCGCGTACCCGACGCTCGCGCCCGCCGGCCATTTCACCGCGGCGCCTCCGCGGACCGTGCTCTTCACCGTGGAGATTGCGCTGGATCGTGAGGGGAACTGAGATGCGACGCTTCCATCGGATCGCCACGGCCCTCTGGATCGCCGCCGCAACCTCCTGCGGCTCGACGGGCGGCGCCCTGGTCACGCCGCCGTTCCGTGCCGGCGGGCAGCAGGCAGGAGGACCGCTGACGTTCACCAGCCAGAGCGGATGGACGGTCACGCTGCAAACCGCGAAGGTCGCACTGGGCCCCTTCTACTTCAACAACGTGCCTGCCTCCACGGAGACCTTCCGCAACGGGCTGGTGGTCATCCAGGTGACCCGGCAGGTGGTCGTTGACGCGCTCGACCCGTCGCTGCACGACGTCCTTGGCGGGGCGGACGGCGAGACCGGCCATGCGGTCGCCGTCGAGATCGGCCTGTTCCCGCCCGATACCACGCAGCCGAGCTCCACGCGCACCGAGCTCGGCGGCAACTTCGGTCTCGTCGCGGGAACGGCGACGAAGGGCAGCACGACGATGGCGTTCAGCGGCCCCCTCGCGATCGACACCAGCGTCCTCACACCGCAGAACGCCGCCCTGCTGCAGCGTGTGCGTGGCGCCGCTGTGAACCTGGAGTTCACTGCCGCGCCGCAGGCGCTGGAGTTGCGCGTGGATCCGACGCACTGGTTCGACACGGCCGACTTCTCGGCGTTGCTGCAGGGAACCCCTTCGAACGGCGTGTACACCTGGAGCGTCTCCGGCCCCTTCGCCAACTCACTGCTTCAGGGCGTGAGGCTCGAGACCGGCGTCTACCAGTTCCAGTTGGTCCCGCGCTGAACCCGCTAGCCGACAATGCTGCTCAAACGTTCGGGTAGGCCCCAACCCAACCCAAAAAGAGACGACTCGGAGTGCTTTCCCGTCTCGGCGTGCTCCGCGTGCTCGGCGGTTGATCTGAAGCAGCGGCTTCCTTTCCAGCGAAGCCGGTCGGGGCTAACCGGCGGCTTGCACGGGCGCGGACTTGAGCGCGTCCGCCGCGATCTCATACGAGCGAAGCCGCGCTGGGTGGTCGAAGATCTGGGAGGCGATGATCAGCTCGTCCGCCCCGGTGCGGGCGGTGAAATCGTTGAGCCAACGCTTCACGGTGGCCGGCGAGCCCACCGCCGAGCAGGCCAGCACCTGGTCGAGGATCGCCCGCTCCCCGGCGCCCCATCGGCGGATCGACGGCGGAGGCAGGCGCCCCGGCCTGCCGCTGCGCAGATTGACGATCGCCTGTTCGAGCGACGTCGCCAGCCGCGCCGCCTCCTGGTCGGTCTCCGCGGCGACCACGTTCACGCCCAGCATCAGGTACGGACGCGCGAGCTGCGCGGAGGGCCGGAACTGGGCCCGATACAGCTCGATCGCCTGCATCAGCTCCGCGGGCGCAAAGTGCGACGCGAAAGCGTACGGCAGGCCGAGCAGGGCGGCGAGGCGAGCTCCGTAAAGGCTCGACCCCAGGATCCAGATCGGCACTTCCAGGCCCGCTCCGGGCACGGCGAGCACCGGCTGGCCCGGCTGCGCGGGGCGGAAGTACTCCATCAGCTCGAGCACGTCCTGGGGAAAGTCGTCGACGTCGGCGTCGAGGTTCCGGCGGAGCGCGAGCGAGGTCCGGGGGTCCGTTCCAGGCGCGCGGCCGACGCCGAGATCGATCCGGCCGGGAAACAGGGACTCGAGCGTGCCGAACTGCTCGGCGATCACCAGCGGCGCGTGATTCGGCAACATGATCCCGCCCGCGCCGACGCGGATCGCCGTCGTACCGGCCGCGACGTGCCCCATCACCACCGCGGTCGCGGCGCTCGCGATACCCGGCATCCCGTGGTGCTCGGCCAGCCAGAACCGCCGGTACCCCCACTGCTCGGCGTGGCGTGCCAGGTCGAGCGAGCAGCGAAGCGCAAGAGCAGTGTCCCCACCTTCGATGACGGGTGCCAGATCGAGAACGGAGTACGCAGGCATCGCCCATGTTCGATGCCGCGCGGCGACCCATGGTGCGCCGGCCAAGGTATTCTTCAGCGATGCCCCCCGAGCCCGACCCGGAGCGCTGGTCCGTGGTGGCCGTGCCCGTGGCGCGCATCGAGGGCTCGCGCGAACCGCATCTCCGGCATCCGGCCGAAGCCCGATGTTCCGGCTGCCCGCTGGCTGACGGCACACTGACGCCCACATTGTGGCCCGCCGGCACCGCTGCTAGTAGGGGTCGTCTTGCCCCCCGTTCGAGAGGTGCCGATGCGCTGGATTCCGATCGCCGCTGTCGTCCTCGTCCTCACGTCCTGCGGGGGCGACGGGCCGTCCTCGCGCGATCTCGGGGGAAAATGCGCCACGCCGCGGGCGGGCATCGACCGGCAGGGTACGCTCGATGACGAGAAGAAGTTCCTGCGCGCGTGGACCGACGACCTGTACCTCTGGTACAGCGAAGTCCCTTCGATCGACCCCGCGCCGTTCACCAGCGCGACGGATTATTTCGCCGTGCTCAAGACGCCCGCGATGATCGGCGGCAAACCCAAGGATCGATTCCACTTCACCTACGACACCGCCGCCTGGGAGCGCCTCTCGCAATCCGGACAGGATCTCGGTTATGGCATCACCTGGGCAGCCCTGCACACCAGTCCTCCGCGGGAGTATCGGGTCGCCTATCTGGAGCCTAATCCTCCCGCGATGCTGAACGGAATCCGCCGCGGCGCCCGGATCGTGTCCATCGACGGCGTCGACATGGTGAACGGCACCGGCCAGGCTTCGCTGGACACGTTGAACGCGGGTCTCTTTCCCAAGGCGGCCGGCGAGAAGCACATCTTCGTGCTCGAGGACCATGCCACGCTCGCCCAGCAGAGCTTCGAGCTCACTTCCAAGGACGTCATCACCAACCCGGTGCCTGACGTCCACACCATCCCGGTTGGAGCGGACACGGTCGGGTACATCCATTTCACCGACCATCTTGCGACAGCAGAGCAGGCGCTGGCCAACGCCGTCAACACGCTCAATGCCGCCGGCGGAGGCGCGGGCGTGAAGGACCTCATCCTGGACATCCGCTACAACGGAGGCGGGTACCTCTACATCGCGAGCCAACTGGCCTACATGATCGCGGGCCCGACCCGGACGTCGGGGCAAGTCTTCGAGCGGCTCCAGTTCAACGACAAGCATCCCAGCATCGATCCCGTGAACGGCCGCTCGTTGACGCCGACGCCGTTCTACAACACCACCACCACCGGGTCGGCGCTGCCTTCGCTGGGGCTCGGCCGCGTCTTCGTTCTCACGGGCGGGTCGACCTGTTCGGCGAGCGAGTCCATCATCAACGGCCTGGAGGGCGTGAACGTTCAAGTGATCCAGATCGGGGAGACGACCTGCGGCAAGCCGTACGGCTTCTACCCCCAGGACAACTGCGGAACGACGTACTTCTCCATCCAGTTCAAGGGTACCAACGCGCAAGGATTCGGCGACTACCCAAACGGGTTCTCGCCCGGGGCTGCCGCCGGCGGAAGCACCCTGTTGGGCTGTCAGGTTGCCGATGACTTCGGCCACGAGATGGGCGACTCCGCCGAGCGGCGCTTGGCTGCCGCGCTCGCCTACCGGAATTCGCCGACGTGTCCGGCGCAGCCCACCAGCGCGCTGCGCGCCGCGCTGCCACAGGAAGGCGTCGTCCTCAAGTCGCCCTGGAGGCAGAACCGGATCCTTCTACCGTAGCGCCAGGTGTTTCCCGAGACGGCTCAGTCCATATCGAGAGTCTGGAAGTTCCCGTTCGCGTCCAGCATGGTGCCCCAGACCTTGTGCGACGCCTGGTGCTCGCTCATCCCGAACGCCATGGTCGCGCCGACGCCCAGATCGACCCCGCGCATCCCCTCGAGCGCGTCGACCAGCGACTCGGTGGTGAAGTCGGGCCCCGCGCGCTTGAGTCCCTCGATCAGCAGGCCGGCCGCGAGGTAGCCCTCCAGCGAGACGAAGTCCGGCTTCTCTCCCAGCGAGTACTTGGGGAGCAGCTCCTGGTACTTCAGCACCGCGGTCGCCTTGCTGTGCGGCAGCGGCACCACCTGGGTGACGATCACGCCTTCCGCCACCTTGCCGCCGTACATCATCAGCTCGTCCGCGAGCGCCTGGCTCCCTACGAAGGACACGTTGCTGAAGGCGATGTCGGGGCGCTCGGCCTTCACTTTCTCGATGAATTTCGCCGCCGCCTTGTAGGTGGCGACCATGACCACCGCGCGCACCGGGTGGCGGCTCTTGAGCAGGGTCTCGACGGCTTCGCCGACGTCGCTGGTGTTGCGTTTGTAGCCCACGCGGAGCGCCCGATCCGGATTGCGGTTGTACTTGCGCAGCATCTTCGCCACGCCGTTGAAGCCCGCGTCGCCGTAGCCGTCCTGCTGCGCAAACACCGCGATCTCGTCGGGCAAGATGCGGCGGACGTCCACCAGGTACTTCACGGTCGCCGCGGTCTCCTCCGCGTAGCTGGCGCGGAAGTTGAAGACGTACCGGTCGGGCGGATCGCGGCGGAGCAAGCCCGCGCCGGTGAAAGGGCCGAAGAAGAGCATCCGCTTCTCCAGCGTGAACGGTACTGCCACCTCGGCCGTCGGGGTGCCGACGTTGCCGATGAAGCCGAAGACGTTGCGGGTATCCGCCAAATCCTTCATCACCGTCCGGGTGCGCTCGGGCTCGTAGCCGTCGTCGAGCGCGACGAGCTTCAGCTTGCGTCCATTCACGCCCCCTGCCTCGTTGGCCGCGGCGAACGCAAGGTCGATGCCCGTCTTCATGCCGCGGCCCAGCTCCTTGGCCGGGCCGGAGAACGGCGCGCTCATGCCGAAGACGATCTCGGTGTCGGTCACGCCGGACACGCGCGGCCTCTTTTTGGCCTCCGCCAGTCGCTGAGCGGCGATCGCGGCCTGCTTTTCTGCGAGCGCAGCGGCTTCCTGCTGCGAGCGCCACCAGAGCGCCCCGCCGACGGCCGCGGCGGCGATCGCCGCGGAGCCGATGATGACGAGCGAGATCGGGGAACCCCGCCTCGGAGGCAGGGGCTGCGACTTCGGAATCATGATTTCCTCCGGACCCGCGTCGAGGGCGCCGTTGGGTTCACCGTTCTTCGCCTCGTCGTCGGACACCATCTCCTCGAGCAGGAGCTTGTTGCAGGGCTCGAAGACGGTGCGCTTCTCGGTGGTGACGTTCAGATCGACGTGGAACTCGCCTTCCCGCAGGCGCAGCGCGCGCCGCACGGCTTCGACGCCGATGATGTCGCCAAATCTCGCATCGACGATCTCGCCGCCCTCCATGAAGACGACGACGTCGTGCTCAGGTCCTGCCGGGGACACGATGGTCACCGCGGCCGTCTGCCGGCTGATGTTGTAGAACTGCACCAGGTCGGTGAACGACGTCTCCGAGAGGTTTCCGCTCAGTGCCACTCGGCGAGCGTACGACGGGGGCAGGGCGCGGGCGAAATTCCGTCACGCATGAAAAATCGATGCGCGCCGGGTATGTGGGTGGGGGTCCGCCTCGGTGCGCCGACCGCCTACCGATCGGCGAAGGTGTCGCAGCGATCGACCGACCCGGTCTCCAGCCCGGTGCGGAACCAGCGGGCGCGGTCGCGTGCCGAACCGTGCGTGAACGTCTCCGGCGAGACGCGCCGGCCCGCCGCCTGCTGGAGCCGGTCGTCGCCGACCGCCGCCGCGGCGCGAAGGCCCTCCTCCACGTCGCCGGGGTCCAGCAGTTGCCGGTGGGACGCCGAATGGCCCCACACGCCGGCGAAGCAATCGGCCTGCAGCTCCAGCCGCACCGAGAGCGCATTGCGGCGCGACGGATCCTGCTGCATCGCGCGCTGCACCTTCCCGCCGATCCCGAGCACGTGCTGCACGTGGTGCCCCTCCTCGTGGGCGATCACGTAGGCCTGCGCGAAGTCGCCGGGTGCTCCGAATCGGCGGGACAGCTCGCGGTAGAAGCCCAGGTCGATGTACACGCGCTCGTCGGCCGGGCAATAGAAGGGCCCCATCTCGGCGGCCGCTCCGCCGCATCCCGATTGCACCTCGTCCCAGAAGAGCACGAGCTTCGCCTCGCGGTACCCGCGGATCTTCTCCTTCCAGACCTGCTGGGCGTCGTTGAACGTCGCGACCGCGACCTTCTCCAGCGGCGCCTCTGCCTGCCGCCGTTGATCGGCCTGCGGTCCTGGCGCCTGCGCGGTCGTGCCGTCGTCGCGCACCAGCGCGAAGAAGTTCTGCCTGAAGACGATGCTGAGGACGCCGAGCAGCACGAGGCCGCCTATTCCGAGCCGCCCGCCGGTGATCAGCCCACGGCGGTCTTCCACGTTGGAGCGATCGTCGTCCCCGCCCAGGCGCATGTGGCGAAATGTGCGTCGCCGACCCGACCGGTACAACCTGCTATTTTCAAGCGATGGCGCACGTCGGCGGAAACATCATCCTGGCCCGGCGCAAGTTCGTGCTCGACCGCGGCGGTGAGGCGCTCTGGGAACGCGTCCTCCGGCACCTGCCCGACGACGATGCGCGTCAGCTCCGGCGGACGTTGCTGGTGACAGGCACCTGGCCGCTGGCGCTCAACCTCCGCCTCGACGAGGCGATCGCGAGGGAGCTGTACCCGGCAGATCCGCAGCGCGCATTCCTGGAGATGGGCCGTGCGTCGGCAGAGGTGAACCTCCGCGGCCCGCAGCGCGGCTTCCTCCGCCAAGGAAGTCCGCACGGCCTGCTCTCGTTCGCCGAGACGATCTACGCCTACTACTACGGCGAGGGCCGGCGCACGTACCAGAGGACGGGAGACACGTCCGCCACGCTGACTACCTTCGACGCGCCGCCGTCCACTCCGGGCGACTGCCTCACCGTGGTGGGCTGGCACCAGCGCGCCATCGAGTTGTCGGGCGGCAACAATGTGGTGGTGCGCGAGGCGAAGTGCCGTTCGCGGGGCGGCGAGGTCTGCGAATACCAATGCTCATGGGAGTAGCCGTTCGAGCTTCTCCTGAGCATCGGCCGCGAAGCCCAGCGTCAGCTCGCCGCCGACCTCGATGATCGGGCGGCGCACCCGCGCGCCGTCCTCCGCCAGCCAGGCGATCAGCTTCTCGCCGGAGAGACCCTCCGCCTCGGCGCGCCGCTTGGGCGCGACCAGCAGCTCGACGCCCCCGGCCTTCTTCGCCAGCACTCGGATTTCGGGCGCGGTCAGGGGCTGCTTGATCAGGTTGCGCTCCTCGACCTGCTGCTTCCTTCGCGCGAGAAACTCCCGCGCCTTCATGCAGCCGGTTCAGCCGGGCTTGCCGTAATAGCGGATCATGCGGCGAGGATACCAAAGCGTTGGTTGTATCGATCGCTGAGACGCCGCCGGGCTGCATGGCCCTGCGCCGCCACGCAGAAAGCGAGCCCGCCGGCGAATCACTTCACGTGAAGCGAGAGACACGGGGCTTCGCGGACAGCGCGACGTATGCTTTCTGATGCGTCGGCGCGAGGGCCATTCACCCCGTCGGCTATCTGCGCGCGGACCCAGTGCACTGGTCCTCTCCGCGCCCCGCGTTGATCTGAGTCGCGAGAGCGAGGGCACGCAAACCCTCACGAGCGCCCTGTACACCGGCGTTCTCGCCCACCGATCTCACGATAAGCTAATGAACGCCGACACGGCGACCGCGAAGGTTACAGACCAACGCGGGCGCGGTGCGCGTTGTGTCGACTGGGCGAGACGCGCGCAGATAGCCGACGGGGTGAATGGCCCTCGCGCCGACGCATCAGAAAGCATACGTCGCGCAGAATGCGCCGCCCCGTGTCTCTCGCTTCACGTGAGGTGCCTCGCCGGCGGGCTCGCTTTCTGCGTGGCGGCGCAGGGCCATGCAGCCCGGCGGCGTCTCAGCGAACGATACACACAGCGCTACGCAGGGCGCGGAGGGTTCCTGCGTGGCGGCGCAGGGCCATGCAGCCCGGCGGCGTCTCAGCGCACGATACACAGGCGATCAGCGCGGGGCGAAGGGCTTGGTGGTCTGGTGTTCGAGGCCTCGGACGACCAGCTTGTACGGGCAGCGGCGGATGGCCTGGGACACGACGGCGAAGCCGGCTTCCTCGACGCGCTGGACGTCGGTGAAGTCGATGGAGAGGTTGCCCATGCTCTGGCCGATCAGGCGTGCCACGGCTGCGGCACCTTCTCCGTCCAGCTCTCCGCCGAGCCGGAGCACCATCTGACCATCCTCGATTGAGGGAAGCATTTGCAGCATGTGAGCACCCGGGGGATCGGTCGAGGAGATAGCGCTGTTGCCGCCTGGGCGCAACTGTTCGAAAAGATGCAAGAAAGAGCTATTCGTACAGGACGGAGCGCATCGAGAGCGAGCTCATGTCGAACCCGGACACGGGGAACTTCACTGTGTCGCGGGAGTCCGCCGCGCCCGCGACGTACAGCAGGGGATAGTAGTGGTCGCGACTCGGGTGCGAGAGGCGTCCGGCGTCGGACTCAGCGAGACGCGCGAGCGCGAGCCCGTCGTGCTGCCCGGCGGCCTTCGCTACCTCGCTGTCGAACGCGGCCGCCCAGGGCGGCGTCTGCTTCTCTCCCCGCTGCCAGCTGGTGAATGCATGCCGGAGGTTGTGAGTGACGTTGCCGCTGCCCAGGATCAGAACGCCCTCTTCCCGCAGCGGAGCTAGCGCCTCTCCGATGGCGAGATGCCCGGCAGCGGGGAGCCGTCCGTCGATGCTCAGCTGCACCACCGGGACGTCCGCCTCCGGCCTCAGATACTTGAGGACGGTCCAGGTGCCGTGATCGAGTCCCCAGTCGGTCCGCAGGGAGGCCCGTTCGCCCACGAGCTTCGAGGCGCGCTTGGCCAGCTCGACGCTGCCCGGAGCAGGGTATTGCTGCTCGTACAGCTCGCGCGGGAAGCCGCCGAAGTCGTGGATGGTGCGCGGGTGCTCGTCGCCGGTGAGGAAGGTGCCGGGGACGTACCAATGCGCCGAGATGCTGAGGATGGCCTTGGGTTCCGGAAGCAGCTTGGCCAGCTTCTGGAAACCCCGGGTCCATTCGTTGTCGTCGATCGCGTTCATCGGCGAGCCGTGGCCGACGAACAGGACGGGCATGCGTTCCACGCCTTTTGGATGCCCGAGGACCGTCTCGAGCTTCTCGATCGGAGCGGGCATCGGCGCTAGATCCGTGTTCGCCCGGACCGCCTCCAGCGGCCCCGGCTGCCGTTCGAGGAATCGGATGCCTGATTTGCCTCCTCGCGTCTTCGTCCTCTCCCCGGCGCGCGCCGGAGGAGCACGAATGGGGCTCTTGCTGAGCCCGCGCGCTAACTTCTCGCTGGCCTGGGACTTTCAGCAGAAGGGCGCGCCGGTCGGCGACCTCTTTCAGTTCGCCAGCGGTCTTTATTTCCGCGGAAAGCTGGCGTACGCGCGCGCGTTCGGGCGGGCGCCGCCGGGAGGCTTCGGCGCGCTCGCCATCGTGCCGGGGCGGGGGCTGATGAACGTCGACGAAACGATCACGGTGGATGAGTTGAGGGCCATGGCGCAGGTGCCCGTGGATCTCGACGACGCGCGCTACCGAACGCCGCTCGAGCGCGACGCGCGTGTGTTGGCCCGGCTGCTGGGCAAGTCCGGCGAAGCGGTCCTGCTGGGAAGCATCGCGACCGGGAAGTACGCAGACCTCTTCCTGGAAGTTCTCGGCGAGCGGCTGCTCTTTCCGCCTTCTTTCGTGGGCCGGGGCGACATGAGCCGGGGCGGGCTGCTGCTGCGATCCGTGCGCCAGGCGACGGAGTTGCCCTATGCGCCGCTCCACGGAGCCGTCCGGCACGGTCCACGCCCACCGAGGCTTCCGCGGGACATCTAGCCGCGGCCCAGGAACCGCTTCGCGCCTTCCTTCGCGCCGGCCTCGAGCACCCGATCTCCGTGGCGCAGCTCGTTGGACATCGCGCTCGCGAAGTCGAGATCGGCCTGCTCGTGCGCCGACCGCCGGTCGGTGCGCACGCAGAGCTGTGGAAAGGCGGCGATCTCCCGCGCAAGCTCCTCCGCCGCGGCGCGCGCCGCCCCGCAGGGGACCACGCGGTTCGCCAGCCCCATCTGCAGGGCCTCCTGCGCCTTCACCGGACGGCCGGTGAGAATCAGGTCGAGCGCCCGCGAGAGCCCGATCAGCCGCGGCAGGCGGACGGTGCCGCCGTCGATCAATGGAACTCCCCACCGCCTGCAGAACACCCCGAGCGTCGCGTCCTCGGCGACGACCCTCAGGTCGCACCAGAGCGCCAGCTCGAGCCCCCCGGCGACGGCGTACCCTTCGATCGCGGCGATCGCCGGTTTGTCGAGCAGCAGCCGTGAGGGGCCCATCGGCCCGTCGCCTTCCGGCGACACGCGGTCGTACTTGCCCGCGGCGAGCGCTTTCAGATCGGCCCCCGCGCAGAAGGTCCCTCCTTCCCCCCAGAGCACCGCGACGCTCGCGTCCGCGTCGGACTCGAACGCGCGAAAGGCGTCCGCGAGGGATCGCGCCGTCTCCGGATCCACTGCGTTTCGCGCCGACGGGCGGCTGAGGATGACGGTCGTGACTGGCCCCTGCTTCTCGACGCGCACGCTCATGCGCCGGAGCTTAGCGCCCTACCTGGGCGTGGAAAATGGCGGCGCTGAGCATCGCCCTGGCCCGCGCCAGGTCCCGGTTCTGCACGGCCGCCCGGGCCGCCTCGACGTCGCGCTGCGCCTGGCCCGTGAAGGCCGCCTGGGCGCGGGCCAGCTCGGAATCGATGCTCGGGTCTCCAGCCGCAAGCCGCTGCTGCGCCACGTAGAGGGAGTCGAGCCCCGACTGCACCTGGGCCTGCCGCTCCTCGCGCTGCTGCTCCTCCAGCTGCCGGCGCGCGTCCGCGTCCGCGATCTGCTGCCGGATCTGCTGGACCTCCTGCGAGAGCTGCTGGAGCTGCTGCGAGACCTGCTGCGGTTGCGCGCGCTCCTGCTCCAGCGCGTCCAGCCGGGCCCGGAGCTGCTGGAGCTCGCGGTGCACGTCGTCCGGGCCGGCATCGCGGTCGGCGATGGCGCCGCCGTCGGGCGGGGGCGGGGTGGGGCGGAGCCGGCCCGGCGGGTC
>DATBZA010000148.1:0-12591 GCA_036513415.1 Myxococcales bacterium | reverse complement strand
CGCCGCGGGCCGGTGTTCGAGGACGAGCCGCTGGTCGGGAGCTACCCGAAAGCGCACGATCTCGATCCTGCTGCCCGGGTCCCTTTCTCCGCCGACGCGGAGCTGAAGGACGTCGCCGCGCTGGTGGCGAGGCTGCGCGCGCAGGCCGACGACACCGCCCTGGCGGCGCAGTTCCGGGCGGACGCCGTGGAGCGCCTGGAGGAGGAAGGCCGGGACCCCGCCGACGAAAGGGCGTTGCGCCTGGCGGCAGGACGCGAGCGCAAGCTGTGGCTCTCGCAGCAGCTGGTGCAGGCCGGCATGGACCGCGCGCGTGCGTGGGGCTGGCCCAACACGTACACGTACACGAAGTCGATGGGAGAGCAGGCCATCGCCGCGAGCGGCTGCAAGTACGCGCTGGTGCGTCCGGCGATCGTGGAGAGCGCCCTGCGCTTCCCCTTCCCGGGATGGAACGAGGGCTTCACCACTTCCGCGCCGCTGGTGTTCATGGGCCTCAAGGGCCAGCGCGTGTTCCCCACGGGAC
The DNA here is from genome assembly GCA_036513415.1 of Myxococcales bacterium. Taxonomy (GTDB): domain Bacteria; phylum Myxococcota; class Myxococcia; order Myxococcales; family 40CM-4-68-19; genus 40CM-4-68-19. The sequence continues at coordinate 12,071 of DATBZA010000148.1, read as the reverse complement.
ACAAGCTGGTACTCGACCTGATCCCGGTCGACCTGGTCGCGGCCGGGATCCTCGGCGTGGCGGGCGCCGCCTGCGCGGACCAGCTGGAGCAGCGCGTGTTCCAGCTCGCTTCCGGCGACGTCAATCCGTTCTACGTCCGCCGCTCGGTCGAGCTGGTCGCGCTCTACAAGCGGCGCAAGATGGAGGAGCGCGTCGAGGAGGGAAAGCGCAGCGCGTTCGAGAACTGGATCGACACCTTCCTCGAGCCTTATCCGGCGTCCAAGGAACTGTACTTCGCCTCCAGCGCGCCGCTCTTCCGCGCCGCCGCCAAGGGATTGCGGAAGCTGATCGCGGATCGGGGGGCTTCTTGGGGCGCGCCACGCACGACCGCCTTGCTCGCGCGCGCGGACCAGGCGCTGGAGAGCGTCGACCGGCAGCTCGCGGTGCTGGAGATGACCTGGGAGCTGTTCCTGCCCTTCATCGCCGGCGAGCGCTTCATCTTCCAGTGCAAGCACACGCGGGAGCTCTGGGCGCGGCTCACGGCGGCGGACCGCGAGAGGCTTCCCTGGGACCCGGAGGCGATCGACTGGCGCACGTACTGGATGGAAGTCCACATGCGCGGCCTCGAGGAGTGGGTGTTCCCGGGACTTGAGGAGGAGAGCAAGGCGCTCAAGCGGGAGGTGGCGCAGCCGAAGGACCTCCTCGCGCTCCTGGCGGCCTCACAGAACGCGTTCGGGCAGCGCGTCGCGCTCCGGTTCTTCGCGGGCGAGGACAGCGCGGCGGAGCTGGCGCGGACCCGGGACGACCGGGTCACGTACGACGAGCTGGCGCGCTTCTCCGACCGCGCCGGCCGCGGCCTGCAGGCCGCGGGGGTGAAGCCCGGCGACCGTGTGCTCTTGATGTCCGAGAACCGGCCGGAGTGGGCGATGGCGTACTTCGGCATCCTCAAGGCGGGAGCCGCCGCTGCCCCGCTCGACCATGACCTTTCCGCGCAGGAGGTGGAGAATTGTGCCAAGGCCGCCGGCGCGGCCATCCTGATCGCCAGCCCGCGCGTCGCGGAACGCCTGGGCCGGCTTGCCGGTTTGCGCACCCTCACCCTGCCGGACGCCCTTCGCGGGTCCGACAAGGCCGGCCTGCCGCCGCTGCGCAAGAGCGCCGGCGCCGACGACGTCGCCTCCGTGCTCTTCACCAGCGGCACCACCGGAAAGCCCAAGGGCGTGCTGCTCACGCACCGGAACTTCTCCGCGCTGGCGGCGAAGCTGGCGGGCCTCTTCGATCTCCGCGTCGGCGAAGGCGTCCTCAGCGTCCTGCCCCTGCACCACACGTTCGAGTTCAGCTGTGGCCTCCTGGTTCCCTTGATGCTCGGAGCGGAGATCACCTACCTGGACGAGCTGACCGCCGAGCGCCTTTCGGAGGCGCTGAATACGGGCCGGATCCACGCCATGATCGGCGTCCCTGCCCTCTGGCAATTGCTCCACCGGCGTCTGACGCAGGAGCTGGCGGCGCAGCCCCGTACGGTCGAGGCGGCCATCCGCGCCGCGATGGCGCTCCACGGCGAGCTGCGCAACCGCACTCCGTTCAACGTCGGGAAGCTCCTCTTCTGGCCCATCCACAACCGGTTCGGCGGCAAGCTGCGCCTGCTGGTCTCCGGCGGCAGCGCGCTGTCGGAAGAGGTGCAGAAGGCGTTCCATGAGCTCGGGTTCGACCTGACCGAGGGCTATGGCCTCACCGAGGCCGCGCCGGTCCTGTCGGTGACGGTGCCGGAGAACAGGTTGCGCACGGGAAGCGTAGGCCCGCCGCTCCCCGGCGTCGAGATCCGCATCGAGGACCCGGACGCCGAGGGCGTCGGCGAGGTGCTGGCGAAGGGTCCGAACGTGATGGCAGGCTATCTCGACGATCCGTCGGCTACGCAGGAGGTGCTGTCGGACGGCTGGCTGCGCACCGGCGATCTCGGGAAGCTCGACGAGGAAGGCCATCTGACGTTGGTCGGCCGCAAGAAGGATCTGATCCTCGACGCCAGCGGCAAGAACGTCTACCCGGACGAGCTGGAGGAGCGGTACGGCGCGACGCCGCTGATCAAGGAGCTCTCCATCGTCGGTCTGCTGGACGGCAAGGGACAGGAGCGCATCGCTTGCCTCTGCGTGCCGGCAAGCCGCGAGGACCACGCTCGGGTGGAAGAGCACTTCGCCCGGGTCTCGGCCGAGCTGCCGTTCTGGAAGCGGGTGAAGATCCTGCACTTCTGGGAGGGCGATCTCCCCAAGACGGCGACGCGCAAGGTGAAGCGGCCGCTGGTGGCGGCGGAGCTGCTCCGGCTGGAGAAGGCCACGGCGGCGGCGACCCAATTCGCCACGCAGCCGGCGGGGAGCGACGCCTGGCTGTACGATCTGCTCGCGGATCTCGCCCAGAAGCCGCGGGGAACCGTGAACGCCCGGACGCGCATGGCGGCGGACCTGGGATTCGACTCGCTGCTCGTCGCCGAGCTGACCGTGGCCCTCGAGAAGGCGGGGGTGAAAGCGCCGACGGAAGCGCAAACCGCCGCGATCAGCACCGCCGGCGAGCTGGCCCGCCTGATCGAGAAGCGCGACGAGGCGCAGCCGCGCGACGAACAAGCCGCCGCGGCTCTCGAGGGCAATGACGCCGACATCCCGGTGCCCGGACCGGTGGCCGCCGCCGGGCGCGCGGCGATCGGATTCTTCCAGAAGGCGCTCTATGGCGGGGTGTTCGAGCTGGAGGTGACGGGCCAGGCCGGCGTTCCCTCGAGCGGAGCGTTCCTGGTCGCGGCGAATCACTCCAGCCATCTCGATGTGGGGCTGGTGAAGATCGCGCTGGGCGAGGAGGGCAAGAAGCTCGCCTCGCTGGCGGCAAGAGACTACTTCTTCGACAATGCCTGGAAGCGCGCCTGGTTCGGAAGCTTCACCAACCTGGTGCCGATCCAGCGGCGCGGCTCCCTCAAGGAATCGCTGCACACCGCGGTCCGCACGCTCGAGTACGGGTACCACCTGCTCATCTTCCCCGAGGGAACCAGGTCTGCGGACGGGAGCCTGCAGGAATTCAAGCCCGCCATCGCCTATCTCTCGTTCGCGGCCGGCGCGGACATCCTGCCCGTCTACCTGGAAGGCACCCACGAGGCGATGCCCAAGGGCGCCTTCCTGCCCGACCCGCGCAAGCGCCGGAAGCTGATCGTGCGTATCGGGCCGGTGCTCCGGCACGAAGAGCTGCGGGCCGCGACGCAGGGGCTCGCGCGATCGGCCGCGCACAAGGAGGTGACGCGGCTCGTCCGGCTCGCGATCGAGGCGCTGCGCGACGGCAGGCCCCCGCCGGAGATCGGCCGGCCCGGGCGGCTGCTGGAGGCTTCCCGGTGAAGGTCCTGGTGACCGGCGGGACTGGATTCCTGGGGTCCACGTTGGTCCCGCTGCTGCGCGAGGCGGGCCACGAGGTCCGCGTGCTGGTGCGCTCGGACGAGCCGTTCCCCGGCGCCGAGAGCGTAAAAGGCGACGTGCGCGACCCCGAGTCGATCCGCCGCGCGTTGGACGGCGTGGAAGGCCTGTACCACCTGGCCGGGCTGGTGAGCCGCGATCCCGCCGACGCGCGCAGGATGTACGAGCTGCACGTGGACGGGACTCGCCACCTGCTCGAGGCCGCTGCCCGCGCAAAGCTGAAGCGGATCGTCCTCGCCTCGTCCTCGGGGACGATCGGGGTCTCGCGGGTCCGGAGGGTCGCGACCGAAGAGGACGACTACCCCATCGAGACCGTCGGCAGGTGGCCCTACTACCTGAGCAAGATCTACGAAGAGAAGATCGCCGTCGAGCTCTCGCGCCGCGGACTGCCAGTGGTGATCCTCAACCCCTCGCTCCTGCTGGGCCCGGGCGACGGGCGGATGTCCTCCACCCAGGACATCTTCCGCTTCCTGATGGGGCGCATCCCCGTGATGCCGCGAGGCGGGATCTCCTTCGTCGACGTCCGCGACGCCGCCCAGGCCTTCCTGGCTGCGCTCACGAAGGGCAACGTCGGCGAGCGGCACCTGATCGGCGCCGCCAACTGGGAGTTCACCGAGTTCTTCGCGCGGCTCGGCCGCATCGCTCACCGGCCGCCTCCGCTGCTCCGTATGCCGTCCCCCCTGAAAGTGGCCGCCGCCCATTGGCTGGAGAGATGGGCGCGGGATCGCGGCCGCGAGCCCGAGCTCCCAGCGAGCGACGTGGAGATGGGCGAGTGCTGGTTCTTCATCGACTCGACCAAGAGCGAGCGTCTTCTTGGCTTCCGCCCCCGCGACCCGGTGGAGACCCTGAGCGACACGGTGCGGTACGTGCAGCACCACTTCGTGGGCAACGCGTAGTGGCGATCGAGGAAGGCCAGGAATGATGTCGTCCTTCGCCTGCATCCAGCAGCACCAGCACGAGACCGTCGCGGAGCGCGACGGGTGCGACGCGCAAACGCACGACGCCATGTCCCTGGTGAAGATGTCCCAGGTAGGGTTCACGGGCCCCGCCAAGATCCGACGCGTCTACGAGCCAGGGCGCGTCGAGCGGCGGAACGGTCTGGAGGTCGTCGTCTTCTCCGAAGAGCAGATCGTGCCCTGGGTGCTCGGGGACGACGAGGAGGAGTGATGCTCCTTTATGTGGCTCGGCATGCGCAGACCGCCTCGTCCGCGGTGGACTCGTTCAACGGCCAGCGTGAGCTCCCGCTGACGGAGCACGGCCGCGAGCAGGCGCGCAAGCTCGGCCAGCGCCTCGCCGGCGTCCGGTTCACCGCCGTCTACCGCTCGCCGCTCGGGCGCACGGCGGAAACGGCCGCGCTGATCGCACCGCAGATTCCGGCGCAGGTCGTTCCCTGCCTGATCGAGATCGACTACGGCCGCTGGGAAGGCCTCTCTCCGGAGCAGGCTCGTGCGCTCGATCCGCGGCGGTACGACGCCTGGGTTGCGGACCCGGTGAGCACCTCGCCTCCCGGCGGCGAAACCGCGGCGCAAGTCGCGGAGCGCGCGCTCGCAGCCATCGAGCAGATCCGTTCGCGCCACCCCGGCGGGGATGAGCGCGTTCTCGCGGTCTCGCACAAGGCGACGCTGCGCATTCTCGCAGCGGCGCTCACCGGAGCGCCTGTCGCCGCGTACCGGACGCGCTGGGCGCAGGACGAGTGCGCGCTGAACCTCCTCGAGCTGCGCGCCGGCAAGGATCCTTACCTGCGGCTCTGGAACGATACCGCCCATCTGGGGCCCGATCCGGGCGCGACCACTCGGGGAGGAAAATCGTGACCGATGAGGATCAGATCGCTCGGCGCTCGAACAGGAACGCGCAGTCTTCCTTGCGGGCGCCCGATGCGTCGGCCACCGCGAATTGCCGCCGCTTGCCGGTGGTCGAGAACGCGTGCATGACGGCGCTGCCGTACTGGCCCGCCTTGTTCACGGCGTAGAAGCTGATGTCGAAATTCGGCCGCCCGGGCGCCGCCAGCAGGCGCTTCTCGCGCGTGGTCCGGGCGATCCGCTCCAGCGTCATCAGGCAAGCCTCGCGCGGGTGCTTCCCCTGCCGCATGAGCTCGACCGTGAGATGGCCGCCGCTCACCAGGATGTTCGCCTCACCCCGTCCGGTGCTGCCCGCCGACCCCACTTCGTTGTCGGTGAAGCATCCGGCGCCGAGGATGGGCGAGTCGCCCACGCGGCCCGGCATCTTGAAGAACAGCCCGCTCGTCGACGTGCACCCGCCCAGGTCGCCGCGCCCGTCGACCGCGGAAAGATGGATGGTGCCACCCCGCTGGGGCTTCCGGAACTCGTCCCAGCCGAACTCCTGGATGAATTCCTTCACCTCGGGCGGGTAGTGGTCCGGGTCCGGCTCCAGCCACTTGTCCTTTTCGGATAGGTTCTGCTTCCAGAACAGCCAGACTTTGCGTGCTTTCTCCGTGAGGAGATTTTCGTTGGGAAAGCCGTGCATGGTGGCGAAGTGCCGGGCGCCAGGGCCGACCAGGAGAACGTGGTCGGTGGTCTCCATCACCAGCTTCGCGACCCTGGTAGGGTTCTTCACCCCCTCCAGCGCCGCCACCGCCCCGGCGCGGGCCGTGGGACCGTGCATCACGCAGGCATCGAGCTGGACCACTCCTTCCTCGTTGGGAACGCCTCCGTACCCGACGGTCATGTCCGCGGGATCGTCCTCGACCAGGTTCACGCCCGCGATCGCCGCGTCGAGCGGGTCCGCTCCTTCCTGCATGCGCCGGACGGCGAGCTCTACCGCTTTCAGGCCGTTGCCCGACGAGATGGCCACCGGTCGCGATGCCTTCTGTGCGCGCCCCGCCTGCGCCAGGGCGGCCGCGGCCGCCGCCGTTCCGAGCAGCTTCCTCCTCGACAAGGTCATTCGCTCTCCAGGGAAGCGACGTCGCGCCCGGTGATGCCCAGCAGGTACAGGATCGCGTCCAGGCCCATGGCCGAGATGGACGTGTGCGCCGCCTCGCGGAGCTTGGGTCTGGCATGGAAGGCGATGCCGTGCCCGGCCTTCTGCAGCATCAGCAGATCGTTCGCCCCGTCGCCGATCGCGATCACCTGATCGAGCGGCACCTTCTCGCGCCGCGCCAGCTCCTCCAGGATGTCCGCTTTGCGCTGCCCGTTGACGATGGGTCCGATCACCCGGCCGGTGAGAACGCCGCTCTCGATCTCCAGCGTGTTGCTCCAGGCAAAATCGATCCCGAGGCGTTTCTGCAGCGCCTCGGCCGCCACCGAGAAGCCGCCCGAGATCACCGCGGTCCGGTACCCGAGGCGCTGGAGCACGCGCAAGAGCGTCTCCGCCCCTTCCGTCAGAGGAAGGCTCGCGGCCAGCTCGTAGAGGACGCGCGCGTCGAGCCCTCGGAGCAGCGCCACGCGCTCGCGGAGGCTCTGGTCGTAGTCCATCTCGCCCATCATCGCCCGCCGGGTGATGGCCTTGACCTGATCTCCGACGCCGTGCGCGCGGGCCAACTCGTCGATGACCTCGATGCGGATGAGCGTCGAGTCCATGTCCATCACGATCAGCCGCTTGCTGCGCCGGAGCAGGGTCTCCCGCTGCAGCGCGCAGTCGAAGGCGCCTTCCCCGGCCGCGGCCAGCAGGGCGCGCTTGAGCGGAAGGACGTCGCCCTGCAGCGAGACGGCGAACTCCACCGACGCCAGCCCGCCCTCGGAAAGCCGGTAGATCCGCTCGATGTTCGCGCCGTGCGCCGCCAGGACCTCCGACACGGCCTGTAGCTGCGACGGCCCGATCGTGCGCGCGATCAGCGTGAGCGCGTACCGCTGCGGCTCCTCGGGCTGCGGCGCTTCGGGCTTGCGGTAGTCGAGCGAGAGCCCGAGCCCCCTGGCGATGAAGAGGAGCTCCTTGATCAGCGCCGGCTCGTCCTCCGTCTCCACGGCGAAGCCGAGGGTCAAGAGGTCCTGCACCACCACCTGCTCCACGTCGGAGAGCCGCACGTTCGCTTGCGCCAGCGCTCGCGAGATGCGGGCCGTGATGCCGGGAGCGTCGCGCCCGGTGAACGTCAAAATCAACTCGCCCACCCGAATCCCTCAGGCCACCTGCGATCCGCAGGCCCGGCACTTTCGGGCAGCGGCCGGGATCAGCTCGAGGCATTGCGGGCAGCTCTTGGTCGCCGGCGCCGCGGCCGGCTTCTCCAGGAACGCCTTGATGAGAAGGAATACGACCACGGCGACCACAAAGAAGTCGATGATGCGGCCCGCCAGGTCGCCATACTTGATGGCGTTCTGCCCCGAGAGCACGATCTGGGCATTGCGCCACTCGCCGCCGGGCAGCACGAGGCCCACGATCGGCATCACCACGTCCTCCACAATCCCCGAGACGACCTTGCCGACTGCCGCGCCGATCACGACGCCGACCGCCAGCGCGAACGCGTTCTGCTTGAGGAGGAACTCCCGGAACTCCTTCGTCGTTGCCTTCATCATACGACCTCGATCGCATGCCGCCCGCCAGGTAGGCAAGCCGTTGTTGTGGGGTGCGGCCTTGCGTGTTATCCCCAGCGCGGATGGACCGTCCGCAGATTTCCGTCGTTATTCCGCTATTCAACGAAGTGGAGAGCGTCCGGGCATTGCTCGACGAGCTCTTCGGCGAGCTCGCGAAGCTCGGGCGGAGCTACGAGGTGATCTGCGTCGATGACGGCTCTCGCGACGGAACGTTCGAGGAGCTGGCGCGCCTGGCTGCCCAGCGGCGCGAGCTGCGCGTCATCCGGTTCCGCCTCAACTTCGGCCAGACGGCGGCGATGAGCGCCGGAATCGAGGCGGCGCGAGGCGATGTGATCGTCCCCATGGACGGCGATCTCCAGAATGACCCCGCGGACATCGGCAAGCTGCTGGCGCAACTGGACTCCGGCTACGACGTGGTCTCCGGCTGGCGGAGGAACCGGCAGGACAGGGAGTTCGGGCGCAAGCTTCCCAGCCGCATCGCCAACCGGCTGATCTCGTCGATCTCCGGCGTGCGGCTGCACGACTACGGCTGCTCACTGAAGGCGTATCGCCGCGACGTGCTGCGCGACGTGAAACTGTACGGGGAGATGCACCGCTTCATCCCCATCTACGCCTCCTGGCAAGGCGCCCGCGTGAGCGAGCTGGTGGTCAACCACCGGGCGCGTCGCGCCGGGCGATCGAAGTACGGGTTCTCGCGCACCTTCAAGGTGGTGCTGGATCTCATGGTGGTGAAGTTCCTCGCCAGCTTCGCCACCAAGCCCATCTACGTCTTCGGTGGGTTCGGCCTGATCTCGCTCGCCTGCGCTCTGGGCGCTTTCCTCTGGGCGCTGTACTACAAGCTCGCCGGGCTGAAGGACTTCGTCCAGACCCCGCTGCCCCTGGTGACGGTGATGTTCACCCTGGTCGGCGCGCTCAGCTTGCTGATGGGCCTGCTGGCCGAGCTGGTGATCCGCACCTACTACGAGTCGCAGGACAAGCGCCCCTATCTGGTGGCCGAGGAGCTGAACCGGCCCGAGAAGGCGCTTCCCCGGGCCGTGGGGCAGTAGATGTGCGGCATCTGTGGTGAAGTCGATCTCGCCGGAGCCCCCGACGCGGACGGGATACGGCGGGCCGCGCGCGCCATCGCACACCGCGGACCGGACGCCGAAGGGTTCTTCTTCGACGGTCCGGCGGGGCTCGGCCATCGCCGGCTCTCGATCCTGGACCTCGAGTCCGGAGACCAGCCGATGGTCCGCGACGGCGTGGCCCTCGCGTTCAACGGCGAGGCGTACGACTTCGCCCCGCTGCGCGACGAGCTGCGGGCCAAGGGCCATCCGTTCACCAGCCGCAGCGACACCGAGGTCGTGCTGCGCGCGTATCTGGAATGGGGAGACGACTTCCCGGAGCGCGTCCACGGCATGTTCTCGCTGGCGATCTGGGATACGCGCCGGCGCAAGCTGGTCCTGGCGCGAGACCGGCTGGGCAAGAAGCCGCTCTATTATTTCGTCCGCGGGTCGCGCGTGGTCTTCGGCTCGGAGCTCAAGGCGCTCCTCGCCCATGGCGGCGTCCCACGGGAGCTGGATCCGGAAGCCCTGGTCCAGTACCTCGCCTGCGAGTACGTTCCCGCGCCCGCCACCATCCTGCGCGAGGTCCGCAAACTGCCGGCGGCGCACCTGGCGGTGCTCGACGAGCACGGCTTCCGCATTCGCCGCTACTGGGACGTCCCCGCTCCCTCCCGGGATCGGGTCTCCGCTCGAGAGGCGGCTCCAGAGCTGCTGCGCGTGCTCGATCGCGCGGTGGCGAAGCGCCTGGTCGCGGACGTGCCGGTCGGGGTGTTCCTTTCCGGCGGCGTGGACTCGACCTCCATCGCCGCGCTGGCCGTCCGGCACAAGAATCCGCTGCAGACGTTCTCCATCGGCTTCGTCGAGGAGAGCTTCGACGAATCGCCCTGGGCGCGGCTGGCCGCCGACCGCCTGGGCACCGAGCACGTATCGCAGAAGTTCTCGGGACAGGACTGCCTCGACCTGATCCCGGCGGCCGCGGCGCAGCTGGACGAGCCGTTCGCGGACCCCAGCTTCTTGCCCACGCTGCTGCTGTCCCGCTTCACCCGCCGGCACGTCAAGGTGGCGCTGGCCGGCGATGGCGGCGACGAGCTGTTCGCCGGCTACGACCCGTTCCTGGCGCACCGGCCCGCGGCGCTCTTTGCGCGGGTACCCCGCCCGTTTCGTTCCTTGCTCCAGCGCTTGGTGCACCGGCTTCCCGCCTCCTCGCGGAACATGAGCCTCGACTTCCGGCTCAAGCAGTTCCTGCGCGGCGTCGACGCGCCGCCGTCGCTGCGGCACGCCTCCTGGATCGCTTCCTTCCTCCCGGGCGAGATCGGAGCGCTCCTCCAGCCCGGGCTCAGATCGCTGGCCTCGCCGGAGATCGCGTTCCGCCAGGTGCTGGAGGACGCGACGCGGAGCGGAGCGCGCCCCGGCTCCATCGACGAGGCGCTGCGCTACTACCTGACGCGGTACCTGGCGGACGACATCCTGGTGAAGGCGGACCGCGCCTCGATGGCCGCCTCGCTGGAGCTGCGCGCGCCCTACCTGGACACCGAGGTGGTGGAGCTCGCCGCGCGGCTACCCTGGCAACTCAAGATCTCTCTCACCCGCACCAAGGTGCTGCTCAAGCATGCCCTGCGCGGCCTGGTGCCCGACGAGATCCTGGGCCGCCCGAAGAAGGGCTTCGGCATCCCGGTGGCAGCGTGGATCCGTGGCCCGCTGCGCCCCTTGTTCGAGGAGCTGCTCTCGGAACGCGAGCTGCGCGACGGAGGCGTGTTCGACGTGCGGGCGGTCCGCTCGCTGCTCCAGACGCACCTGGACGGCCGCGCGGACCTGCGCAAGCCCCTCTGGACCCTGCTCATGTTCCAGCTCTGGCGAAAGCACCACGCGCAAGCCGTCTCCCTGCGGAGCGCCGCTTGAAGCGGGTGCTGGTCACCGGCGGCGCGGGATTCATCGGATCGCACCTGGTCCAGGCCCTGGTCAAACGGGGCGACGAGGTCTCCATCGTCGACAACTTCGATCCCTTCTATCCCGAGCGGCTGAAGCGCCGCGCCCTTCACCCCCAGGCGCGACTGCTCGAGTCGGACATCCGCGATCAGGACGCGATGCACCGGGCCTTCGGCGAGCTGAAGCCCGACGTCGTCGTTCACCTGGCCGCGCTCGCCGGCGTGAGACCGAGCCTCGAGCGGCCGGCGGCGTACATGGACGTGAACGTGCGCGGGACCGCCGCCGTCCTCGAAGCGGTGCGGAAGGCGGGCACGCCGCGATTCCTGCTTGGCTCCAGCAGCTCTGTCTACGGCGCCCACGCGCAGGCGCCGTTCCGCGAGACCGCCCGCATCGACTCTCCGGAGAGCCCTTACGCCGCGAGCAAGGTCGCCTCCGAAGTGCTGGCGCGCACGTTCCACAATCTCTACGGTGTCGAGGTCGCTTCGCTACGTTTCTTCACGGTCTACGGGCCCCGGCAGCGGCCGGACCTCGCCATCCACAAGTTCTCGCGCCGGATGCTCGCCGGCGAACCGCTGCCCTTCTACGGGGACGGCTCGGCCCGGCGCGACTATACCTGGGTGGACGACATCGTCGCCGGAGTGCTTCGCGCTTGCGACGTGCCGTTGCAGTTCGACGTCCTGAACCTGGGTGGAGCGCAGACCACCTCGCTCGCCGAGCTCGTCACGCTTCTGGAGGAGGCCCTGGGCGTCCGGGCCGTGCTGGACCTGCAGCCCGCGCAGCCAGGCGACGTCCCCCTCACCAGCGCCGACGTATCCCATGCAGGAGAAGTCCTCGGTTACGCGCCTCGCACTCCCATTCGCCCGGGCCTGCGCCAGTTCGCTCATTGGCTGCGAAGCGAAGGTCGCGACTGGACCTGAGAGCTTAGCTTTCACCCGCATGAAGCCGCTGGCCGTCCGCGCGACACGACCTGGTGGTGCGAGCGAATGTCGCGCGAGAGCGTTTGAGCTGTGTGTTCCTTCCCTCAGTAAACCATCGCGGGGCGCGGAGGGGACCAGCGTACCGGGAGACCGCGCGCAGATAGCCGACGGGGTGCGTGGCCCTCGCGCCGACGCATCAGAAAGCACACGACGCGCAGAATGCGCCGCCCCGTGTCTCTCGCTTCACGTGAAGTACCTCGCCGGCGGGCTCGCTTTCTGCGTGGC
>DATBZA010000147.1:0-70705 GCA_036513415.1 Myxococcales bacterium | reverse complement strand
GTGCCACGCCGACACCAAAGGTGCTCAGGTGCTCACGACCATGAACGGCAGCGACAAACCGCACAGGCTCTCGCGCGAAGAGGAGAACGCCCTCATAAAGCGCGCCCAGGCCGGGGACCAGGCCGCGAAGGGCAAGCTCCTCGCTGAGCACGAGGGCTTTGTCCGCGATGTCGTGAACAAGGCCATACAAGAGAAACGTTTCCGAGGAGTCAAACGGTTCAGGTACGACGTCGACAACGACAAGGTCGTCGACGCGGAGTTGGATCCTGACGACTACGAAGACCTGGTCCATGAGTCGCGGACCGGGCTTATCGAGGCCATCAAGACATTCAACACGAACCTGCCGTACGCATTGCTGACGTACGCGAAAAGCTTCATGTACTTCAGAGTCCGAACGGCTCTTAACGGAATCATGAATTTGCCTTCCCGCCGCGTGGACGATGAGCCCACCGACGAGGCACCTCCCGAACGGGTCACGAAGGAACCCAAGACCGCAGGAGTCACACGCGATGACGCTGTCTCGGACGTCGTCGAGAAGATCGGTCGCGAGCGTCGGGAAACGCTGCATCTGGCCGTGACGTTTCGATTGCTCGAAGTGCCAGCGAGAGAGGGCAACGACAAGGTCGTCGCACTCGACGATGCCTTGAGGAAGATCGAGGAGCCGCTCCAGGTCCTCAGGGGCGCGGTCGCGGACCCCTTCTTCGATCGATCCCTGATCCATAGGGATCCGACGTTTGAAGGACTCAACGAGAACGACCTGGTGACGGAATCGTTTTCGTCCGCGCTGCCGTCCTGCGACCGTTCTCTGTTCCCTATGAGGTGGGAGGACGACGCCCCGGTGACAGCCTCGTTCTCGCCCCCGCTCACGTCCGACAATCTCAACGAGATGTCCCGGCAGGGGAAGCAGTTGCTCGCCGCCTACGATCAGCTCCGGAAACTGAGCGCGCAAGGCGCGGAGGCGAATGATAGCCTGAGGAGAGTACGCCGGAGCACCAACAGGGACAGTATCGCGTCACGAACCGAATTCGTGCGGCTGTGTCGTGAGGTCGACTCCGAACTCTCGCACGAATGGAGCCCGGCCTTCTGGATGCGGCTCGCGATTGCAATTGGCTTCGAGAAGCAGGTTCCCAATGCTCTCCTCGTCGAGCGGCGCCGCCACGAGTGGGGAAAGCTCCTCGGGTCCATGCAGGGGGGCAAAACGGTATCGGCGGACTGAATCCCCCCGGTTCGTCCTGCTCCACAATGGAGTATGACGGAACCCAATCGAGTCCCTGACCCAGTTCTCGACCTCCACGACCTGAAACGCCTCGCGCTCGACTGCGAGGTGGACCTCCGCACCCTCCGGCGCGCGATCTCCGGCCGGCCGGTGAAAGCCCTTAGCCTGCGCCGGATCCGCCGCACCCTCGCGCAGCGCGGGCTGCTCCACATGCTCCCCGCGACAGTCCAACCCGGGGACGAACGGTGACTGCGCCCATTGCCGAGGAGACACCGCTCCCGGGGGTCCGGGATCCGTATCTGTTCATGCTCATCCACGTCGGGCGCCCACATTTCGAGTCCTCCGACGGCGGAGGAGGCTACCGGTGCCACACGGCGCTGTGCCCGATCTGCCCCGCCGACTCGGGCTCGTCGTTCATGCTCCGCGAGACGCCCGAACTGCTCCTCGACCCGACGTTGAATGACGATACCTGCCAGATCGAAACCGTCGTCGACGGCCGCGAGGACTTGGTCAGCGGCCCACACCGGATCCGCGACATCGTCGCCTTCCTGCAGCAGCGGGCCGAGCAAGAGAAGCGAGAGGCGGAGGCAGAGGAGAAGGCCCGCCGCGATGCCGACCTCGCCGAGTTGGCGCGCCACTACAGGGAGGTGCGGAGCTATCGGGGCGAGGACGGAAAGCTTGTGATCGAGTGGGAAGACCCTTCCGAGGAAGTCGAGGCGCGAGAGCCAGGGTGCGACGACGACGCCCCGACGTCGGTTGCCGCGGGGCAGCCTGCCTCCAACGGGGCCAAGTCCGGGCCGTTGCCGCTCCGGGACCTGCTGTTCTCTCCCTCTCGGGATTCCGTCCGCGCTACGCCTCCACGGCGCCGCTTCCTCCTGACAGTGCCCGGCGACGGGACCGGGGTGTTCCCTGCCGGAAAGGTGGGCGTGCTGTCGGCACCGGGCGGAACCGGGAAGTCGTACGCCCTGATGCACATCGCCTTTGCGGTCGCGACCGGCTCTACCGCTTTCGGTGAAGGCGTGGGCTGGAAAGCCGAGGGTCCCGGCCGCGTCCTTTTCCTCTTCGGCGAAGACGACCGCGAGGAGGTCGATCGGCGCCTCCACCACGTCCTCGATGCGTCGGGGCTCATCTCCGACGACGATGTCAAGCTGATCGAGCGCAACCTCGACCTGATGCCGCTCTGCGGCCAGCCGGTGGCGCTCACGACGTCGTTGGAGTCCGGCGTGACGGTCCTGCCCGAGACCCAGCGCTGCGAGGAGCTTCGGCAGATCTTGGGGGAAGCGGTCGCCGACGGCCACCCGTACACGCTCGTCGTCCTCGACCCGCTCTCGCGCTTCGCCGGACCCGATGTGGAAATCGACAACGCCGCAGCCACCCGGTTCATCCAGGTGCTTGAGTCCTTAGCAAGCCCCGGGTGCGGAGGTCCGTCGCTCCTCATCTCTCACCACGAGCGCAAGCGGCAGTTGACCGATGATCCGGACAGCGCTGACCCTATGCGCGGAGCTTCCGCCCTCAAGGACGGCGTCCGGTGGGTGGCGAGGCTGGAGCCGCGCAAGCGCAAGGAGAACGGCCCCGATCTGTTGAAGCTGCGGGTCGTCAAGACGAACTACACCAAACCGGGGTTGAACCTCACGCTCTGCAGGCCCCCCGACTGGCACGGCGCTCTCCGCGTCGCTACCGACGATGAGATCGCGGCGTACGAGCAAAGCACCACGAGAGGGACGCGCGAGGCTGGTGTCGGATTGCCCGAGAAGATCCTGGCTGAACTGGCCCGTGGGGCTGCCAGCACGAACGAGTTGGCCGGAGACCGACTGCACGTGAACAAACGGACCGTCAGCGAGGCGTGTGACCGACTCGAAGAGGAAGGCCAGATCCAGCGCCAAGGCAAGAAGTGGGCGCTGTCGCAGCAGGCGAGCCCGGAGCGCAGGCCGTGAGCGCACTCGCAGAGGAGATCAAGTCCGCGCTCCGCGAGGTGCTGCGGGAGGAACTGGCCGGCGTTCTCGCCCGGGTCCCTTCCACGGCGCCGCAGTCCCTGCCCCGCGGACGACTCTCGGTGCCGGAGGCTGCGGAACTTGCGCGGCGGCATCCCGACACCGTGCGTCGAGCCATCAAGGCTGGCGAACTCCACGCCACAAAGCCGGTCGGCGCTCGCGAATGGATCCTCGACCGTGCGGAGGTGGAGCGCTGGATTCGTGGCTCGCATTCACCCGACCCGACGAGCATGCAGGCCGACGTCGAGAGGGCGGTTGCGCGCGCGATTGACGGGTAGGCCGGCGAGTGTCATACATTTTGTATGACACGCAGGGGAATTGGATCAAGGACGCGCTTGACGGGATCTGAAAACCAAATCCTCGGAGAACTCGGTTGGAGACTTCTCCGGGGGCCAAAGGATACGCGGGTAGTCTTCCGCTGCCCGGCCGAACTGCGCGATTGGTTATCAAGAATCGCGTCTCAAGAAGGACGGACCGTGTCGAACAAGATCGTCTCCGTGTTGACGGACTGGTTGGTGGCTCGCCAGCGAGAGGGCATTCGTGAAGATCGCCGTCGCCGCGCACGAGGGACGACACGATGAAAACGCACAAGGGTGTCTTCGTCCGGGGGAGCAAGTTGTGGATGAGGCTCCGGGTGAGGCCGGGCGAGTGGAAGAACCTTCCCACGAAGTACCGCGTTGGCGAGGAAGCACAGGCCGCGGAGTTGCGCCGACTGACTCAGGAGCGACTCGACGCGGGCCACGAGTTCACGGAGGCGACGGGTGCACCGCCCACCGTGGAGTCGTTCGGCAGGACGTTCCTGAAGCAGCGCCGCGAACTCGGCGTCCGGTCAGTCGACGACGACGAGAGCCGCCTCAAGACGCACGTGTATCCTGTCCTCGGTCCAATGCGCCTTGAGGAAGTACAACCCCGCCACGTGGCCGACGTGATCGCGAAGGTGCGAGCGCAGAAACTCGCCCCGCGGACCGTCCGGAACGTCTACAGCGTCGTCCGCGCTCTCTTCCGCGACGCGCAGATCGCGGGCCTTTGCAGCCAGCAGCCGTGCATTCTCACCCACTTTCAGCTTGGGAAGGTGCGCGACGGCAAGAAGGGCTGGCGTGCCGGTGCCGTGTTCTCACGAGAGGAACTCGAAGCACTGATCTCCGATCCAGGCATTCCGCAGGATCGGCGAGTTCTCTACGCGCTTGCCAGCGTCGGCTGCCTGCGCCACGGCGAGGCCGCAGGGCTGCGGTGGCGCGATGTCGTTTTCGGGCTCGAACCGCTCGGCCGGATCGTCGTGCTGACGAGCTACGACCAGGGCGACACGAAGACCGGTGCGGAGCGCTGGATGCCGATGCACCCGGTGCTCGCAGCCATGCTCGCCGAGTGGAAGCTTGCGGGTTGGGCACGCGAGCAGGGACGGGCGCCGGCACCGGACGACTTGGTGGTGCCGCACTCGCGGCCGACGAACCGCGGGCCGCGCGTCGAGTTCGGCGGAATGCGCTCCGACCACGACAGCTACAAGCGGCTGCGGAAAGATCTCACGGCGCTCGGGAAGCGACTGCGCCGGTTCCACGATTTCAGGCGGACCGGGATCACGCTGTTCCGCGAGGACGGCGCCGAGCGGGACGTGCTGCGGCTCTGCACGCACGGCGCGCCCGGGCAGGACGTCATGGAGTTGTACACGTCGTTCGGGTGGTCGAAGCTCTGCGCTCAGGTGCAGCCGCTGAAGCTGCACCGCGGAGCGTCGGTCAGTTCTTCTTCTTCGTCCCCGTCTTGAGGACGTGCTTGACGACGGACACCTTGTCGCGGAGTTCCTGAAGCTGCTCCCGAAGGCTGCTGATCTGCTTGTTGCGCTCGTACGCGGCCTTCGTGTCCTCCGGTTTGGCGGTCTTCGTCTTCCCCTTCTTGAGGAACTCCTGGTGCTCCTCCAGAAGTGGATCGAGTGCCTTGTGCAGGCGATCCCACTCCGCAAGGTCATTCGGGTCGGTCATCAGCGGCGGCGGCTTGGTAGGCATGGCTCGTTACAGTCCTCGTTACAGCCGCACTGCGTCGTAGAGTGAAAAAGTGAGTGGAGGCGGCGGGAATCGAACCCGCGTCCGAAAGCACTCCCCTTTTTGGCGCTACATGCTTGTCCCGCGATTTGTCGTCATCCGGCGGATCGAGCACGGGCCCCCTGCCCGCCGGACCATCTCCGAATGAATCTCGTCTTCCGCCGTCGGAGCACCACGGAAGACCAGCTGACTTTTTTGACGGGACTTGCCGGCGCCATCAGCTGGGCTCCGGGGTCCCGCGTGCTTAAGCCGTTTTAGGCGGCCAGCGCGAGCTCAACGTTGTCGTTGGCGTTTGTTGCGTTGCCCGTTTTTTGAAGAGGTCCAGGCATCCCCTGCATGCGCCGAAAGGTTCGTTGCCCTCGTCGAAACCGGTTCGCCCCCATGACGTACCGATGGAGACAACATAACCGGGGGGAGCGGCGCGTCAAGCCGGGGGGGCCCACATACTCCCGCCCGCTCTCACATCGGGCTTTCTTGCGCCCGCTGCTAGCATGGCGCACATGGGCTCGACGCAAGCCTGGTACATCCAGAAACTCATCCATGCCTACGACTGGTACCTCGCGAATCGCACGCCGTTCGAGATGCTCGGCCTGTTCCTTGCCGTCCTTGGTACGCTGTTCGCGGTCCTCTCCATCCGCGACGGCCGCAAGCTGACCACGGACCTGCGCTCCGTTTTCGACCACTTGACGACCAAGGAGATCGGCGCGTTCCCCGGGTACATGGCTGAAGTCGACCGCATCATCGCCGATGCGCGCGAGTCGATCTTCATCGCCACCGATTTTCCAGGCCACGGCGCCTGGCGCGACCGCGGCCGGTACGGCGCCTACGTGAAAGCGATCGAGAATCGCAAGGCGGATCGCATCCGCCGCGGTCATCCACTCAGCGTGCAGGTTCTCTGCCTGGATGCCCCAGGGCGCGAGAAGGCGCTCCAGGACCGCTATCCGGATTCCCGCTGGAAGGAGTACGTCAAGAAGGGGGGCTTCCAGCGGAATCGCAGAATGTACGAGGAGCTGGAGAACTGCCAGGTGTCGGAGTCGCGGCCCCAGTTCATGCAGGCGTCGCTCGAGCGCCAGCAACGCGCCCTGGACGCCGACCTGCGCTTCGCGGACCGCTGGGAGTACCGCGGCCTGATGCCGATGTACCTCTGGATCGTCGACAGCGAGAAAGCCGTGTTCGCGATCCCCAGCTTCGGCGATCACATGACCGAGTACGCCTTCTACACCGAGGAGGCCGGGCTGGTGCAGGCTCTCATGTCCGTCTGGTCGCGATACCTGGAATCGGCCAAGCAGGTCGTTTCGCAGCCCGTGCTGGTGAAATCCGGGTGAGCTCGGCCCGCGAACTACCGCGGTCCGCATCGAAGAGCTCCTGAGGCGTGCAAGGCTACCGCGTCGACCCCGACTGCGATGCGCTCGCGAGGTGCGTCTTCGATGCGGACCGCTACCCGACTCAATCCTCCTTTCGGCGCCCCCGGCGCTACGGCCTGTTCTGCAAGTGCGGTTCCAGCGTGAGCCTCGGAGCCCCGGCCCCGGTTCTCCTCTGGGCGCCGCGGCGCGGCACCAGCCGCCGCTGCCAGCGATCACGACACTTTCGTTCGTTTGCTGGACAGCGCCGCCGAAGATGTCATCCAGCGCTTCGACGCTGCGTTGCTTCGCCCTTTGTGGCGCGTTCGCGGCGCGCGACTTCTGCGCACTGGTCCGCCGAACTCGTAGGATCCCGCCGTGGCGGTTACGAAACCGTCGGACTCATCCGGCGCGCCGGGTGGCCAGCCGTTCAGCAGTCCGCTCGCTCTCTTCCCACAGTCGCCCAGCCAACGCCTGATCGAGGGCAGCGCGGGGCGGCTGCTTCTCGCGCTCGCGAACGAAATACCTGCCGGTCACCGTCTCGAGCGAGGGATCCGACGCGACCCGGATCTGCGTGCGCGCGCCCTTCACTTCGCCGATCAGGAACGGCCGCGCGAGGCGAGTCAGCACCCCGTACCAGCCCGCGCCCTGCATGGCGAATCCGCTCGCGATCGCGCCCGGGTGCACCGCATTCGACGTTACGCCGGTCCCCTGCAGGCGGCGCGCAAGCTCGAATGCGAAGAGCAAGTTCATCAGCTTGGTGTTGCAGTACTGGCGGATGCCCAGGTAGCGCCGCTCCATCTGCAGATCGGAGAGCTCGATCTTGCCGCCGCGCGCCGCTTCCGATGAAACGGTGACGACGCGGGCCGGCGCGCTGGCGCGCAGCAGGTCCAACAGCGCGGCCGTCAGCGCGAAGTACGCCATGTGGTTCAGGGCGAAGGTGCGTTCGAGCCCTTCGCTCGTGACCTCGCGATCCCCGAACAGCGCTCCAGCGTTGTTCACCAGCACGTGCAATCGCTGGTAGCGCTGGCGGAGCTCGTCAGCGGCGCGCCGGACTTCGCTCACGAGTTGGAGATCCGCCCGGATGGTGTCGGCCCCGATCTCCCGCCGGATGTCGTCGAGCCGGGCCGGGTCGCGCCCGACTACCACCACGGTGGCGCCCATCCGTTTCAGCTCGCGCGCCGTGACGCGGCCGATCCCCGACGTTCCGCCGGTGATGAGCACCACTCTTCCCTTCACCCGCGGCCCCTGCGCGCGCGATCCATCTCCCGCTTCGCCTCGCGTTCGGCGATGTCGTCTCGCTTGTCCACGCCCGTCTTCCCCTTGCAGACGCCGAGCTCGACCTTCACCCGCCCGTCCTTGAAGTAGAGGCTGAGCGGGATCAGCGAGTATCCGGCCCTCTGCTGCTGCTCGTGCAGCTTGTCGATCTCGCGTCGGTGCAGGAGCAGCTTGCGGGTGCGCTTCGGGTCGTGGTTCTGCAGCGGGCCCGCCGGCTTGTACGGCGGGATCTGCGCGTTCAGCAGCCACAACTCTCCGCTCTTGGGGATGGCGTACGCGTCGGAGAGCTGCGCGCTGCCGTCGCGCAGGCTCTTCACCTCGGTGCCGGTGAGCGCGATGCCGCACTCGACCTTCGCCTCGACGTGGTACTCGAAGCGGGCCTTCCGGTTGGTTGTGATGACCTTGACGTGCTTCTCGCTCATCCCTGCTCGCCCAGCGCTCCGTTGTCGATGAGGCGGGTCTTACCGAGGAATGCGGCGAGGAACAATCGGGAAATCGGGTCCGCCTTCTGAGCGCGCCGCAGCTCGATGGGATCGCGGACCTCCGCGTAGTCGACGCGCACCTCGTCCTCCGCCAGCTTCTGGCGGGCCAGCTCCTCCAACCGCGCTACCTGGACCTCGCCGGCGGTGAAGGCGTCGCGCGCTGCCTTGAGCGCCTTCCAGAGAGCAGCGGCCCGCAGGCGCTCCTCGCGCGAGAGGTACGCGTTGCGCGACGACATCGCGACCCCGTCGCTCTCGCGCACGATCGGGCGGCCGATGACCTCCACGCCGAGATTGAGGTCCGCGTTCATCCGCCGGATGACCGCGAGCTGCTGGTAGTCCTTCTCGCCGAAGAACGCGCAATCCGCGCGGCTGAGCGCAAACAGCTTGGCAACCACCGTGCACACGCCGCGGAAGTGGCCCGGCCGCTTCTCCCCGCAGAGGGGCACGGCGAGGGGGCCGGGCTCGACGTAGGTCTGGAAGCCCGGCGGATAGATCTCCTCCGCTCCGCGGGGAGCGAACACGAAGGTCGCGCCCGCCTCCTCGCACTTGCGCAGGTCGCCGTCGACGTCGCGCGGATAGCGCGAGAGGTCCTCGCCGGGACCGAACTGCGCCGGATTCACGAAGATGGTGACCGCCACCGCGGGAGCGCGCTGCGCCGCCGCCCTGATCAGCGACTGGTGCCCCGCGTGCAGGTACCCCATGGTGGGAACCAGCGCGAGCTCCCCGTCCCGCCGCGCTTCCTGGCAGGCGCGGCGGAAGTCGTGCGCGGTAGCGATCACCCCCAGGCTCATTTGACGCTCGAATAGAGCTGCAGCACCGGCGCGGACTTGCCTGCCTCCTTCTCGGCCGCGAAGCTGTGCTCGGGGCCCGGGAACGTGCCGTGCTTCACCTCGTCGTTGTAACGGGCGACCGCGTCGCGGATCAGCACACCCAGGTCGAGATACTTCTTCACGAATTTCGGCGAGAAGTCCGGATTCATCCCCAGCAGGTCGTAGATGACCAGCACCTGCCCGTCGCAGCCGGCGCCCGCGCCAATCCCGATCACAGGAATGCCGACCGCGCGGGAGATCTCCGCTGACAGCTCCGAGGGCATCATCTCCAGGATCAGCGCATAGCAGCCAGCCTCTTCCAGCGCCTGGGCGTCCGCGAGCAGCTTCTGCGCCTTCTCCTCGGTGCGGCCCTGGACGACGTAGCCGCCGAGCTTGTGCACGGACTGGGGAGTGAGCCCGATGTGCCCCATCACGGGCACGCCGGCGCGCGAGATCCGCTGGACGACCTCGGAGTACTCGGCGCCTCCCTCCAGCTTCACGCTCTCGGCGCCGCCCTCCGCGACCAGGCGGACGGCGTTCTTCACCGCCTCGTCGACTGTGCCCTGGTAGCTCCCGAAAGGCATGTCGGCCACTAGATGCGCGCGCTGCACCCCGCGCTTCACGGCGGCGCAGTGATAGACCATCTGGTCCATCGTCACCGGCAACGTCGTGTCGTGTCCTTGAACGACCATGCCCAGGGAATCGCCGACGAGCAGCACGTCGGTCCCGGCGCGATCGAGCAAGCGGGCAAAACTGGCATCGTAGGCCGTGAGCATGGTGATGCGCTCGCCGGCCTGCTTCATCTTGCGGAGCGTATTGATGGTGACCTTCTTCAAGGTTCACCTCCGTTTCGCATTTTGGCCCCTCGTCGGTGCGCTTCGTCCTGGTGGCCCACCTTGGATAGGTTGAGCTCCGGACAGCCCGATTCGGGACAGATCCGTACCGCAAGCGAAGGATATCATCGCTGCGTCAAAGCGCCACTGGGACGGTCCGATTGCCGCTTTCAAACGCGCGTGCCGAGGGGCTGATAGTAGTGTGTCCCCGCCTTGATCGATCCGATTGCCCGGATCAGCTCCTCGAAGTCCCTCTCGCTCTCCACGAAATCGATGTCGCTGGTATTGATGACCAGCAAGGGCGTCTCGTCGTACCGGTGGAAGAAGTCATTGTACGTCCGCGCCAGCTCCGCCAGGTATTCGGGGTCGAACTTCCGCTCGAATTCGCGCCCGCGCTTCCGGATCCGCGACAGCAGCACGTCGAGCCGCGCCTGCAGGTAGATTACGAGATCAGGCTTCATCACGCGCGGGCCCAGGTGCTCGTAGACCCGCTCGTAGAGGGCCAGCTCGTTCGGGTCCAGCGTGATGGAGGCGAAGATGCGGTCCTTCGCGAACAGGTAGTCGCTGACGGTGACCTGGGAGAAGAGTTCCTGCTGGAAGAGCTCCTGCTGCTGCTTGAAGCGGCTGAGCAGGAAGAAGAGCTGGGTCTGGAAGGCGTGCTTGTTCCGGTCCTGGTAGAAGCTGGCCAGGAACGGGTTCTCCTCGACGAGCTCGAACACGCTGCGCGCGTTGAAGCGCTTGGAGAGCGTCCGCGTCAAGGACGTCTTGCCGACTCCGATGGGTCCCTCGACCACGATGTAGCGGTGCCTCGGCTCCACGGCGCGCGAATGTCAGCACAGAACACACCCGGTTGCAGCATTGACATTTTTTCGCAGATCGGGTTTGCGCGCGCAGCGTCGAGGTCGCATCCTGTGCCTTCCATGGACACGCATCGCATCGACAATCCGTACAGCGGTGAGATGGTCGCGGAGCGGCGCTTCCTCGGCGACGCGGAGGTCGAATCGGTGGTGACGCGCGGGTTCCGGGCGCACAAGTCCTGGGCGAAGACGCCGCTCCCGGAGCGGATCGCGCTCTGCGAGCGCTTTTGCCAGGAGCTCGAGAAGGACTCCGAGCGCGTCGCCCGTGAGGTCACGCTGCAGATGGGCAAGCCCCTCGCCCAGGCGCGTGGGGAGGTGAAGACCACCCTGATGCGCGCACGCGCGATGATGGCGCTGGCCCCCGAAGCGCTGCGCGACGACCCGCTGCCGCCCGTGCCGGGATTCACGCGCTTCGTCCGCCACGAGCCGGTGGGAGTCGTGCTCGACATCAGCGCCTGGAACTACCCGCTGCTGATCACCGTCAACGTCGTCGTTCCCGCCGTGCTGGCCGGCAACGCGGTCATCATCAAGCATGCGAACCGCACCGCGCTCTGCGGCGACGCCTTTGCCCGCGCCTTCGAGCGCGCGGGCGCGCCCGAGAACCTGGTCACCGCCATCGACGCCACTCACGAGACCTGCGCGAAGATCGTCGCCCGGCCGGAGGTCGGTTACGTCAGCTTCACCGGCTCGGTGCGCGGAGGGCACGAGCTCTACCGGGAAGGAGCGAAGCGTTTCATCGACGTCGGCCTCGAGCTGGGCGGCAAGGACCCTGCCTACGTGGCGCCCGATGCCGACCTCGATCATGCGGTCGCGAACATCGTCGACGGCGCCTTCTACAACGCCGGCCAGAGCTGCTGCGGAATCGAGCGCATCTACGTGCACGGTTCGCTCTACGACCGCTTCGTCGAAGGCGCGCTGGCCGAAGTGCGCAAGTACCGCCTGGGCGATCCGCAGCAGACCGACACCACCCTGGGGCCGATGGCCCAGCCGGATGCGCCCCGGAAGCTCACGGCGCAGGTCGACGAAGCGCGGGCGAAGGGGGGCCGGGTGCTCTGCGGGGGAAAGCCGGTCCAGGACGCCGCCGGCCGGGGCCGGTTCTTCGACCCCTGCCTGGTGATCGATGCGAACCACTCCATGCACGGCCTGATGGTGGAGGAGAGCTTCGGGCCCATCGTCGGCGTGCAGAAGGTCGCGGACGACGACGAGGCGGTCCGGCTGATGAACGACAGCCCCTACGGCCTCACCGCGGCCATCTGGACGCGCGACCAGGAGCGCGCCTTCCGCATCGGGGCGCAGATCGAGACCGGAACCTTCTTCATGAACCGGTGCGACTACCTCGATCCGCTGCTGCCGTGGACCGGGGTGAAGGACACCGGCAAGGGCATGTCGCTCTCGAAGTATGGCTTCCTCCCGCTCACCCGGCGGAAGTCGTTCCACCTGCGCACGCAGACCTGAAGCAACCGTCCACCGGCCCCGGCATCGGAAACGGCATGCCGCTGGTCCGAATCGCCCTGCGCAAGGGCACGAGTCCCGAATTCCGCCGCGCCGTCGGAAGCTCCATCCACCGCGCGATGGTGGAGGCCATCAAGATCCCCGAGCAGGACAAGTTCCAGATCATCACCGAGCACGACGAGTCGGAGCTGATCTACGACCCGTCCTATCTGGGCATCTCCCGCACCGACGGCGTGATCCTCATCCAGATCACGCTGAACGCCGGCCGCACGGTGGACGCGCGCAAAGCGCTCTTCGCGCGCATCGCCCAGCTCCTGCGCGAGTCGCCGGGCGTGCGGCCCGAGGACGTGTTCGTGAGCCTCGTCGAGGTCGCAAAGGAGAACTGGTCCTTCGGAAATGGCATCGCCCAGTACGCGACCTGATGAGCGTGGCGCCAGAGGTCTGCCCAAATCAATTGCCGCCGGCATGGCCCAGAACCGCTCACGGGATCGATTGGGGGCAGACCTCGCTAGACCCCCCCAAAAAACTTCCTCAGCCTACTTTTCCATCTCGGCGTGCTCGGCGTGCTCGGCGGTTGATCTGAAGCCTTAGCCTACTTCACCTTCCAGCGCCCGCTCCACCGACGCGAACTCCTCCACCGTCAACGTCTCCCCGCGCCGCTTTGGATCGATCCCCGCCTTCTCCAGCGCCTCCCGCCCCCCCGGCACCGACTTCACCGCGTTCCAGAGCGTCTTCCGCCTCTGCGAAAAAGCCGCCTTCACCAGCTTTCGGAACCGCGCCTCGTCCCGCACGTCGGCGCGCGGCCGTTCGAGGAACTCCAGCACCAGCGCCGCGCTCTCCACTTCCGGAGGAGGCGTGAACGCGTGCCGCGGCACCCGCAAGCCGATCGAGGCATCGGCCACATGCTGGATCAACACCGAGAGCAGCCCGTAGTCCCGTCCGCCCGGTGGCGCGGCGATGCGCTCGGCTACCTCGCGCTGCAGGAGCAGGACGGCCCGCCGGACCGAGTCCCGCTGGTCGAGCAGGTGGAAGAGGATCGGCGAGCTGAGATGGTACGGAAGGTTTCCACAGACCACCACGCGCCGCCCCGCGCGGGCGGCGACGCCGCGCAGGTCAAAGCTCTTCGCATCCGCTTCCTCGACCTGGACGCCCGGCAGCTCGGCGCGCAGGATCGGGGCCAGCTCGCGATCCCGCTCCACCGCCACCACCTGCGCGCCGGTGGCGGCCAGCGCGCGCGTGAAGTGACCGAGACCCGCGCCGAGCTCGACGGCGAGGTCGCCGGGCCGCAGGCGCGCCAGCGCAGCGAGCGAGGAGAGGAGCTGCTCATCGCCGAGGAAATTCTGACCCCAGCCTTTCTTCGGGCGCAGGCCGTGCCGGCGCAGCAGCTCGGCTGGCTTCACAGCCGCCACCCCGGATCCGCCGACATGGCCGCGTCCGCGCGCTCGCCCCGGAGCAGCCGGTGGGCGCCCGCCATCGCGATCATCGCTGCGTTGTCCGTGCAGAGGCGTGGCTCGGGCAGGAAGAGGGAGACACCTTCCGCCGCGCACCGCTCCTCTGCCAGGGCCCGCAGGCGGGAGTTCGCCGCCACCCCGCCGCAGATCACCAGCGCCGGCGACCTGGCGTGCCGGGCTGCCCGCAGCGCCCGCTGCGTGAGCGCGTCGCACACGGCCTCCTGGAAGGATGCGCAGAGATCCGAAAGAGCCTGGCCGGACGGAACGCCGTGCTCGCGCACGTGCGTCAGCACTGCGGTCTTCAGGCCGCTGAACGAAAAATCGAACGCCGCGCGCGAGCGGCGGGCGAGTCCGCGGGGGAAATCGATCGCCTTGGGGTTGCCCCCGCGCGCCAGCCGATCGAGGTGGGCACCCCCGGGGTAGGGCAGTCCCAGAAGCTTGGCGACCTTGTCGAACGCCTCTCCCGCCGCATCGTCGAGCGTGTGGCCCAGGGCGCGGTATTCGCCCAGCGCGCGCACGTCGTAGAGCGAGGTATGGCCTCCGGAAACGACCAGGGCGAGCCAAGGCGGAACCGGCGCCTGTTCCGCGAGCAACACCGCTAACACGTGTCCCTCGATGTGGTTGACGCCGACGATCGGAAGTCCGGAGGCGGCAGCGAGCGACTTCCCCACCTGCACGCCGACGAGCAGCGCGCCGACCAGCCCCGGCCCCCGGGTGACGGAGATGCCGTCCAGCTCGCGCAGCTCGCAGCCGGCCTTCCGCAGCGCCTCGTCGAGCACGGGCAGCACCCGCTGCAGGTGGTCCCTGGAGGCGAGCTCCGGCACCACTCCTCCCCATTTCTCGTGCACCTCCTTCTGCGTGTGCACCACGTCCGCGAGCACGCGTCCGCGCAGGCCCTCGCCCGTCTCGACCACCGCGGCCGCGGTTTCGTCGCAGCTCGTTTCCAGCCCCAGGACGCGCATGCGCGCGGAGATTTAACCCGGGGGGCCCAGGTTCGCGAGGATCACCTGCACGTCCTTGGCGAACTCGCTCGTCGGCTCCAATTCCAGATACCGCCGGTAGGCCTTCACCGCATCGCGGATCCGGCCCAGCGAATGGTAGGTCGTCCCGAGCAAGAGCTGTGCGCGGGCGCTCGTCGGATCGAGCCGCGCGGCCCGCTCGAGAGGCTCCAGCGCGCTCCGCGGCTGGTCCGCCGCGAGATGTGCGTCGCCGAGCGAGATCAGGACGGGCACCGCGTCCCGCCGGAGCGACAGCGCCTTGCGGTATTCGCCGGCGGCCGCCCCATACTTTCCCTGCCGGAACAGGTCGTTCCCGCGACCTACCGCCTCCGCGTAGCCCGTCGGTCCGGCTGCGACGCCCGCGGCGGTCACCTCGGCGCCCAAAGGTGCTTCCAGGCCCTTCGTTTCCAGCCACGGCGCGTCCCTGCGCTCCGTCCTGGGCTGGGGACGCAGGACCCAGGCGAGGGTGAGCGCAACGGTTGCGATGAAGAACCAGGCCCACCTGCGACGCGGTCGCGCCCCGGCTGCGGCGCCGACTCCAGGCGGCGGCGTGGTCGAGGCCACCGGCGCGATCGGCGGTGGTTCGGTGGCCCGGGCGTGGTCGGGGATCAGCACGCGCGCGAGCTGCGCATCGGCCGTGAACGTCTTCGCCGCTTCCCCGACGGCTGGCGAGACCCGCCGCAACTCGCCCAGCATCTCTTCCTGGCCGCGTGGCGGCAGATCGACCACGTGGTGCAGGCGGACGGGCTCTCCGGAGGCGAGTTTCACCCTGGCCTGCTCAGCCTCGCGGCGCAACCGCTCGCGGCGCATGCCGCGCAGGGGCGGGAAGTGGACGATCCGAGGCGCCGCCGGCTCCGCAGGCGCGGATCCCGGCGGCGGCGCGGACACCCAATGCTGCAGGGATGCTGGCCGCGACGCCGGGCGCAAGATCCCGTCGGCGATCAGTTGCTGCACGACCCCCACCGTGGACAGGTCGTCGGAGGGCGATAGATCGAGGGCCGCGCGCAAGGCCCGCCCGCCGTCGAAGATCCGGAGCACTTCATTGATCTCGTCGGGCAGGTCGGCCAACCGCGCCTCGAGCCTTGCGACGTCCACGGTGAGCTGCGTGTCCATCGGCAACGCCTGGGCGACGCGGGCCAGCTCCTCCACGCGCCGCATGGCCTCCAGCAGTGCACCCTGCGTCCCCCCGTGGATGCGGCGCTCACGCTTGCCTGCATCCGCGAAGTCGACGCGAAACTCGCCCTCCTCCCAGGTCATCAGCCGCCAGAACGCGACGTCACCGGAAACGGGTCCCAGCTCGGCGTCGATGACCTCGCCCTCGAGAACCCAGACGCGCGCGAGCTGCCCGCCTCTTTCGCAGCGGACCACGGCGTCCTTCCGCCAGCTCTCGAGCGACCGGAAGAGGTCCAGCAGCCCCAGGTCCCGCACCGAGCCGGTGAGCGCGGTGGGAGGCCCGGGATCGGAGAGGCGCCGCCGCTCGAGCAGGTGCTGCACCCGCTGGACCAGTTCCTTGAGGAGGACCGGCTTGGCGAGGTAGTCGTCCGCACCCGCCTCGACCGCCCGCGCCTTCGCGGCCGGATCCAGAGCGCCGACGAGCAGGAAGGGAATCCCCGCAAGCCCCTGGTGGGCGCGGGCCGCCCGGCAGAGCGCGAGACCGTCCGGCTCCGACAGCGCGACGTCGCACACCGCGGCCTGGACCGGCGTCTCGAGCAGCTTTCGCATCGCTTGCCCGCCGTCCGCGGCCGACTCCACCGCGAAACCCGCCCTGCGCAGCGCGAGCTCGAAGAGGCGCAAGCTCCGCGGATCGCCGTCCGCGACCAACACCGTCTCCTTGGACATCAACCTTTCCGCTTCCCGAAGAGCAAGCCCGAGAGCACGCCCCCGCCCCCCTTCGGAGGCTTCCCGCGCCGCTGCTCCATCAGCCGGATCTCGAGCGCCGCGTCCGGGTGCTTGGGATCGATCTCCAGCGCCTTGCGGAATGCGTCCAGGGCGGACTCGGGATCCTTCGTCCGCCAGAGCACACCGGCGACGTAGTAAGTCCGCGCGGTGACGCCCGGTGCCCGGAGCGCCCGGTTGATCAGCGATGCTGCCTCTTCCTTCGCCTGCTGGGAAGCCTTGGGATCGCTCACCAGCCCCCAAGCGAGCGCCGCGAGCGCGTCTCCCGTGGCGTCCAGGTCCACCGCGCGCCGCAGCTTGGCCAGCGCCGCCTCGAAATCGCGCTTCTTGAGCAGGACGTCGCCCATCTTGAGCGCGATCGCCGACTCCTCCTTGCGCGTGCCGCCGTGGGCAGCCTTCAGCGACGCGTCGTAGCGGGTGCGCGCCTCGGGCGTGGAGATCGTCTCGTACGCCTCCTTGAGGAGCGCGAAGAGCGTCTGCAGCTCGGCCTGCACCGATGCCAGGCCGGGGCTGGCGGAGTGGTCCGGATGGAATCGCTTGGCCGCCTCCAGGTACGCGTTCCGGATCGTCTCGCTGGTGGCGCCCGGATCCACCCCGAGCCGGGCGTACGCGCTCTGGCCCGGCGCCTGCTCGACGCGGGAGCGCACCTCGTCAGCGAATCGTTGCTCGTCCGGCGCAAGCTGGCCCTTCGCCTTCGACGCCGTTACTTTTGGCGTCACGGCGACGGAGCCCTCGTACTCCTCCCGCGTGGGCAGCGAGCCCAGATTGCGGATTCCGCGCGCGAGCATCTTCTTGCGCAAGTCGTTCGCGCGCTCCCGATCCATGCCGGCACCTGCCTCCGCCGCAGGCGGTTCCGGCTCGCCGGCGGACGGCGCCGGCGCCGGCGGCAGATCCAGCTCCAGCTCCTCGTCGTTGCCGGCAGGCGACTGCACCCTGGTCTGCTCCGACGCCGCGGGGGCCGGGGCGCGGACGTCTCCCTCGGGCTGAGGCTCCGCGCCTCCAGCGAGGAGAAGCGCAGCGAGCACTGCTTCCGCGCGCGATTGCGCGAGCTGGGATGCGCGCACGAACTCCTGCAGGCGCCGCGGAAGGGCCAGCACCGCAGCCGCCCGACGATCGATCGGAGCGAGCGCGAGGCGCGCCTGCAGATCCGGCCAGTCCACCGAAAGCCGGACCGGGTGGTCGCCCAGCCACCGCATCACCTTGGCGCGCCGCTGCGCGTGCTGCTCCTGCTCCAAGGCATCGACCAGGCAGCCGACGGGATCCACCACCACTTCGCGGGCCCAGGCGGGAGGCGGCTCCCAGCCGCGCCAGTCGTACTTTCCCTCGGTGATTCCCATCAGCGTCAAGAGATTGGTGGTGTGCTGCGCGACCAAGGCCGCGCGGAGCTGCTCCGTGGTCAGGAGCCCCTTCGCCACCATGATCGCCCCGTGACGCTTGCCTGTCTTCGCAGCTTCTTCGCGGCTCGAGTCGATGTCGAGCGCGTTCACCCAGTCGTTGGCGAGCAGGACTTGCGCGAGGTTCTGGACGCCGGGAAACGAGGTGGTGCCGCACATGTCGCCGGCGTGGAAAAAGACCCGGATCTCTGGAGCCTGCGGCGTCTCGAGCCAGAGGGTCCCGCTCGCCCGCGACCGGAAGACCGCCGCTACGAGCTCCGGCGTACTGGTATCGGACAGTTCTCCCTGTGCCAGCGAGGGGAGGAGCTCGAACGTATCCACGCAACCATCCTACCCCGAAGTTCCGGGGGGTTGCCCCTTCTCGATCTGTCGGAGCGCCTCGTACACGGCGATGCCGGTGCAGGTGGACAGATTGAGGCTCCGCGCGCTCGGTTCGGGCACCATCGGCACCCTCACCTGCCGGCTGACGAAACGATCCAGCAGGGCCTGGGGAAGGCCACCCACCTCGTCGCCCATCACCAGGTAATCGCCAGCGGAGAAGCGGGCAGCCCAGAGGCCGGTCCCGGCGCGGCCGGAGAACAAGTGCAGCCGCTCTGGGGAGACTCCCTCGGCTTCCAGCAGCTCGTCGAACGAGCTCCAGGTCGCGGCGTACACCTTGTCCCAGTAATCGAGTCCCGCCCGGCGCAGATCCTTGTCGTCGATCCGGAACCCGAGCGGCGCCACCAGATGCAGTCGCGATCCGGTGACCGCGCAGAGGCGGGCCACGTTGCCCGTGTTGGGGGGAATCTTCGGCTCGACGAGCACCACGCTCAGGCGCGTCTTGCGCGGGTCGAGAAAGAGCCCTTGTGCCGCAGGCTTCTGCCCGGTATTCGGTGCCGGCATGGCGGGGATCACGATCATCGCCAATCCGAACGCCCGCCGCAACCGCCAATGGCCGCTGGCGGCGGAGCAGCTTCGGAAAGCGGCGCCTGGGGCCTCGATCCTCGAGACCCGCGGACCGGAGGAGCTGGCCGCCGTGGCCAAGGCGGTCGCGGCGGACCGGCCGCGCGTCCTCGCCATAGCGGGGGGGGACGGCACCGTCACCCATACGGTCACCGCCCTCGCCGGCGCGCTCGGCAACGATCTCCCGCCGCTCGCGCTGCTCGGCGGCGGCGCATACGATTCCCTCGCTCCCCTCGGCGGCAAGGGCGACGCGGAGCAGCGCCTGCGCCGCCTGTCGGAAGCGCTCGCTTCGGGCAACGAGCTGCGCGTCGAGCAGCGCGACACGCTGCGGATCCTGGAGGAGGGGGCCCGGACCGGTGCGCGCTGCGGATTCCGTTTCGGGGTGGGCCTTCCGGTCCGCTTCATCGAAGCGATCTACGCGACCGGAAACGCCGGACCGCTGACCAGCGCGCGCATCTTCGCGCGCGCTCTGGGGTCGTCGCTGACCCGGGGCCCCTTTGCCCGCAAGCTTTACGCCCCGATGGACCTGCGGGTCAGGCTGGATGGCGAGGAATGGCCGCGCATCGAGATCTACGGACTGGTCTGCTCGTCCGTGGCGGAAGCCGGGCTCGGGCTGCGGCCGTTCCGC
The DNA here is from genome assembly GCA_036513415.1 of Myxococcales bacterium. Classification (GTDB taxonomy): domain Bacteria; phylum Myxococcota; class Myxococcia; order Myxococcales; family 40CM-4-68-19; genus 40CM-4-68-19. The sequence continues at coordinate 51,105 of DATBZA010000147.1, read as the reverse complement.
CGCGCCACCGAACAGCCCGGCGCGTTCCAGGTCCTCGGTCTGACCGCCGGCCCTCGCCAGTTCGCGCTCGAGTTGCCGCGGCTGCTCTGCGGCCTGCCCGCACGGCGCGACCGCTTGCTCGAAGGCGTCGGCGAGGAGCTGGAGCTTTCGGCGCGCGCTCCGCTCTCCTGGTTCCTGGACGGCGAGATCTACTCGAGCAAGACCGGCCGCCTGACGGTGGGGCTGGGTCCGCGGGTCTCGCTGGTGCGCCCGTGATGGTGCGCAACCCGCGCACGGGTGCGGTCCTGGCCAACCGCGTGGAACGCGCAGCGACGCCGATCGCGCGGATCCGCGGCCTGCTCGGACGCGAGTCGCTGCAGGAGGGCGACGCGCTTCTCATCGAGCCCTGCACGTCGATCCACACCTTCTTCATGCGCTTTCCCATCGACGCGGCGTTCCTCTCGCGCGACTTCCGCGTGATCCGCGCGATCTCCCGCCTGAAGCCGTGGCGCGCCACCCGCTTCCATCCACGCGCCGCCATGGTGGTGGAGCTGCCCGGCGGCACGCTCGCGCGCACCGGGACCCGCGAAGGAGACCTGCTCGAGCTGGGTTCAGTCGATCCCGGGGACCGGATTGCGGGGAGCACGCCCGCCGCGCACAATCCGGCCATGGGATCTCTGCGCATGCCAACCCCCGAAGAAGCACTCCCGGACCGCCTCGAGCCGATGCGAGTCCCGCCGCGGCACGTCGTCCTGGGCACCCCTCTGGTGCCGCCCTTCCCCGAGGGTCACGAGCGCGCCCTCTTCGGGATGGGTTGCTTCTGGGGGGCCGAGCGGAAGTTCTGGGAGCTCGACGGCGTGTACACGACAGCGGTGGGGTACGCCGGCGGATTCACCAAGAATCCGACCTACCGCGAGGTCTGCTCTGGAGCGACCGGGCACACCGAGGCAGTGCTGGTGGTGTACGACCCGAAGCGGATCTCCTACGCCGAGCTGCTGCGCGCGTTCTGGGAGGGCCATGATCCGACCCAGGGCATGCGACAGGGCAACGACGTGGGCACGCAGTACCGAAGCGCCATCTATCCCTCGACGCCGGCGCAGCGCGAGGCAGCGGAGCAGTCGCGCGAGGCGTTCCAGGCCTCGCTGCGCAAGGCCGGTTACGGCGCGATCACGACCGAGATCGCCCCGGAGCCGCCCTTCTACTACGCGGAGGACTACCACCAGCAGTACCTGGCGAAGAACCCGGGCGGATACTGCGGCCTCGGTGGAACCGGTGTGTCCTGCCCAACCGGCATCGCCGTCTAGTCCACTAGCGCTTCATTTCAACCGCAGAGCGCGCGGAGGTTTTTTGGGTTTCTGTACCGAACCACACCAGATCTCTGCGCGCTCTGGGCGCTCTGCGGTTGAAATGAAGCTCCTCCATCCGCCCACCGACTCAGCGTCGCATACTCCTTAGGGCGCGCAGTCCAGCCGGACGCCAGGGGCGGCGATCTGCTCCACCAGCCGCTCGCCGGCCGCCACGTGCGTCCGCTCCCAGACCACCGCCCGCTCCAGATGCGCGCCCGCGTCGACGCGCGCCTTCGCCCCGATCGTCACCCCCGAGCCGACCACCGCTCCAGGCGCGACGACGGCGCCGGCCTGGATCAGGACGGGCGCGGCCAGCGGCGCTTCCACCTGCGCCGTCGGATGCACGAAGACTCCGGGAGCGCGCTCCTCGCAGCCGTCGAAGGGATCCGCTTCCGGCCGGAACCGCTGCAGCGGAATGCGCTTCTCCAGGACGTCCAGGTGCGCCCGCAAGAGCGACCGCGGCGCCCCCAGGTCGCCCCAATACCCCTGCTGCAAGAAACCGTGCACCCGGGCGCCGTCGTGGATGGCGCGCACGTAAGCGGTCCGGTTGATGTCGCTTTCGCCCTCTGCCGGCAGCCGCGCGATCAGCTCCGGTTCGAGCACGTGCACTCCGGTGAAGTGCAACTTCGACAGCGACGGATCGGGCTGCGTGCCGCGCCCCGCGACACGGCGGACATTCATCTGCGCGTCCACCTCGACCGCCCCGTAGGTCGCTCCCCGCGGGTAGGGAGCGAGCACCATGGTGGCCGCCGCCCCCGCCTTCCGGTGCGCCGCGAGGGCGGCTGCGAGGTCCAGATCGAAGATCATGTCGCCGTTCATGAGGATGAACGTCCCGGCGCCGAGCATGGCCTGCGCCCGGCGCACGCCTCCGCCTGTCCCGAGGATCTGCTTCTCCTCTCGCGACACTTGAAGGTCGAGTTCCAGCTCCGAGGCGATGGCCTGGGCGCCCCGCGCCATCGTCGCGCCCAGATGGTGCGTGTTGATCACGATCTCGCGGACGCCGGCGTTTTTCAGCAGCGCGAAGTTGTAGCGAAGCAGCGGCACCCCGCAGAGTGGCACCAGCGGCTTGGGGACCCTGTCGGTGAGAGGGCGCAGCCGCGTGCCAAAGCCCGCGCACAGCACCATCGCCTTCACGCTACTCCAGCGCCGGGGCGGCGTCTTCCGCGGGCCCGCGAATCCAGCGCATCAGCGCGCCGACCGGACCCTGCAGCAGCGAGACCAACCCCACGTAGAAGAATCCCCACTGGAAGAGGAGGAGAAAGGGCAGGGAGAAGTAGACGCCCTTGTCCAGCGCGAACCAGATGGCGCTGGTCAGGTAGGCCCCCAGGGCCAGCTCCAGAAGCGGCTGCGCGGTGAGCAGCGTGCGGTACCTCTTCTTCAGCCAGCTCCGATCGCGGCCCCGCATCCCGGTCTTCGGCGTGCGGTTGAACGCGGTCTCGTAGCCGACCAGCGCCTCGATCACGGCCTTGCTCTGGTTGACGCACATCCCGATCCCGAGCGCCATGATGAAGGGCAGGTACTGCAGCCGTTTCCACCAGGCGATGCCGATCTCGCGCTGGCTCGCGACGTAGAACAGCACCACGCTGACCGTCGCGGTCCAGAAGAACGGAAGATCCAGCAGCAGCACCTCATACCAGCCGTGCTTGAAGCGGATCACCATGCTCACCGGCATCAGCACGGTGAGCAGGATCATCAGCGGGTACGTGAAATTCGCGCTGAGGTGGAAGAAGGCCTCCACCTTCACTTGCCAGGAGAGATCGCTGCGCAGGATCCGCGGCAGCAGCTTGCGCGCGGTCTGGACGCTGCCCTTCGCCCAGCGGTGCTGCTGGGACTTGAAAGCGTTCATCTCCACCGGCACTTCCGCCGGCGAGACGACCTCGGGCAAGTAGACGAACCGCCAGCCCGCGAGCTGCGCGCGATAGCTGAGGTCCAGGTCCTCCGTCAGCGTGTCGTGCTGCCACCCGCCGGCATCCTCGATGGTCGCGCGACGCCAGACGCCCGCCGTCCCGTTGAAATTGAAGAACCGGCCGCTGCGGTTGCGGGCCGTGTGCTCGATGACGAAGTGCCCGTCGAGGAAGATGGCCTGCGCCTGGGTCAGGTGCGAGTACTCGCGGTTCAGGTGTTCCCAGCGGACCTGCACCATGCCGATCCGCTCGTCGGTAAAGAAGTGGACCGAGCGCCGCAGGAACTCCGGGGAGGGCACGAAGTCCGCGTCGAACACCGCCACCAGCTCGCCCCGCGCAACCTTCAGCCCTTCTTGCAGGGCGCCGGCCTTGTAGCCCTCCCGGGTGTTCCGGTGGAGGTAGGCAATGTCCACACCTTGCTCCCGGAGCCGGGCGACCTTGGCACGGGCGATGCCCTGCGTCTCGTCGGTGGAGTCGTCCAGGACCTGGATTTCGAGCCTGTCGCGGGGGTAGTCGATGCGGGCGACAGCGTCGATCAGGCGCTCGACGACGTACATCTCGTTGAAGATGGGAAGCTGGATGGTGACGCGCGGCAGCCGGTCGAACCTGGCCTTGGGGGCCGGCATGTTGCCCTTGTGCTTGTAGTACAGGTACGCCATCACGTACCGGTGGGAGCCATAGATGGAAAGGACGAGCAGGACCAGGAAGTAGGTCGCTAGAAAGAGCACCTCCACCCAGGTCATCGACTTTCCACCTCGAAAACTCCAACAATTACCGGGGTGTCGACCCGGAGTGGCGCGGGACTGTACGTGACGCCCGGTTGCTTGTCAAACGGCCGGCCAGACTTCGATGCACTGCGGCACGCCCCTCGCGCCAGGGGGCAGCGACGCGCGGCTCCCACTCAAGCGCACAACGTGTGCACAGCCCGGCCGAAGTGGCATCTGCCTTGCGCTGTTGGTATTAGGATCCGCCCGGCCATCGACCCACCGGGGGCGCCTACGGATGCGCCGTGCGCACGGCCGGCGCCGGCAAGGAGCGCTTGAAGACCGCCCAGGTCCGCAACGTGTCGAGCGCCACCTTGAGCTGCGGATCGTTCTTCGGATCGTCCGGCGATTGCGGCTGCGGCGCGGGCGGCTGCAGCGAGGCTGCCGGGATCAATTCGCCCTCCTCGCCCTTGAAATGGCCGGGGAGGTTGTGCTCGCGCGGCGCATCGTCATCGGCCGCGCTCGCCTTCACCCACAGGTCGGGCTCGATCCCGCGCTCCTGGATGCTTCGCCCCGACGGCGTGTAGTAGCGCGCCACCGTCAGCTTGAGCCCGGAGCCGTCCTCCAGCTCGATCACGGTCTGCACCGAGCCCTTGCCGAACGTCCGGGTCCCGATCACCACCGCGCGGCCGGAATCTTGAAGCGCCCCGGCGACGATCTCGCTGGCGCTGGCGGTGCCGCCGTCGACCAGCACCACCATCGGGTATCGCGGCTCGGTGCCCTTGGGATGGGCCTTCTCCACCTCGACGTGCTTCCCGCCGCGGCCCTTGGTGGTAACGATCACGCCGCCGTCCAGGAACCGATCGGCGACCTTCACCGCCTGATCGAGCAGGCCTCCCGGGTTGTGCCGCAGGTCGAGCACGATCCCGGAGAGCTGCCCGCCGGCCTGGTCGCGCATCGAATCGAGGGCCTTGCGCAGATATGCGTCGGTGCGGTCCTGGAAGCTCTTCACCTTCACGTAACCCAGCTTCCGATCGAAGAGCTTCTCCTCGACGGAGACGATGCGGATCACGTCGCGGACCAAGGTGAACGAGCGCGGCTCCGCCCAGCCCGCCCGATGCGCTTTCACCGTCACCTTCGTGCCCGGCGATCCCGTCAGGGCGCGAACGGCCTCCGGCTCGCGCCAGCCGTGCACCGCGCGGCCGTCGATCTCGACCAATCGATCGCCCGGCTGGAAACCGGCGCGCGAAGCGGGAGTGTCGTCGATGGGAGCGACCACCACCACGTCCTCGCCGCGCGTCGCCAGCTCCAGGCCGACTCCCCCGTACTCCCCCTCCGTCTCCTCCTTCAGGGCGGCGTACGATCGCGGATCCATGAAGCTGGAGTGCGGGTCCAGGGTGCGCACCATGCCGTCGACCGCGCCGTAGAGCAGGCGCGTATCGTCCACCGGCTCGACGTAGTTGTTCTCGATCAGCGAGAGCACGTGGCTGAAGACGTCGAGCTTCCGGTAGGGCCCGGCCGGGTCGCGAGCGGCTTGCGCGACCTGCACGGCAAGGAAGCCGCCCAGGGTGGCGCACGCGCAGAGCAGGAGAAACCTCTTCATTTCGCCGCGCCTCCTTTTGCACCCGCGAGCAGGGCCGGGCCCCTGCGGCTGCGCCTGAGCCACCTCTCGGGATCTAGCGGCGTCTGGCCGTCCCGCAGCTCGAAATACAGGTATGGACCCTTGAGCGAGCCGGTCTCGCCCACCGTTCCGACCTCCTCGCCGGCGCGCACGCTGTCGCCCAGCGCCTTCTGCAGCTGGTCGAGGTGCGCCATCAACGAGAACATGCCGTCGCCGTGGTCGACGATGAGGAGGTTGCCGAATCCCCTGAACCAGCCCGCATGCGCCACCTTGCCGTTCCAGACCGCGCGAACCGGGCTTCCCATCGGCGCGCGCACGTCGATTCCGTTCTGCAAGGTGACGGTCCCGAAGCGCGGATCGATCGCGCGGCCAAAGCGCACCTCGACGCGACCCTGGTCCACCGGGAACGCAAGCTTGCCGCGCCGCTTCCGGATGGACCCCTTGCCCCCGACCAGGTCGGGTGCGGCGTGGGTCCGCCGCGAGCCCCGCAGCTCGGCGAGCCTGGACGAGAGCTCCTTCACGGCCTCTTCCAGCTCCCGGGCCGCCTCCTCGTGCATGGCTTTCTCACGTTGCACCGAGGCGAGGAGGATGCGCTGTTGATCGACCGTTTGTTGGAGCGCGGCGCGGCGCTCGCCCTCCAGCTTGAAGCTCTGGTCCTGCTCCGCGTGCGCAGCGGCCACCTCGTCGCGCGCGGCCTTCGCCACCAGCGCCTGGGCGCGCAGCACGGCCAGCGCCTCGAAGTCCGATTGCAGCAAGGTATTGAAGAAGCGGCTCCGGCGCATCAGATCGTTGATGCTCGTCGACCCCAGCAGGAAGCGGACGTATCCCTCCCGGCCCAACCGGTAGCGCGCGACCAGGCGCGGCTCCACGGCCGACGTCGCGACCTCGAGCTGGGCTTGCGCCTTGCCCGCGCTTTCCTCGGCGGTGGAGAGCCGCTGGGTGGCGGCCCGCAGCCGGGCTTCAGCCGCGCGCAGCGCCCGGGACTCCACCTCGATCTGCCGCTCGAGCTCGGCGAGCCGGCCGAGCACGTTCGCCTCGCGGCCCGCCAGCTTGTGCGCCGCCGCGCGCTCTTCCTGCAGGCGCTGCCGCACTTCCGGCAACTGCTGCGAAACGGCGACGGCGACGAGAAGCGGGATCATGTCTTCAGGAAGCGCGCGACCGCGATCCAGCTCCCCACCAGGCCCACCAGCGCGCCTCCGGCGAGGAGCGCGGCCGCGTGGAGCGGCAGGAGGTGGGGGGGGCCGATGCCGGTGGCGTACACGAAAGCCTGCGTCGCGCGCGGCAGGAGCCACTGCTGGGCGGCGAACACCGCGCCCACCGCGATGGCGGCTCCGAGCAATCCCTGCAGCGCTCCTTCCATCAGGAAGGGCGCCCGCACGTAGCGGTCGGTCGCTCCGACCAGCTTCATGATCTCGATCTCGTCGCGGCGCGCGTACACCGCGAGGCGGATGGTGTTGGCGACCACCAGAAGCGCCGCTCCGATCACCGCCAGAAGCGCGCCGGCGCCAAACGCGCGGAGCCCCCGCCCCAGCGCCTCCAGCTTGTCGAGCCACTCCCGCCCGTACTCGACGTCCCGGACCCCGCCCAGCTGGCCGAGCTCCGCGGCCAGCACCCGGACGGCGGGAACCGCGAGCGGCACGCGCGGCTTGATCTCCAGCGAGGGAGGGAGCGGGTTGCGGGTGAGGCCGTCGAGGGCGCTGGCGAGGTCTCCCAGATCGGACCGCAGCCGCCGCAGCGCCGCCGCGGGATCGATGTAGTGCACCTCGAGATCGCCGCGCGCCTGGAGCTGCTGCGAGAGCGCCAGGGCCTGCGGCTCGGTGGTTTGTGGGTCGAGGTACAGGGTGATGTTGTCCTGGGCGCCCCAGGACGTCAGCAGGGTCCGGGCCGTGAACAGGCCGAGCACGAACGAAGCGCCGATGAAGAGGGCCAGCCCGATGGTGAACACCGACACCAGCGAGGGCAGCCGCGCCCTCCAGAGGTTGACCGCCGCCCTCCGCGAGAGTCGCCAGACGACGTGCGCGATCATGCGTCGAACACCAGCTTCCCGCGCTCCAGCCCCACGGTGCGGCGGTGCCACCGCTGCAGCAGGCCCCGATCGTGGGTGGCCACGATGACCGTGGTGCCGCGCGCGTTCGCATCGAAGAGGAGCTGGAGGATGCTGTCGGTCAAGGACGGGTCGAGGTTCCCGGTGGGCTCGTCCGCGAGCAGGATCGTCGGCTCGTTGACGAGCGCCCGGGCAATGGCGACGCGCTGCTGCTCGCCTCCGGAGAGCCGCCTGGGCAGGCTCGCCGCTTTGTGCGAGAGGCCCACCTGCTCCAGCCGCTTGCGGGCGCGCTCGCGGATCTCCGCGTCCGAGGCGCCCAGCACCTCCAGGGCGTACCCGACGTTCTCCAAAACGGTGCGGTTGTCGAGCAGCTTGAAGTCCTGGAAGACGATGCCGAGGTTCCTGCGCAGGTAGGGAACGCCGGACTGGCTCAGCCGGCCGAGGTTCTTTCCGCCGATCAGGATCCTCCCGCTGGTCGGCTTTTCGGCGCAGAAGAGGAGCCGCAAGAGCGTGCTCTTGCCCGCGCCCGAGGGGCCGGTGAGCCAGATGAACTCGCCCTTCTGGACGCGGAGGGTGATGTCGTCCAGGACCGGCGGATCCCCGGGGTAGACCTTCTTGACGTGGAAGAGCTGGATCACGGGCCGCAGACCCCCGCGTCGCAAATGCGGACGGTGCAGGTGTTGAATCCGTTATTGCAGGTGAGGGTGCCCGGCAACGAGGGGGAGGTGCAGACGTAGCCGCCCGTGCATCCGCCGTCGAACGCGTCGAGCGTGCCACGGCTGGCGACGCCGGTGCAGGGCGTGGTGGCGGTGTCGAGCGTGATGCTGACCGTGCAGCCCTGAGCCGGATCCGAGACGAAGACCGAGGCGGTCGCGTTCGGAGCACCGGCGCAGTTGTCGATCGCTCCCACCCCGTTCAGCGAACGCTGGACGCAGCCCGCGTCCGGCCCGCCGTCCACGCCGCCGTCGGAACCGCCGTCCGGGGGCCCTCCATCCGTCAGCGCTCCGCCGCCGCTGTCCGGCGGGAGCAGATCCGTGCCGCCGTTCGAGTACGAACCGGCGCAAGCGCAGAGCGAGACGAGCGCGAGAGCGGCGGCGAGGTGTCTCATCAGGGGCCTATTTGGGCGGCTCGAGGTCCGCTGAAAGGAAGGCGAGGATCACCTCGTCGAGGCTCTTCTCGCTGATCAGCTCCTCGGCGAAGAGGGTGGGCAGGTCGTCGGTGGGCATCTCCACCGGGCTCTCGCTGAAGAAGCTTGGCGCGGCGGCCGGCTTCGCCGCGGCGGGACGGGCGGCGGGAGGCACCATGGGCGCCATCTTCGGCGGGGTGCTCGGCCGGGTGGGCTGTGCCGGCTGCCGGGTTACTTGTGGAAGCGGTGCTCCGGGCGCGCGCGGAGGGGAGGCGGACGGAGGGGAGGGATGCCAGATCGGCGCGGCGGGCTGGGCTGCAGGAGGGGCGGCTTTCGGCGCGGGGGCGGGGGCCGCCGGCGCCGGCCTGGCCACCGGCTTGATCGCAGGCGCCTTCTTCGCCTTGGCCGGGGCGGCGGCAGCGCCCGTGTTCACGTACGAGGCGGTGTTGGTCCCATCGGCGAGGACGCCGGGCTCATAGTGCGGGGCCGAGAGGCGCTCGGCCAACTCGTCGAACTCGCCCGCCACCAGCCGCCTGAGCATGGCCTTGTGCTGGTGCTCCATCAGGCCTCGCACGACCCGGGCCAGATCGCGCTCGCCAGCCTTCTCGGCGTAGCTGGACTTCATGCTGGAAACGATGTTTCCGCCAACGAACAGGTGCGTGATGTAATGGGCGTGCGGGAGGCCCGAATCCTCCGTCTGCACATGGTAGACGCGCGGACCGTATTTGACGTTGTGGTTGAACCCCACGACGGGGGCCGCGGCCTTCGGAGTCGCCATTCGCTCCTATCTCAGTTAGCAGAACCCTCGAGCCTCCGCCAGCTTGCAGAACCGGCGGGCAGGCGCCGAAAATCCCTCGGCTACGGCGCAAGATCGACCAGTTCCACCTCTCCGACAGGCCGTCCGAGAAACCGCTCGGCCACGGCCTGGAACCGGTTCGGGACGTCGGTGCAGAGCGTTCGATGACGCGGCGCATCATCCTGGCTGTTGCGCAACAGGCCATGCGCGCGTAGCAGATCTATGACGCTTTGCGTCACTGCTTCGGCGCTGTCGATGATCGCGACCTGCGGTCCCAGCACTTCGGCGATGGTCCGTGCAAGCAGCGGATAGTGCGTGCACCCGAGCACCGCGGTGTCCACGCCCGCGCGGCGCAGATCCGCGAGGTAGCGCTCCGCCACCAGGCGCGGCACTTCCCCGTCCGTCCAGCCCTCCTCGGCGAGCGGAACAAAGAGCGGGCAGGCGCGCGCGATCACCGGGGCGAGCGGCGCCAGCCTGCGCAGCGCCGATTGGTACGCGCCGGACGCGACGGTGGCCGGCGTACCGAGCACGGCGATCGCCCCTCCCCGGGTCCGCGCCGCGGCGATCCGCGCCCCGGGTTCGATCACGCCCAGGACGGGGATGGGCAGCGCGTCGGCGAGCGCGGGCAGGCTGTGCGCGGACACGGTGTTGCACGCGACGACCAGCAGCTTGATCCGGTGACGCGCCAGGTGCCGCGCCGACATCAGCGCATAGCGCGTCACCACCTCGCCGGAGCGCGTCCCGTAGGGAACGCGCGCCGTGTCGCCCAGATAGATGGTCTGCTCCCGGGGCAGGCGCGCCGTGAGCGCCCGCAGCACCGTCAGCCCGCCCACCCCGCTGTCGAACACCCCGATGGGCGCGTCGGCGTTCACTGATCGGTCTGTATCACGGCGTCGGTTCGGCCCTCACCATCACGTTGGTGAACAGGCTTTCTTGGAAGAACGCGGCGACCGGAGTGTGCGTCCTGTACACGGGAGTCAGACCGTTGGGGAGCGACCGCAGACCGACGATGGCGAACGTGTGCGTCCCCGGCGTGAGCGGCGCAATGGAGGCGCCCTGCGTTCCCAGGGTGCTGCAAGCGACGGTGCCCGCGTTGGTCCCGCCGGTCCCGTCCGGGTTCGGGTCGACGTAGATGGTCACTTGCTGCACGTTGGCCGTGGCGCAGTCCGGGCCTGGCGAGAACGTCCAGGTCAGATCGGCGGTCGTCGAGTTCTTCACGCGCGGGACGTCAACCGCGACCTCGTCGCGCCCGCCGCTCCTGCCGCGGACTTGTAGCGTCTGGACGATCTGGTGGGTCGGGGCGTTCGCGCCGTCGAAGCCGGTGATCGTCAGCTGATAGTCGCCGACCAGGAAGGACCCGAGATCGACTCCACCAGGCGCCTGGCCGCAGGTGAAATGATCCGGTGTCAGCACTTCGTTGGCGATCGCGAAGTGGATCTCGGCGACGCCCGCGTCCGCGCAGGGCTTGCCTTCGAACGTCCAGTCGATGATGAGGTCCGACCGGCTGGGCCCACCGCATGCAGCGGCTGCGGCGAGCGAGAGAATGAGCATCCGGCGCATGCGACCCTCCTTCCTGCTGGGACGTGCAACAACCGCCTTCATTCAGACCTTCCGAGGTGAGCCGAGGTCACACCCCTGGATCTTTTCCCGTTCTTCCCGCGTTGACAGTACAAACGCTGCGAGGGAGAACCGCGCCCGCCATGAACGGCAGCCTCAATTACGTCGAGTTGGTCACGCACGGCGGCCCGGTCGTCAGCGGCGTGCTGATCATCCTCGTGCTCTCGTCCCTCGCCAGCTGGACCATCATCTTCCGCAAGCTCCTGCACCTGCGCCGGGCGCAGGCGGAGACCCTCAAGTTCCTGGAGACCTTCTGGCGGAGCAAGCGGCTCGATTCCATCTACACCGCGAGCGAGCAGATGCCGGTGAGCCCGGTCGCCCAGGTCTTCCGCGCGGGCTACGTCGAGCTGTCCAAGGTGACGCAAGCGCAGCCCGCCACCACCGAGGAAGGCTCGCTCCACGACCAGCTGGGCGGATTCGAGAACGTCGAGCGTGCGCTGGCCCGGGCCGCCAACGCGGAGCTGACCACGCTTGAGCAGAGCATTCCCTTCCTCGGCACCACCGCCGCCGCGGCGCCCTTCGTCGGCCTGTTCGGGACCGTCTGGGGCATCATGGGAGCGTTCCGGGACATCTACGCGGCCGGCAACGCGAACCTTGCCACGGTGGCGCGGCCGATCAGCGAGGCACTGGTCGCTACCGCGGTGGGCCTGTTCGCGGCCATCCCCGCGCTGGTTGCCTACAACGCCTTCAATTCGCGGATCCGCGTGCTGGACAACGAGATGCGCAACTTCAGCGCCGACTTCCTCAACATCATCAAGCGGCACATCTTCAAGAAGGCCGCCTGATGGCATTCGGCGCTGGAGATAGCGGCCCCCGCCGGGCGATGACCGACATCAACGTGACGCCCCTGGTGGACGTCATGCTGGTGCTGCTGATCATCTTCATGGTCACCGCGCCGCTGATCCAGAGCGGGGTCAAGGTGGACCTCCCGCGCGCCTCCGCGCAGCAGATGGAGCACCAGGAGGAGAAGCTGGTGCTCACCATCACGCGCGACCGCCGCGTGTACCTGGGCAACGCCGAGATCCCGCCCGCCGACCTGGAACGGAAGCTCTCCAGCAACGCCCGCATCCAGAAGGAGAAGGAGCTGTACCTGCATGCGGACCGCTCCCTTCCGTACGGCCAGGTGGTCGAGATCATGGCGGTGGCCCGGCGGGCCGGGGTCGAGTCGCTGGGCATGATCACCGATCCGGATCGGGAGCTGAGAAAGCCTTGAGCGAGAGCGCTCCGCGCAGCCTGCTCGCGCCGCAAGGGCGGATGCCCGCCTTCCCCGCGCTCGCGCTCGCTACGCTGCTGCATCTGGCCATCTTCGCCGCTGCGCTGGTGCTCCCGCGCCTCTTCGATCGAGCCCCCCCGCTGCGCAAGCCCATCATCGCGCACATGGTGGCGCTCGGCCGGCCGCGGGATCCGAAGCTGCTGCCGCGCAAGGAGTCGCCACCGCCGGCCCCTTCCGCCAGCGCCGCTCCCCTGGTCCCCTCGACCCGGACGGCGCCGCCGTCGACTGCCCAGAAGCGCGAGCCCTCCCGGCAGGAGATGATGGACCGGGCGCTGGCCCGGGCGGCAGGGAAGGCGACCCCGGAATCGCAAGAGCCCCCGGACCCGGAGCGGGCCGGAACCGCGGCCGGCTCCGCGCAAGGCACCGCCGCCAGCGCCGAGGAAGGCGACGCCTACTTCACCGCGGTGCACGACGCGATCCTCGAACAGTACGTGGTGCCTTCGGTGATCTCGGAGCGCGAGCGGCTCTACCTCGCCGCCTCCGTGCTGGCGTACATCGGGCCCGACGGCCGCATCCTCAAGCACGAAATCCAGAAGAAGTCCGGCAACACGTTCTTCGATCAGGCGCTGGAGCTCGCGATCCAGAAGGCGAAGCTCCCTCCGCCTCCTCCCGATCTGGCGCGCTCGCTCCGCGACAGCGGCGTCGTCCTGAACTTCAGACCTTGAGATGCCCGTGACCTCTGCCCTCCTCCTCGCCCTGCTGCTCGCGGCTTCCGACCGGCCCGTGATCGATCTCTCTGGCGGCCGCGTCCAGCCGTTGCCGCTCGCCATCGCGCCCCCGGCGGGCGCGCAGGAAGCCGGCGCGGCGATCCAGGCCGTGCTGGCCCAGGACTTCGAGCGCAGCGGCCTGTTCCGTCTCCTCGATCCCGCTTCGTTCCTCGCGCCGCCCGGCGAAGGGCTGACCGTGATCGACTTCCCGAAATGGCAGGCGGTCGGGGCCCAGGCGCTGGTGAAGACGAGCTGCGAAGAATCGGGCACGGACGTCGTGTGCGACATGCGCCTGTACGACGTCACGCGCGGCCAGGAGCTGCTGCACGGCACCTACACGGCGCCGCGGCAAGCTGGCCGCCTCGCCGCGCACCGCTTCGGCGACGACGTGGTGCGGTTCTTCACGCGCGAGCCCGGCGTCTTCCAGACCCGCATCGCCTACGTCCGCGAGGGCGACGGCGACAAGCAGATCGTGGTGTCCGACTGGGACGGGTATGCGCCGCAGCAGCTCACCACCGCCTCCATCAATCTGCTTCCTGCCTGGACCCCGGACGGCAAGGTCATCGCTTTCACCAGCTTCCGCGACGGCGGCGGCGCGCACCTCTACACGGTCGACGCCGTCACCCGGCAGATCCGGTCACTCGTCCTGATGGGCGACTTCACCACCGGCGCCTCGTACTCGCCGGACGGTTCCCGCCTGCTGTTCTCCGCTTCGCAGAACGACAACACCGACGTCTGGCTCGCGAAGACGGACGGCAGCGGCCCCCGGCGCATCACCGAATCGCGCGGGATCGACATCTCCGCATCCTGGAGCCCCGACGGCAAGCGGGTCGCATTCGTCTCCGACCGCGCCGGAACGCCCCAGATCTACAGCATGGCGGCGGACGGCTCCGACGTGCGCCGGCTCACCTTCCAGGGCAACTACAACCAGGAGCCGGCCTGGAGCCCCAAGGGCGACCTGATCGCGTTCTCCGGCCGCGACGAGCATCGGGTCTTCGACGTCTACACCCTGGCGGTGGACAGCGGAAAGGTGGCGCGGCTGACGCAGAACCAGGGCACCAACGAGAAGCCGGCCTGGGCCCCGAACGGGCGCTACCTGCTCTTCTCCTCGACGCGCGGGGGGAAGCGGCAGATCTGGCTGGTGCTGCCCGACGGCTCGAACCCGCGGCAGGTCACCTCGGAGAAGGTGGGGGCCGCGGACCCGGCGTGGGGACCGCTGCCGGGAAGATAGCGCTCAGATCGGTCCGATGGAGAAGTAGAAGCCGTACCGCGGCTCCCCCAGCAGCGCATCCGGCGAGACGTTGATGCCGACGTCCATCGCCACCCGCCCGATGGGCGTGAGCCAGCGCAAACCCGTGCCCACCGCGTTCCGCAGCACCAGGTTGTGCAGGATGCTGGTCGGGGTCCGCCAGAGGTTCCCCGCATCCCAGAACAGCCCCAGCTCGAACGAATCGGTGAAGGCGAGGCGGAGCTCGGCAGTCAGCGCCACGAACTGATCGCCGCCGTCGCTGGTCCCTCCGGCCGCAAGGAGCTGCGCCTGTGGCGTGCAAGCGAAGTCGGTCAGAGTCGCCGAGCAGGCGCGGACCTGCGCATGGAGCTGGTCGATCAGGTCCTGCGGCTGCAGGGCGTCCTCGTGAAAGCCCCGCAGGGACGTGGCGCCGCCGAGATAGAACCGGCGGTCCCCGGGAGTCAGGGATTGGGCGTCGAGTTGGACCACGCGCCCGCCGCGAGCCGAAACCACGAAGCTGGAGAGCGCCGGCAGCGGCAGGTAAGCGGCGGCGAGGCCCTGCAGCCTCAGCAAGTTGACGTGAATCTGTCCGACCTCCTGGGTATCGCTGCCGCGGAACGTCCGGAAATAGTCGCTGGTCATCGAAAAGAGGAAACCGGAGCGGGGCCGGACGGGATCGTCGCGGAGATCGAAGGTCAGGTATGGGCGCAGCGAGCCGAACAGCATCTTCCCGGGCGGAAGGCGGAAGATGCGCTGGTCGATTCCGGCGAGCACGTCTTCGACCGATCGCGCGCCGACGGTCAGCTCCTGGTAGCCGACCTCGTATGCGACGCCCGCGGTGAACGGGGCGCGCCGGGTCAAGTCGACTCCCAACTGTGCCGAGTACTTCGTCAGGTCGTAGGACAGCCGGAGCGCGCGCTCGTGGATCAGGTCGATGCCCGCGCGCAGCGCGTCGGTGAGCCCGTGCAGCCGCGGCGCGGAGAGACCCAGGTCGATGACGCGCTCGATCGGGATCCCCGGCGGAAACACGTAGCGGGTCTCGCACTGCGCCACGTCGGTGGAACGGTCCGGGCAGACTCGGGTCTGGAAGCGGGTAAAGGGGAAGTCGGCTTTGCCCACCGCCGTGAAGGTGAGGTTGCGCCCCAGGATGTTGCCCTGGGTCCATTGCAGGGTGACGCGAGGTCCGTCGGCGAGCGAGAAGCCCATGCTGGCCTGGAAGTTCCGCGTCGGCCGTTCCCGGAGCTGGATCTGGAGGGTCTTCTCGCCCTCCGGGACCTCGGGATTGCGCGGCGTCAGCGTGGCGGAGAAGAACAGGCCCGTGCTCAGCAGCGACTGCTGGCCCCGGTCGATCGCCTCCGGGGTGAGCAGGTCACCCCGCTTGAGGCCCACCAGGTCCAGCACCAGCGCCTCGATGGTGCGCCGGTTTCCCACCACCTCGACGTAGCCGACCCGGACGACGGGACCTGGCTGGATGCGGTAGCGGACGTCGACGCGCGAGACGCCGTCCTGCGCGTCCTGGAACTCCTCCTCGTCCTCGACCCGGGCGTAGAGGTGGCCGCGCCGGGTGAAGATCTGCGTCAGTGCCGTGCGCCCCTCCTCCGCCTGCAGAAAGCTGAATGGCCGCCCGCTGCGCAGGATGATGGCCGCGTCCAGCTCGGAGGGGGCCACGTCGCCGCCTCCCTCGACCAGGACGCGTGCCACCCGGGTCTGCTCGCCCTCCTTGATGGGAATGGTGACCTCGACGCGGCCCGGGTTCCCGCCGATGGGCTCCAGCCGGGGCGGTCCCGCCCGGACGGAGAGGTAGCCCTGCGACTTGTAGAGGTCTTCCATCTGCTTCAATGCGCGCGCGTACACCACCGGATCGAAGACCGTGTCGGGGTCCACGGTGATGCGCGGCGGGCGGGCTCCCCGGACCCTCCCCATCAGGCCGGTCAGCTCCAGCGTCGCCGGATCCGCCGCGACGGCGGGATCGCGCGGGATGGTGTCGCGCAAGAGCAGCAGGACGCGCTCGCGGAGCTGCGCGGTAGGAACCGCCTTGTTTCCGCTGAAGACCAGCCGCTCCACGCGCACTTGCAAGCCCTCGTCGATGGTGAACACCACCTCTTCGGCGCCATCGCGGGCGACCATCGCCCGCTCGGCGACCCGCGCGCGGAGGAACCCGGCCGTGACGTAGAAGCGGCGCAGGCGGCCCGCCAGCTCCTGCGCAGCCTGGGCGTCGAGGGGATCGTCGGAGTCGAGGACGAGGTGGGAGGCCAGCACGGCGTCGGAGAAGACCCGGTTCCCGCGCAGGTTGAAGCGCACCAGCGGACCCGCGGCCACCGGGACCACGATGCGCGCCTCGCTCCCGCCCGCCTCCACGATGCGGGCCGGGTCGACGCGGGCGCGCAGCCTTCCCGCCAGCCGGTAGCGCTCGCGGACCCGGCGAAGGGCCTCGTCGAGGACGACCAGGTTCAGCACGTCGCCCTGCTCGAGCCTGAAGGCAGCGGCGAGCTGGTCGCGGTCGAGCGCCAGGTCGCCCTCGAACCGCACCTCCGAAACGCGCGTCGGCGGCCCCTCATCGACACGAAACTCGAGCGCCAGACCGCCCGGCGCCGCCTTGCTCACCGGAGTGACCTGCGCGTGCCGGTACCCGATGCGGAAGTACGCCGCCTGCACGGCCTCGACGGCCGGCCCCACCTGCTCCGGCTGGAACTCGGCGTTCACCTGGAGGTTTGCGTTCTGCAGCAGGACGCTCTCGGCGAGGGCCCTCTGGCCCGTGAAGCTGACCGAGACCAGCTTCTCGATCCCGGTGAGCACGAAGACCAGCCGCACGCGCCCGTCGCCCATCGGCTCCGCGTACGCGGCCACGCGGGAGAACCGGGCGCTCGCGTGCAGCGCACGCACCGCGTCGCGCACGTCGCGGGCATCCAGCAGCTGGCCGGGCTGCACCTCCACCAGCGCGCGGACGGACTCCGCATCCGCGCCTTCGAACACGACCTCCCCCACACGCGGTGGCTCCTGGGGCGACGCCTGCGCGAGGAAGAGCGCACAGAGAATGCCGATCAACTAATCGCCCTCCCATTTCAAGTGGAGGTCGAGCCCGAAGTCGGTGCCGGTGCCGGTGGTGCTGTGCTCGTTGTCCAACTGGAACCGGGCGGAGATGGAGTCCGAAAGCTGGTAGCCGACCACGCCGCGGTACCGGCGCGTCTTCAGGCCCTGCATGATGTGCAGGTCGAGCCGATCGGTGAGGAGCCCCGACTGGAATCGGGCCATCGGCTCCAGCCGGTTGGTGTCCGACGAGAACTCGCTGGCGAAGTCGATGCTCGGGTCGCGGAGGATCGGGTTCTTGGGGATGAAGCGGCGCACCTCCGCCGAGAACCCGGTGGCGCGGTTCAGCGCCTCGATCCCGATCGCCAGGCCCGAGTCGGCGGCCGAGAAGGTGCTGTGCTGGAGGTTCTGCGAGACGAAGCCGAAGGTGAGGAGGAATCCGAGGTCGCCTTCCGCGAGCATCGGATCGGAGCTGAGCGAAAGGTGCGGCTCGCCGGGCGTCCCGAAGGCATGCAACCGGACCTTGTACTCCTTCACCTGCGAGGTGGCCTGGAGGTCGAAGCTCGGCCGGATACGCTGCCGGTCGGTGAAGGTGAGGACGCCCTGCTCGATCTGGAACTCGTTCCCCCGGAAGGTGGCGGTGCCGAGAACGGTATTGATGCTGCCGAGCAAGCCGATGGAGCGGGAGGTGCCGGTGACCTTGAGGTCGCCTTTGAGATCGGTGCGGGCGAGGTTGTTCTCGATGCGCACGCCGCGGGAGAGGTGCACGTCGAGGTCGAAGCGCACCACCACGGCGCTCTTGGCCAATACTTTCGGAGTCGGCGGCCGGCGCGAGAAGTCGAGGAGCGACTTCTCGATCTCCACGTCCTCCGTGTACTTCATCTGCGAGAGGATCAGGTTGCCCCCGAGCACCGGTTCCAGCGGCGGGCCGTGGAGCGTCAGGTCGCCGTCCACGGTCGCCCCGACGCTCTCCTGGAAGCGGACGTTGACGTCGGTGATCCGGGCGGACATGTCGATCTTCCTGGGCACCATCCGCTCCATCTCCACGCCGCCCGAGACCCGTGCCTCGCCGTTGTTCAGCTTCCCCGAAAGCGAGTCGATCACCAGCGCATCCTGCGAGAAGGAGATGCTCCCGTTCAGCGAGCGCGCCACTACCGGGAGGCCGCGGAGGCTCCCTGCTCCGTCCTCGATGCGGACGTTGCCGAGCACGGTGGGGTTCTTCGCCGTCCCGCCTACCGTCGCCTGGATCAGGTAGGTGCCGGAGGCGTGCTCCACATCCGGGAACAGCCCCGGGAGAGCGCGACCGTCGATGCTCGCGCCCAGGCGCAGGTCGAGCCTCCCGTCGCGGGCCCTTCCGCCCGAGAGCACCGCCGTGGTGTAGGGGGCGCGCAGCGCGAGCCGCTGGGTGCGGACTCCTTCGGGGCCGAACGAGAGCTGCGCGGGACCGTCGTTCTCGAAAGCCAGGTCGCTGCGGACGATCCGCAGCTGCGAGAGCGTCATCGTGCCCGCGCTCTCGCGCCACCTGAGCAAGAACCCGCGCAGCTCGACGGCAGCAGAGAGGGAGCCGCTCTGGATGCTGGCGTCGGGCGCGAACAGATCGAGGTATTTCGCAAGCTCGGGAACGCGCAGGGTGGCGGCGCAAGTGTAGGGCATGTCGCCGTCCAGCGATGCCTGTCCCCGCACCCCATGCGACCCGAGGGTGCCCTTCCAGGTCAGCGCCATGCCATCGAGGCTCACGGCGAGATCGCCCTCGCCCAGGTCGGCCTCGCCCGCCATCCCCCGGGTGAATTTCACTGCCAGATCCACCAGCGGGTGCATGACGGTTCCGCCGATGTGCGCGGTCGCGCGCAGAGGACCCGAGAGCTTCGCCCGCTCGACCATGTCCAGGTCCTCGAGCGTGAAGCCCTCGGTGCGCGCTTCGAAGTCCATCCGCCAGTCGGGTCCGAGCCTGCCGGCCACGTGCAGCTCCGCGTCGCCATGCCCCAGGGTGAGCTCCTCGACCTGGAGGCGTGGTTCCCTCCCGTGGAGCGAGAAACGAGCGACACCCTGGTCGAAGCTCTCGCCCCAGACCGTCACGTCGTCCAGGCTGAACGACGCCGTCCCGTCCGGCGAAAGGATCGGCCCCTTCACGTCGATCAGCCCGTTGAGATGGCCGTCGAGGCGCTCGGGGTCGTCAACCAGCGAGAGGGCAGGGACCAGACCGACCGCCAGATCGACCAGGTCGGCTGCCCAGGCATCCGGAAGCTCGAGATGCGCGTCGACCGGCGCAGCGTCGGTGCTCAAGTCGACGGCGATCCTCCCCTTGTAGACGCTCCGATCCTTGTGTCCGCGGATGTCCGCGAAGCTCAGCTTCATCGAGCGGGTGTCGAACCCCACCTGCGCGCTGAGCTCGCCGAGCGACAAGTCCATGAAGCGCACGCCTTGGGCAGAGGCACTTCCCTCGATCGAGATCGCCTGGTAGGGGCCGCTCACGCGCGCCGCCAGTTTCAGGGTCCCCCGGGCCGGCAGCGTCCCGAAGTGGCCCCGCAGGTCGTCGAGCTTGACGATCTCGCTGCGCGCGGCGAGCTCCATTCCCCTGCGGGGATCGGTGAAGAACGTGCTCTCCACCTGCATGCGGGAATCGCCTACCTCCACGGCGACTCCTCGGGCGACGATCTTCTCGGCGTCCGCCTCGATCGCGCCCTCGAGCCGTCCGCGCGCGAACTCGAGCATCTTCTGGGTCTGCGCCCTCTTCTCGTAGCTGCGGTCCAGCACCGCGAAGTCCGCCAGCTCCAGGCTCGTCTCGCCGGTCAGGCGGAACGGCACCCCGGTGCCCTTCGCCTGCACGCGCCCGCTCGCGCGCAACACGACCCAGGCATGCGGCAGGCCCAGCTTGCGCAGCAGCTCGCTCAGCTCCATGTCCCGCAAGAGCAGATCCGCGCTGAGCGGAAAGGCGGGATCGGCGATGGACAGCTCGAGGGAGCCGTTCACCTGCCCGTGCCCGACCGGTAGCTCCAGCCGATCGACCTTGACGCGCGCGGGCGTCAGGTCGAAGCGCAGGCGGCCATCGCCCGGGGAGTAGCCTTCCAGCGCCACGCCCTTGAGGCGGAGATCTCCCTTGAGATGCGGAGCGCCCCGGAGCAGCGAGACCGTTGCGTCGGCGGAGATGCCGCCCTTGACGCCGCGGAGCGCGCCCGGAATGAGCCGCGAGGTCGCGCTCTCCAGATCGTCCACCCGGACGTTGGCGGCCACTTCGATCTGGGGATCGCAGAGGTCCCACACCTTGCCCTTGACGAAGAGCGAGAGATCCGTGCCGATCAGATCGGCGCGCCGCAGGTCGACGTTGCCGGTGCCGCGCAGGTCGACGATGCCCGCCACGCGCGAGGAGATCAGGCCTACGGTCCGGCCGGGCAGCTCCAGCGAACCGCCGCGCGTGGAGACGCTCACCGCCAGTTGCGCGCCGCGGCCCTTCACGGCGAGACCGGCGCGAGGGATGGAAACGCGCCCGTTCGCGGTGCGCACTTCCATGCTCGCCTTGCGCACCTTGACCCGCCCGAACTCGAAACGATCGAGCAGGTCCGGGAGGCATTGCCCGCCCGATGGCGGCCCCGCGCCCCCCTGGTCGAGCGCGAGCCGCAGCTCGGGGTGGTCGATCTCCAGCCGCTCCAGGCGCACTTTCTGCAGCAGCGGCCGCACCGTCACCTGTGCGAACACGCGCGAGATCCTGAGATCGATCCTTCCTCCGGGATCGCCGACGCGGAGCCCTTCGATGGTGAGTTTGCCCTGCTCCGGCTCCACCGAGCAGCGGGAGACCTGCACCGTAGCGGCGGTGGCCTCTTCGATCGTCGCCACGGCGTAGGCGCAGAGGTTGTTGGCGACGAAATCCGTGCGCAGGAACGCCACGGCTGCGGCGGAGACGACCGCGGCGGCGAGTCCCAGGGCGACGAGGATCCGGCTCAGCACCAGGTCAGCTCGGCTTCGCGAGCCCCGCCAGGTACCGATCGATCTCCCCGAGGTCGATCGGCTTGCCTCGTTCCACCGCGGCGGGGGGTGGAACGGAGACCGGCCGCTTCGCCCCTCCGGCCTGGCCGTTAGCAGCGGCGCCGTCGAGGGCGAGGTCGTGGGCGACACGTTCGATCATCTGCTCGTCGATCATCGGGACCCTGGCCACGTAGCCCTCGAACAGCGCGTTGTCGCAGAGAGTATTGATCACCCTGGGCGTGCCGCTAGAAAACCGATGGACCGCGGTCACGGCGCCCGGCGTGAACGGCATCCGCGCCGCTCCTCCCAGCCGCAGGCGGTGCTTGATGTAGGCCTCGGTGCTATCCGCATTGAGGTGGTCCAGCCGGTATTTCATGGCCACGCGCTGCGCCAGCGGCGCATCGAGCTTCAGGTTCTGCTCGATCTCCGGCAACCCGAAGAAGATCAGGTTCAGCAGCTTCCGTTCCGGGACTTCCAGGTTGAGCAGCCCGCGGAACTCCTCCATCAGCTCCCGGGTGGCGAGCATCTGCGCTTCGTCGATCAGGACCACCGCCTTCTTGCCGGACTCGTAGATGCGGACCAGCCGCTGGTAGAGCTGGCCGAGCAAGGTGAGCTTGTCCTCGCTGGGCGCGTCGACGCCCAGCTGCAGGGCGACGCGCTTGAGCAGCCAGGAAGCGGTCACGCCGCTGTGGATGATCACCAGCAGGGCGGCCTCGTACTCGTTCTCCGGAAGCGAGTCGAGCAGCCGGCGCGCCAGCGTTGTCTTCCCCGCCCCGATGTCTCCGACGAGGATGCCGAGCCCCTTCATCTGCGAGCAGAGGTGCGTGAGCCGCACCAGGGCTTGCGAGTGCTGCGGCGAGTTGAAGTAGAAGCGCGAGACCGGGGCGTTCGAGAACGGCTCCTGGGCCAGCTCGTAGTAGTCGAGATAGTTCATCAGACGAAGCCGATCTTCCGGTTCTTGCGGGCGGGCTCAGGACCCGGGTCGGGTGAGCTCGCGCCGCGCGACCCGGCGGTCGCCGGCGTACCGGTCGACTGGGCAGCGGCCCTCCTCGCGGCCACGGCGGGCCTCGACACCGGCCGCGCCATCGGCCTCGCGGACGGTTTCACACTGCCGCCCAGCCGCTGGACCCGCTCGGCCACGTCGCGGAAGCTCGGATCCTCGGCGTGGATGGCCTGGTACCATTCGAAGGCTTCGGCGTCGAGCCCGCGGGCCTCGTACACCCCACCCAGCTCGAACTGGAGCGCATGCCGTGCGGGCGGCGTCAGATCAGGCAGCTCGAGGCCTTGCTCGAAGTGGGCGACGGCCGTATCCGCGTTCCCCCGCTCCATCTCGCACATTCCGAGCATGGTGAGCGAATCCGCGGCCCGCGTGCCCCCGCCGTGTCGCAGCGCGACGTCGAACTCGGCGATCGCTTCCTCCAGGAGGCCCATTTCCTTGTAGGCGATTCCCAGGTCGTAATGGGTCTGGACGTCCTCGGGCCGGACCAGCTGCTGGACCTTGGCGCGGAACTCTCCCAGGACCTCGTCGGCGGGGACCTGGAACGATTCGAGCACGTCGGCATCGAGCGGCTTGTCGTCGTCGACCGTCTGCAGGCCGACCTCCGCCGCCAGCTCCGCGGCGAGCTCCGCGGCCAGATCGTCGTGCTCCTGGCTCGATCCCCGGTTCGCTGCCGGCCGGGAGCCGCCGAGCTTGCGCAAGCGTTCCACCGCCCCCGGGTTGTCCGGCGCTGCCAGCGTGATCGCCTCGAGGATGGCCCGTGCGTCGTCGGCCAGGCCGGCCTGGATGTAGAAGTCCGCTTCCGCCAGGTCCCCGGCGAACTCGTCCTCGCCCTCGGCCACCGGCTCGGCGTCGAGCAATTCCTCGTCGACGACAGCTTCGGCCGCCCCCTCCGCCTCCAGCTCCAGCTCGCCGTCGCCCGCGGCGGCGAGCGTCTCGACGTCGAGCGGCTCGTCCTCGAGCACCATCTCGTCCTGCGGCCTTCCCAGCGAAACGGCAGCCGGAGCGCCCGGCGATTTCAGCGCCTGCAGCTCGGCCCGGACCGCAGCGGTGCGCGGATCGCGCTTCTGCGTGCAGAGCCGCAGCAGGGTGGTGAGCGAGGCCATCGCCTCCTCGGTGTTCCCCATCGCCAGCGCGACCGTCTTTGCCCTCTCGTGCGCGTCGATGTTGTCCGGGTCGACCGAGAAGATGCGGCGCAGGTGCTCGGTGGCTTTGTCGTGCAGGCCGTACTTGACGTAGACCTCGGTCTCCTTGAGGAGCTTGGGGACCTGCGAGAGCGTCGTCGGAGCGGAGCCGGAGCCGGATGCCTGGAGGGAGGCAGCGGGCGGGCGCGCTCCCATGATCGGCGTCGTGGGCGGACGGGCGGGCGCGGCGACCGGGACCGGTGCGGGCGGCGTGCGCGCCGGCGGGGCAGCGGCCCTCGGCGGCGAGGGGGGCGCGGCCCTTGCCACGGGGCCCGGCGCCGACCTGGGCGGCGTTCCGCGGGCGGGCTCCGGCGCCTTGGATCGTTGCGCGTCGCCGCTCCCCATGCTCTTCAGCGACGCCCTCACCTCGGCATCGTCCGGCGCGAGCTCCTGCGCCTGCGTCCAGATCTTGCGCGCGTCGTCCGGCCGGCCGGCATCGAGATGGACGCGGCCGAGCTCCTTCAGGACCGACACCGTCTTGGAAACCTGCCCCAGATCCTGGAACGCGCGCGCCAGCATCTGCAGGGTCCCGAGCTCGCGCGGGTTCGCCTTGAAGCAGATCTGCAGCTTGGCCAGCGCCCGCTTCGAATCGCCGCGGCTCAAGTACTGCTCGGCCAGCTCCTTCGCCAGCGGCACGTCGTTCTGGTCGAGGTGGCTGATGCGCTCCGCCACCCTCAGGTAGTCGTCGTGCCTGCCGTTGCGCTGCAGGTACTGCGCCGCGCGCCGGAGCTCCGCCACCGCCTCGATGGGATTGTCCTGCCGCGCGTACTGCTCGCCGAGGCGGATGCGGGCAGCGACGTTGTCCGGATCCAGGTCGACCAGCTTCTTGAGGGTGTCGAGGCTCGCCTTGGTGTCGCCTGCTTTCTCGTAGTGGGCGGCGACGTTCTGCCATTCCTTGGTCGCATCGCCCACCAATCCGAGTTGCTGGTACAACTCGGCGAGGCGGATGCTGACCTCGACGCGATCGATGACCTTCAGCACCTGCTTGTAGAGCGCGACCGCCTTCAAGTAGAAGCCCTGCTGCGAGTACGTCCGCGCGACCTTCTCGAAGCAATCCGCCGCCTCCGCCTTCCGGTTCATCTTCTGGTACAGCTCGGCGAGCTTCTGCAGGACGCGCACGTCGTCGGGATCCACCTCCAGGACGCGCTGGTATTCCTTGACGGCTTTGTCGAGCGCCCCCTTCGCGATCAGCTTCGCGGCTGACTCGATGACCTTGTTTTTGTCCATCGGCCGGAGGGCTCGCGGGGCTGTGGGGAGGGACTGCGATCCAGCGACTCACCGTAACGGGGAATCCGCTTTTGGGTCAAGGATGTAGACCGAGGTAGACGCTCGACTGTCCGGCCCGATTCCGCGCTGCGTCACTTCGGGCTGTCAGCCAATAATTTTTCAACCAGCCGCGTATCGTACCTACCTTGTACGAACGGCTCGTACATCAGCAACCTCTTGTGAAAAGGGATGTTCGTCTTGATGCCTTCGACGATGTACTCCTCGAGCGCGCGGCGCATGCGCATGATCGCCGCCGGCCGGCTGTCCGCGTAGACGATCAGCTTGGCCACCATCGAGTCGTAATAGGGCAGGACGCGGTACTGCTCGTAGGCGGCGGAGTCGATGCGCACGCCCAGACCGCCCGGCGGGTTGTAGGCGGTGATGAGTCCGGGTGAGGGCGCAAACGACACCGGGTCCTCGGCGTTCACGCGGCACTCGATGGCGTGGCCCTTCATGACGATGCTCTTCTGCGTCCGCCCCAACTCCTCGTCCGCCGCCAGCCGGATCTGCTCCTTGACCAGGTCGAGGCCCGTCACGCTCTCGGTGACCGGGTGCTCGACCTGGATGCGGGTGTTCATCTCCAT
Organism: Myxococcales bacterium; assembly: GCA_036513415.1. GTDB lineage: Bacteria > Myxococcota > Myxococcia > Myxococcales > 40CM-4-68-19 > 40CM-4-68-19. The sequence continues at coordinate 25,742 of DATBZA010000147.1, read as the reverse complement.
GAAGTAGAAGTCGCCGCGCTCGTCGAGCAGGAACTCGATCGTCCCCACGTTGTTGTAGCGGATCTTCCTCATCGCCTCGACCGCGATGCGGCCCATCCGCTCGCGCAGCTTGTCGTTCAGCGCCGGCGAGGGACTCTCCTCCAGCATCTTCTGGTGCCGCCGCTGCACCGAGCATTCGCGTTCGCCGAGATGGATGACGTTGCCGTGCTCGTCGGCGACGATCTGGATCTCGATGTGGCGGGGCCGCTCGACATACCGCTCGATGTACATTTCGCCGTTCCCGAACGCCGCCAGCGCCTCCGCCGAGGCGGTCCGGTACATCGGCGAGAGCTGCTCTTTCTCGCGGACGATCTTCATCCCGCGGCCGCCGCCTCCCGCGGCCGCCTTCAGGATCACCGGGAAACCGATCTTCTCCGCCAGCCGGACCAGTTCGCGCTCGTCGTGCACCACGCCGTCGCTGCCGGGCAGCTGCGGGAGCCCTGCCTCCTTCATCGTTTCCTTGGCGCGGATCTTGTTGCCCATCATCCGGATCATCTCCGGGCGCGGGCCGATCCAGCCCAGCCCGGAGTGCTGGACCATCTCGGCGAACTCCGCATTCTCGCTGAGGAATCCGTAGCCGGGATGGATCGCGTCGGCGCCGCTGACCTCCGCCGCGGAGAGGATGGCGGGAATGTTGAGGTAGCTCTCCTTCGACGGCGGCGGACCGATGCAGATCGATTGGTCCGCGAAACGGACGTGCAGCGAGCTCGCGTCCGCGGTGGAGTGGACCGCGACGGTCTCCACGCCCAGCTCGCGCGCCGCGCGGATGACCCGCAGCGCGATCTCTCCGCGGTTGGCGATGAGGATGCGGTGAAACACTAGGCCGGCTCGAACCGGAAGAGCGCCTCGCCGTATTCGACCGGGCTGCCGTTCTCGACCAGCGCTTCCACCAGGCGGCCAGGCTGCTCCGCCTCGATCTCGTTCATCAGCTTCATGGCCTCGACGATGCAGAGGACCTGGCCCTTCTTCACCACCTGCCCGACGTCCACGAAGGCCGGGCTGTCCGGGGACGCGGAGCGGTAGAACGTCCCGACGAAAGGCGAGTTGACCGTGAACGTCTTCTGCTCTTCGGAGGCCTTGGACGCCGCCGGCTGCTCGGCCGTCGACGCCGTGGCTGCGTTGGCGCGCTCAGGTGGCGGGCCCTGGGGGTGCTGGGACTGAGCGATCGGAGCAGGGAGGGGAACCGCGTGCACGGCGGTGGTGACGGGCGGCGGGTGCCCGAGGCGCAGATCGAGTGTTTCCTGTCCGGAGACCCAGGTGAGCCGCGTGACGTCCGTACCTTGCAGCGCCTCCAGGATGGCCTTCAGCTTGTCGACGTCCACCGGAGCCCTTTCCTCAGCCGACGCGCGTCAGATACTCGCCTGTCCGGGTGTCGATCTTCAAGATGTCGCCCTCGTTGATGAAGAGCGGCACCTGGAGGGTATAGCCGGTCTCCAGCGTGGCTGGTTTCATCGCGCCCGACACGGTATCGCCGCGCACCCCGGGATCGCACTTCACGACCTTCAGCTCGACGGCGTTGGGCAGATCGACCGAGATGGCCCGCCCGTTCCAGAAGAGGACGGAAGCGTCCATGTTCTCCTTGAGGAAATTCTTCGACTCGCCCAGGCCCGCCTGGTCGATGTGGCTCTGCTCGTAGTTCTTTGAATCCATGAAGACGTAGTGGTCGCCTTCCTTGTACAGATACTGCATCTTTTTCTCTTCGATGTCGGGACGGCCCACCTTCTCGCCGGACTTGAAGTTCTTCTCCAGCGTGCGGCCGCTGATCAGGCTCTTGTAGCGGGTGCGCACGAACGCCGAGCCCTTGCCAGGCTTCACATGCTGGAACTCGACGATCACGAAGGGCTCGTTGTCGATCAGGATCTTGAGCCCGTTGCGAAACTCGCTGGTGTCGATCACATCGGCCATCGCCGCGGTCTCCCCTGCCCCGAATCGGAGGGCGCGCGGGTCTACCGCAAACAGGGGGAATCGTCCAGCTTGGGCGACACCATTTCATGGTGTCCCCATTTCCACAGGCGGGTCAGGGCCTACGCTCGAGCGCAAGTCGTCCCCGCGCGCTACAGCTGCGCGGCGAGCTTGGGCCCGGCCACACGCAACTCGTACCGGGCGCGGCCGACGTTTCCTTCCGGCGCCAGGGCCAGCACCACGAAGTAGTCGGGCGTCAGCGGGCGCGCCACCGCGACCAGCTTCTCCGTTCGGATCGAGACCTCGTTCGCCTTCCCCATCTGCAGCGCTTCGGCGGCCTGGCGGACCTGCGAGACGATGCCGGAGTATTCCACGAGCAGGTTCTGCAGCTCGACGCCGTCCGGGGGGCGCACCTCGTGCGTCTCGATGGGGATCCCGTCGAACCCCATCACGCTGGCGGCGAAGGAGCCGTCCACCTTCCCGCAGATCTGCTCGAGGTCCTCCTTGAATGCCATCCTAAGCCCCCCTCCTTCCGCGCCGCTCCTGCACCCTCGCCAGCAGATCCCGGAGCGCAGCGATCTTCCCTTCAGCCGACGGCAGCTCCGACAAGCGCCGGCGCGCCGTCTCGTCGCCCGCGTCCGCGAGCCGCCGGTAGATCTCGCGGGCCTTTCCGATCAGTCCCTGCCGCACGTACAGCTCGGCGAGCGTGAGGGTCACCGGAGCGGTCTGTCACGTGGCCCGCGCCACCGTCAAGCTAGAGGCACGCGCTGTTGCAGCCCGAGGTGCTGCAGGTCACGAAGATGTACTCACGATCGCTGGTGCGCACGTTCGAGCCGTCGTCCAACACGCCTTCGATGTGGAAGCTGACCCGGATGATCCCGGTGAGCAACGTCGCGGGGATGGGTGCAAAGAACGGGACCAGCACCGAGCCAGTGCCTCCCGCGGGGACGGACCCGGAGACCGGAATGATCTGCTGGGTGACCGTGATCCCGCCCGACTGCGTCTCCTGGTAGTCGGCCACCGCCTGGTGAGGATGGAAGGTGGCCGAGTTGGTCCTGAGGATCGGATTGCTCGTGGAGGGATTGGTCAGGTTGTTCTCGACGACCACGCCCATGGTCCCCCCCGTGTTGGCGGTAGGATTGATCTGGGCGAAGTCGAACTCCACCGCGCTCGGATCGTACGTGCAGTACGAGGTGGGGGGCGGCCCCGCCACCGTCGTCAGCGTCCCCAGCACCATCTTGCTGACCACGAGCGCGGAGTTCATTTTCGTGCTGCACGACACCCCGAGGAGCGCCGGCAAGAGGATGAACCAACGGGTGTTCATGTCCGTGCCTCCTACTGCTTTCCCTCGTCGGCCGCGGACGGCGCGGCTGCGACGACGGACTGCGAGCGGTTGACGATGCGCGGGGTGATGAAGATGAGCAGCTCGGTGCGGTCGTCGGTGACCGCCTTCTTCTTGAAGAGCCATCCGAGCACCGGGATCTTCGAGAGGACCGGAACCTCGTTCCAGGCCTCCGAGTTGCGGCGCGTATAGATGCCGCCGATCACCGTGGTCTCGCCGTCGCGCACCAGCACCTCCGTGCGCGCCTCGCGCCGGCTGATCGACGGCTGCCCGTTGGACCCGGTGAGCTGCGGGTTGGGCTGGTTGTTGGTGGCGTTGATGCGCATCTGGATGGAGCCCTCCTGGGTCACGTGCGGATTGACCCGGAGCTCCAGGCGCGCCTCGATGAACGAGGTGGTCACACCCGCCGCGCTGGTCTGCGAGAACGGGATGCTCACGCCCTGGCTGATGCTGGCGTCCACGTTGTCGACGGTGACCACTCGCGGCGAGCTGATGGTCTTGATGGTGCCGCTGTTCTCCGCCGCCGAGAGGCGCAGGTTCAGGTTGGCGGCGCCCCCCGCGCTGCCGAAGACGAAGCCGAGGCCGCCACCGCTGTTGAGGCCGATCGGCGCCGGCATGTTGACGGCGAAGTTTGGCGAGGACACGCCCTGGAGGCCGGAGGTGGGAGCGGAGGGATCGTCGGCGGCGCCGGCCACCGCGAGGATGTTGGGGAAGATCAGCCCGGTGGGATTGCCGTACGTCGGCGCCATGATGACGTTGCCGCCCCACTGGATGCCCGCCTGGCGGGCGAAGCTGGTTGCGGCCTCCACGATGCGGGCCTCGATCAGCACTTCAGGCGTTTGCGTGTCGAGGTTGCGGACGATGCCCTCGGCCCGCAGCAGCGCCTCCTGGACGTCCTTGACGATCAGCGTGTTGGTGCGCGCGTCCACCGACACGGTGCCGCGCTCGGTGAGCGAGTCCTTGAGCTGCGGCATGAGGGATTCGGCCTTGGCGTAGTTGACCGGGATCAGGCGGACCTTGAGCGGCTCCGTCGCCTGCCGGTTCTTGTACGCCTCCGCGGCGGCCTTCTGCTCGGCCCGCAGGGTCTCGATCGGGGCGACGCGGATGATGTTCCCGACGTCCTCGCGGCCCAGGCCCTTGGACTTGAGCACGATGTCGAGCGCCTGGTCCCAGGGCACGTTGCGCAGCTTGATGGTGACCGAGCCCTTCACGTCGTCGGCGACGATGATGTTCTTCTTGCTGATCTCGGCGATGGCGCCGAGCAGGTTCTTGATGTCGATGTCCTTGACGTTGAAGTCGACCTTGCGTCCCGAGTAATTTGTGGTGTCGTACACGCTGGTCTGGCCCGTCCCCGCCCGGGCGTCGGACGCCATGGCCGCGGCCCGGGGAGCCGGCGTGGTGGCCTGCGCCACCGCCTTCGGCCCGCCGAACTTCCAGATCAGCGTGCCCTTCTGGGCGGTCAGCTCGTCGAGCGTGCCCTTGGCGACCGTGGCGACGACCTTCACGTCCACCCCGCCGGGTACCCGGTAGCTCGAGAGCATCGTCACCGGACCCCCCAGGGAGCTGGCATCGAGGTTGCGCTCGAGCCGCTCGGGCAGCGCCACGCCGTGCAACGTGAGCACCGACGTGCTTGCGTCGGGCCGCGACACCTCGAACCGGACTGCTTCGTCCAGCGCGACCAGCACCTCGGTCCGGTTCTCCAGGGTCCGCAGATCGACGGCACGGATGGGAACGAGCTTTGGCGCCGCCGGGATCTTCGCCACGTCGGCCTGCGCCGGCTTCGCCTCCGGCTCCCGCTTCCCCTCCCGCTCCGGCTTCGCGCTGGCTGGAGCAGGCCCCACAGCCACCGCTTTCGGCTCCCCTAGCAGGACGCGGAGGCCGTCGGCGGCGCGCTCGAACCGGTACTTCGGCAACACGTCGGTGCCGGCGTCGATGACGACGCGGGCTCCGTCATCGGTCTTTCCGATGCGCACGCCCTTGACCAGCAGCGCGCCCCCCGCCTTGCCGAACCTTCCCGCGACGCCGTGCAGGTCGAGCGCCAGGCGGCCGGGATTCTTCAGCTCGATGATCCCGATCCAGCCGATCTCCCCATCCGCCTTGAGATGAACCAGGGCGCTCCCATCCTTCTCCACCACCGTGACCTGTCCGAGCTTGTGCGCGGGATTCCGCACCTCCTGCACGTCCTCGCGTGACAGCACGAGGTTGGGGTCCGCCGCCGGTGCCACCGCCGGCGCCGCGTTCGGCTCGCCCACCGTGAGCACCAGGTCGGTGCCGTCCGACGAGACGTCGTACTTCTGGTCCGAAAGGAGCGTGACCACGATGCGCCCGACGCGCGTGTCCCCCTCGTCGAACTGGGCGGCGCTCCAGCCCGCGATGCCGTCCCGGTGGACTTCGACCGGCTTTGCGGCGGCGGTGACGTCACCCCCGTTCAGGTCGATGACCACGCGGGGCGGTCCCGACAGCTTGAAGACGGTGAACTCCGGTTTCGCCGTGGCATGGATGAAGAGCTTTCCGCCCTTCTCCTCCACGGAGGTCACCTTCACCGGGGCAGCCGTACGGGCTAGAGAAGCGCCCGTCAGCAGCACCGCGGTGAGGAACACATGGGTGGCCATCCATTTCTCCTTCCGAATCGCGCCGCGCATCACTGCTCCCCCCTGGCGACGCCGAGGCGCTCGCCTTCCTGGAGCGCCTTGAAGTCCCTTTCTTCCTCGCGGGTGACGGGAACCGCCAGCTTGACGTTCTGCGGGTACACGCGCCCGGTCGAGTGGTCCGTGATCGTCTCGGTGACCACGATCTCATCGCGGTGGATCCCCGTGACCTTGCCGCCGTTCTGGCCGATGAAGTCGCCCAGGCGGACGGGCCAGCCGCGGTGATCGGGATCCTCCACCATCGCCATCGGCGTGGCGGTTCCGGTCACCGTCAGCGAGAGCTTGAGCTGGTCCAGCGACCACTTCTCCAGCGGAGTCTTGACCCGTCCCGGGTTCGAGTGTGCTCGCCCGAACCCTTGCTGCGTCACCGACTGGTTCTGGAACGGGTCGCGCTTGCCGATCGGCGAGTACACATAGATGTTTGCCGGTAGCTGCGCCTTGATCTCGTCGTCGCTGACCGGCTTGGGCGCTGCTGCAGCCGCCGCCGGGGCGCGCCGCGGCGGCGGCGGCGGGCTCCCGCAGCCCGCGGCCAGCAACGCGGCGCAACCGGCGATGAAGGGGAGGCGGCTCATTTCGCGGCCTTCGGCGGGGTGGTTTCCGGCAGGAAGCGGAAGGTGGTGGCGACGTAGGTCGCGTTCACGATCAGCTTCTCGGAGGTGACCCGAGGCTGTCCCATCTTGATGTTGGTGACGTTCACGATGCGGGCGAGCTTGGAGAGCGCGTCGAGGAAGACGCCGATCTCGTGGTAGTTGCCGGTGACCGACATCACGATCGGGATCGCGGCGTAGAAGCTCTGCCGCTGCTCCGCCTGCGGGTCGATGCTGTTGATGGTCAGCCCGCTCTTGGTGCCGATCTCGGAGAGCGAGCGGATCAGGTCGTCGATGTTCGCTTCGTTGGGCAGCTCGGTGAGGGCCTGGGCCAGGCGCCGCTCCAGGATCTCCTTCTCGTGCTTGAACTGCGCCAGGTTGTTGGCGATCGACTGCTTCTGGATCAGCTCGTCCTCGAGCGCGCGCAGCTGGCCCTGCCGCTGCGTGATCTGCGTCTGCATCGGGTCGATGAAGAAGTACCAGTTGGTGGCGGAGAGAAGGATCACGAACCCGGCCACCACCCCGACCTTGTGGCCGAGGGGCATCTTGTTGACCGCGTTGAGGACATCCTGTCCGGAGAGAGCCATTCTCTATCGCCTCAGGCCGAGTAGTTCGCGGTGCAGGTGATCACCCAGTCCACGGTCCCGTCCGCCCGCTGCCGTGCGCCCTTGATGGTGATGTTGCTGAAATGCGTCGACGCCTTCAGCTTCTTGGAGAACGTCGAGAGGTCCTCGTAGTTGACCGCCTGGCCGGTGATCGACACTCCGCCGTTCTGCTCGGAGAACTCGATGATCCACACCTTCTGCGGGACCACGCTGGCGAGCTCGTCCAGCACCTTCACCGGCCCGGTGCGTCCCTTCTTCAAGGTGTCGAGGATCTTCAGCTTGTCCTCGAGCGCCTTCTTGTCGTCCTTGATCGACTTCACCTCGCCGATGGTCTTCTCCAGCTGCGCGATCTCGGCGCGAGTGGTGGCGATCTGCTTGTCCAGCGACCGGAGCTCCGACTCGAAGCGGTTGTAGACGAAGTAGTTGCCGATGCCGGCCAGGACCAGCAGCAGCACGAACAGCACCAGCTGCTGGCGGCCGAACTCCCGCTTCTTCGCCGCGCGGACCGGGAGGAGGTTGATGTGGATCATCGGCGCGTCCTCCTACCGCTCGTTCGACTTGCGCAAGGCAAGCCCGATGGCGACGGCCGCCGAAGGAGCGACGTCCATCACGGTGTTGGGGTCGAAGCGGCGGTTGTCGATCTCCACGCCCTTGAAGGGGTTGAGGATCTCGACGGGCACGCCCACCCGCTGCTCGATCACCTTGAAGAGCGCGGGGATCTTGGCGGTGCCGCCGGAGAGGTAGAGCCGCGCGATGTGCGAGTCGGCGGCGGTGGCGGTGTAGAAGTCGAGCGAGCGCTGGATCTCGCCGGCCATCTGGTCGGCCACGCCCTGGATGACGCGCTCCACTTCCTGCGGGACCACGGAGTCGGAGTCCTGGGCGGCGTCGCCTCCCACCTTCAGCTTCTCGGCTTCGTCGTAGCTGACGTTGAGCTGCTTCTGGATCTCTTCGGTGAACTGGTTGCCGCCCATCGTCACGTCGCGCGTGAAGGTGGTCAGCCCGTTCGCCAGCACGTTGATGTTGCAGACGCTCGCGCCGGCGTTGACCAGCACGATGGTCTCGTTCTTGGGCAGCTCGTAGTTGACCTCGAACGAGTTCTGCACCGCGAAGGCGTCGACGTCGACCACCACCGGCGTCAGGCCCGCCTCCGACACCACCGAGGTGTAGTCGTTGATCATGTCCTTCTTCGCCGCCACCAGGAGCACGTCCATCTGGCCCGTGCCCGTGTCCACGTCGGGCGGCGTGAGGATCTGCACGTCGATGTTCACGTCCTTGACGTCGAAGGGGATGTACTGCTCCGCCTCCCACTGGATGCTCTCCTCGAGCTCCTCCTGGGTCATCTTCGGCATGCTGATCTTCTTGATGATGACCGAGTGTCCGGAGACCCCGATGGCGGCTTCGCGGTTCTTCAGCTTGTACTGGGACACCAGCCCGCGGATGGCCTCGACAATGGCCGTCGAGTTCATCAGCGCGCCGTCGACGATGGCCTCGGGCGGCAGCGCGGCGACCCCGAACGCCTCCAGGATGTAGCCGCGCTTCGCCTCCTTCAGCTGGACCAGCTTCACCGAAGACGAGCCGATGTCGAGTCCGAGCGCGAGCTTGCTCTTGGCCATGGCCGTCAGCCCCCCTCTCTGGACGTCAGCGGCCCTGGGTCGACGCTAGCATCGGAAGAGATGTCGCCAAAAACTTCCATCATCACGGTCTCCCCACGCGCAGCCGCGTCGCGCCGTTGTGGCGGGGGAAGAGTTTTCCGCTCTCCTGGATGCTGAGACCGAGCGCGATGAGGATCTTGCGCTTGGTCTCCATCCGGCAGTCGTGGCCGGCCTCGATCCGGTCGACGGTCGACTCGGAGACGCCGGCCTTGCGAGCCAGCTCCGCCTTCGCCATCAACGCTGCTTCCCGGAACTTCTGAACTCGATTCACGCGGCCCCTCCGCGAGCAGTGATTCATCCTTGCTTTGGCATCGTGTAGGCAGTCAAGGAACCGGCCGCGTTGAGCCGTCAATGACCCCTCATTGACCCGTCATTGCGCCTGCTTTGCTTCCATAGGAGCTACATTTCAGGAGGACCAAACGTGGTGCGGCGACGCAGTTGCGCGCACCCCGCCGCACTGCATTCGGGCACCCGGCTGACTCGCGGTCGATCTTCGGCGGCCGGCGTGACTCGCGCTCAAGCATGGCCCCTGAGCCTGCGAAGGCTCGCGCAGTCCGTGAATCCGAGCGCTCTACCGCCGCGAGCCGTCTTTGGCTGTTCGTGGGGGCCGGGCGCGCGCCGGTTGTGGTGGTCCCGCGGCAACTCGTTCCGAAATTTCCGGAACGAGTTCAAAATGGACCGGCCTGACCGGAATGAGACCCGGAGCTTTGCGGTTGCCGTGCCGGGACCCGCGGGAAGGTCTGCCCAAATGATGATCCGTCACATCTCCCGGGCACACGATCATTAGGGCCGTCAACAGCGATCATCTCGCAGCTGCGCTGGCTGAATCGTCGAAGCACATTTTCGGGAACGAGTTGGACGAAGCGGCGCAGGTCGTGAATCCGAGCGCTCTGCCGACGCGAGCTGCGATTGGCTGTTCATGAGGGCGGGGAGATGGCATGCCGCAGGCAACTCGTTCCGGAATTTCTGGAACGAGTTCACAACGCCACAGATCATGAGGAGCCCGGAGCACAGGCCGCCGTGTGCTGGTCCCTGGTCGGCCGGGAGGTCTGCCCAAATCAACCGCTACCCTGCTGGCGAACCGGACCTTCGCTTCGCATCGACCCCGGGCTTTTACTACAGAGCCGTTCGGGTTCACGGGCAGCCGAGCCTTCGCCGAAGTCGTTCCGGAAATTCCGGAACGAGTTGCGAAGGCTCGCGCAGCCCGTGAGTGTGGCTGAAATTGAATTGGGCAGACCTCCCGCGATCAAGTAACTACCGCTTCAGATCAACCGCAGAGCACGCAGAGATTTGGGGGGTGATGACCGTCTCGCCACTGCCGCGCCCCGGAGTTGCTCCGGCCGCGGGGTGGCACGAGACCAACCCAATAAAAGAGATGACTCGAGTCGACTTTTTCGCCTCTGCGTGCTCGGCGTGCTCTGCGGTTGATCTTAAGCGCAGATGAAGCGACGCCCCGCGGTCGGCGGCCGGATGTGACTGGCGCTCAAGCATAGCCCCTAAGCCGCCTTCGGCGGCCGGGGCTACTCGAGACCGTATTCGCGGATCTTGTAGAGCAGCGCGCGCGGCGAGAGCTCGAGCAGCTCCGCCGCGCGAGTGCGGTTCCCCTGCGTGCGCTCGAGCGCGCGCCGGATCAGGTCCGCCTCGAGCACGCGCTGCGCGCGCTTGACCGAGAGATCGTCGGCATTGAGCTGCGCCGGCGGCGGCTCCGGGGGGACCGCGCGCTGCACGGCGTCCGGCAGCGATTCGGGCCCGATCTCCTCGTCGTCCGAGAGCACCAGCGCCCGCTCGAGCGCGTTCTCCAGCTCGCGAACGTTCCCGGGCCAGCGGTAGCGCTGCAGCAGCTCCAGCGCCTGTGGCGAGAGGCGCCGGGTGGCGATCCCGATCCGCTTCGCGTGGCGCGCGAGCAGCTGATCCGCGATGGCCGCGATCTCGTCCTGCCGGTCCCGCAGCGGCGGCAGCCGCACCTGGACGACGTTGAGGCGGTAGTAGAGGTCCTCGCGGAAGCGCCCCGCTTGCACCTCGGCGGCCAGGTCCCGGTTCGTGGCCGCCAGCAGGCGCACATCCACGCGGGTCGGCCGCGCGTCGCCGACCCGGCGCACCTCGCTTTCTTGAATGGCCCGCAGCAGGGTCGGCTGGACCGGCATCGGGAGCTCGCCGATTTCGTCGAGCAGCAGCGTCCCCCCGTCCGCCTCCTCGAAAAGGCCGCGCTTGGCGACGCTGGCGTCGGTGAAAGCCCCCTTGGCGTGGCCGAACAGCTCGCTCTCGATCAGCTGCGCCGGGATCGCGCCGCAGTTCACGGCCACGAAGGCGCGCTCGGCGCGGGGCGACAGGTCGTGCAGGGCGCGGGCGACGAGCTCCTTCCCGGTCCCACTCTCGCCCTCGATCAGCACGGTGGTCGGCGCGCGCGCGACCTTGTGCACCACGCGAAGCACGTCCTTCATGGTCGGCCCCTCCGCGACCAGCTGCGGAGCGCCGCGCAACATTTCCTGCCGCAGCCGGAGGTTCTCGCGGCGAAGCCGCTCGCGCTCCTCGGCCTTGCGCAGGACCAGCAGCACCTCGTCGGGGCGGAAGGGCTTGCCGAGATAGTCGTACGCGCCCGCCTTCATCGCCTCGATCGCCAGGTCGTGTGAGCCGTACGCGCTCATCACGATGATCGTCGTCTCTGGAGACGCGCTCTGGGCCTCCCGGACCAGATCGAGACCGTTCATCTTTGGCATCCGCACGTCGGTGACCAGCGCGTCGTAGTCGCGCGAGGTCAGCTCGCGCATCGCCTCCTCGCCGTCGGCCACCGCGCGCACTTCGTAGCCGCGCTCGTGGAGCAGCTCGGTGAGCACGTGGCGGATCGATTCCTCGTCATCCGCGATCAGGACGCGCCGCATGCATACAGTGTATGCGGATTCGCCACGGGTGCACGCTTCCTCCCGGGGATGTTTCCTTGGCAGGCGCGGCAGGCGCGGGCGACAATGAGCGCACATGAGCGGAAAGACGGTCGCGATCATCGGCGCCGGCCCGGCCGGGCTCACCGCTGCGTATCTGCTCTCCAAGGAAGGCGTCCCGGTCACGGTGATCGAGGCCGACCCCGGGCTGGTCGGCGGCATCGCGCGAACGGCCAGCTACAAGGGCTACCACTTCGACATCGGAGGGCACCGGTTCTTCTCCAAGTCGAAGGAGGTGGAGGACCTCTGGACGGAGCTGCTTCCCAACGACCTGCTCGAGAGGCCGCGCTCGTCCCGCATCTTCTACCGGGGCAAGTTCTTCGCCTACCCGCTCCGCGCGGCGGATGCGCTGCTCAAGCTGGGGCTGGTCGAATCGGCGCGGTGCGTGCTCTCGTATCTGAGGGCGCGGCTTTTTCCCGTGCGCGACCCGAGGAGCTTCGAGGACTGGGTGAGCAACCAGTTCGGCCGCAGGCTCTTCGGAATGTTTTTCAGGACCTACACCGAGAAGGTGTGGGGAATGAGCTGCAAGGAGATCTCCGCCGACTGGGCGGCGCAGCGGATCAAGGGGCTCTCGCTCGGCGCCGCCATCCGCAACGCGCTCCTGCCCGCGAGCAAGCCGAAGCAGAAGTCCGCGGTGATCAAGACGCTGATCGATTCCTTCCGCTACCCGCGCAAGGGGCCGGGGATGATCTGGGAAGCGTGCGCGCGCCGGGTGCGCGAGATGGGCGGCGCGGTGCGCATGGGAGAGAAGGTGGTGGGCTGCTTCTTCGACGCCGGCCGGCGCGAATGGACGCTCACTCACGTCGATCGTGCGGGCGCCCGGCACGAGACCCGCGCGGCGCACGTGATCTCCTCGGCGCCTCTGCGCGAGCTGGTCCTGGGAATCACTCCTCGCATCGAGGAGGAGACGCGCGCCGCCGCCGCGCGGCTGCGCTACCGCGACTTCCTCACGGTGGTGCTGATCCTGAAGGACCGGAAGGTCTTCGACGACAACTGGATCTACATCCACGACCCGAAGGTGAAGGTCGGGCGCGTGCAGAACTTCAAGTCCTGGTCGCCGGAGATGGTGCCGGATCCGTCGATGGCCTGCTACGGCCTGGAGTACTTCTGTTTCGAGGGCGACGGCCTCTGGACCCTGAGCGACGCGGAGCTGATCGACCTGGGCAAGCGGGAGATCCAGCAGATCGGCCTCGCTTCCGCCCTGGACGTGGTCGACGGCTGCGTCGTGCGCCAGCCGAAGGCATATCCCGTCTACGATGACGGCTATGCCGAAAACGTGGAGAGGATCCGGCGCGAGCTCGAGGCCCGCTTTCCCACGCTGCACCTGGTGGGACGGAACGGGATGCACAAGTACAACAACCAGGACCACGCCATGATGACGGCCATGCTCTGCGTGAAGAACATCCTGGGCGGCGGCCCGCTGTACGATCTGTGGCGCGTGAACGAGGACGCGGAGTACCACGAGCAGGGCGACCGGGCGCAGGAGACCGGCGCCAGCGGCCTGCGCAGCGTCCCGCGGCGGCTGAGCGCATGAAATGAGCACCGAGGAAGCCGGGTATGCCGAGCAGAGGCTCACTGCGGAGAGCGCCTGGTGGAAGCGGCTTCTCGACGTCCAGCGCCCGTACCGCTCGCACCTGCGCCGCCTCCGGCTGGGGCTCGTGCTCGAGGTCGGCTGCGGGATCGGCCGCAACCTCGACCACCTGCGCGGCTCCAGCATTGGCGTCGATCACAACCGGCGGGCGGTGGAGATCGCGCGGGGGCGCGGTCTGGAGGCGTTCACGCCCGAGGAGCTCCGCGCCTCCCCCCGGGCAACGCCGGGACGGTTCGACTCGCTCCTCTTCTCGCACGTCCTCGAGCACATGCGAGCCGGGCAAGCGACGGAGCTGGTCCGCGGATACCTCGATCTGCTGGCTGACGCGGGGCGGGTGGTGGCGATCACTCCGCAGGAAGCGGGCTTTCGTTCCGATCCGACCCACGTGGAGTTCATGGACTTCGATGCCGTCGGGGGACTCCTCCGCGGCGCCGGGCTTCGCGTCCAGGTCCGCTACTCGTTTCCGCTCCCCCGGCTGGCGGGCCCGGTCTTCAAGTACAACGAGTTCGTCACCATTGCCGGGAAGCGGGTGCGCTGAAGGATGGCCGCACGCGAGCCGTGGCTCTCGATCGTGATGCCGGTGTGGAACGGCGAGCGCTACCTTCCGGAGGCGCTGGAGAGCGTACGGCGCGAGGGCACCGACGGTTACGAAGTCATCGCGGTCGACGACGGCTCGTCCGACGGGAGCCCGGAGATCCTGCGCGCGTGGGAGCGGTTGCTGCCCTTGCGGCGCATCGCGCGCGACCGCGGCGGCAACTGGGTGGCGGCGACCAACGCCGGCCTGCGCGAGGCCCGCGGCAAGTACGCCTGCTTCCTGCACCAGGACGACCTCTGGTTTCCCGGTCGGCTGGCCGCGATCCAGCGGGAAGCCGCGTTCGGGCCTGCCCTGGTCCTGCACCCCGCGCTCTACGTCGGGCCAGGTGGAAATCGCCTCGGACCCTGGCGGTGCCCGCTGCCTGCGGGCGAGGTGGATCCGGCCCTGTTCGCCGAACGCCTGATCGTGCAGAACTTCATCGCCGCTCCCGCCCCGGTGTTCGCCCGGGAAGCCGCCCTGCGCGCGGGCGCCATGGACGAGTCGCTCTGGTACACGGCCGACTGGGACTTCTGGCTCCGGCTGGGACGCGCAGGCGCAATCCGGTACTTCGACTCCCCGCTCGCCGGGTTTCGCGTCCATGCCGGATCCCAGACCGTGGTCCGGACCGACCTCGCCGATCGCCGGCGGCAGCTCGAAGCGGTGCTCGACCGGCATGGTGGGGCTGCGCCAGTGGCGGCCCGGCGGGCGGCACGCTTTTCCCTCGAGTTGAATCTGGCGCTGGCGGCAGCCGCCAGCGGCACGGCGGTGCGCTGGCCGCCGGTAGTCGGAGCGCTGGCCCGGTTGGGACCGGTGGGCTGTGCGCGCTACGTCCGTGATTCGCGCATCGTCGAGCGCATCCGCGCTCGCCTGCATCTTCGGGGCGCGCACCTCAACGGCGGCGCGGGCGGATGAAGAGCCCCAGGTTGTTCCGCCAGGGCGGAAACCGGACCTCGCGCTCGACCGGGCTGTCCCCCAGCGCCTCGATCGCGAGCTGGCGGAGCGCCGGCGCGGTCTCGAATCGGACCTGCGCGCCCGTGATGAACCGGTCGGAGATCCATGCGCCCAGGTGCGCCAGGTTGGGAAGCCGCTCCCATTCCTTGAGCGCCAGGCCTCCTCCCTCGCGCAGGGCCCGGCCGGCACTGCGCAGCAAGTCCGCGCGCTCCGTGGGTGCAACGTGGTGCACGACGTCGCAGATCACCACCAGATCGAACCTGCCCCGGTTGCGCTCCACGAAATCGCCCAGGTGGCCGCTGAGGAACGTGACCCCGGCGCGATCGCCCCGGAAGAGCTTGCCTGGCGCGGGCTGGATGTCGATCCCGGTGATCTCCGCCTGCGGAAACACGCGCCGGAGCTCCTCGGTGGCGAGACCGTCCCCGCAACCCACTTCGAGGATCCGCGCCGCGTCGGTCCACGACCGCACCGCGCGCGCGAAAGCGCCCACGTCGAAGAACGCGTCGCGATAGAGGCGCGCGACTTTGGGCTCGAGCGGGCCGAGTAGGCGGCGGACGGCCGGACCGATCGCCATCAATCGACCTGCCAGACGGAGCCGTACGCGCCTGCGGCCGTTCGCCTCGCGCTGGGGAAGAAGGCGCGCATGAAGCTCCGGTCCGCCAGCTCACCGAAGCTGATCAGCATCCACCGGTCCCCCTCGAGGAAAGGATCGTTCTGCACCAGGTCCATGGTGTAGGAGCCGCGACCCACGTCGATGAACACCACCGTCTGCCGGCCTCCTCCCGCCGTCGGAGGGACCTGTGCCAGGTGCGCGTCGATGAACGTCCGCACCTGCCGGAACCGCAGCGGCGTGCAGAGCACCAGGCCAAAGAGGGCGGCGGCGAGGGCCAGCTTGCGCAAGGTTGGCGTGGTCTCCGCGCTTTCCAGGCCGCCGGCCGCGAGCAAAGGCAGGGCTCCCCACGCGGCGTGGAAATAGCGGAAGCCCCATCCATGTCCCTGATCATAGACGACGAACGCGTAGCCGGCGAGCGTCAAGAGAGAGGAGAGCGCGAGCAGCCGCACCCGAACGTCGGCCCGGCAGCGGACGAAACCGAGGACCGCGAGCGGGACCAGGAGGGGCACCGCCCAGGACGCAAGCTCGGCAACGTTCATCGTCCGCGCGAGCAGGAGATCGAGCGACGGCGCGGCGAAAACGCTGCGGCCGAGCACCAGCAGGCCTTCGAAGACCCCGCCCCGCGTCTCCACCGGATGGGTGACGCGGGCGCGGCACCATATCCAGCCGCCGAGCAGCACGATGACCCCGGGCATGTAGCCCAGAGCCAATACCAGGAGGTTCCTGAGGCGCCCAGGCCGCCACGCCAGCCAGATGATCCAGGGTAGCGCGAAGAGCGTGTGCGGCAGCGGGTTGTGGAGCGCGACGGCGAGAGAGCCGACCAGGCCCGCGAGAAAGAGCCGCTCCTCGATCACGAGGGCGGCGAAGCAGAGCGACGCCGCCAGGTGCGCGGCCATCGAGTAGAACGAGATCGCGTTGACCGAGAAGGCCGGCGACGCCGCGGTGAAGAGCACCGCCCAGCCCGCCGCGCTCGTGCCCGGCCAGAGGCGTCCGGCAAGACGCCAGGCCAGCAGCAGCGTCGCTCCTCCCAAGAGCGGATTGAGGAGCCAGGGGCAACCGATCCAGACGAACGGCGTGAGGAGGAGCGCGAACCCGGGCCAGTACGCGGACAGCATCGCTCCCGACGGTGCCGCTTCGATGAACCAGCGGAAGGGAGGAACGAGCCTCGGCACCAGGTCGGGAGGGACCTGGCCCGTGAGCCGGCCGCGCGCGAACACGCGGGCCTGGAACAGCGGGGCGTACTCGTCCATCGAGAGCGGGTGCGCGCGGTAGACGAGGAGCGCCGCGGCGGCGAGGATCAGCGTCACGCCGGCGACGAAGGCGCGCGGATCCGCCGCCAGCCGCGAGACCACGGATCGCGGCACGCGTCCCCAGCGGGCAAGGGCGGCGCTCCCGAGCACCACCGCGATGGCCAGCCAGGCGGCCTGCGGCTCGTTGCGGAAGAACAGGTACTCGAAGATGTGCGGCGCGACCGGCCCTCCCGAAGGGAGCGGCTGGGCCAGCACCAGCGAGAGGCCTCCGAGGGCGATTCCCGAGATCGCCGTGACGAGCGCGGCGCTGATCGGGAACCGCATCCATGTACCTGTGCGGGCAGGAAGTGCGCCCGCTTGCTGCTCACCCATCTATGCCCACCGCCGCTCGCGCGAGGCCTTGAGGATGCTGAGGAAGAAGGCGGAAAAGATGACCTCGACGCCGAGAGCGAGCAACGTTCCGCCCATGATGGCGAGGTTGGTGATCGCCTCGTCGAGCGCGCCACCGTTCGAGCGGAGCCAGAGCCAGAGAATGCGCCCGTCGATGCAGAGCCCTGCGAAGACCGCGGCGGCGCCGAACAGGAGCGCCAGCTCCAGCCGGTATCCCGCGATCAGCCGCTGGATCGCGGCATTGCGTCCGACGCCGTCCAGGACGAACACGGTCTTGGCGAAGACCCCGAGCAGCGTAACTTGGAGGCCGAGGATGGCGAGAGCGCTGCCCAGGAGAGCGAAGTGGGTGTGAAGCACGCGCCCGAACAGCTCGACGCGCGTCACGGCGACGGCGACCGTGAGCACGAGGCCCAGTCCGGTCGCGGCGAGCCCCGGAACGGAGAACAGCCAGAGCGGGCTGAAGAGGAGCATGAAGCGGAGATGGCGCCAGCCGTCCCGCCAGGTTCGCAGGTGGGACCTCCGGCCGCGGCCGTCGGGCTTCAGGCTGGTGGGCACCTCGCCGATGCGCAGCTTCTCCTGGGCGGCGCGGATCACCATCTCGCTGGCGAACTCCATCCCGGCGCTGCGCAGGGAGAGCGAGCGGACGGCGGCGCGGGAAAAACCGCGCATGCCACAGTGGGCGTCGGTGATGCCGGCGCCGAAGAACAGGTTGAGGATCCAGGTGAGGACCGGGTTGCCGAGGAACCGGTGGAGGAAGGGCATCGCGCCCGGGTGGATGGTTCCGCGGAACCGCGAGCCCATCACCAGCTCGTCGCCCGCGCGCAGGCGGGCGAGGAAGCGCGGGACGTCCTCGAACTCATAGCTGTCGTCGGCGTCTCCCATCACGATGAATCGGCCGCGGGCGGCCTCGATCCCCGCGCGCAGGGCGGCGCCGTAGCCTTTTTCCGCGACGTGGATGACGCGCGCGCCCGCAGCGCGGGCCAACTCGGGCGAGCCGTCCTGCGAGCCGTTGTCGGCGACGAGCACTTCCGCGTCGACGCCGGCCGCGCGGCAGGCCTCGATCGCCTTGCCCACGCAGGTGCCTACGGTCCTCGCCTCGTCCAGGCAAGGCATGAGGACGGTGAGCTCGATTGCCGCGGGCTCCAGTTGCGCGGCGACTCGCATGCGCTGGACTGTACGGTTCGCTTGGCGACCTGGGCAAGAAAGCGGGAGGTGCTCGAATGCAGGTCGCTGTAGGCGGCGCGCCGCCCCCCGGGCGCGTCGACGCGCTCTGCGCCGCGTTGCTCCTGCTGGCTGGAACGTTGCTTTGCATGCAGACGTTCGCCAGCGGCAAGTGGGGTGCCCGGCCCAACACAGAAGACGAGTTCGTCTACCTGTTCCAGGCGAAGACCCTGGCGTCCGGGCATCTCACGTACCCTGCTCCGCCCTTGCCGGAGTTCTTCGAGGCGGCGCACATCCTGGTCACCCCGCGGTTCGCGGCGAAGTACCTCCCGGGGCACGCCGCGGTGCTCGCGCCGTTCGAGGCCCTGGGGGCGCCCTGGCTCGCGCCCTGTCTCCTGCTCGGCGCCACCGCTGCGCTGCTCTTCGCGGCGGCGCGCCTCGCGGGCCTGACGCGGGCCGGTTCCCTGCTGGCGCCGGTCCTGCTGCTGGGCGCCACCGACGTCTTTCCCTTCTTCGCCAGCTACCTGTCCCAGAGCACGTCGGTGGCGGTGGTTGCCGCGCTGCTCGTCGCCGCGCTTGCCCTGGAGCGGAAGCCGTCCGCGGGCCGGGTCGCCGCGCTCTTTTGCTGCGTGGTCTTCGCGGGGCTGGTGCGGCCATTCACCGGGCTCGCCGCGCTGGTCACCGGCGCGGCGGTCCTGGTGCGGTTACGCCGTCGCGTCCCGGTGCGAACGCTCGCCTGGGCGCTGCCGCCGCTCCTGGCCGGCGCGATCGGGATGGGGATCGTCTGCAAGGCGGCGACGGGCTCCTGGACGACGCCGCCCTGGGCGCTCTACGCCCGCCAGTACACGCCCTTCGACGGACCGGGGATCGGCCCCGTCCGCGAAGTGCGCGCCGAGCGCGAGTTCCCGGCGCATCTCGGTGTGCTCTACGACGGATTCCTGGAGAAGCGCCGCAAGCACACCTGGCGGCGGTTGCCGGCCGAGACGCTGCGGCGGCTGCGCATCGTGGCCGACCTCGCCCCGGCCTGGCCGGTGGTCCCGTTCGCCGTGGCCGGGCTGTTCTGGACGCCGCTGTGGGCGTCGTCGGTGTTCGCGCTCGCGTTCTTCGCCGCGTCGCTGACCTTTCACTACGGCGGGGCCATCTACCACCTCGAGCTCTATCCCTGGCTCGCGCTCTCCGCCGCGGCCGGCGCGGAGATGGCGGTGCGCGGGGCGCTGCGCCTGCGGCGGCCGCTCGCGCTCGCCGCCTGCTGCCTGCTCGCGCTTCCCTTGGTGTGGACGGCGGTGGACATCGCCGGCGAGCTGCGCCTGGTCCTGGGACACGCGGCGGAGCGCGGCTGGGTCTACGCCCGCTGGGAGCCCGCCTTCGAGTGGCTGCGCCAGCGCCGCGCGCTGGTGTTCATCCGGTATCCCCCCGGTTGGGACGGCAACGCCGACCTCACCTACAACGAGCCAGATCTGCTGAAGGCCGACCTGGTGCGCGCGATCGACAAGGGCGCGCGCAACGCGGAGCTGCTGCCGCATTTTCCCGACCGGCCGGCGTTCGTGCTCGATCCGATCACGCTCCGGGCCGAGCAGATCCGCTGACGAACCGCAGCTCGACGACGGCGCCGCGGACGCCGCCCCGGTTCCGCGCCGCGATGCTCCCGCCGAACCGCTCCATCGTCGCGTGACAGAGGGCAAGACCGAGCCCGCTGCCCTCCCCCGGCGCGGCGGTGGTGAAGAACGGTTCGAACAGCCGCGGAAGCACTTCCGCCGGAATGCCCTTCCCGTCGTCCTCCACCTCCACCCAGACTCCGCCGTCCGCCGCCCGCGCCGACACTCGCACGCGCGACGCTCCGGCGCGCGCGGCGTTGGTCATGAGATTCACGAACACCTGCGAAAGGTAGTGCTCGTCGCCCCGCACCGGCGGCAGATCCGGCGGCAGGGTCGTCTCGAAGGCGACCTTCGCATGCTGCGGCGCCACCGCGCCGCGCGCGACCTCGACCGCCCGGCGCAGATCGATGGCCTGCAGCGCGGCGGGAGGGCGCGCCAGCTCGAGCAGGTCCCGGAGGATCCGGTCGATGCGGGACGCCTCGCGCTCGATCCGCTCGGTGTAGCCCGCGACGTCCTTCCCTTGGGCGATCCGCTCGCGCATCAGGGCGGCGTAGCCGATCAGGGCGGAGACCGGGTTCCCCACCTCGTGAGCAACGCCGGCGGCGAGGCGTCCCACGCTCGCGAGCCGCTCGCTGCGAGCCAGGTCCTCCCGCGCTTCGCGCAGCTCCTGGTTCGCCGCCTCGAGCGCCTCGATCTGCGACCGCGTCCTGCCGCGCTCGTCTCGCAGCCGCTGCGCCAACCGGTTGACCGCGGCCCCGACGCGACCGACCGAGTCGCCGCCTTCGGGCAAGAGATTCGGACCCTGCTGCTCCGCCCCGACCGCTTCCAGCGCCGCGTCGATCCGCTCCAGCCTGCGCCCGACCCCCCGCTCCAGCAGCCACACCGCGATCGCGACCAGCAGGCCCACGAAGAGGGCGAGCACGGCGAGGATGCGGCGGTCCAGCGTGGCGAGCTGCTCGCGGATGGGCCGGAGATCCTGGCGGAGCTGGATGCCGCCTCCTGGAACGTCCTCGCAGAGCACGAGCAGCTCGCCGACCCGCTCGCTGCGGGCCGTGCACGGCCGGTCGATCCTCCTCACCCCCGCGGCGTCGGGACAGGTGCCGCCGGAGCACCGCTGGAGGACGTCGGCGAGACGCGCGCGCGCGTCGGCGATGCCGCGCGCGTAGAGGGCGTCGCGGACCTGGAGCAGCAGCACGATGGTGAGCGGTGCGATCGGGACCATCGCCGCCGCCACCACGATGGCGAGGAGCCTCAGGCGCAGGCTGGCGCGCTCGCCCGTCACGAGAGCAGCCGGAACAGCAAGTGGTTCCACCCCGTGACGAGGCGATCGCCGAAGAAGAGGTACTCGAGCGCCGCGAGCGAGAGGAAGGGGCCGTAGGGGACCGCGTGCTTCGGCGGCACCCAGTCGTCGTCGCTCGAGGGGGTGACCGGGTCCGGCGGAGGCGCCCGGTCGGGCTCGCGCCGCAGGGCCAGCAGGACGCTGCCGACGACGGCCCCCTGGACGGCCGAGAGCAGGACGACCGGCAGGAGCGCGGGCCACCCGAGCCAGGCGCCGATGGCGGCGAGGAGCCACACGTCGCCCCAGCCCATCGTGTCGCGCTTGAGGACCTTCTCGCCGAGGAGGGCGATGGCCGCGAACAGCGCGAAACCGGCGGCAGCTCCGATGAAGGACTCGATCCAGGTCAACTCGCGATTCCAGAGCGGCGAAGCCAGGCCGAGCGCCAGCAGGGGCCAGGTGATCTGGTGAGGCAGCAGCCAGGTGTCGAGATCGATATATGCCAGCGCCACCAGCGTGGCGGCGAAGGCGAAGTACCCGACCGCGGTCCAGCTGGGACCCACCCTCTGGACCACGGCCACGGCGAGCACCCCGGTCAACACCTCGACCAGCGGATAGCGCGGGCTGATGGGGAGGCCGCAGTTGCGGCAGCGCGCGCGGAGCAGGATCCAGGAGAGCACCGGGATGTTGTCGTACCAGGCGATCGGGCTTCCGCAGCGCGGACACCGGCTTCCCGGCGAGACGATGCTCCGCCCCTTCGGCACCCGCGCGATCACCACGTTGAGGAAGCTGCCGACCACGGCGCCGACGGCGAAGACCCAGAGCGTGAACGCCACCGGCAGGCCGCGGGCGAGATCCTGCATCTACTGTCCCACTAAGAGGTCGCCGCCTTCCCGCGGGCGCGGGAAACGAACAGCTCTTCCAGCGACCGGCGGTGCGGCGTCAGCGAGACCACCGTCGCGCCCGACGATACCGCCGCCGAGAGCGCTGCGCGCGCGCGCGCCTCGTCGGGAAACGTCAGTACGGTGGCCCGGTCGCGCCGGAGCACGCGGGCGCCGTCCTGGCGGAGCTTCTCGACCAGGTCGGCCGCGACGTTCTCGACCACCAGCTCGACCGCCCGCGCCCCCGGCGCGACTAGGTCCGCGAGCGCCCCGCAATCGGTGAGCCTGCCCTCGACGAGGATTCCGACGCGGTCGCAGATCGCCTCGACGTCGGGGAGGATGTGCGTGGAGAAGAGCACCGTGCGGCCTTCCTCGCGGAGCTGCAGGATCAGGTCGCGCACGTCCTTGCGACCGATCGGATCCAGGCCGCTCATCGGCTCGTCGAGGATGACGATGCCGGGGTCGCCGATCAGCGCCTGCGCGATCGCGAGACGCTGCACCATGCCCTTGGAGAACTTGCGGATCGGGCGGTCGGCGCGGCCCACCAGCCCCACCCGCTCGAGCAGCTCCGCGGCCCATTTCCGCGCCTCGGCCCGCGAGAGCCCGGCAAGGCGGCCCGCGAATATCAGGTATTCGTCCCCGCGCAGGAACTCGTAGAGGGCAGGGTTCTCGGGAAGGTAACCAAGGCTGCGGCGCGAGGAGACGGTGCCGACCCGGTTGCCCGAGATCCAGGCGTGCCCGGAGGTGGGCTTCACGAAGCCCAGCAGCATCTTCAGGGTGGTGGTCTTGCCCGCCCCATTGGGCCCCAGCAGGCCGAAGATCTCTCCGGCGCGCACCTCGAACGACAGGTCCTCGACGGCACGCACGCGGCGGCCCCAGAAGCCCACCCGATAAGTCTTGGTCAGCGCATCCGCGCGCACCGGCGCCTGCATTCCGTTCCTGTAGCGTGCCCCGCCTGGGGCGGGCAACTTCTCGCGCGCGCGGGGGAGAGCGGCTAACGTGGGCGCGATCGTGATTGAGCGCGACCGACTCCGCCGTGCCGCTCCGTGCCTGCTCGGCCTCGCGCTGCTGGCGATCTTCTTCGCGCCGACGCTCGATCCCGCGGTGCAGCTCTACTACCGCGACACCGGGCGGCTCTACTACCCGGTGAAGCTCTTCATCGCCCAGCAGCTCAGGGGCGGCCATCTGCCCTTCTGGGATCCGCTGACGGAGTGCGGAATCTCCCTCCTCGGGCAGGTGACGTCGGGGCTGCTGCATCCGGCGACGCTGCTCTACCTGGCGTTTCCGTTCGATCTGGCGTTCAAGCTGAACCACCTGCTGGGTCCGCTCCTCGGCGGAATCGGGGCGTACCGGCTGGCCCGCCGCCTGGAAGCGAGCCCGTGGGCGTCGCTGGCGGGCGCCATCGCTTACGCGGGATGCGGCTACCTGATCAGCGTGACCGGCTCCAACCTGCCGTATTCGATCGGAGCGGGCAGCGTGCCGATCGCCGTCGACGCGGTGGTCGGATGCGTGGAGGATCCCTCGGTGAAGCGGCTCGGTTGGGCCGGCGCGGCGGTCGCGCTCATCGCCTATGCGGGAGAGCCGCAGGCGATGCTGATCGCCGGGTTGCTCTCGGGCGCCTGGGCGATCGCTCTCGGCCTGGGGAGCCCGCTCCACATCGCCGGGGACACCATTGAATGGCGTCCCCGAGCGCGCCGCGCCCTGCGGAACCTGGCCCTGGTCGCCTGCTGCGGCGCCCTGGCTATCGCCTTCGCCGCGCCGGCCGTATTCCCCGCCGTCGTGGAGCTGCGCCGCAGCAGCCGCGCAGGTCCGCTCACCGACCGCGAGCGCGCCACGTTCGCCAACCATCCCCTGCGCCTCGCCGGCCTGCTGGTGCCGCGCGCATTCGACGATGTGCCGGAGGTGCTCGAGGAGGCGCAGTCCCTCGCCTCTCCCTACACGGAGTTCTTCACCGAGGGCAGCGCGGCGTTCGCCGATTCCATCGTGCTCGGCGCGCCCGCCCTGCTGCTGGCCCTGGCTGGCGCGTTCGCCCGCCGCAGGGGAACGCTCCTCTTCGCGGGTGCGTGCGCCCTGGCCCTGGCCTCGACCGGCACCGCGCTGGGCATCGACCGGGTGCTGTTCGCGCCCGTCCCGCTGTCCGGGATCTTTCGCTTCGCGGAGAAGCTGACCGCCCCCGCTTCGTTGCTGTTCGCGCTCGCCGCCGCGCTGGGGGCCGATCTTGCCCTCGCCGGCACCCGCCGCGCCGCGTTCCGGCTCGCCGCGGCGGCGTTGGTTCTCGCGGCGCTCGCCGCGGCGCTCGCTTTCTTCATCGGGCGGAACGCGCCGCAGCTCGCGCAGGACTTCGCCGCCTACGGCAAGACGCACCGCCTGCTCTTCTCGGTCGCCTTCTGGCGAGAGGCCCGCGCGGGCCTGCTCGACTGCGCCGGGCTCGCCGCCACTCTGGGCACGGTGGCCCTCTGGCGGTGGCGCCGCCAGCTCCCGGCGGCCGGGCTCGCCGCCGTGTGCTGCGCCGCCTCCGTCTTCGCTTCCTGTGGAGGCCTGCTCTACAGCGCGCCGCGGGAGGTCGTGCGCGGGCCGTTCGATCTGGCGGAGCGGCTGCGCGCGCGCGCGGGTCCGAGCCCCGGCCGGTGGCGCCTGTTCGTCAACGACAAGGATCCGCTGCGTCTTCCGGGGCCCCCGCCGCGCGCGGCCGTCACCATGAGCATGGCCCAGGGCCTGCTGCCGCAGTTCAACTCGGTCGCGGGCATCGAGGGGATGTCGTCCTACTTTTCCGCCGGGGATCCCGGATACGTGCGCGGGATCCGCGAGACACCGGAGACCTACTTCAACCTGTTCGGGGTCCGCTTCGCGGTGGAGATGCCCGCCTCGTTCACGCCAAGCGAGGCGCGTCTGCGCAACTTCCACAAGATCGGCTTCGGCTACTGGGTCCGCGAGTACCCGGTCTTCTCGCGCGCGTTCGTGGTCGCGCGCGGAACGCGCGTGGACGACATGGACGAGGGGCTCGCGCGCGTGGCCGGTCCGGGATTCGACGTCCGGCGCGATGCGGTGATGCGCGGCGAAGGGCTGCCGGCGGCCGTCGAAGGCACGGCGGCTCCGGCCCGGCTCGAGCGAAGCACGCCGGAGCGGATGACCGTGCGCGCGCAGGGGCCCGGGCTCCTGGTCGTCGGGGAACACTTCGATCCCGGATGGCGCGCGGAGATCGACGGCCGTCGCGTTCCGGTCGCGGAGGTGGACCTGGCCGCGGTCGGCGTGGTCCTGCCCGCCGCTGCAACCACGGTGGAGCTGCGCTTCGTCCCCGTCGGATTCTGGCCCGGAGCCGCGCTGGCGATCGGGGCCGCCGCGGCGCTCGCCGGTGCGTCTGCCATGCGCAGGAAGTGGTCCAGGGTGGGCTGACAAATCCTGTCACCCGTGGGACAGATCCTGTCCATGCCCACCCAGGTGCACCGCCGCGAACTCCGTGGAACGACGACTTTTCCTTGCCTGGCTCGGGGCTTGCTCTAACTTCGTCCCGTCGCTCTTCCACGGAGACCCCAATGAAGAAGCTCGTCCAGAAAGGCTTTACGCTGATTGAGCTGATGATCGTCGTTGCGATCATCGGCATCCTCGCGGCGATCGCGATCCCGAACTTCATCAAGTTCCAGGCGCGGTCGAAGCAGAGCGAGGCGAAGGCAAACCTCAAGGCCATCTTCACGGCGCAGAAGGCGTTCTTCCAGGAGAAGGACCGCTTCTCGTCGCTGACGGGTGAAGTG
>DATBZA010000146.1:0-17397 GCA_036513415.1 Myxococcales bacterium | reverse complement strand
CGCCGGCGCCGCCGCCGACGGCAGCGCGGCCGTCGACTCCGCCGGCAAGACCGCCCGCGGCGCCCGCCTCACGTCCGCCCGCTCCCCAGGGCGCGCAACCTTCGTCTCCTCCCTCGAGATCCCCACCTCCGCCGAGGCCACCCCCTCCGGCAGCCCGACCGCCGCAGCCTCCCGCTTTCGACGAGGAGGAGGACATCCCGCTCGACGTCGATGAAGTGGTGGAGGAATCCGCTGCTTCGGCGCCGACGCCCCTGCGGCCGGTTCCGTCTTCGGCGCACAAGCCGGCCCTCAGCGTCGTGCCGCCTCCCGGAGACGGCGGCGAGGCGCTCTTGCGCGACGCGCTCTCCAAGGCGAGCCGCGAAGTGATCGAAAAGATCGCCTGGGAAGTCGTTCCCGAGCTGGCGGAAACCATCATCCGCGAGGAGCTCGAGCGACTGATCAAGGAACGCGGCGCCTAGGCGCTGCCGCCGAAGGCGGCTTTGCGCCTACGCCTGAGCCTCAGACACCGCCTGCCGCCGAAGGCGGCTTTGCGCCTACGCCTGAGCCTCAGACACCGCCGGCCACCGAAGGCGGCTTTGCGCCTACGCCTGAGCCTCAGACACCGCCGGCCACCGAAGGTGGCTTGGCGCTACGCCTGAGCCAAGGGCGGCTGGGCATCTACGTTTGTGCGCTTCCATATGGTATCTACCCGCGCGCGATGAGCGAGCGGCGGGTGGAGAACGATCTCGACAAGGGGTACGAGCCCGCGAGAGTCGAGCCGCATTGGGCACGGTGGTGGGAGCAGCAGGGGTTCTTCCGCGCCGAGGACGTCAGCGAGAAGCCGCCGTTCTCGATGGTGCTGCCGCCCCCCAATGTCACCGGCTCGCTGCATCTCGGCCACGCGCTGACCGCCACCATCGAGGACGTTCTCGCGCGCTGGAAGCGGATGAGCGGGTTCAATGTCTGCTGGATGCCGGGCATCGATCACGCCGGCATCGCCACTCAGATGGTGGTCGAGCGCGAGCTGCAGAAGAACGAAGGCAAGTCGCGCCATGACCTGGGCCGCGAGGAGTTCCTCAAGCGGGTCTGGCAGTGGAAGGAGCAGTCCGGCAACCGCATCGCTCAGCAGCACCGCGCGCTGGGCGCCTCGTTGGATTGGGATCGCGAGCGCTTCACCATGGACGAGGCTTCCTCGCGCGCCGTGCGCGAGGCGTTCGTGCGCCTGTACGACGACGGGCTGCTCTACCGCGCGGAGCGGCTGATCAACTGGTGCGTCAAGGACGGGACCGCGCTCAGCGATCTGGAAGTGGACCACGAGGAGGGCGTGAAGGGCGAGCTGTACCGGTTCGCCTATCCACTCGCCGACGGCTCAGGCGAGATCGTCGTCGCCACCACCCGGCCGGAGACGATGCTGGGCGACACCGCCGTCGCGGTGCACCCCGACGACGAGCGGTACAAGGCCATGATCGGGAAGAACGTGCGCCACCCGATCACCGGGCGCGAGTTCCCGATCATCGCCGATTCCGAGCTGGTCGATCCCAAGTTCGGCACCGGCGCGGTGAAGGTGACGCCGGCGCACAGCTTCGAGGACTTCGAGTCCGGGAAGCGGCACCATCTCCAGTTCATCAACATCCTCAACCCCGACGGCACGCTGAACGCGAACGCCGGCCCGTTCCAGGGGCAGGATCGCATCCGGGCCCGCGGGCCGCTGAAGGACCGCCTGGCCGAGCTGGGCCTCGAGCGCGGGACCGAGCCGCACACCATGGCGCTGGGGCGCTGCCAGAGGTGTGGAAGCATCATCGAGCCCTTCATGTCCAAGCAGTGGTTCGTCAGGACCGGGCCGCTGGCGCAGAAGGTGATCGCGAAGGTCGACGACATGCGGTTCGTCCCGGAGAACTGGCGCGCCGAGTTCCTCCGCTGGATGAACAACATCCACGACTGGTGCATCTCGCGCCAGCTCTGGTGGGGCCACCAGATCCCGGCTTGGTACTGCGAGTACGGGCACGTGACCGTGGCCCGCGAGCGGCCGACGGACTGCGCCGAGTGCCACTCCGGCCGGCTGACCCAGGATCCGGACGTGCTCGACACCTGGTTCTCGTCCGGGCTCTGGCCGTTCTCGACTTTCGGGTGGCCCCAAGACACCCCCGCCCTGCGCACGTTCTACCCGAACTCGGTGATGGAGACCGGCTTCGACATCCTCTTCTTCTGGGTCGCCCGCATGGCCATGCTCGGCCTGCACTTCATGGGCGAGTTGCCCTTCCGTACTGTCTTCCTGCACGCGATGGTGCGGGACGAGAAGGGCGAGAAGATGTCGAAGACGCGCGGGAACGTCATCGACCCGCTCGACCTCACCGCCCGGTACGGCGCCGACGCGCTCCGCTTCACGCTGGCGTCGATGGCGGGACAGGGGCGCGATATCAAGCTTTCCACCGAGCGGATCGCGGGCCATCGCGCGTTCGCCAACAAGATCTGGAACGCCGCCCGCTTCGTGCTGATGAACGCCGAAGGGTACGATCCTCAAGCCCGCTCCGCCTCGGTGTACGACCGGTGGATCCTGAGCCGGTTCCAGCGCTGCGCCGACGAGACCCGCGCCTCGCTCGAACAGTTCCAGCTCAGCGACGCGGCCAACGGGATCTACCGCTTCATCTGGAACGAGCTGTGCGACTGGGCCATCGAGCTGAGCAAGCCCGCGCTGTACGGCGAGAAGACGCCCCAGGAACGGGCAGGGGCGCAGACCGCGCTGCTCACCGCGCTGGAGGGCGCGCTGCGCCTGCTGCACCCGTTCATGCCCTTCGTCACCGAGGAGATCTGGCAGCGGCTCCCGAACCGCTCGGGACGCACCATCATGCTGGCCCCTTTTCCCGGCCCCGGATCGCGGGACGAGGAGGCGGAGCGGGAGATGGACGCGATCTCGCGCGCCATCGACGGCGCCCGGTCGGTGCGCGGCGAAGTGAACCTGCCGCCCAACCAGAAGATCCCGCTGGTCCTCTTCGCGAAGGATCGGGAGCTGTTCCAGCGGCACGAGCGCGCGTTCCAGCACCTCGCCAACGCGAGCGAGGTGACGCTGCGGGGCTTCGACGAGCCGCGCCCGCGTCAGGCTGCCGTTCACGTCGAGCCGGAAGTGGAGGTGCACCTGCCGCTCGCCGGCCTGATCGACTTCGCCGCCGAGAGCGCGCGGGTCGAGAAGGAGATCGCGCGAACGGAGGCGGAGTTGCAGGGGCTGCGCAAGCGCCTCGATAATGCTGGATTCGTCGCGCGCGCGCCCCGAGAAGTGGTGGAGAAGGACCGCTCCCGGGCCGATGAGCTCGCCGGAAAGCGGGAGAAGCTCGCGCGCCACCTGGCGCGCGTCACCAGCGTGGAGGGTCCGATGGAAGACAAGAATCCGCAGCAGCCGAAGGGCGATGGCTCCTCTGGAGAGCAGGGTTCCTCGTCCGGTACGCCGGGGGGGCAACCCAAGTCGCAGCCCCCGCAGCAGAAGTCGCAGCCGCCGCAGCCCAAATCGCAGCCGCCCCCGCCGCGGTCGCAGCCGCCGCCCGCCGGGGGAGAGGGGATGGGCGGTGGCCGCGAGACCTCCGGGATGCCCGAGCTGGCCCGCGACGTGGAGAAGATGGCCGAGCGCGCGGTGGAGCGCGTGAAGTCGATCGCGCGCGGGCTGATGGAGAAGCTGCCCGCCGACCTGCCCGGAATGGGTAACGAGTCGCAGGAAGAAGGGGCCCGGGCGCGCGCGCCCAAGCGCGCACCGGCGCGCCGGGCGAAGCCGAAGAAGGCGAAGAAGCCGAAGAAGGCGAAGAAGGCGAAGAAGGCGAAGGGCGGCACCAAGGGCCGGGCCAAGGCGGCGCGAGGCGCGAAGAAGAGCGCCCGCAGCGCCGGATCCCGGAAGGGGAAGGCAGGGAAGGGTGCGCGCGCGAAGAGCGGCGCCAAGCGCCGGCCGGCATCGCGCAAGGGCAAGAAGTAGGAATGGCGCGCTCCGCCCCGCGGGACAGGGCGGCGGGCGGGCCGGCCATCGACTTCGGCCGGCCCGACGATGCAGTCGGAAAGCTCCTCGCGCTCGCGCTCGAGGAGGACGTGGGCCCCGGCGACCGTACCGCTGAGGCTTGCGTTCCCGCCGGCGCCAGCGGCGCGGGATTGATCGTGGCCAAGGAGACCCTGGTCGTCTCGGGCGTGTCCGCCGCCGCGCGCGTCTTTCGCGCGCTCGCGCCCTCCTCCGAGCTGGAAGCTCTCAAGGGTGAGGGGGAGGAAGCCGGCCCGGGCGAGGGCGTGCTCCGCATCCGGGGCCCGCTGCGCGCGATCCTCACCGGCGAGCGGACAGCGTTGAACCTCCTGCAGCGGATGAGCGGCATCGCGACGCTCACCCGCCGGTACGTCCAGGCGCTCTCCGGGACCAAGACGAGGCTGCTCGACACGCGCAAGACCACGCCGGGCCTGCGCGCGCTGGAGAAGGCCGCGGTGCGCGCCGGGGGCGGCTTCAACCACCGGCACGCCCTGTTCGACGGCATCCTGGTCAAGGACAACCACGCCGCGGTCGCCGGCGGAATCGGCGAGGCGGTGAGGCGCGCGCGGGCCGGAGCTATCTTGCTATCGAAGGTGGAGGCTGAGGTCAGCACGCCGCAGCAGATCGAGGAAGCGCTGAAGGCCGGGGCCGACATGCTGCTCCTGGACAACCTGGGGGACGAGGAGCTGCGCGCGGCCGTTCAGCAAGTGGCAGGACGGGTCCCTCTGGAGGCCAGCGGCGGAATGACCCTGGACCGGCTCCCGCGCGTGGCCGCTACCGGGGTAGACTACGTTTCCGTGGGCGCCTTGACGCACTCTGCTCCGGCCGTCGACCTGAGCCTCCTGGTGGAGGCCGTTTGATGGCTGCTCCACCGTCCCTCGCACCGGGCAGCGAGGGGCATTGGACCGATCTTACCCAGGACGCCATCGTGCTCGGCCTGCTGCTCGAGTGCGCCGACGATTTCGTTTCCGGCGGGGTCCTCTGCGACAAGCTGGACGTCCCCCGGGCCGAGCTGCTCAAGCGGATCGACTCGCTGCGCGCGCGCGGATACGTCATCCACACTCGCGGCGGCCTCGGTTACCAGCTGGTCGAGGTGCCCGATCAGCTCGGAGAAGCGCAGATCGCTCCGCTGCTCGCCACCGGTGAGCTGGGGCGCAAGATCCACGCCTTCGACGAGCTGGAATCCACCAACGACGAGGCCCACCGGATCGCCGAGCTGGGCGCTCTCCACGGCGAGGTGGTGGTGGCCGATTTCCAGACCAAGGGCCGCGGCCGGCGCAGCCGCGCCTGGGTCGCGCCGCGCGGCAAGGCCGTGACCATGTCCGTGGTCCTGCGTCCGGCGGTGTCGCCGGCGCGCGCGGCGGAGATCACGCTCGTGGCCGCGGTCGCGGTGGTCGAGGCGGCACGCGAGCTGGGCGCGCATGGGGCGCGGATCAAGTGGCCCAACGACATCGAGTGCAAGGGCCGCAAGATCGCCGGCCTGCTGACGGAGCTGCGCACCGAGGCGGACCGCGTGCGCCACGCGGTGCTCGGCGTCGGTTTCAACGTC
The DNA here is from genome assembly GCA_036513415.1 of Myxococcales bacterium. GTDB lineage: Bacteria > Myxococcota > Myxococcia > Myxococcales > 40CM-4-68-19 > 40CM-4-68-19. The sequence goes on along the minus strand of DATBZA010000146.1, from coordinate 11,878 downwards.
TCCCTGCAGATGTCGGATTTCCCGGAGGAGCTGCGTGCCACGGCCACCAGCCTCCTGGTCGAGACCGGCGAGCGGCAGGCGCGGCCCCTGGTGTGCGCGCGCCTGCTCGAGCGCCTGGAGGAATGGCTCAGCCTGCACGAGACCGAGGGCTTCGAACCCGTCGCCGATCGCTGGCGGGAGCTGTCCAGCACGCTCGGTCGCAGGGTCCGGATCAGCAGCGACGGCGAGGCCGTGGAAGGCGACGCCGTCGACCTGGCGGACGACGGCGCGCTCCTGGTGCGCGCGGCCGGCGGCGTGCTTGTGCGCATCGTGGCGGGCGACGTGGAACACTGCAAGGTCCTGTAGGAACGCATGGGTGAACGGAAGATTGACGCGCGCCTGAAACACTCCTGATACTGCGGCAGATGCTGCTCGCCATCGACGTCGGAAACACGAATACGGTTCTCGGCGTTTTCGACGCGAGCAAGCTGCGGGACTCCTTCCGCGTGCAGACCGAAAAGGACCGCACCGGCGACGAGTACGGCCTGCAGATCAAGGCGCTGTTCGACTTCGCGAACCTGCGCATGAGCGACGTCCACGACGTGATCGTCTCCAGCGTCGTGCCGCCGATGGCCTTTCCTCTCGAGCAGATGTCGAAGCGTTTCTTCGGGCGCAAGCCTCTCTTCGTAGGTCCGGGAGTGAAGACGGGAATGCCCGTGCTCTACGACAACCCGCGCGAGGTCGGCGCCGACCGCATCGTCAACGCGGTGGCGGCCTACGACAAGTGGCCGCAGGGCCTGGTCATCGTCGACTTCGGCACCGCCACCACCTTCGACGCCGTGACGCCCAAGGGCGAATACCTGGGCGGCTCCATCGCGCCGGGGATCGCCATCTCCATGGAGGCGCTCTTCCACCGCGCCTCGAAGCTGCCGAGGGTGGCGTTCGAAAAGCCGGAGCACGTAGTCGGCCGGAACACCGTCGCCTCGATGCAGAGCGGGCTGGTCTACGGCTACGTCGGCCTGGTGGACGGCATCTGCGTCCGGATGAAGGACGAGCTGGGCTTTCCGGCGAAGGTGATCGCCACCGGCGGGCTGGCCCCGCTGATCGGCAGCGTCTCGAAGCAGATCGAAGTGGTGGACGACCAGCTCACCCTGGACGGTCTGAGGATCATCTACCAACGCAACGCGGGCGAGCGATGAGTCCGGAGAACAACGACGACGGGCCCGAGCTGCCCCGCGGCGCGACTCCCTCGGAGCTCGACGCGCTGCGCGCGACGGTCCGCGCCGCGCCGCGGGCCCAGGTGGTGGTGCAGGCTCCGAGGCCGAGCGCGCCTCCTCCTCCGCCGCCCACCGCGATGGTCCACCGCGGGGAAGTGGACCGGATCATCGACGACGGCCGTTCCCTGCTCGATCTCGACCCCCGTGCCGCCCACGACATCTTCGAGAAAGCCTGGCGCCGCAACCTGAACGATCCCCGGGTGCTCTCCAACTATGGCCTGACGCTGGTGCTGGTGGAGGGCGACCGCCAGCGGGGGATCCGCTTCTGCGAGGAAGCGCTGCGCCGGGGGATGCAGACGACCGAGACCCTGGTGAACCTCGCGCGCGCGCTGGTCGTCACGCGCAACAAGGAGCAGGCGGTACGCGCGCTGCGCAAGGCGATGGAACTGTCGCCCGACGACCCTCGCGTGGTCACGGAGTTCGCCGCCCTGGGTCTGCGCCGGCCGCCGCCGATTCCCTGGCTGCCACGCGATTTCTTCCTCAACAAGTGGATCGGCAAGCTGACCTGGAAGTACTCCAGGCGCGCGCGGCTCGACCCGCTGTACCGTCCCGAGTGATCTGGAGTCCCGCATGAGCGACGCCCAGGCCACCGCCGCTCCGCCTGCCGCGTGCCCGGTGCCACTTTCCGCGCTTCCCAGCAACTTCCAGAAGCACGTCGATCCCAACGCCCCGGTCCCGCTGCGGATGATGGGGGCCAAGGGGCTGGTGCCGATGGGGCCGAAGGAGATGGCCACCGCGCTCTTCATGCTCACGTTCGACGCGGAGGCGGCCATCCGGGAGGCTGCTACCAAGAGCGCCGCCGGCCTGCCGGACCGCATCCTCTCGGTGGCGCTGCGGGACGAGACCGTCGACTCGCCGGTGCTCGACTACTACGCCGACGCCTTCACCGGCAGGGACGAGTATCTGGAGATGCTGGTGCTCAACCCCGCCACTCCCGATGCCACCGTGCAGCGGATCACGGCGCGGGCGGACGAGCGGATCGTGGAGATCGTGGCGCAGAACCAGCTGCGCATGCTGCGCCACGCGGACATCGTCCGGGCGCTGGTGAACAACACCGCGGCGCGGCCGAGCACCGTCGACAACGTCTGCGACTTCTGCGTCCGGTCCGGGCTCCTGTTGGAGGATCTGCCTGCGTTCCGCGCCGCGCGGCGCCGCATTCACGGCGGGTCGGAGCAGGACGATGCGCTGGCGAAGAAGGTCGCGGCCGACCAACAGAGCGCCGAAGCCCGCGCGGAGGCCGCGCTGGAGCAGATGGGCGCCACGGCGGGAGACGCCTCGGAAGATCCTCCGGTCCCTCCCGGAAGCCCGGAGGAGCAGCAGCAGGAGCAGAAGAAGCTCTCGATCACGCAGCAGATCATGAAGCTCAGCATCGCCAAGAAGATCGAGTGGGCGAACAAGAAGGGCAACCGCGAGGTGCGCTCGATCCTGCTGCGAGACCCCAACAAGCTGGTCCAGCTCGCGGTGATGCAGTCGCCGCGCATCACCGACGGCGAGGTCGCCAAGGTCGCGCTGTCCCGCACCGCACCGCAGGAAGTGCTGCAATACATCTACAACAACCGGCAGTTGATGAAGAACTACCAGATCAAAGTGAACCTCATCAACAATCCGAAGATGCCGGTGGGCGTCTCCATGCGCTTCCTCTCCTCGCTCCGGATGGCGGAGGTGAAGGCGGTGGCGAAGAACAAGAACGTCCCGCATGGGCTTGCCACGGCCGCGAAGAAGCTGGTGGAGAAGAAGACCGGAGCGGAGTAGCCGCGTCCCCGAGGCTACGCCTTGGCTGAGAGCTTCTTGCCGTCGTCCGCGTCGTCGTCGTCGCGCCCGCTCTCCTCCAGGAGCTGCAGGGCGATCTGCAGCGCTTTGCGGGCCTTCTCGCGCAGCTTCTCTTCGCTCTTCATCTTCGCGTAGGCCTTGACGGCGCGATCCTCGTTCTGCCCGGAGGTGTGCAGCGCTTCCTCGAGCTGCCTCTTCAGCTCGTCGCGCTCCTCGCCGAGGAGGTCCTTCTCGGAGCGGACGGATTCCAGCTCCTTCTCCAGCCTGGCGACGCGCGCCTTGGATTCTTCGCCTCCGCCCTTTTTCGCCTCGCCCAGCTCGCGCTCGAACTTCTTCGCGGCCGCGGCGAGCGCATCGGCACGTTGCTGCACCTGCTGCGCCTGCTCTTCCAGCCGGGTCTGCTGCTTCTGCAGCGCCGCCAGGGCCTTGGTCTTGGCGCTCAGCTCCTTCTTCAGACGCGCCAGCTCGCTTCCGGATCCGGCGGCCGGCTCCTGCGAGGGTCCTGCCGGATCCAGATCGGATCCGAGATCGAGATCGGGGAAACGAGTGGTCAGGTTGGGGACGGCGCCCGCGGCGCCGATCGAGTCGAATGCCTTGTCGAACATCTCCAACTCGTCGTCGCCTCCGCCCTCGGCGTCTTCCTCGACGACTTCCTCCACTTCCTCCACCAGCAAGGGCTCCTCCGTGAGCGCGCTGCGGGCCTCCGCGGCGTCGGCGGCGGAGAGCGAGATGGGCTCGTCCTCGCCGTCCACCAGGTCGGCGAGCCCCAACGGCTCGTCCTCGATCGAGACGATCTCCTCCTCGCCCCCGGTGTCCACCCCCAGCTTCACACCGAGGAGCTGCGAGGCCTTCTCCAGCATCGCTTGCGGCGCGAACGGCTTGATCAAGTACTCCTCCGCGCGCGTCTTGAGCTTCTTGTGCTTCTCGAAGCTCTCCGCCGTGGCGGTGGAGGAGGTGAGGATGACCGGAATCGACTTGAGCTGGTCGTCCTTCTTCAGCCGGGTGCAGACCATGTAGCCGTTGGTCGGCTGCGCTTCCACGCAGACCACGATCAGGTCGGGGCTCTCCTCCTTCGCCATCGAGATGCCCTGCTCGCTGTCCGTCGCCAGCCTGGCTGAGAACCCGCGTGCCTTCAGCGCGTTGGAAAGCCCCTGCGCGAAGCCTTGGTCGGAATCGATGAGGAGGATTCTCTTGGACACTCGGGAGCCCGGAGAGTTCAGCCAGACAAAAAAAGTCTACGGGTCGGCCCCGAGGGGTGTCAACGAAACGCCCCGGCGTTCCCACCGGGTGGGAGGAGGTGTGGAGCTCAGCGCATCTCTGCCGACTGCACGAGAGCGAGCACGTCGGGCTCGTCGAGATCGGTGATGAGCGAGTACACGATCTCGTCGTTGCGCCAGGAGGCGATGTTGAAGCCCCTGGCGCGCGAAAGCCAGACCTCGCGGTCCGCGATGCGCCGCGCCGCGCCGGGAAGGTGCGGTTCCGGGTCGTCCACGATCAAGAGGGAGACGCGGCGCCCGTCGGCCTGCGGAAGGGAGTAGGTGACCACCGCGGCCTGGCGCTGGTGCACGCTCGAGAGCCGCACGCCCTGCAGCTTCGGGCCCTGCGCGAAGCGGGGCAGACGGACGCCGAAGTCCACCTTGCTCTGCAGCCACTGCTGTGCGGAACGCGGGTCCGTGGCCGCGAAGTCGAGCGGAAGCGCGCGCGCATGCAGCGCGATGCCGTCCTCGATGAACGAGTGGGGCGCGAAGAGCGGATGGGAGAGCCCGCCGGCGAGGAACCAGGCCGCGGCGCCGACGCAGGCCGCTGCAACCGCGATGGCGCTCGGCTTCTGGAAAGCGCGGGCCCAACGGCCGTGGGCGGCCTCCTCAGCGATCTGTTCGCGCACGCCCTGGTAGAACAGGTGGGGAGCAGTGGTGTGGGCGCGCAGCATCGCGGCCTTGTAGCTCTGATGCAGGCGGACGGCATGGGCGCAGGTGGCGCATTCGTCGAGGTGCAGCTTCACCTCGGCGCTCTCCTCGGGCGAGAACTCCCCGTCCACGTAGGCGTGGAGGAAGGTCTCCTCGAGCTTGCGGCACTCTTGCCTCACGCGCGCCTCTTGAACTCCAGGACCTCGGCCTGTTCCTCCACCTCGACCCGCACGCTCAACTCCATCGCCTGCTTGCCGTGGACGACGCCGGACTCGACCGCGTAGCCGAGCAGGTTCTTCTGGAGCAGCTTGCGGCCCCGGTAGAGGCGGCTCATGACCGTGCCCACCGGGCAGTCGAGGATCTCGGCGATCTCCTTGTAGGAGAACTCCTGCAGGTCGGCGAGGATGACCACCAGACGGAAGTCGATCGGCAGCTGGTCGATGCTGCGGATCACGTCGTCGGAGAGCAGCTTGTCGAAGAAGTATTGCTCCGGGTCCGCGGCGCTCTCGGTAGGCTCGCGGGTGACGAACCGCTCGTTGCCCGCCTCGCGCGCCGCCCCCTCCACCACCGTCCGCTCCTTCACCCGGCGGCGATACTTGTTGATGAAGGTGTTGGTCAGGATCTTGAAGAGCCACGCCTTCATGTTCGTGCCGCGCTCGAACTTGTCGAAGAAGCGGAACGCGCGCAGGAAAGTGTCCTGCACCAGGTCCTCAGCGTCCCGCTCGTTCTTCGTCAGGCGCAGCCCGGCCGAATAGAGCGCGTCCAGATGCTCGAGCGAGAGGTGTTCGAATTCCCGGCGCGTCCTGTCGGTGTGCTTGAAGTCCAGCATCCCTCTCCCGCGTGCGTGGCGCTACCTACCTCAATCTAACCGGCTCTGCTTCCGATGAGAACCACAGGATCTTCTTGAGCATTCCTTCACACCAACCGCTCGCTCGCCAACTGTTCACGCCGCTCAAAAATGCAACTGAAATCAAACACTTCAGATCAAAGGAAGCGGTTACCGTCGGGTTGGAAGGGCTTTCTCGAGCGGGGTGTATTCGAGGTCGTGCGCTTCGGCGACCGCCTTGTAGGTGCAGTGTCCGTTCAAGGTGTTGACACCCATGGCCAGGGCGCGGTCGCGCTTGACGGCCTCGACCACGCCCACATCGGCCAGCTTGAGGCCGTACCCGATGGTGGCGTTGGTGAGCGCGAAGGTGCTGGTTTGCGCGACTGCGCCGGGCATGTTGGCGACGCAGTAGTGGACCACGCCGTGCACCGTGTAAGTGGGGTTGTCGTGGGTGGTGGGGTGGCAGGTCTCGATGCAGCCGCCCTGGTCGACGGCCACGTCCACCACCACGCTACCTTCCTGCATCTCGCTGATTAGCTTCTCGCTGACCAGCTTGGGCGCCTTGGCGCCGGGGATGAGCACTCCGCCGATCACCAGGTCGGCGTCGCGGACGTACCTCGCCACCTGGTCGGGGTCCGAATAGATGGGCGTGATCCGCGAGCCGAAGATGTCGTCGAGGTAGGCGAGCCGGTTCGTATTGACGTCCAGGATCACGGTGTCCGCGCCCATGCCGGAGGCGAGCTTCGCGCTGTTGGTCCCGACGGTGCCGCCCCCGAGGATGACCACCTTGCCGCGGCGGACGCCGGGAACGCCGGAGAGCAGCACCCCCTTGCCGCCGTGCCCCTTCTCCAGCTGGACCGCTCCCACCTGCACCGCCATGCGCCCGGCGACTTCGCTCATCGGCTTGAGCAGCGGGAGCTGCCCGTCGTCGGTCTGGATGGTCTCGTAGGCCACCGCCGTGACCTTGCGCTCCAGCAGCGCCTTGGTCAGCGGCTTGTCCGCCGCGAGATGGAAGTACGTGTAGACGGTCTGCCCTTCCCGCATGAGTCCGTACTCGCTGGCGATCGGCTCCTTCACCTTCACGATCATCTCGGCGCGCGACCAGACGTCAGCGGCCTTCTCCACGATCTTCGCGCCGGCGGCCTCGTAGGCGGCGTCGGGGATCCCGCTGCCCAGGCCCGCGCCCTTCTCGATCAGCACCTGGTGCCCGCGCCCGGTGAGCGCGGCGGCCCCGCCGGGAACGAGCCCGACGCGGTACTCGCGGGTTTTGATTTCCTTCGGGCAGCCGATGATCATGTTTGCTCCGGAATGGTTTCCCTTGCGGAAAAGGGCGGCGGAAGATAGCAGGCAGCGGTCTTGGGTCAAGCTGCAACGAGTCGAAATGCTGAAGCTTCTCTTCGCTGATGAGTCCGGGCAGGTCTACGAGCATCCGGAGCTGCTCGCGGTCGCGCGGGACGGGTTCCCGCTCGAGCCGCCCGAGCCGTTGCCGGCGCACGCCACGCTCGCGACGCTCCCCGGGCGCAGGCCGCTCGGGTTCGATCCCGCCTGCGGCCGCGTGGTCGAGCTTTCCAGCATGCGCCTCGGCCCGCGCACGTTGCGCCCGAGCGCGGTGGCGGCGGTGCTTCCGCCGGGGTGGACGCGCAGCGAGCTGCCGGCCTTCCGGAAGACGGCGATCGCTCCGGTCTTGCCGCAGTGGGCATACACCGCCGCGGCCTGGGACGACGCACGTCAATGCCACATGGTCTGGGCGCTCCACACCGACAAGCGGCGTCACTGGGACCCGGCGACGCACTCGACTCCGGACCTGCCCGGGCGCGTGCGGGAGCGCCTGGCGAGCGACGCCAACCCGCTGCTGCAACAGCTCGCGAAGTGCGCGCTCGAGTACCGCTGCTTCACCGCGCAGAACACGTTCTATGGGCGTGACGAAGGCGCCATCCCGGCGAGCTCCGGATGCAACGCGCGCTGTGTCGGCTGCATCTCCGAGCAGCCCGACGACGGGCCTCTGGCCTCGCATGAACGCATGGACCGGGCGCCGGAAGCGGAGGACATGGCGCGCATCGGCATCGGGCACCTGGCCCGGGCGCGGGGGCGCACCATGGTTTCCTTCGGTCAGGGCTGCGAGGGCGAGCCGCTCACCCGGGCCCGCGAGATCGCGCAAGCGATCCGGCGGATCCGCGAGGTGACGCCGCGGGGCTCGATCAACATCAACAGCAACGGCTCCCTCCCGCGAAATCTGATGATGCTGATCGATGCGGGGCTCGACGCCTGCCGCATCAGCCTGAACAGCGCGCACAAGCCGCTCTATGAGGCGTACTACCAACCGATCGGGTACGGCTGGGAGGAGGTCGAGGAGACCATCCGACTCGCCAAGCGGCGCGGCGTGTACACGGCTCTGAACGTCCTGACGTTCCCCGGCGTCACGGATCAGGAGGGGGAGGCGGAGAAGCTGTGCGCGCTGGTCTCGCGCGCACGGGTCGATCAGGTGCAGGCGCGGAGCCTCGCGATCGATCCCGACCAGTACCTGGCCGTCGCCGAACGCCACTCCGCGGGCGGCCCGCGCATCGGCCTGTCGGGACTGCTCGGGCGCCTGAAGCGGGCGCGGAAGGGGCTGGTCATCGGCAACTTCGCGCGCGCCCTTGGCGAGCGCCGACCGGGCCCTCCCTGACATCGCTGTCGCGATGCGCCGGATCGCCCTCGGGCAACCCCATGAAAGACGGACTGATCGCATGCCGGCACGGCGGTTGCTCCGATTCACCGGATGCGCCGATCGATGCCTCGCCGGCTGTTTCCCTGGTGGGTAGCGTTGTTCCTGGTCGCCACTCCTGCTTTCTCCTACGATCGCGCGGACGCGGTGCTGGTGTTGACCGACGACGGCGCGCTCGATGCACCCACCGTCCATGCCATCCGGAACGTCGCTGTCAGCGAGCTGCGCAAGCACGGGATCGCGATCTCGGACGATCGCCGCACGGACGGGGTCCGCCCCGTGGACGACGAGCTGGCGATCCTGGTCTCCGATCTCGGCGCCCGCCGCGTTTTCGCGCTGCGCGTCGGAGGACGGCTGGGCCAAAAGATACCTCTCAGCCTCGCCGAGCTCTCGCCGGAGACGCTCGCCCCGGTGTACTCGGCCTCGCTCACCGCCGGACAATTGGAGGAATGCGACGTGGTGACCGCGCGCCTCGTCGATGCAGTGCTCGGCCGCAGCAGCGCGGCGAGCACGGCGCAGATGACGACGGTCACGGCGGCCGAATCGAGACCGTTCGCGAAGAAGCCCGGCGAGCGGTTCTGGTTCATCGGGTTGCCGGTGGCGCTCTACAACGGCGGTGGGACGCCGGCTGGTTTCTCGCTCGGGTACGGATACGAGGCGGAGAACTTCCGCATTTCGGTCACGGGCGCCGGCTACTCGCGCGGAGGCGACGGAGTCGCGTATGCCGCGATGGAAGCCGCCTGGATCCCGTTTTCGACGGAGGTTTCCCCCTATCTCGGCTTCGGAGTGGGGTACATGGGCGCCGGCGGTCACGGCGGTCTGGGCGGCCTGGTCGAGCTTGGGCTGGAAGCGTTCCGGCTGCACGGAGTGCGCGGGCTGATCGGCGCGCAGCTCGCAGTCCCGTTCTTCGACACGCAGGACCCCGCCCCGACCGCGATCGCGCACCGGAGCGTCTACCCCGCCGGGTTCGTCCGCCTCGCGTTCTGAGCAGGAGGCTCCAGGCCCTCTCAGCCTGGAGCCTCGCGCCGGTCAGTGGAACGACGCTCCGAGATCGACTGTCGCGGTCCAGAAGTCCGAGTTGCCACCCTTGTTCGCGCTCACCCCGTTGCTGGTCGTATTGATGGTGTCGAAGAGGTAGTTGTACTGGAAGCGGCCGCCGAGCTTGAACGCGCCGATGTTCGCCTCGAGGCCGCCGCCGAAGGGCAGGGTGTTGATCCTCTGGTTCGGAATGCCCGACGCCGCGGCGCCGCTCAGCCAGGTGAGCCCGTAGCCGCCGAACACGTACGGGGTGAGATCGCCCGGCAGGATGTTCAAGCGCAGGTCCGCGTAGCCTTCGTTCGTTGTCAGCGTGCTGGCCAGGCGGCCCTCGCTCAGGCTTTGATTGACGTTGTTCTGCGAGCCGAGGTACCCGAGCTCCAGGCCCAGCATCGGCGTGGGCAGCAGGCCCAGGCGCGCGCCGTATGCGGCGCCGGTGTCGGTCCCGCTCAGCGACTGGTTGTACTTCGCCGCGCCGCCCTGCAGCACGATGCTGAACTCGCTTTCCGCCATCGCGGTCGCCGGGACCAGCAGCGCCGCGGCGGCGAGAGCGACGAGAAGCTTCTTCATGACGTTCCTCCTCAAGGGAAAGAGACCATGTAAATTCCGCGCGGTGTGGGCGCGCGGTGGTACACACGGTGGGGATGCGGCGGAAAAGTGGCCTGCCTGCCAGTGTGCCGGGGGGGCGTTCGTGGGCCCCGTGAAGCTGGAACTGCAGAAGGACCTCGCACGGCACCTACGGAACGGTCATCCCTGGGTCTACGAGCGCGCCATCGAGCGGGCCCCGACCGGCCTGGAGGCGGGTGCGATCGTCGACGTGACATCCGGGGGAAAGTTCGTTGCCCGCGGCTATTACGACCCGGGCGGCGCCGTGCGCGTGCGCGTCCTCACGCGAGACCCGTCCGAGGCGATCGGACCCCTCTTCTGGCGCCGGCGCATCGCCAAGGCGGTGGCCTTGAGACGAGCGTACGTCCTCTCCGAGGAGACCGATTGCGCGCGCCTCGTCCACGGTGAGGGGGACGGGCTGCCGGGCGTGGTGATCGATCTCTACGGCAGGTTCGCCGTCCTCAAGCTCTACAGCGCGGGGCTCGCAGCGCATCGCGGGCCCATCCTCGACGCGCTCCGGGGCGAAGTGGCGCTGGACGGTATCTACGGGCGCGACGAGGAGATCGCGCGCGCCGACGCCGAAGACGAGCTGACCGACCGCGACTCGCCGCCTGCCAAGGGGCAAGTGCTCTGGGGTGCGGAGCCGCCGCCGGAGCAGATCGTGCGCGAGTGCGGGATGCGGATCGCGGTCGATCTGAGGGCCGGGCAGAAGACCGGCTACTTCCTCGACCAGCGCGAGAACCGCTTCGCTCTCCGCCGATTCGCCCGAGGCCGCGCGCGCGCGGCGAACTGCTTCTCGTACTCGGGCGGGTTCTCGGTCAGCGCGGTCCTGGGCGGCGCCCGCGAGGTGATCTCCGTCGACCGGGACGCAGGCGCGATGAAGCTCGCCCGCCGCAACTTCGAGCTGAACGGCATCGATCCGGCGAGGCACGGGTTCGTCACCGGCGACGTGCTGGAGTTCCTGCGCGGTGAACAGAAGCCCTTCGACCTCATCGTCCTCGACCCGCCCGCGTTCGCCAAGTCGCAGAAGTCGGTGCCGGCAGCGCTCGACGGGTACGCGTCGCTGCACAGGGCGGCCCTGAACGTCCTGGCGCCGGGCGGCATCCTGGCGACGGCGTCCTGCTCAGCACGCGTCCCGGCCGAGGACTTCCTGGGCGCGGTCCGGGAGGCAGCCTCGAAGACGCACACGGATCTGATGCTGCTGGAGGAGAAGCGCCAACCGCCGGACCACCCGGCGCTGCTGGCGTTCCCCGAAGGAAAATACTTGAAGTTCTTCGTCTTCCGGAAGGCGGACTGAGTGGTCCTGCCCGGTCAGTACCTGGAGCGCAGCGCCGTGGTGGGCGAGTTGGACGCGCTCTATCATCGCGGAACGCGCGAGCCGCCCTGCGCCATTGCCGCGCCTCATCCGGCGCTCGGCGGCAGCATGTCGTCGCCGGTGGTTGCGGAGCTGGCCTGGGCACTGACCAGGGCCGGGCACCCCACGCTGCGATTCGATTACCGCGGCGTCGGCGCCTCGCGAGGCGCATCGCGCCATTCCGCGGGCGCCATGCGGATCGCCGATCTCCAGGATGAAGCCGCCGACCTGCACAGCATCTGCGAGCACCTGATCTCGACCACGCAGATGCCCGCGGTGTGCGCCGTCGGATACAGCTTCGGGGCCGCGGTGGCGCTGGAGGCCGCGCAGGATGCGAGGATCGGGTGGCTGGTGCTGATCGCGCCTCCGACGAATCTCTACGGCTTCTCCGCGCTTGCGGCCGTGCGCAAGCCGCTCCTG
>DATBZA010000145.1:0-11390 GCA_036513415.1 Myxococcales bacterium | reverse complement strand
GAGCCGCGGCGGGCCTCACCCGCCACGAAAACGACCCGCCCCGCCTGGACATGTGAGAGCTCCGGCAGCTTTTTCGCCATGTCGGCGGCGATCCGCCTGCAGAGGAGCGTCGCGTTCGGCCGTGGCGCTCTTCGGGTGCGCATGGGTGTGGATCGGTGCGGCCGCGAACGCTATCACGGCAATGGTAGAGTCGGCGGGTGGAGCGGAACTACTGGGTCCGAACCGAGCACGGCCGCATCTGGGGCCCGTACACCATCTCCGCCCTCGAACGGCTGCGCGGGCAGCTGACGGAGAAGTGCGAGGCCTCCAACGACGGGAAGGAGTGGCATCCCGGCGCCGATTTTCCCGAGCTGCGCTCGCTGCTCGTTCCGGCTCGCAAGATCGAGCGGCAGACCGCCGCGCCGGCCGCGGCGGGCCCGCGCATCAGCAAGGCGATGGCGGAGGCGTTCGGGATCGGGGGAACGCCAGCCGCGCCCTCGGATTCTTCCCATGCGCCGGAAGGCGCACCCGCAGCAACCGCGCCCGCGGCGAAGACGGCCCCTGGCGTGGCGAAGGGTCCTCCCGTGATCGCGAAGGGTCCTCCCGTGATCGCAAGGGGGCCTCCAGTGGTCGCGAAAGGCCCCCCGGAAGCGCCGAGGCCACCTCCGGTCATGCCCAAGGCGCCGCCGCCGCCACCGCCCGCGCCGGAACAGCTGGTGGTGCCGGAGTCCGGCGACCTGGCCGAGCTGTCGCCTGCGCGGTTGTACGCGATGCTCGCGCTGACTTCAGGATCCGGAGGTCTCCAACTCGAGCTGGACAAGGGGCGGATGCTCCAGATCAGCTTCCGCCGCGGGACGCCCGAGCATCTCTCCTGCGACGATCCCGAGCTGTCGCTGCTCCGGTTCTTGCAGTCGAAGGGGATGGTCGAGGCGGACAAGGCGCTGGCCGCGGAGGAGCAGGCGGCGAACAGCGGGCAGGACATCGTCTCGGTGCTCTTCCAGATGCAGGTGATCCCCGCTACCGACGCCCACCGGCTGCTGGGGGAGCACGCCGTCTTCCTGCTCGATCGCGCGCTCGCCACCTGGCGGGGAAAGTTCACGTTCAACAAGGATGCGCCGGTGCCGCCGGGCGCGTTTCCGCTCGGGTCGCGCTGGGCGCTGCTGGTCGACTCGGTTCGACGCCTGGATGCGGCGCTGCTCCGGGCGCGGCTCGGAAAAAAGCTGCTCCGTCCAGTGGTGCGCTCGGGCGGACTGGCCCTGGGCAAGGTGGAAGAGCTGGCGCTGAACGCGCAGGAGGCCCGGATCTACGCCGGCATCGACGGCACCAGGACGGGAGAGGAGCTGCTCCGCGCGCACGAGACCGCGGCGACGGTGCGGCTCCTCTATCTGCTCACAGAGCTGGGCCACCTGGCGCTCGCCGACGTGGAGGAATCCGCCGCTGCCCAGGAGCCGCCGGCGAAGGTCGCTCCTCCGCAACCGGCGCCCGCGGCTGCGCCGCAGCGAGAGCTGCCCAAGACCAGCCGGGAGCCTCCGCCAGCCGCGTCCGCCTCGCCTCGGCCGGCGGCCCCGCCGGTGATGAAAGCCGCACCGCCCGCGAGACCGCCGGCGGCTTCCCCGAAGGCGTCGGCGCCCGTCCTGTCGCGCCCACCGCCTACCTTCGCGCAAGGACCCGGGGACGAGTCGCCCGAAGCCGCGATGGACCGTCTCTCGGCGCTCTGGGAGCGGCTGGCCAAAGCCGACCATTTCGAGGTGCTGGGCCTGGATCGGAAGACCGCCACCCCGGCGGAGACGAAGCGGAACTTCTTCGTGCTTGCGAAAGAGCTTCATCCCGACACGGTGACGGACGCGACGCTGGCCGACCTGAAGGAGGTCAAGGAGCGCCTCTTCGCGCGGATCAACGAGGCGGCCCAGGTGCTCGGCGACGAGAAGAGGCGCAAGGAGTACGAGTCGGAGCTGGACGGGAAGGCGGAGAACGTGGACGTGTCGCGCATCTTCGCCGCGGAGGAGAACTTCCAGAAGGCGGAGATCTTCATCAAGGCGCGCAAGTACCAGGAGGGCCTGGATCTGCTCGAGCAGGCCATCCAGATGAATGCCGACGAGGCCGAATTCTACGCCTGGCGCGGCTACGCGAAGTTCCTCCTCTCCAAGGACCGCAAGCAGGCGTTCGAGGAATGCGCCTCCGACTGCCGGAAGGCGCTGAAGATGGTGGAGCGCTGCCTGCCCGCGCACCTCTTCCTCGGCCACATGGCCAAGGCCCTGGGCGACATGAAGCTGGCGAAGAAGTGCTACACCCGCGTGCTCGAGCTGGACGAGAAGCACATCGAGGCGCAACGCGAGCTGCGGCTGATGGGCACGAAGGGATGATCGCGCTCAGCGCGGAAGCACGATCTGCGGCTTGTCCTTCCTTGGCCGGTAGAGCAGCACGGTGCGCCCGAGGACCTGCGCGACCTGCGCCTGTGTGCGGGCGGCGAGCATGTCCGCCGCTTCGTGCCGGTCCTGCGGCGAGCTTTCGCCGATCTTGACCTTGATCAGCTCGTGCGCGTCGAGTTGGGCGTCGGCCTGGCCGACCACCGCGTCGCTGACTCCGTCCTGACCGACCTGCACCACGGGGTCCAGGTGATGACCGAGAGCGCGCAGATGCCGGCGCTGCTTCCCGGTCAGCTCGTCAGCCAACGTTCGCCCGGCCCGCGAAGTCGCGATCCTGTGGGATGGCGGTCGGGCGGCCGAGCAGCGAGTCGAGCAGGCGGAGGAAGAGGAAGATGTTGGGGATGGAGCCGACGCTTCCGCCCCCGAAGCCGAGGAACTTGCCTCGCTGGCGGATGCGGAGGAAGCCGCTCTCCACCGCCACCTTCTCGATCTCGGACAGCGGGCAGGACTTGTATCCGCCGAACAGCTTGCGGGCGGAGAGCTTCTCGGCGTCGACGACCAGCGCCTTGCCGAAGCGGACTTCCTCGCCGCGATCGACCGCCGCGCGCGCCTCGGCGAAACGCGCGCTTGTTTGCTGGTCCGCGATGCGCTCCGCGAGAACATCCATGCCCTTCATGTTGCTCGGCACCCGGTGCTTCTTCCCGTTGCGGTCGGTGAGGGTCACGTAGATCTTCATACCCGCCGGAATGACGTGGTAGACGCGCATCCTGACCGCGCGATAGCGCAGCTCGGCCATGTCCGCCCAGCGCAGGGCCCACACCTTGCCGCGCAGCCCCCAGCGCTCGGCGCCGTCCGCGCGGAGCACCACCTTGCTGCGGGTCTGCTGCACGACCGCAAGGATTCCCAGGACGAGGAGCGTCAGTCCGCCGGCAATTGCCGGCACCCGGGCATCCGCATGCTCCCCGTCGAAACGCATCGCGAGCGCCACCAGCGCCCCGCCGGGAAGCACCATCATGAGCACCGCGAGGATGCTGCCGTACACCGTGGCTGGATGGGTTGCGACGACTTCGCCTTCGGGCGCCTGCAGCGGTTCCATTCCGGACTTCTCCCCTCAGCGCGCTTCCCCGGCGCGCTTCTTCGGGGCCGCGAACAGCTCCTGCTGCTCGGGGATGAGGCCGAGCTTTTTCGCGACCGGCGCAAAGCTTCGCCGATGCAGCACGCACGCGCCTAGGCGCTCCAGTGCGTCGAGGTGGTCGGGCGTGGGATATCCCTTGTGGTCCTTGAACCCATATCCCGGGTACTCGCAGTCGAGCTGCGCCATCAGCCGGTCCCGGAAAACCTTGGCGACGATGCTGGCCGCCCCGATGGTGATGCTCTTCGCGTCCCCCTTGATGATGGGCTGCTGCGGCATCGCCATCCCGTCCAGCCTGCGCGCGTCGATCAGCAGATGCTGCGGCTGCGGGTCGAGCGCCAGCACCGCCCGCTTCAGCGCCATCAGCCCCGCGCGGTAGATGTTGTAGCTGTCGATCTCGATCACCTCCGCCCGTCCGATGCCGACCGCGACCGCCTGAGCGCGGATCTCGGGTTCCAGCGCATCGCGCTCTTCAGGCGTGAGGAGCTTGGAGTCGTTGACGCCCTTGATCCGGGTCCCGGGGCGGAGGATGACCGCCGCCGCGATCACGGGTCCCGCCAGGGGCGCCATTCCGACCTCGTCGCAGCCGCCCACCAGGATGATCCCCTGCTCCCAGAGCGGCAGCTCGAACGCGCAGAGGCGCGACAATCTGCGCCCCTCGGCCTGCGCCTCGTGGTTCCGCTTCTCGATCTTCTCCGCCACGGCCCGCGCGCCGGCTCGCGGATCCTCCTTCAGCGCGCTGAGTCCGCCGCTGGGCAGGTCGCGCTCTTCCTCGACGTAGAGACGGTGCAGATCGGGAACCGGAGTCCTGCGGAGGTCTTCCAGGCGCACGCGGGCAGCGTAGAGCCGCGCGGCCGGAACGCGCAAGGTATACGTTCGGGTCCATGCTGACCTTCTATGACGCGCCGGTCTCGGGGAATACGTACAAGGTGCGGCTGCTGCTGAAGCAGCTCGCCCTCCCTCACGAGGCGGTGCGGCTGGACATCGTCGGCGGCGCGGTGCGGACGCCGGAGTACCGGAAGGTGAACCCGTTCGGTCGGGTCCCGTTCATCGTCGACGACGGCTTCGCGCTGGGGGAGTCGAACGCGATCCTCTCCTACCTCGCGCGCGGCTCCAAGCTGCTGCCGCCGGACGCTCGCGGACAGGCGCTCACGCAGCAGTGGATGTTCTTCGAGCAGAACCAGGTCGAGACGGCGATCGGATTGCCCCGGGCGTGGAGGAAGTTCGGGGTCGATCAGCCTGACGCCGTGTTCGAGCACTACCGCCCGCGGGCAGTGTCGGCCCTGAAGGTGCTCGAACGGCATCTCGTGCAGCGCAGTTGGTTCGTGGGAGACGCGTACTCGGTAGCGGACATCGCGCTGTTCGCATACACGCAGATGGCGCCAGAGGCGGGACACGATATGGCGCGGTTCCCGCTGGTGAGCGCGTGGCTCGAGAGAGTGCGCGGGCAGCCTGGGTGGTTCCCGCTGGAGTAACGCCATGGCGGGCTGCGAGCTGGTTGCTTCGGCCCGCGTGGCGGGCACGTCGCCGAACCTCGATCGAGTGCTCGCCGGGCTGTCCCACCGCGAAAAACCGCCGCGAAACAGCTCGCCGGCAATGTCAGACCCCTCTGGCAATCTGTCCCCAATCAAATGGGGCAGCTCGAATTCAAATTGCCGCAACGAGGTGGACGGAGGAAGGGGGCCGGCCGGAAGCCCAAGGGCCCACGCACGTTCGTCTCGCACAAGGCGCGACCTCGGTTCGAGAAACCGTCCGCGGTGCTGGTCACCCTGCGCGTAGCGAGTCACATCTGGAATCTCCGCAGCCGACGGTGCTTTCGCGTCATCGAAGAGGCTCTCGCCAACGCTCGCGAGAGGTTTGGCTTCCGCGTCATCGAATTCTCCGTCCTCGGAAACCACCTGCACCTGCTCGTAGAGGCGGATTCGGACGTGTCGCTCGCGCGAGGCATGCAGGGTATGGAGGTGCGCATCGCAAAAGCGCTGAATCGCCTGATGGAGCGCCGGGGGCGCGTGTTCGCCGACCATTACCATTCGCGTCTTCTCCGCTCGCCGACGGAGCTGATGAATGCCATCGCATACGTCCTTGGCAATCACGCCCATCATTTTGGGGGACCTCCCGTGCGCGACCCGTTCTCCTCAGGCGCTTATGACCCGCCTCGGCGCGAACAAGTACTGTCCGATCCGGTCAGCTGGCAGTTGCGTGACGGCTGGAAACGCGCCCGACAGATCCCGCAGTGGGTCAGGAGTCTCACGGCGCGCACGCCGGAGGAGACGCTCAGGCCTTCCCGCTCCCCAGCTTCTCCGCCCGGGCCTTGAAGTTCGCCAGCAGTCCCGGCAGCGACTGTTCCGCCAGCGCCTTCTCGATGAACCCGGGCACCAGCGAAGACAGCTTCAGGTCGATGGTGTACGTGGCATCGGTCGTACCCGGCTGCGCCCCCGGCTTGAGCGTCCAGGTGCCGTCGTTGCCCTTCATCATCTCGCCCTTGACCATCGTCCACGACAGCTTCGTCGGCCTCTCCGCCGTGTGCTTGAGCGTGTAGGTGATCACCTTGGCCTTGATGTCCACCTGGTAGGTCACTTCCTTGATCGCTCCCTGCCCGCCCTCCAGCTTGACCTTCTTCACTTCGGGCAAGAACTCCGGATACTTCTCGTAATCCGTGATCACGTCGAAGAGCTTTTCGGGCGGCACGTTGACGGTGACGGACCTGCTGGCCTGGGCCATGCGGATGGCTCCTCTCGAAGGCGGCGGAGCTTACCACTCCGGCGCGGCGGCGCGGGCGGGAACTGCGCGGCGCGCATGCGCCAACGTGAGCAGGGGCGGGAGGAGCAGACGCGGCAGCACCGCGAGGGTCAGCATGCCGCCGATGACGACGATCGCGAGGGGCTTCTGCGTCTCGCTGCCGATGCCGCGGGAGAGAGCCGCCGGAAGCAGGCCGATCAGCGCGACCGAGGCCGTCATCAGCGCCGGGCGCAGGCCGCGTTCGGCCGCGAGCAGGGCGCCCTCGTCGAGCGAGTGCTTCTCCGCCCACATCCTCTTCGCGTAGGTCACGACGATGATGGCGTCCTGCACTGCGATGCCGAAGATGGAGATGAAACCCATCGCTGCCGAGATGGACAGGTGCGTGCCGGTCACGAACAGCGCGATCGCGCCGCCCGCGCAGGCGACCGGGATCGAGAGCAGCACGATGGCCATGTCGCGCACGCCCCCGACCGCCGAGTAGACGAGGAAAGCGATCAGGACGAGCGTGAGCGGAATGATGAGCAGAAGCCGATCCGCGGCCTCGCGCATCTGGTCCGCCTCACCGGCCCATTCGAGATGGGTGTCGTACGGAAGCTTGACGTCCGACTTCACGCGCGCCTGGGCTTCCCCGATGGTGGAACCGAGATCGCGGCCGCGCACTGAGAACTTCACCGGGGCATAGCGGCGGTTGTCCTCGCGGTAGATCACCGAGGGGCCGTCCTCCTCGGCGATCGTCGCCAGCTGACCCAATGGAATTTGCGCGCCGTCGGGCGCGGGCACCAGGATCTGCCGGATGGCGCGCAGGTCCTTGCGATAGGGCTCCGCCCACCGCACCACCAGGTCGAATTTCCTTTCGCCCTCGTAGACCTGGGTGACCGCCTGCCCGCCGATCGCGGCCTGCACGATGGCGCCCACGTCTCCGACGTTCAGGCCGTAGCGCCCGCAGCGCTCGCGGTCCGGAGCGATCTTGACGTCGGGCTGGCCGAGGGAGCGGAACATCCCCAGATCCTCGACGCCGCGCACATGCTGCAGCGTGGACACGATCTCGGCCGCCTTGGCCTCGTTCACCGTCAGATCCGGGCCCACCACCTTCACCGTGTTCTCGCCCTTCACGCCGCTCATCGCCTCCTCCACGTTGTCGGCGATGGCCTGCGAGAAGTTGAAGTCCACCCCGGGAAAGGCTTCGCGAAGCTCGCGCGAGAGCTGGGCCGTGAGCTTCTCCTTGGTCAGGCCACGCCGCCATTCGCCCGTGGGGAGCAGCGGGGCGAACATCTCGATGTTGTAGAACCCCGACGGATCCGTCCCGTCGTCCGGCCGGCCGAGCTGCGAAACGACGGTGCGGACCTCCGGGTTCTTCCGCTTCGTGCACGGCTCGTCCTCGCACCCGAGCAGGATCCGGCGCATCCGCCCGACGTGCCTCGCGCTGGTCTCCAGCGACACGCTGGTGGGGAGCGTGGCGCGGATCCAGAAGTTGCCCTCCTCCAGCTTGGGCATGAACTCGGTGCCGATGGCGGCGAGCAGGGCGCCCGCCACCGCCACCGGCGCAAGCGCCAGCGCGATGGCCAGCCAGCGCTGCCGGAGCGCGAACGCGAACAACGGGCGGTACAGGCGATCCAGCCAGAGCAGGAACCGGTTGTCGTGCCCGTGCGGCTCCTCGTGTCCTTCGCGGTGCTCGCTCTTCGGGTCGATCCGCAGCACCCACGCGGCAAGCACCGGCGTGAGGGCTACCGAGAGCACCACCGCTCCCCCGATCGCGAACGCGTACGTGTGCGCCATGGGAGAGAAGATCACTCCCGCTACCCCCGTCATGGTGAAGAGCGGCACGAAGGCAAGCGTGATGATCAGCGTGGAAAAGATCATCGGACCGCCGATCTCGGCGGCAGCGTCCGCGATCCGCGCCCGGACAGATCCGCCGCCGCGCGGCCCCAGGTGCCGATAGATGTTCTCGACCATGATCACGGTCGAGTCGACGATGATTCCGAAGTCCACCGCGCCGAGCGAGATCAGGTTGGCGGGCGTGCCG
Organism: Myxococcales bacterium; assembly: GCA_036513415.1. Taxonomy (GTDB): domain Bacteria; phylum Myxococcota; class Myxococcia; order Myxococcales; family 40CM-4-68-19; genus 40CM-4-68-19. The sequence goes on along the minus strand of DATBZA010000145.1, from coordinate 3,151 downwards.
GTGAAGACCATCCCGCAGAACGCCGCCATCAGCGCCAGCGGGATGTTCACCGCCGCCACCGCGGCCGCCCGGGCCTGGCCGAGGAACAGCCAGAGCACGAGCGTCACCAGCAGCATGCCGACCAGGAGGTTTTCGATGACCGTGTGGGTGGTCATCTTCACCAGCCGCTCGCGGTCGTAATACGGCTCCATCTCCATCCCGATGGGGAGCACGTGGTTCTTCCGAATCAGCTCGACCCGCTCGTGCACTCCCCGCAGCGTCTCCAGCGACGATCCGCCGTAGCGCATCAGGACGATTCCTTGCACCACGTCCGGCTCGAGGTCCTTGCCGACGATGCCGAGCCGCGGCGCGGCGCCCTCGCGGACTTGCGCGACGTCGCGCACTCGCACCGGCGTTCCGGTCTTCGGCTGCGCCACCACGATCTGCCGGATGTCGTCCAGCGTCCGGATGAGGCCAAGCCCGCGGACGTTGAAGGATTGCTCGCCGAGCGAAAGCCGCTGGCCGCCGACGTTCTGGTTGGCGTTGGCGAGCCCCTGGCTCAGCTGTGCCAGGGTGAGCGCATGGCCCTTGAGCCGGTAGGGGTCGACATCGACGTGGTACTCCTTGGTCTCGCCGCCGAAGCCGACCACGTCGACCACCCCGGGCACCTGGCGGAACTGCCGCTCGAGGATGAAGTCCTGCGCCGTCTTCAACTCGGCCAGCGAGTAGCCGGGCCCCTTGACGGTGTAGCGGAAGATCTCGCCGATTGCGCTCCAGGGCGAAAGCTGCGGCTGGATGCCCGGGGGAAGCTGGATGAACTGGAGCCGGTTGAGCACCCGCTGCTGGGCGGTGTGGTAGTCGGGGTTCCAGTTGAAGTAGCACTTCACGTCCGACAACCCGAACAGCGACTGGGAGCGGATATGGTCGAGATCGATCATCCCCGCCAGCCCGTTCTCCAGGGGAATGGTGACGTACCGCTCCACCTCCTCCGCGCTCCAGCCGGCGGGCTGCGTGATCACTTCGATCATCGGGGCGACCGGATTCGGGTAGGCCTCGATGTCCAGGCGCGAGTAGCACCAGAGCCCCACTCCCAGCAGTCCGGCGGCGAGCGCGACCACGATGAACGGCGCCGAAAGCGCCTTTTCCACTAGCCAGCGCATCAGAGCATCCCGCTGAGGAGCAGGGCGCCGGAGACGACCACCGCCTCGCCGGGCTGCAGCCCGGCCTTGACGGGCACCGGATCCGCCTCGCGCTCCTCGAGCACCACGCGGCGGCGCTGGAACTTGAGCAGGCCATTCTCCGTCGCGCCGGTCTGGACGAAGACCACCCGCTCCTCGCCCACGTGCAACACCGCGCTCCTCGGCACCACTAGCGCCCTGCGGGGCGGCGTGGCCACGGAAACGGTCGCGTACATCTCGGGCAGCAGCTCACGGCCGGCGTTGCGCAGCGTGCAGCGCAGGCGCGCGGTCCTCGTCACGGGATCGAGGGTGGAGGAGATCCACTCGATGCGCCCGGCGAAGCTGGTGTCCGGATACGCGATCACCTTCACCTGCACGGGCGCGCCAAGCTTCACCCGCGCCAGGTCGGCCTCGTAGACATCGGCGAACACCCAGACCGGGTCGATCGAGCCGATGGTGAACAGCTCGGGGGCGGTCCCTCCGGAGAGCTGCCCCTGGACGTCGGTGCCCGGGCTCGCGGTGCGGGCGATCACTTCGCCGTCGATCGGCGATCGGACGAAGAACCGCTGGGTCACGCCGCCCGAGCCGCGCCCCCGGAACAAACCGGCCCGCCTCCGCGCGCGGGCCAGCTCGGCAGCCGCGCGGTCGTGTACGCCCTGGGCCTGGTCCAGCTCGCGCTGGGCCGCGGCGTGCGCATCGACGAGCTCGCGCAGGCGCTTCAGCTCGCGCTCGGCGGTGGTGACGTCCGCCTCGGCCTTGCCAAGGTCGGAGAGCGCCGCGCCGACGTCGGGCGACTCGATCTCCACCAGCGGGTCGCCTTTGCGGACCTGCTGGCCGGGCGTCGCCACGATGCTGACGATGCGGCCGGAGACCGGCGCAAAGACGTGCGCGACGCGCAGGTCGTCGAAGGCGATGCGGGCGGGCGCGTCCAGCGTCGTTGTCACCTCCTGCTCCCCGATCATCTCGATCCGCATCTGCTGCGCCTCGAGCTGCTGCCGGGAGAGCCACACCTCGCCCGCGGGAGGGCGCGGCGCCTCGCGATCTTCCCGCCGGGAGCAGGCGATCAGCGCGAACAGCAGCAGCGACCGCCTCATGTGCGGCCCACGGCGGCGTCGAGCTGGAACACCGCCAGCCAGAAGTCGTGCAGGTCCTTGAGGTACTCGGCACGCGTCTGGGCCCAGACCCGCTGGGCGTCGAGGAGCTCCAAGAGCGACGCGGCGCCCTTCTCGTACTGCACCTGGACGAGATCGCGGGTGCGGCTCGCGCGCTCGAGGAGGCGAGCGCGCATCCGCTCCACCAGCCGCCGGTTGGCGTCCACCGCCGCCCGCGCCTCCTGGACATCGAGCAGCGCCTGCGCTCGCAGCTTCTCGCGCGCGACGCTCTGCGAACGGACCTCCGCCTGCGCGCGCGCGATCTCTCCTGGCTGCCGGTAGAAGGGCGCGAGAGCTGCGAGGAGATGCACACTGCTTGTGTAATCCGCGCACCATCTCGGCAACTCCGCCGGAGGTCGGACCGACGAGAGGCGCACGCGGGCGTTGACACGATGTGTGTGGACGACCGACAAGGCGCGCCGTGAGAACGCAGCTCGTCCGAACGGCGGTGCTGGAGATCTACGAGCAGGTCCGGCGGGAAGGAGCCCGTGCGGACCAGGCGCTCCAGCGCGTCCTGCGGCGCGAGAAGCAGCTTCGCAGCGTCGAGCGGCGCGCCGTGTCCGACGCGGTGTATGGTCTGCTCCGTCTGCAGGGGCGCGTCGACTACCTCCTGCAGCGCGCGCTCGCCACCCGAAAGCTCGGCCTCGACCAGCTTGCCACCCCCACGCAGCACCTGCTGCGCTACGCGGCCTACCTGGTCGCGGGAGAGCGGCAATCTCCGCAGAGCGCGGCGGGGCTCGCCGGTCCGGAGGTAGCGCCGTGGGAGTGGGCGCTGGAGCTGATCGGGGAGCCGGCCCGGCTGGGCGCTCCCGAGGATCCTCTCGACGCGCTCGCCGCCGAAAC
>DATBZA010000144.1:0-4825 GCA_036513415.1 Myxococcales bacterium | reverse complement strand
CGGCGTGGGTGGCCTCGGTCGTCCTCCTGCCCTTGGTGCTGCCCGATCCCTACGTGCTGCGCGTCGCCGCCATGACCTGCATCTTCGCCGCCTTCGCCGCGAGCTGGGATCTGCTGGCCGGATACGCCGGGCAGGTCAACTTCGGCCACGCCCTGTTCTTCGGCGCCGGCGCCTACTCCAGCGCCCTGCTCTCGCTGCGGCTCGGCTTCTCGTCCTGGATCGCGGTCTGCATCAGCGCCCTGATCGCCACCGCCACCGGCCTCTGCGTCGGCTACCTCTGTCTGCGGCTGCGCGGCTCGTACCTGTCGCTGGCCACGCTGGCGTTTCCTCTCATTCTCATCGGGGCGCTCTTTGCCTTCCCCGACTTCTCCGGAGGGGAGCTGGGCGTCACCGGACTGCAGCCGCTGGCCACCACGCGCATCGGTAACTACTACATCGCCGCCGCCGCCATGCTCGCGCTGGTGTTCGGGATCTGGGCGTTCGCCGACTCGCGGTTCGGCCTCATCCTGCACGCCATCCGCGACGACGAGCTGGCGGCGCGCGCCTCGGGCATCGACACCACGCGCTACAAGCTGGCGGTGTTCGCCATCTCGGCCGCGGCGGCGGGCATCACCGGAGCGCTCTATGCACACTTCATGCGCGGCGCCGGTCCGTCGACGCTCGAGACCGCGCTCTCCTTCCAGGTGGTGATCTGGGGCGTATTCGGCGGTCTCGCCACCATCTACGGGCCCGTCACGGCCGTCTTCGTCCTGTATCCCTTGACCGAATGGCTGGGCAGCTTCAGCGCCTTCGGGGAGTTGCGCCTGCTCATCTTCGCCATCGTGGTGCTGCTGGTGCTGCTCTTCATGCCGCGGGGGCTCACGCCCTGGGTGCGCGACCGGATCGAGACGCGCTGCCCGCGCTGCAAGCAGCAGAACCCCGCCTGGCACGTGAGCTGCCGCATCTGCGCTGCCCCGCTGCATGCGCAGTCGAGGGCCCCGGGTCACAGTCCCAGATAGCCGGCGCGCAGCGTCTCGTTGGCCAACATCTGCGCCGCGGTGCCCTCGGCGATGATATGTCCCTGCGAGAGCACGTAGTTGCGCCGGGCCATGCGGAACACCTGCGCTACTTCCTGCTCCACCAGCAGCACCGGCGTGCCCTGGGCATGGATCTTCCCGATGGCGGCGAACAGCTCCTCGCGCACCCGCGGCGCGAGGCCCAGCGACGGCTCGTCGATGGTCAGGAGCCTCGCCTCGTACATCAGCGCCCGCGCCGTGGCGAGCATCTGCTGCTCGCCACCCGAGAGCTTGCCTGCCAGCTGGGCCTTGCGCTCGGCGAGCTTGGGAAAGAGCGCGTAGGCGCGGTCGAGGCTGCGCTGGGTCTCCTTCGCGCTCCGCGACAGATACGCGCCGGCGAGCAGGTTCTCCTCCAGCGTCAATTCCCGGAATGGGCGCCGCCGCTCGGGGCAATGGACGAGGCCGCGCATGCGGATCTCGTGCGCAGCCAGGCCGTCGATGCGCTCGCCGGCGAAGCGCACCTCGCCCTCGAGGACGATCTCGCCGTCGCCGCCGCGCTTCATCCGCTCTTCGAAGCGCACCAGCCCGGAGATGGCGCGCAGGAACGTGGACTTGCCCGCGCCGTTGGGTCCGACCAGGCCCACGAACTCGCCTTCGCCCACTTGGAGCGAGACGCCGTTCAGGAGGACGGCCTTGTCGTAGCGAACCACCAGGTCCTTGACCTCAAGGAGCGGCATGCGCGGATCCCAGGTAGGCCTCCACCACCTTCGCGTTCTTGACGATCTCGCCGGGCGGGCCGTCCGCCAGCACCTCGCCGTGGTCCATCACGATCACCCGGTCGGCGATGGACATCAGCTCCTTGAGCTTGTGCTCGATCATCACCACCGCCGGCCCTTCCGAATGCAGCCGCCCGAAGCGGCCACCCTTGTGCAGCCGTTTGATCGAACGGGCGAGAAGCTCAGACTCGGCGGGGTTGAGGCCGCCCAAGGGCTCGTCGAGCAGGAGAAGCTCCGGCTCGGTGGCGATGGCGCGCGCCACCTCCAGCCTTTTGAGATCTCCCTGCGAGAGCGCGGAAGCGGGTTCCAACGCCTGGTCGGCGATGCCGACGAACTCCAGAGCGTCCATCGCCTTGGCGTCGATCTTCCGGACCCAGTCGCCGCGGGCGTGGGCGCGCGGCGCGAGCAACGGCACCATCACGTTCGCGACGATGGGCAGGTGGCGGAAGGGGCGGGTGTTCTGGAAGGTGCAGGCGATCCCGCGGTTCACCACGTCCCACGTCCTCAGGGAGGTGATGTCCTCGCCGTTGAAGATCACGCGCCCGTTGTCCGGCTTCAGCACGCGCGTGATCAGGCGCAGCAGCGTGGTCTTCCCGGCGCCGTTCGGTCCGATCAGGCCGACGATCTGGTCGCGGCGCAGCTCGAAGCTGACGTCGTTGACGGCGACCAGACCGCCGAAGCGGCGGGAGAGGCGCTCGACGCGGAAGAACGGGGGCCCCATTATCACGTCGAGGGCGTCCAGGGGACACGAATCGCGGCTCCGCCGCTCATCATGTCCCCGACACTGTTGTGTGGTCGTCCCGCAGCTCGCGGCGCGAGACCTTGCCCACATCGGTGCGGGGCAGCTCTCCGCGGAATTCGATCTGTTGTGGAACCTTGTATTCGGCGAGGCGCTCGCGGCAATACGACTTGATCTCCTCCTCGTTCACCTTGCCGCGCGCATCGGCCTGGAGGACCACGATGGCCTTGATCCGGTGGCCGAACGCCGGGTCGGGAACGCCGATCACCCCCGCCGCCTTCACGTGAGGATGCGCGTAGAGCACCTCCTCCACGTCCTTGGCGAAGACCGAGTACCCCTTGCACTTGATCAGGTCCTTGCAGCGGTCGAAGAAGTGGAAGTAGCCCTCCTCGTCCATGCGGACGATGTCGCCGGTCCTGAGCCAGCGGCGGCCATCGCGCTCGAGAAACGCACGCGCCGTCTCTTCGGGGCGCCGCCAGTACCCGCTCATCACGTTGGGGCCCGACAGCACCAGCTCGCCGATCTGGCCGGGCGGGACGAAGGCGAGCGTCTCCGGGTCGATCACTGCCGCCAGCATGTTCGGCACCGGGCACCCGAACGAGCCCACCTTGGGCCGCTGCACCGGATTGACGTGGCTCATCGCGCACGTCTCGGACAGTCCGTAGCCCTCGGTGATGGTCGAGCCGGTCCGCCGCGCCCAGCCCTTGGTGGTGGATTCGTGCAGCGTGTCGGCCCCGGAGAGGACGAGCTTGAGACGGCGCCAGTTCACCTTGTCGGTGTCCTTGTGGTCCTTGAGGTACTCGAAGAGCGTGGGAACGCCGAAGAACACGGTGGCCTGGTAGCGCTCCATCGCCGAGAGGATCGCCTCCGTGTCCGAACAGGTGAAGAGCACGAGCAGGTATCCCCGGGACAGGCCGCCGAGCATGATCACCACCTGCCCGTAGATGTGGAAGAAGGGCAGGAACGCGATCACCACCTCCTGGCCGGCGACGAATGCGGGGAAGCTGGCCCTTGCCAGCGCCTCTGCCGCGAGCATGTTCGCGTGCGTCAGCATCACTCCTTTGGGGTGGCCGGTGGTGCCACCGGTATAGGGGAGAGCGGCCAGGTCGGTGTTCGGATCGATATTTACCGGCGGCGGGCGGGGCGGGTATTTCTTGAGGAGGTCCTGCAGCCAATGCAGTCCGGGCGCGGACGGGATCCGCGCCGAGCCCAGGTTCACCTCGGGGAACAGCCGTGCCAGCGCGGTCCTGGCGAGAAGCCGTTTCAGAGGAGGAAGGTACTCGCCCACGCCGGTGACGATGGTGGCATCGAGAGGCGCGCCGCACTTCGCCACCTTGTCGTAGAGGACGTCCTGGCAGACCAGGACCCGCGCGCCGCTGTCCTCGAGCTGGTAGCGCACCTCGTGGCTCGTGTAGAGGGGGCTGATGCTGGTGACGACGGCGCCGCACTTCAGCGCGGCGAAATAGGCGATCACGAACTGCGGACTGTTGACCAGATAGAGCGCGACCCGGTCGCCCTTCTTGACGCCCAGCTCGGCGAATGCGCAGGCGAGCCTGTCCGTCGCGTCCCGCAGCTCGCCATAGGTGATGCCGCGGCCGTAGAAGACCAGCGCATCGCGGCGGGGCCAGCGGGCAGCGGCTTCGTCGAGGAGCTGGAACACCGGCTTCGCCTCGAGCTCGACGGCCGGCGGGACGCCGGGCTGATAGAACTCGAGCCACGGTTTCGCGAGGTACTCCTGGAGCGGGTCCATCGATTCAGGAAACCAGAAAAACCCCGGCACGTCATCCCGTCGCGGACAGGATCGACGCGACGGCGCACTCTTGTGCCGCCGGCAGTTTCGCCAGGCAGAATAGCCCCGGCCGCCGAAGGCGGCTTAGGGGCTTGAGCGCTAGACGCCGCCGGCCAATCTCCTCGACGGCCCTGCATGCGGTGTGCTGTCATGAGCCGATGAAGCCGGAGCGCGTCTCCGCTGAAGCGCAGCGCTGGTCGCTCGACGACAAGTACCTGCGGGAGGAAGGAGCCGTCTACCTGAGCGGCATCCAGGCGCTGGTGCGTGTGACGCTCGATCAGCGCCGAATGGACCAAAGGCGCGGCCTGAGGACCGCGACGCTCGTCTGCGGATATCGGGGATCGCCTCTGGGCGGGCTCGACGTCGCGTTCGAGCGGGCGGCGGACATCGCCCGGGCGCACGAAGTGCGGTTCGTCAACGGCGTCAACGAGGAGCTGGCGGCGACGGCGGTCTTCGGCAGCCAGCTCGCCTCCATCCTCCCCGCGCCGAAGTACGACGGCGTCCTCGGCATGTGGTACGGCAAGGG
>DATBZA010000143.1:0-16713 GCA_036513415.1 Myxococcales bacterium | reverse complement strand
CGTCAGCGTCAAGCTGTTCACCTACGGCTATTCCGGGCTGGCCGCCGCGCTGGGTGGGCTCGTTCTCACCGGCCGGCTGAACTCCGCCCAGCCCACCGCGGGCAGCGGCTTCGAGCTGGACGCGATCGCCGCGGCGGTAGTCGGCGGGGCGTCGCTTTCCGGGGGGCGGGGGGGCGTCATCGGCAGCTTCCTGGGTGCTGCGATCATCGGGGTCTTGAACAACGGGATGAACCTGCTCAACGTCTCCGCCTTCTACCAGCAGATCGTGAAAGGGGCCGTGATCCTGGGCGCGCTCTTGATTGACCGGCTGGTCGCTGCACGCAGGGAATGAAACTACTTCGAGGTGGACCATGCGCGTAAGTGAACTGATTGTCCTGGTTTCTTTGACGCTCGGTGGGTCCGCTCTGGCCAAGGACACCATCGGGCTCTCGGTGTCCACGCTGAACAACCCTTTCTTCGTCACGTTGCGCGACGGAGCCAAGGCCGCCGCGAACAAGGCCGGCCTCGAGCTGCTCGTGCTCGACGCGCAGGACAAGGCCGACAAGCAGGTCTCGGACATCGAGGACCTGACGCAGAAGAACGTGAAGGTCATCCTGGTGAACCCGACCGACGCCGCGGCGGTGGTCCCGGCCATCAAGCGGGCCAATGCCGCCAAGATCCCGGTGATCACCGTCGACCGCGCGGCCAGCGGAGGCAAAGTCGCGTACCACATCGCATCAGACAACGTGGCGGGAGGGCGGCTCGCCGGGGAGTTTGTCTGCAAGCTCCTCGGCGGCAAGGGCAAGGTGGCCGAGCTCGAGGGCATTCCCGGTAGCTCCGCCGCGCGCGACCGCGGCAAGGGCTTCAACGACTATCTCAAATCGAAGTGCACCGGAGTGAAGGTCGTGGCCCGCCAGACGGCGAACTTCGACCGCGCCCAGGGGCTCACGGTGATGGAGAACATCCTTCAGGCCCAGCCGGCGCTGGATGCGGTGTTCGCCCACAACGACGAGATGGCGCTGGGAGCGCTCCAGGCCGTGAAGGCCAGCAAGCGGCCGATCAAAGTGGTGGGATTCGATGCCACCGACGACGCGGTGAAGGCGGTGGACGCCTGCGAGATGGCGGCCACCGTGGCCCAGCAGCCGAAGGAGATGGGCAGGCTCTCCGTAGAGAAGGCCGCCGAGCTCGCGAAGGGGGGCAAGGCGCCGGAGAAGACGGAGTTCATTCCGGTTGCGCTTAAGCTCGTGACCAACGCGAAGTGCAAGTAGCCGCTACGTTCCGGCGGTGCATGCCCGATGCGCCTCGCGCGGTCGCGAAATCGCAGAAGTCTCCGTGCGTGAGGGAAACGCGGCGTCACGCATGACCCTCACGAGCGATCTCATTGGCTTTGGCAGCCTCTCCGCGGCGCTGATTTTGCTGGGCGGATGCTCGGAGCCCCGCGTCTCCGCAACGGAACCGCGGGGCGCGCCCTCGCAAGAAGACCTTGCGGGCACCTGGGTTGCCCGTCCTTCACACCAGGGCGAGAGCTCGGTGCTGGCCCTTGAGCTCGAGCGATCGGGCGCCGCCGGCCTACTTCCCTGGAGCGGTGCTCGCGGGCGCCGACGACGGCACGCTGCACGCGCTCGACGCCCGCGCCGGAAAGCCGCTCTGGAGCTTCCGCGCCGGCGGCAGCATCCGCGCGCGACCTGCCGTCGTCGGCGGCGATGTGCTGGTGCCCGCCGACGATGGCCCCAGCTCTACAGGCTGGACGCGAAGACGGGCAAGGAACGCTCGCGCGTGAGGATCGCCGAGAAGCCGGCCGTCCGTCTTCCGATCGGCGACGAGAAGTCCCGCTACGACTTTCGCGGGTCCGGAGTCGCGACCGGCGGCGGGCGGCTCTATCTCGGCACGACACGGGCGCGCCGGTCACCTCATCGCCGGCGTTCCACGACGGCCTGTGATCGTCGGAAGCCGCAGCTACGATCTGCTCGCTCTCGACGGCAAGACCGGAAGGCCGGCGTGGACACGGTACTACTGGTTCTCCTGGGTGGAGTCTCCGGCGACGATCCTGGACGGCTCGGTGTACGTCGGCTCTTCCGACGCCGCGAAGCTCTTCGCATTCGAGGCCGGGACCGGCCGGCGCATCTGGGATCTCGACACCGGCGGGAGCACCTGGGGACAGCCGGCGGTCACCTCGGAGCGCGTCTTCGCCGGCGCGGTCGGCACGCTGCACTACCTGGTGCCGCACCGCGCGTCGGTCCTCGCCGTGAATCGCCAAACCGGCCGCCCGATCTGGCGCTATCCCGTGCCCCCGCCGCAGAGCGTCCGCGAAAGTCTCCTGCTACGGATTCGCCGGTTCGCCCGCGCTCGGAGAGGGCCTCGTCTACTTTCCCGGACTCGACGGGCGCATCTACGCTTTCGCCCAGTAGCTTCCGGGTCAGAGGGGCTGGTGGATGCAGAGGATGTTGCCATCATTGCCCCAATGCCCGAGTTGCCCTCACCAGCTCGACCATCGCGCGGCGCACTTGTTCCGGCGTCGAGAGCGGCTGGGCGAATTCGAAGCGCACTCGCTCGCGGGCGCCCGCCTCGCCCTGCTCTACGTCAAACCCGTGCGCATCCACATGCAGCATGCGGGCCGCGGTGCCCGAGAGGCCCCGGAATCGGTGGCAAAAGAGCGCGAGCGCCTCGGCGTGGTCGTCGTTCATGTGCTGGCAGATCAGCTCCCGATGTGGAAGCAGCGGATCGAGGGAGGGATCGACGACCATCGACGGTCCCGGCACCCAGCAGATTTCTCCGAACCCGCCGATGAAACGGGCCTCCTCGATCGTCAGAGCGTAGAAGCGGAAGTCGTGCCCGCGGGCCGTCCGCCCGGCTTGTGGGTGTCGCGCCAGGTAGCGTGCCCGGGCATCGTCCTCATCCGTGGGAGGCACGGCCGCGATGCGGCCGAGCACCGTGACGCGCGCGTGGGCCTGCATATCCGCACCTGGCGCGAGCCCCGCACTCTCTTGCACGAGCAAGCTGGCGCGCGGGTCCGCCAGAGCATTCTTGGTGTGCTGCGCGAGCGCGCTGAGGAGGAGGAGCGGCTCTCCTCGCTCGGAGAGCGCGTAGGGCGCGACCGAGCCGAAGGGCCAGCCCTTCTTGTGCAACGAGAGCGTGGCCAGCGCGCCGTGCCGCTCGGCTCGCAGCAGCTTGCGCGCGGCCGCCGCCGGATCGTCGCGCTCGGCGGCGACACCCGCCTTGCTCTCCTCCAGTGGTTCTTCCTCGTCGCGCGTGGTCACGGGAGGAGCCTCACCGGCCCACGAAGCGAATGCAAGCGCGGACGATGATGTGCGCCAAGCCAGCTTGCCCCTCCAGCCCCGTTCCCCTAGAGTCGCCGGCGCCAAGAAAAACGCAACACTCGAGAAACCACTCCCAGGAGGAGCGGCATGAGTCCGACCCGTTCGGCGCTAAGGGCAGCAACCTTCACCCTGGCCGCGCTCTGCTCCGTCGGCGGCGCAAGCAGTGCGGCGGAGGCGCATCCCAATGGCGTCGTCGGCACGACCTTCCCGGCCGACTTCCCCCGCATCATCGACGCGTCGCTCGGGGTACCGGTGATCGGTTTCGGCAGCAGCGATGGCCGGGTCGAGCGCGTGCCGGTGATCTTCCTCCACGGCAACAACGACACGCCGTTCCCCACCGCCTGCAATCCGTTCGGGTCCATCCACAACCTGGCCCAGTACTTCCTCGACGCCGGCTACAGCCCGCGGGAGCTGTGGGGCCTCGGCTACCAAGGCGATCAGTGCGACTTGATCGCGACCCCGACCAACCGCTCCGGCCTCGCGCATAGCACCCAAGCCAACGTCGCCGACCTGCGCGCCTTCGTGCACGCGGTGCTCGCCTACACCGGCGCCGCGCGGGTGGACATCGTGGCGCATAGCCTGGGCGTGACGCTGACGCGGGAGTGGATGCGCCAGGACGGCGCGTACCGCCTTGTGCGGTCGCTGGTGGCCATCGATGGCCCCAATCACGGGATCATCAACTGCTCCCCCTCGCCTTTGAACTATTTCCAGCTCCCGTCGCAGGGCGGGTTCACGCCGGACAGCGCCATCTGTCGCGAGTACGGCTCGGACCACACTCCGCTACTCACCGCCTTGAACAAGCATGGCGAGACCAAGGGCCCGACACGGTACCTGGTCCTGCTGAACACCGATTCCGATTTCGTCTACATCTCGAAACAGGACGGGTTTGTCCCGCCGGTGCCGGCGGAGGATCGCGACGGCAGGCCGCACGATTTCTCGCGCAGCGCCCGGCTTCGCGGCGCGCACACGGTCGAACTGACCGGACAGGGCCGGTACGACCCGATCCTCAAATCCGGACACCTGGGGATCCTCAACTCGCCCTGGACCTGGGCGGCGTCGCTGGGGTTTCTGCGTTCTCTCGACGAGGACGACGACTGCGGCGGCGCTGACTGCGATTGAGACGGGCAGCGGTCGTGGGTGACCAAGCCGTGACCCTCCGCGGTCCGAGTGCAGTATAGGAATGCGCAGTGGATTTCCTCCGAAAGCTGGCACACTCATACAGCTCGCTCGGGTTCGCGCTCCAAGCGGCGATCGTCGTCGGCCTGGCGCTCGTCACCACCGCCATCGGCGTCGGCATGGTGGTCTGGATACCGGCCGATCATTTCCAGCCTGGCCGGCCGGAACCCACGTCCTGGTGGCGCAGCCAGCCCGTCCTCCGCGGCGGCGGGTTGGTGATCAAGAACGCGCTCGGGCTCCTCCTGCTCGGGCTCGGCATCGTGATGGCCCTCCCCCTGGTGCCCGGGCCGGGGTTCGTGTTCATCCTGCTGGGCCTCAGCCTGCTCGACTTTCCCGGCAAGCGGAACCTCGAGCGCCGATTGCTCGGGGTCCCCAGCGTGGTCCGCTTCCTGAACGAGGTCCGCGGCCGCTTCGGCCGGGCGCCCCTGGTCCTGGAATCTCCGGACAGCGGCCGCCGACCGGGCGACGTTTGACGGAAGCAAGATCGGCGAATTGCTTGTCAGCCGCGCCGACTGCGCCCATCATGGCGAAACGCAGGAGGGCACATGCTCAGGCGATTCCTACATACGGACAATGACCCGGCCGCGCTGATCATGCGCCTCGTGCTCGGGTTGGTCTTCTTCGCGCACGGCGGTCAAAAGGTCTTCGGGTGGTGGGGGGGATACGGGGCCTCGGCCACCATTCAGGGCTTCGCGAAAATGGGCCTGCCGCCTTTGCTCACGGTGCTGGTGATGGCGGCGGAGTTCGGCGGGGCGCTGTTGCTGATCGTCGGCTTCCTCACCCGCTTCGCGGCGTTCGGGATCACTTGCGTCATGGCCGGCGCCCTGCTGATGGTGCACGCGAAGGTGGGCTTCTTCATGAACTGGTCGGGCGCCCAGAAGGGTGAGGGGTTCGAGTACCACGTCCTCGCTCTGGGCCTGGCGATCGCGCTGATGATCAAGGGCGGCGGAGCGCTGTCCGTCGACCGCGCGCTCAGCCGCGACGAATTCGAGAGCTCCACCGCGCCGTCGCTGCCCAGGATGTGATCAGCCGCCGGCGCTCGCGCCGGATCACCACCTGATCGAGAACAGCTCCCGCCAAGGCGCGAGCAGCTGGAAGGTGCTGCTGACGCCGAGCCGCACATAAAGGCCCAGCAGGAGGCAGACGGCGAGGACGAAGAGCTCCAACTCCACCAGCTCCTTGGCGATGGAGATGCCCAACATCCCACGGACGACATGACCCAAGGGCCCCGCAAGATACCGGCGCGCTTCCATGATCTCCGGAAGAGTGCTTCCGACGAAACGAGCCAGGTTGAATGCGATCAGGAACCAGACCAGGGCCGATCCGAGCAAACGGCCGCCGAGCGGATTGCCGAACCGGTGCACGGTGAACGCGGTGGCAGCGAGCAGGGCCAATTGCGAGCCGGTGAGGAACAGGCCGGTCCGCAGACGATCGCGCACCAGCCGCCGGATGTAGTCGCGAACGAAATCGCGCGCGTAGGCTCGCGCGCTCCAGGTCGTGGCGCCGAGAAGGAGCAGTCGGGATAGCCACGCAAGCATGCTCTCTCCCCGACGGCAGTGTACTGGCGCGCAGCCTGGACGCGTATGGGTCCGGGTAGCAGGCGCGGAACCAAGGATGCGCGGATGGCGCTTGGCCCCCGCCACCAAGGGTGGCTCAGGGGCTACGCCTGAGCGCGGCTAGTGGTCGCCCTCCTGCTCGCCCTCGTGCTCCGAACGCGAGGACCAGAAGACCACCGCGGTCCGTCCCGGGATGGTGAACTTCCCCGATGCGCGGTTGAACTTCGACGTCTTCACGACCCGATCGGGCGAGAGCAGATGAATCGGATGGATCTTGAGCTTGCGCCCGGCCAACGTGGATGCCTTGAACGTCTTCTCTACTGGGGTGCCGTTGATCAGAACGGCGACGGTGTCGTGCTGCCGGTCGACCGAGCCGTCCTTGTCCTGCACGACCATGGCGATGAGGCCGGGCACCGGATCCGGTCCGCCGTTCAGGAATTGCACCTTCGCATTGATGTCGGCGGCGGTGCGAAGACGAAGGAGCGGGGTCGCCCTGCGAATGGCGAGCACCTCGAGCATGTGCGTGAAGGACCCGAGGATCTCGCTCCGCGCCGCCTTGGGAAGATCCTTGAGCAGCGGCGCGAGCAGCGGCCAATTGCAGCCGTTGTCCCCTTTCGGAGGCAGCCCCACTCCCCAGTTGTTCGACTGGTAGGTGAAGTCTAGCTTGTTGAACCAGTCGCCGGAGTTGTAGCTGTTGCGGTCGCCCGACTTGGAGCGAAGCAACTCGACGCCGGCGTGGAAGAACGGCACGCCTTGCGAGAAGGCGAGCAGCGACATGCCGAGGTTCTGCACCCGCACGCGCTGGGCCATGGAAACAGTGGTCGGCAACTTGAGCTGCAGGGCGTCGAACAGCGTCTCGTTGTCGTGCGCCTCGATGTAGTTGATGATCTCCTGCGGATCCGCCGTGTATCCTGTCTTCTGCCCGTTGTAGTCGAGCTCGCTGCAAGCGATCGTCTTGCCGGTCCTGTCGACCATCTGGAACGACGCGAGACCGCCTGCCATGCCGCAGCGGATCCAGTCGGTCTCGAGCAGCAGCTTGGCCTTCTGATCGTCCGGCGAGCCCTGGTTCGTAGCGTTCGGGTCGGAATACAAGCCGGTCAGGAACCCCTGTTCCTGGATTCCGCTGAACGGCCTCCCGCCGCGCGCTCCGTCGCGAATGCGATCGTTGAACGACCCGATGCCCGTCCCAGCCATGTTGCGCTGGATGGCGTTGACGCCGCGCGCATCGTCGGCGACTTCCCCGAAGTTCCACGCCTCGCCGTAGAGGTAGATCTTCCTTCCGTCCACACCGTCGGTCGCGAGCGTCAAGGCATCGAGCGCCTTGCGCAGCTTCTCCATGTTCCGCTTCATGTGATGGCCCATCAGATCGAAGCGGAAGCCGTCGACCTTGTACTGCTTCGCCCAGGTGAGCACGGAGTCGATGAGCAGCTTCTCCATCATGTCGTGCTCGGACGCTGTGTTCGCGCAGCAGCTCGACGTCTCGAGGATCCCGTCCGCGTTGAGACGGTGGTAGTAGCCGGGGACGATCCGGTCGAGCACCGAGTGATCGCTCTGTCCCGCCGCGTTGGTGTGGTTGTAGACCACGTCCATCACGGTCCGCAGCCCGACCTTGCCGAGCCCCTGGACCATCTCGCGGAACTCCGCTACACGCGCGGAACCGTCGGGATTGGTCGAGTAGCTTCCCTCGGGCACGGTGTAGTGCCATGGGTCGTAGCCCCAGTTGAACCCGTCCTTGTCGGCCACGGCCATCACGGCGGCCTGTTGCTCCTCGGAATCCGGGCCGGATTTGGGATCGATCGCCGGCGAGCTCCACTGCGACCTGTCTTCATCGATGGTCGCAATGTCGAACGAAGGCAGCACGTGGACGTGCGTCAGCCCCGCGAAGGAAAGCGCGCCCAAGTGCCGCATCCCGTTCGAGGACAGCTGCGTGAACGCCTTGAACGTTCCGCGCTGGGCGGCCGGAACGGTGGTGTCGTTGACGCTGAAGTCGCGCACGTGGAGCTCGTAGAGCGAGATGTCCTCGGGCGCGTCGAGAGATGGCTTCCGCAGGGAGTCCCAACCTCGCGGCTTCAGCGCCGCGCTGGAGAGGTCGACGATGTGGCTCCGCCGGCTGTTGCGCGACAAACTGACCGAGTACGGGTCGGTGACGAGGTTGGTCTCGACGCGCCCCGTGCCCCGGACGAAGACTTTGACTTCGTACACGTAGTACTTGCCGTACCAGCTCGCGTTGCCCGTGGCCTTCCAGACGCCCGGGGCCAACGCATCGGCCGCCATATCGATCACGGTCCCGTCCGCGGAATTGGAGTCCTTGTAAAGGCGGAGCTTGACCGACCGCGCCGTGGGCGCCCACAGCCGGAGCGTTGGCGCGCCGCCGCTGAACGTTGCGCCCAGGGGTCCGTCGTAGGTGTAGAGGTCGTCCAGTGCCCCCGGGATCTGCAGCGCAGTCGCGTCGAGCAGCTCGCCTTTGTCGTCTTTGGCCGAGATGGCGAGCTGGCTCTTCAGCGCTTTCGCCACCTCGTTCTTGTCCGCGTTCGTGGGTAGCCTGAATGCAGCGAACTTGGCGAGGTGCGGGTACTTGGTGCGCACGGAGTCCGGCAGTCCCGCCGGGTCGTGCGTGAGAGGGATTTCGGGTCCGCCGCTCACTCCTTTGTCGTCGAGCATGAGCGACCCTTCCCAGCTGTAGTGAAGTGTCACGGGTCCGTTCGGCTTCGGGATGTTCCACGCAATCGTATCGCTCGAGACCCAGTGGGCCTGCGCCTTGTTCAGGTTCCCTTTAGGAGCGCTGCCGGCCGACACCGTCAACACGTGGGTGAGGGGGTTGTAGGCGAAGAACATCTCGCTGCAGGACCGCGGGACCGTGAATGCGATGTTGTTGCCCTTCGGCGCGCCGCCCACGCCGTAGTTCTCGTCCCAGCTCTCGTTGATCGCGACCTTCGTCTCATAGTCACCTGGCGGAAGGGCGCGCTCTACGAGCAGGAGGTCGGGAGCGTAGCAGAGCGCAGCGCGGGTGTGTTACATGCCGCCGTGCAGAAAGGCCGCGGGACGCCGCCACGTGGGCGGCCAGTACGATGCGCGGGCCTTTCGAGGCCGTGCCACGTTGGAGGATCCATGACCCGCTTTCGATGGGATCGTCCTGCCGCTCGGTATGTGCTCGCACTGCTGTTCTCGGTCACCGCGCCGACGGGTTTCGCGAACGCGGCCGCGCCGGCGGGGGACGTGCGCATCCACTACCACCGCGATGCCGGCGACTACGACGGTTGGCAGCTCTACACCTGGGACGGCGCGGTCAATCGGAGTCCGCAATGGAATCCCGCGTGGCCGCCGAACGGGACTGACGGCTTTGGCGTGTACTACGACGTGGCGGTCGATACGACGTACACGGGACTGAACTTCATCCTGCACGACGCGTCGGGCAACAACAAGAACTGCCCGAGCGACATGTTCTTTCCCTTCCCGCAGGGCATCGCGAACGGAGCGGAGATCTGGCAGCTGCAGGACGACTGCACCATCTACACCTCGGTCCCCGCATTCAAGGTCGGGAACGTGAACCAGGCGAAGGCCCACTGGCTGGTGCCCGACACGATCGCCTGGCCTCAAGCGAACCCCGCCAACAACTACCGGCTCTACTACGCGGCGGACGGGGGAATCACCTCGGACCAGAGCGGCGTCTCCGGGGGAGCCTCCATCCCCCTTTTCGTCGTCCCCGGCGGCTTGAGCAAAGCGCTCAAGCAAAAGTACCCGTTCATCGCTTCGGCCACGGCACTGACGCTTCGTACCCGGGATCTGCCCGCGGTTCCCCAAATCCTGAAGGGACAAGTCGTCGTCGCGAGCTTCGACGGCAGCGGGAACCTCGTGGACGCGACTGCGCTCCAGATACCGGGCGTGCTCGATTCACTGTGCACCTACTCCGGCAAGCTCGGCGCCGTCATCGAGCAGCGGCCCGCGTCCGACGACGGCGATCGGGGGGCGCCCGGCGGGCTCCAGTTTCGCCTCTGGGCGCCGACTGCCCGGTCGGTCAACCTGTACCTCTACGACTCACCCTCGTCCTCACGCCCAAGCATCGTGCCGATGTCCTGGAGCTCCCGTACCTGCGTGTGGACGGCGGACGGCGACTCCAACTGGGCCAACCGCAAATACTACAAGTACGAGGTCAAGGTGTTCGTCCGCCTGACCGGCAAGGTCGAGACCAATCTCGTGACCGATCCGTACTCCCTGGGCCTGTCCGTCGACAGCCAGCGGAGCCTGGTGACCGACCTCCGCAGCCCTGAAACAATGCCCCTGGGATGGGGGGATGGAAGCCGCGCCAAGGGCGAATCCGCGCGCCAGGGTGGCGGGCCCCTTTCCGTCTACGAGCTACACATCCGGGATTTCAGCATCAGCGACACGAGCGTCCCGCAGCCGGATCGCGGCAAGTTCCTGGCGTTCGGCGACCGCCGGTCCAGGGGAATGACGCACCTCGGGGAACTCGCCAAGGCAGGCCTCACCTACGTTCACCTGCTCCCATCGTTCGACATCGCGACGGTGCCGGAGGATCCCCGCCAACAGGTGACCCCGGTGATTCCCAATGCGCCGGCGGACTCGGACGCACAGCAGGCGGCGATCGCCCCGGTCCGGGATTCGGACGGATTCAATTGGGGTTACGATCCGTGGCACTACACTGTCCCGGAGGGTAGCTACGCGAGCGACGCCAACGGCGTTGCCCGAATCCGCGAATACCGGGCGATGGTCAAGGGGCTCCACGACGCCGGGCTCAAGGTCATCATGGACGTCGTCTACAACCACACCACCGCCTCGGGACAGGATGCCAAGTCGGTGCTCGACCGTATCGTGCCCGGCTACTACCACCGGCTAAATGCAGTCGGCAACGTGCTCACCGACAGCTGCTGCTCCGACACCGCGGCCGAGCATGCCATGTTCGAGAAGCTGATGATCGACTCGACCGAGACCTGGACGCGTGAATACCAGGTGGACGGCTACCGGTTCGACCTGATGAGCTTCCACCCCAAATCGACGATGCTGAAGCTTCGCGCCAATCTGCAGCGCTTCGACCCGGACGTCTACATCTACGGCGAAGGCTGGAACTTCGGCGCCGTGGGGAACAATGCGCGGTTCGTCCAGGCCTCGCAGCTCAACCTCGCGGGCACCAGCATCGGGACGTTCAGCGATCGCCTGCGCGACGCCGTGCGGGGCGGTGGCCCGTTCGACGGGGGCGACAGCTTCGTGCGGAACCAGGGGTTCATCAACGGCCTGTGGTACGACAACAACGACGTTGCGGGCCCGCAGACGACGGCCCAGAAGGACACGCTGCTCCACCTCAGGGACCTCATCATGGTGGGGCTCGCCGGCAACCTGAAGGACTACCCGCTGGTGGACAAGGACGGCAGCCTCAAGCTCGGTTCGCAAATCGATTACTTCGGGCAGCCCGCCGGCTATACGGGGAGTCCCCGCGAGAACATCGTCTACGCATCGGCCCACGACAACCAGACCCTCTTCGACATCAGCCAGTACAAGCTGCCGGTGGGCACGAGCCGGGCCGATCGAGTCCGCGCCCAGACTCTGGGCCTCAGCATCATCGCGCTGGCGCAGGGCGTCTCCTTCTTGCATGCCGGCGACGACCTGCTCCGGTCGAAGTCGTTCGACAACAACAGCTACAACTCGGGCGATTGGTTCAACCGCATCGACTTCACTTACCAGTCCGACAATTGGGGTGTTGGCTTGCCGCCAGCCTGGAGCAACGACTCCACGAACAACTGGCCCGTGATGGCGCCGTTCCTCCGGAATGCGAACTTGAAGCCCGGATTCACGGAGATCGACCAGGCTCGAAGGAACTTCCTGGATCTCCTCGAGATCCGGACGAGCTCTCCGCTCTTCAATCTGGCCACCGCCGCGGACGTGATCGGGCGGGTCAGGTTCTACAACACCGGCCCTACCCAGAATCCCGCATTGATCGTGATGGCCATATCGGGCGGCGCCGGTCACGGGGATGACGCTGGCAACGGGCTCATCGTGTTCTTCAACGCCAACAAGCGACCGGTCGCGTACATCCCGCAGACAGGCGGGCACGCCGACTACGCGTCGGCGCTCGTGCGACTGCATCCCGTGCAACGGACGGGCGCCGATGACGTGGTCAAGGGATCGACCTTCGATCCGGCCACCGGTACGTTCAACATCCCGGCACGAACGACGGCCGCCTTCGTCGTTGGCAATCCCGGCAACGACTGACCAGGGGGCTGATTCAGAACAGGGCGCTCGACAAACGAGCAGGCTGTCCCGAATCGTGGGATCAATGTCCTTGCGGACAGCGCGACGTCCGCGCACGATGGCGGCCATGAAACGCTCCGCCGCCGCCGGGCCCCTGCGCATCGCGCTCTTCGCCTATCCCGACGTCCAGGCGCTCGACCTCTCCGGTCCGCTGGAGATGTTCGCCCGGGCAACGAGGCTCCTGCGCGACGAAGGGCGGGCTCATCCGGGCTACTCGCTCACGGTGGTCGGGACCAAGGCGGGGCCACTGACGGCCTCCTCCGGCTTTCGATTCCTCCCCGACGTCACCTTCCGCGCGCTGCGCGGCGACGTCGACACGCTCCTCGTCGTGGGTGGCCGCGGTGTGGACGCCCTTCTCGACGACCGTGCGGTCCTCGACTGGCTGCGCGGGATGGCCGGCCGCGTGCGCCGCCTCGGCTCTGTCTGCACGGGCGCTTTTCTCCTGGCCGAGGCGGGCCTGCTCGACGGACGCATCGCCACGACACACTGGTCGCGCGCCAAAGACCTCGCGCTTCGCTACCCGCGGGTACGCGTCGAGGAAGACCGCATCTGGGCGCGCGACGGTAACCTCTACACCTCGGCCGGCGTGAGCGCGGGCATGGACCTGGCCCTGGCGCTGATCGAGGAGGACCTGGGCGCCGAGGTGGCGCTGGCGGTCGCACGGGCGATGGTCATGTACCTGCGCAGGCCCGGAGATCAGAGCCAGTACAGCGCGCCGCTGCGGTTGCAGGCTGCCGAGACGCCTTCCGTGCGCGAGCTCGTGGCCTGGGCCGCCGAGCATCCCGCGACCGATCTATCGGTGCCGGCGCTCGCCCAGCGCGTCGGCAAGAGCGCGCGGCATCTGACGCGCGTCTTCCGCAAGGAGCTGGGGATCGCTCCCGCGGAGGCGATCGAGCAGCTCCGTCTGGAAGCGGCCCGTCGCGCGCTGCAGCAGTCGGCCGCCGGCCTCGACGAAGTTGCGGCGCGGTGCGGGTTCGGCAGCGCAGAGGTATTGCGACGCGCCTTCCTCCGCTCCCTCCACGTGACGCCCTCCGCCTACCGCGCGCGCTTCTCGGCGGGCAAGGAGCTCGCCTCGTGAGACCGAGAATCCACGCCGCCTTCGTGGTCGCCGGCGCGGTGTTCGTGGTTCTGCTCTGCGCCGCCGCGGTCCGCGCCACGCCGTCGATCCTGATCGTGCCGCTCGAGCGCGAGTTCGGCTGGAGCCGCGCGCTCCTCTCCTCGGCGGTGTCGGTGAACCTGGTCCTCTACGGCCTGGTGGGCCCGTTCGCCGCCGCGCTGATGGAGCGCTTCGGCATCCGGCGCACCGTCCTCGCCTCGCTGGCGCTGATCTGCGCAGGGGTCGCCCTCACCTCGCAGATGCGCTCGAGCTGGCAGCTCCTGCTCACCTGGGGAGTGCTGGTGGGCCTGGGCACCGGGACGACCGCGATGGTGCTCGGCGCCACTGTCGTGAGCCGCTGGTTCTCGTCGCGCCGCGGCACGGTGATGGGCGTTCTCACCGCCAGCACCGCCACCGGGCAGATGCTGTTCCTGCCTCTCGAGGCGCATGTGGTCGAGCAGCACGGCTGGCGCGCGGTCACGCTGCTCGTTGCGCTGGTCATCGCGCTGCTGCTCCCGCTGGTGGCGCTGCTGGTGCGCGATCGGCCGTCCGATCTCGGGCTCCTTCCCTACGGCGCCTCCCCGGACACGCCGGTGCCGGCACCGTCGCGGGAGAACCCGCTCGCGAACGCGCTCCGCGTCCTGCGCGAGAGCGCGCGCAAGGGCGACTTCTGGCTGCTGGCGGGCAGCTTCTTCGTCTGCGGCGCGAGCACCAACGGGCTCGTGGGCACGCACCTGATCCCGGCGTGCATGGACCATGGCATCCCCGAGGTGCGCGCCGCGGGCCTCCTCGCGGTGATGGGCGTCTTCGACCTGGTGGGCACCACGGCCAGCGGCTGGCTCTCGGATCGCTTCGACTCCCGCAAGCTCCTCTTCTGGTACTACGGCCTGCGCGGGCTCGCGCTCCTCTGGCTGCCGCAGGCGTTCGACGCCCAGGTCCTCGGCCTGCCGGTGTTCGCCGTGTTCTACGGCCTCGACTGGATCGCCACGGTGCCGCCCACGGTCCGGCTGACGACGGAGGCGGTGGGCGTGCGCGACGCGCCCATCGCGTTCGGATGGATCGTCGCCTCGCACCAGATCGGGGCCGGGGTCGGCGCGCTGGGCGCGGGCGTGATCCGATCGTCGCTCACGACGTACACGCCGGCCTGGGTGGCGGCCGGCGCGATCTGCTTGCTGGCGGCGGGCATCGTGCTGCGGATCGGACGCCGGGCACCACGCTTGGGGCTCGCTTCCGCTGCGGCGCCTCCTTAGAACGCCTCCAGCAGCATGCACAGCCGGTGGTGTTCACGGAATACCGGGAACGATCACCCGTTCACAGCACCGGCACCAACCGCCCGGGGAACCCATGCGCCTGCGAGCATCACTCTGCCATCGACTCCTCACCCTGGCTGCGGCCGTCGCCTGCGCCACCCAGCGAACTGCACCGATTTCCGGGACCTCCCCGGCCGACGAGGCGCTCGCAAAGGAGGTCGTGTCCGCTCCGGACCGTCTCGACCGCGATCGGGAGATGGACGCACACCGGAAGCCTGCCCAGATGCTGGTGTTCTTCGGAGTGGAGCCTGGAACGCGGGTCGGCGAGGTCGGCGCAGGAGGCGGGTATTCCACCGAGCTCTTCGCGCGCGCAACCGGCCCTAGCGGAGCGGTGTACGCGCAGGACACGCCGGACTGGGATGGGCCCGGGCTGACCAGGATCTGGGAGATGCGGTTGGCGCGGCCCGCGCTGCAGAACACGCGCCATTTCGTCCGGCAGTGGGAGGAGCCCTTTCCTGCCGACGTGAAGGACCTGGATGCCGTCTACTCGGTAGCCGTCTACCACGACGTCCTGGCGGAGAAGCACGACACAGCGAGGATGAACCAGGCCATCTTCGCCGCCCTCAAGTCCGGGGGCATCTACGCCATCATCGACAACAGCGCGGTCGCTGGTGCCGGTGCGGCGGACGTCGAACGATACCACCGGATCGACGAGCAGCTCGTGCGCGACGAAGTGCAGCGGGCCGGATTCAGGCTGCTGGAGGAGGCGAGCTTCTTGCGCAACCCGCAGGACCGGCGTGACTGGAACGCCGACTCCGGCGTGAACAAGCTGCACACGCAGGATCGATTCGCGCTCAAGTACATCAAGCCAGGGTAGCCGCTGCCGCCGAAGGCGGCTTTGCGCCTGTGCTTGAGCGAGGCCACTCGGCAGTCCGGTTGTGAAATGCGCGTTCTCAACTGGTGACGGCGGCGGAGCACGCGCATAGACTCGCGCCATGCGCGGACTCATCTTCGACCTCGACGGGACGTTGGTCGACACGGTCTACCAGCACGTGGTCGCCTGGGAGCAGGCGCTCCAGGAAGCGGGAATGCCCATCGACGCCTGGCGCATCCACCGCCGCATCGGCATGAGTGGCGGCCTCTTCACGCGCGCCGTGTCGAGGGAGGTCGGGAGGGAGCTGTCCGCCGAGGAAGCGGAGCTGCTCCAACGGCGGCACGGCGAGATCTTCCGCGCCCTCGCGCCGACGCGCCGCCCGTTGCCCGGCGCGGTCCACTTATTGAAAACCCTGCGCGGCCTCGGGATCCCCCACGCGATCGCCACGTCGGGCAGGCGCCCGGAGATCGACGCCTCGCTCGTCGCCCTCGCCGTGCCGTCCACTATTCCGGTCGTCCAACGGAGCGACGTGGCGCGCGCGAAGCCCGAGCCGGATCTCTTCCTCGCGGCCGCGGCGCGGCTCTCGCTGCCCGTGGAGGAGTGCTATGTGGTCGGCGATGCGGTCTGGGACCTGCTCGCGGCCCGACGCGGCAGGATGTTCAGCGTCGGTGTCCTGAGTGGCGGATACGGCATGGATGAGCTGCTCGCGGCCGGCGCGTACCGGGTGTACCGCGACGCCGCGGAGCTCGAATACAGTCTCGACGAGCTGGGTGTGCGGACGTAATTCATTGACCTACAAATCTGCGACGTTCGTGCCTCAGACTTTGGTCAATGCCGCATTTTGTCAGGTCTCAGCCATATCTTGTCAATTGCCGCAGATCCGACGTCCGGCCTGGCGCTTGGAAACATTACGCAATATTGGATTGGCGCGCGGCTTGCTCCATTGAGCTCCCATCGATCCTGTTTCTAACCAAAGAGGGAGACTCCAATGAAAAGGCTCGTTCAGAAGGGTTTTACGCTGATTGAGCTGATGATCGTCGTTGCGATCATCGGCATCCTCGCAGCGATCGCGATCCCGAACTTCATCAAGTTCCAGGCGCGGTCGAAGCAGAGCGAGGCGAAGGCAAACCTCAAGGCCATCTTCACGGCGCAGAAGGCGTTCTTCCAGGAGAAGGACCGCTTCTCGTCGCTGACGGGTGAAGTG
>DATBZA010000142.1:0-7400 GCA_036513415.1 Myxococcales bacterium | reverse complement strand
CGATCTTGTCCTTCTCGACGCGCGAAGCCCCCACCGGCACGCCGCGCGCGGAGAGGAACGTGTACGCCATCGCCCCGCCGATGAGCAGCGCGTCCACCTTGCTCAAGAGCTGCTCGATCACCTTGATCTTGTCGCTCACCTTGGCCCCGCCGAGGATGGCCAGGTACGGCTTGGGGGCTCCTTTGAGGAGCGGCTGCAGGTGCTTCAGCTCCGCCAGGACCAGGAAGCCGGCGCCCCGCTGCGGGACGTACTTCACCATCCCCACCGTCGAGGCGTGGGCGCGGTGCACCGTCCCGAACGCGTCGTCCACGTAGGCCTCGCAGAGCGACGCCAGCTCCCGCGAGAACCCGTCGTCGTTGGCCTCCTCCTCGGGATGGAAGCGCAGGTTCTCGAGCAGCAGCACCTGCCCTTCGCGCAGCTCGCCCACCAGCTTCTTCACGCCGTCGCCCACGCAGTCGTCGGCGAAGATCACGTCCTGGCCGATGAGCTGGGAGAGCCGCGCGCCGGCGGGCTCCAGCGACATCTCCGGCACCACCTTGCCGTCGGGACGGCCGAGGTGCGAGGCGAGGATCACCTTCGCCTTTCTCGAGAGCGCGGACCGGATGGTGGGCAGCGCCGCCCGGATGCGGGCGTCGTCCTTCACCTTCCGCGTCTTCTTGTCGAGCGGGACGTTGAAGTCGACGCGAATGAAGAGCCGCTTGCCCCCGATGTCCAGTTGCTCGATGGATCGAATCATCGGAACGCGGATCATCGGAACGGCCTACAGCTTGCCCGCGATGAACAGCCCCACGTCGACCATGCGGTTCGAGAAGCCCCACTCGTTGTCGTACCAGGAGAAGACCTTCACGAACTTACCGTCGTCCGCCACCGCGGTCTGCGTGGAATCGAAGATCGACGACGCCGGATTGCCGTTGTAGTCCACGCTGACGGTCTGCTCGGTGTTGTACTCGAGGATGCCCTTGAGCTTCCCCTCGGCGGCGGCCTTGAACGCGGCGTTGATCTCCTCGACCGAGGTCTTCCTGGAGAGCTGGGCGGTGAGGTCCACGATCGAGACGTTCGGGGTGGGGACCCGGATCGACGTGCCGTTCAGCTTGCCTTTCAGCTCGGGGATTACCTCTCCGATCATCTTCGCGGCGCCGGTGGAAGAGGGGATCATGTTGATCGCGGCGGCGCGCGCGCGCCGCAGGTCCTCGTGCGGCAGATCGAGGATGCGCTGGTCGTTGGTGTAGCTGTGGATGGTGGTCATCAGGCCACGCTCGATGCCGAAGCTCTCCATCAGCACCTTGGCGACCGGCGCCAGGCAATTGGTGGTGCAGCTGGCGTTGGAGATGACGTGGTGCTTCGCCGGGTCGTACTTCTCGTGGTTGATCCCGTAGCAGACGGAAAAGTCCTGCCCCTTGCCGGGCGCCGAGATGATCACCTTCTTCGCGCCCGCCTTGATGTGCCTGTCCGCGTCCTCGCGCTTGGTGAACCGTCCGGAGCACTCCAGCGCGATGTCGACCTTGTGGTCCCTGTGCGCGAGCTCCCCCGGATCGCGCTTGGCCGAGACGGCGATCTTCTTGCCGTTGATCACCACCGCGTCCTCGGTCGCCTCGACGCTGCCGCCGAAGATGCCGTGCACGGAGTCGTACTTGAACAGGTGAGCGAGCGTCGTGGGCTTGTCGATGTCGTTGATCAGGACGACGTCGAAGTTCGCTCCGCGCTTGATGGCCGCGCGGAGGATGTTGCGCCCGATCCTGCCGAAGCCGTTGATGGCAAAACGAGCCATGTAGAAGCCTCCTTGGGGGAGGGACACATAGGCTCGGAAATCCGGACCGTCAAGGCGCGTCTAGCGCGCCCCTCGATGCTTATGCCGCTCCCTTGCGCTCAGCCTGCAGATCTTGCGTGATCAGATCGATCAGCTCGGTCGAGAGCGCGAGCAGCTGCTTCGGCGTGTACCCGTTCTCGCGGAGCTCCTTGTAGAAGGATCTCGCGAGGATGCGAGCGCCGGCGGCGCGGTCGATCGGGGGGATGGACGGGGTGGCGTTGGGGGCCGATCCATCCTGTGAGACGAGCTTCTCGGACACGGAGACCTCGTGGGGGGCTACGTTTGCACGGGGTTGGTTGCAACTGCTTTGCCGTTATGCGAATTCCAGAAATTTCAGTAACTTGCAAGTCCTAACGCGGCGGATGCCGCGGTGCGGTGCGAACGCAAAGAGTCGCTTTCGTGACGTTCCGGCCTGCACTCCGCGTAACCGGATTCGCACCGCGCTGCGTCGTAGAGGATTGCCCCTCGGGACTGCGGTTCCTAAGCTGACGGCCGCATGAAGCTCCAGGTCAAGCAGGCAGGGGGTGAGCAGGAGCTCACCATCGGGAGCCAGAAGGAGTTCCTTCAGCTCTGGAACCGCGGGGTGATCGCCGCCGACGACCTGGTGAGGCGCGGAGACCGCTGGGTCCGCGCCGCCGAGCTCCCCTGGATCGAGGGCATGGTCCTGGAGCGCAAGCGCGACGGGCGGCGCCTCTTCTGGATCACGCTGATCCTCATGCTGCTGGGGCTTGCAGGTGTGCTCTGGATCCGGTCGCACGCGGCCCTGGTCGCGCGCAAATCGGGGGCGCTGCCGCCGGGCAGCGCGCGGGCGGTGCCGGCCAACCCATGGTAGACAAACGCCCATGCCGACGAAGGCGATCTGGGCGGGCAAGGAGTGCGAGGTCCGCGTCGACACGGACCTCGAGGCCAACTGGAGCGTCAGCATCCTCTCCGGCCAGTATGACCCGGTCAGCCTGATCCGGCGGCCCGCCGTCCCGGTCATGATCAAGCTGCGCGCGAAGACGCGCTGGCTGGCGATGGACGCCGGCCTGAGGGCGCTGAAGGCGCAGGGCAAGATCAGCGACTACACCATCGAGCCGCGGCCGCAGTCGGAGCTCGACGCGGAGGCGGCGGAGAAGGCGAAGCTCGCGGCGAAGAGGGCGGCCGGCGCGAAGGCCGTCGTGGAAGAGGAAGAAGAGGCCTAACGCACCGTGAAGGCGTACGCCGCGGCGTTCCCCGCCACGTAGACGCGGCCCTTGGCGGCGATCGGAGCGTTGAATCTCATCACGGGCCCCAAGGTTGCGCTGGTGAAAATCGTCGCGCCCGTCTCGGCATTCACCGCGTGCAGCTGGTTGTCGCCCTGAGCCCCCACCGCCCCGAGCGTCAACGGCACGGCGCGCGTCAGGGCCGTGTGATACATCGATCGCATGACCGTGGAGGCGATGTTTGAGCACATCCGCATGCTCTCGGCCCAGGTGCGCGACGCCCACGTGCGGGCGCTGCTCTTCGCGTTCCTCGACGACGGCGAGCTGGCCCCGGCCTTCCTCCGGGCGCCGGCGGCCAAGAGCATCCATCACGCCTACCCGGGCGGCCTCTGCGAGCACACGCTCTCCGTCCTGCAGCTCGGCTGGCGCATCTGCGACCACTACCCCCAGCTCGATCGCGACCTGGTTACCGCCGGGTGCCTGCTCCACGACATCGGCAAAGCGCGCGAGATCTCCCCCGAGCCTGGCTTCGAGTACACGGACGAGGGAAAGCTGGTCGGGCACCTGGTGCTGACCTGCCAGCTGATTCGCGAGAAGGCCTCGCGGATCCCGGGATTCCCGCGGGACCTCGAGTGGCGGATCACGCACCTGGTCGCGTCCCACCACGGGCGGCACGAGTACGGCAGCCCCAAGGAGCCCGCCACGTTCGAGGCCGTGGTGGTCCACGCGCTCGACGAGCTGGACACGCGCATGAGCTCCTTCGCGCAGCTCTTCGCCGCCGCCCAGGCACCGTGGACGGACCGCAAGAACATCTACGGGCGGCAGCTTCAGATTCCCAAGGCGCCCGCCGAGGACGCGCGCCGATTCGAAGGGCCGGGGCTGTACCGCGAGGTGAAGTGATGCAACCCTTCCAGCGCACCGCCGCGGTGTTCGACATCGACGACTCGCTGCTCGACGGGAACGCCGGGACCATCTTCACCTGGTACCTCTACTCCAACCGCGAGATGGCGCCCGCCGTCCGCTCGCAGGTGCCGCGCGCGCTCTACGAATATGCGCGCAAGCGGCTGAGCGAGGCGGACATGGTGGCGCTGGGCTCGCGATGCCAGCAGGGCATTCGCGCCGACCGCCTGCGCGACCTGGCCCGGAAGTGCTTCGACCGCCACGTCAAGAAGCGGGTCACGCAGCAGGGCCTGCGCACGGTGCGGCGGCACCTTTTGATGGGTCACCTGATCATCCTCGCGTCGGGCTCGCCGCAGTTCATCATCGACGAGCTGGGGCGCTTCCTGCACGCCCACGAAGCGGTGGGCACGCGGGCGCGGATCCGGGAGGGCCTCTCCACCGACGAGCTGGTGCCCCCGATCGTCTTCCGCGAGGGAAAACGCGAGCGCGTCAAGGAGATCCTCGCCCGCCACGGCATCGAAGTGGGCCGCTGCTACCTGTACTCGGACTCCGTGGCCGACACTCCTCTCTTCGAGGAAGTCGGCCACCCAATCGTCGTGAACCCGAAGCCGGGCTTCCGGGCCGAAGCCATCCGCCGCGGCTGGGAAGTGGTGGAGTGGAAGGGCCGCTGGAAGACCGAGGGCGCCGAAGGCGCCCTGGCCGAGGAATGGCTCTCCTGGGAGAGTTGAAGCGTCCTGTTCAACCAGAAAGATCCAACGCCGAGCACGCCGAGCACGCCGAGCACGCCGAGGTTTGGGGGGTTGGATGTACCCTCAACCCAAAAAACTCGGCGTGCTCGGCGTGCTCGGCGTTTGATCTGAAGCTGCGGTCTACTTTTCTGCGGAGAAGCCGGAAGCGGCGATGGCCTTCTCTAGATCGGGCCGCTTCACCTTGGCGTCGTCGTACGTGACCTTCACCTCGTGCTTCGTCTTGTCCGAGGTGACGGCGCTGACGCCCTTCACGTCCTTGAGCACAGCCTCGGTCCGCGCGGCGCAGCCGCCGCAGTGCCAGCCGGAGACCTTGATCGTCTCCGTCTTCTCTGCCGCGAGCGTTCCGAACGAGAGCAGCGAGGCGAGCAGCGGACCGGCGATGAGCTTCTTCATGGGGGGCATCCTCTCGCTATTGGACGTCGCAGCGAGACCAGGATTCAATCGCGATCAAGCGGGCAGGCGCAAGGCGCGGCGCGCGTTCTCCGTGGTCGCGCGCGCCAGCTCGTCCGCCGGCAAGCCCCGCAGCGCCGCCAGCGCCTGCGCCGTCAAGGTGACATATGCCGGCTCGTTGCGCTTCCCCCGGTGCGGCACGGGTGCGAGAAAGGGGGAGTCCGTCTCCACCAGGATGCGCTCCAGCGGCGCCCGGACCGCCGCGTCGCGCACGGCTTCCGCATTCTTGAAGGTGACGACGCCCGAGAAGCTCAGGTACATCCCGAGCGCGAGGTATCGCTGCGCAGCCACCCAGTCGCTGGTGAAGCAGTGGATGATCCCGCCGTCGGGTCCCAGCTCGCCCCCCAGGATCTCCGCGGTCTCCTGATCCGCCTCGCGCGTGTGCACCACCAGCGGCTTGCCCAGCTCCCTGGCCAGGCGGATCTGGCGGACGAACGCCGACCTCTGCGCCTCGCGGGGCGAATGGTCGTAGTGGAAGTCGAGCCCCGCCTCACCGACCGCGACCACGTCCGGGTCCTGGCAGATTCTCCGCAGCTCCCCGAAATCCGCCTCGCTGGCGCGCGCCGCGTCGTGGGGGTGGACGCCGGCGGTCGCCGAGAAGAACGACCGATCCTGTTTTGCCAGCCGGACGGCATCCAGCGCGCCGGCCATCCCCACCCCCTCGCGCCATTGCCCGACGAGCACCACGTGCACCAAGCCCGCCGCTCGAGCGCGCGAGACGACCTGATCGCGATCCCCGTAGGCGTCGAGGTGCGCGTGCGCATCAACCAGCATTCGCCTGCACCTCCACCAGCAGCTCCTGGCAGAGCTGCCGGAGCTCTTCCGGCCCCTCCGCGGAGAGCTGCCGGAGCTGGTCGAGCGCCGCCGGCGTGCCCAGCTCGGCGAGCCCCTCGGCGGCGTCCAATCGCAGGTCGTCCGGCGCGCCGGGATCCCTTGCCATCCGCAACAACCGCTCCTCGGCGCCGACCGCCTTGAGG
Source organism: Myxococcales bacterium (assembly GCA_036513415.1). Taxonomy (GTDB): domain Bacteria; phylum Myxococcota; class Myxococcia; order Myxococcales; family 40CM-4-68-19; genus 40CM-4-68-19. Next base: position 1,333 of record DATBZA010000142.1, on the reverse strand, counting down.
CGACCCAACGCGCGCATGGCGGCGCCGCGGGCGACCGCGCCTTCCGTCTCCGCCAGCTCGCTGAGGACGGGAATGGCGTCGTGGACGCCGAGCCGGCCGGCCCACTCGGTCGCAACCGGCCGGTCGTCCCCGTCCATCTCGATCCTGGAGATCAGGTGCGCCGTCCCGCGCGCATCGCCGAAGCGGGCCAGGGCCGCGGCAGCGAGCGTCCGATCGAAGTCGCCGACCGACTCCTCCTCGAGGAGCTTCCCCAGCTCCGGCGCCGCGGCGGCATCGCCGAGCGCCATCAGCGCCGAGATCGCTTCCTGCCGCCGGTGATCGTCGCGCAGCGCCGCCAGCAGCTCCGGGAGCGCCGCGGAGTCGTGCGCCTCGGCGAGCGCGCAGGCGGCGGCGAAGCGCATCGATTCCTCGGTGGAGCCGAGGGCGGCGCGGACCTGGGTGCGGGCCGCCTCGCCGGGGATGCGCATCGCCGACCAGATGGCCGCCGTGCGGACCCGCGGCGCGGGATCCGCGAGCAATGCGAGCACCGCGCTCTCGCACTTCTGCAAGTTCTCGGGCTTTTGCAGCAGCCGCACGGCCGAAAGGGCAGCGGCCCGGACCAGGGGCTCCGGATCCTCGAGCAGATCGGGAAGCCGGGGCGCGACCAGCTCCGCTGCCTGCGCGTCGCCCGACTGCCAGCGCTCGACCAGCGCGCGCAGCGCGTCGACGCGTTCGGCGCCGTCCGGGGAGTCGATGGCGTCGGCCGGCTCTTCCGCTGGCGGCGCGGGCTTTGGCTCCTTCTTCCCGAACAGGGATGAGAAGAGGCCCATCACTTCACCGTGGAGCCCGGCTTGACGTCCCGAGGCAGCTCGATCGCCGTGTGCTCCCGGTCGCCTCCGCTGGCGTACAGCACCATGCCGTGCGAGACGAGCCCCTTGCCGAAGTCGCGGGGCGGCAGGTTGGCGACGACGCACACCACCATTCCCACCAGCTCTTCGGGCGCGTACGACTGTGCGACGCCGCTGACGATGGTGCGCGGCGTCGCTTCGCCCAGATCGATCGAGAGCTTCAGCAGCTTGTCCTTCTTGGGCACGCGCTCCGCCGCCAGGACCTTTCCCGCCCGCAGCTCCATCTGCCCGAACTGCTCGATGCTCAGCTCGGGCGTGACCACGGCCCTTGCCGCGGGCGCGGGATCGGCCGCCACGAATTGCGAGGCGACCTTCTGGACATCCGCGTCCTCCACCTTCCGCACCAGCGGCCTGGGTTCGCGGATGGGCGCGTTCTCGAGCGGCGTGAAGTCGCCCCAGCGCAGCTTCGCCCCGCTTTGCTCTTCGACCCCGCGGGCGAATCGGGG
>DATBZA010000141.1:0-31530 GCA_036513415.1 Myxococcales bacterium | reverse complement strand
GCGCCCGCCAAGGACTCGATGGACCCGGTCAAGGAAATGCTGGAGAAGGAGAGCGCGCAGTGGGCATTCCTCGCCCAGCCGGCACCGGTTCCGGCACCGGCGCCGAGCCCGGATGCGGAGAACGATCCGTGGCTCCTCGATCAGGAGCTGCGGCGGTTCTCGGGGATGCGCAATCAGTGGGACGGCACCTTCGGACACCTCGCGCTGCTGTTTCGGAGCCTGGACGGCTGGCGGTTTCTGGGCTTCGCCTCCTTCGAGCACTACTGCTGCGAGCGGCTGGGGATGGCGGAGCGGACGGTCCAGCAGCGCGTCTCGCTCGAGCGGAAGCTGTACGATCTGCCGTTGCTCAGGCAGGCGATGCACGAGGGGCGGGTTTCCTACGAGAAGGCGCGGCTCATCGCTCGCCACGCAAGCGACACCAACGTCGATAGCTTGATCGACCGGGCTGGACAGGTGACCTGCATCGAGCTCCGGCGCGAGTTGGAGGCGAAGGAGGAGGTGCAGATGTGCGCCCAGGGTAAGCTCGACCTGGTCGCCCCTCGGCGGATTCTTGCGCTTCTCAGCCTGGCATTTCGGGCGGCCCGCAAGGACGCGGGGCGGTGGCTACCGCCTGGCGAATGCCTCCGGAGGATCGCCGCGCACTTCGTGGAGGTCTGGAAACCGATCCTGGCGGAGCAGAATACCCTGCAGAAGCAGGTCCTCGCGCGCGATCGGGGCTTCTGCCAGGTCCCGGGCTGCAGCCGGGCGGCCGAGCATGCCCACCACGTCGAGTACCGCTCGGCGGGCGGCGCGGACGAGGAGGGGAACCTCATCAGCCTCTGCGCGGTTCATCATTTGCGCGGCGTGCACATGGGGTACATCCGCGTCAGCGGCAAGGCGCCCCACGGACTCCGCTGGCAACTGGGCGTTCGCCTGGGGAAGGCGCCGCTCCTGGAGGTCCTGACGGCGCCTTCAGTCAACAGCCGCTGAATCAGTCGTCGTCGACGTCGTCGTCTTCGAACTGTCCTGGCAGCGGATACGAGAGCCAGGTGCCTGCCAACGCCTTCTGGTTCACGCCGTGGCGGGAGTAGTCGCAGACACCCTGGGGGAAGATCGCCTTGAGCGACGCCAGCTGGTCTGCGGTCAACGGACGCGCGTAGTCCCGGGCATCGACCTTCTTCAATCTGCACTTGAGGACGTCCTGGGCAAGCGGCTCACCGGCGGCGAGGCGCGGGTTGCCGTGTACCGGGTACATCCTGGCGCAGGTGGCAGGGTCGGTGATCCGCTCGCCGGTGACAGTGAAGCAAGCGTCGACGAGGCCCGCGGGCTTGTTCCGGACGACCTTCGCCGCGGCGCTCCCGTGGCCGGTGTCGTTGACGACGTTCTCCACCCACTGGTCGACAAGCCGGATTGCCATCACCTCGATCAGATCGAGGCGTCCGGAGCCGGTACCCACGTTGGAGCAGACCATGTTGACGTGGTTGTCGGCGTTCCCGTTGGTGGCGATGAGTCGCGCCCGGAAGCTGAGACTGCGGATGGCATCGTGCACATCGCCGATGTCATCTCTCCAGGGCCGGAAATGGATGATGGGCAAATCGGCGAGCCCACCTGCGCCGCTGTCGACGCGCCCCGTCCGGTACGCGATGCTCAGCGCTTTTCTGTCGGCGACTTCCCGCGCCCCAACGATGTTGCCGTCGATGTCGTAGCCGCCTACGCGCGCGTTGAGATCGAGGAACTGCTCAGCGTCGATCTGGCCGGCGTTGAAGGCCTTCAGCCCGTATTGGACGCCCACATTGTCCAGCGATCGGCGTGCAAAGCCGGTCGCGCGGTCGCGGCCAAACACGTTGACGAGGTTGTCATGCCAGGTGCAGCGGGCGCCCCCGGGGTTCGTGACCGGGTCATAGATGAGCGCCGGCGGGATTCCCACATCGCAGCCAGCACTGTCGGTAACGGCGCCGTTGGGCTTGTACCCCGCGTTCCAGGTTCTGTTGTTGATGCAATGCTGCCAGGTTCCCCAGCCCGCGACAGCAGTCTTCTGGTCGAGGCTCCAGGCCAGTGAAGAGGTGTTGAATGCGCGCTCCAGCAAGGCGCAGTCGGAGAGCGGGATGCCGAAGGTCAGGAGCTCCGCGAAGCTGTTTCTCGCTGCGAAGCCTTGCATCATCCCCGGATAGTTCTGGTTGATGAGGTGCAGCTGCATGGAGCCCCCCGAGCTCCCTGTCCCGAGGGTGTAGCGCGGCACTCCGTAGCGCTCGATGAAGTGCTCCCGCACCATCATCGTGGTCTCGGCGGAAAGGACGTCGTCGGCATTGTTCCCGAACACGTTCAACGACGACCCCGCCATGGCGTAACCCAGTGCCAGCACGTCACCGCCGCTCGCGCTCGACAGAACCCCACCGGTCGTTCGCCCCTGGTGGTAGCCAGCCTTCGCGCCACCTCCGTAGCTGTAGAGCAGCCGCCCGTTCCAGGCGGGCGAGCTCGTCCACGGATCCGGGACCGGCCCAGCGGCGGGATCGTGCAGGATGGCGATCTGGTAAATGGCGCGGTTGATGGTCCCGGTCTCGACCCTGACGATGTAGTTCACCGTGATGCCCTGGCTCGTCGTGGTCTGGGCGAGATCGGCCGGATGAACCGATGGATTGAGCATGGGCTTCATCGTGCCGGCGGTGGATCGGTAGACGTAGTCGATGCGAGTCGCCGTGGAGCAGTCGGAATCGAGCGGAGGCCCGAGGTTGCCGCCGGTGACGGGCAGAACGAAGGTCTGCGTCTCGCAGACGAACGGAGTCTGATGTGGACCCGAGAAGATCGGACCGGTTGTGGGGTAGTTCGTCAGCGCGAGCGACTCGCTCGGTGGCGCGCGGCCTCTGCCTTCCACCGTCAGCGTGTTCCTGCCGACCGACAAACCGGTGACGAGCCCCAAGAGGGTATTCGCCGTCCGTCCGGCGCGGAAGGCGCTGGAAACGTTGCGCCCGTTCAGGCTGACGATCAACGACTGGCGGGACTGGTTGCTGGGATAGGCGATCTCAACCAGGACGTCGCCACCGCTCACCCGGTCCGCCCAGGTCGAGAGCGTCCTGATCGTGAACCCGCCGTGGCTCTCGCGATCGTCGTTTCCCGCGGCGGTTTGCGAGAGGAAGAAGTTGATGGCGAAGACGAGTGCGAAAGAGAAGGATCTGCTCAGGAATCGCCTCATCGCGATTCTCCTCGTGACATTTGTGAACTCGATCGAGAAGGCCCAGTGGCCGTCCGGACCTTCTCCGCCGGGACCCCCATGCCTCGACTGCGCGGACTACGGCACGTGCTCACTTTCACAGTCAAGACGCGGTGCGCGCCCGATTAACCAGCCTTACTTGTGCTTGAGCAGCATCCAGACGACCTCTCGATCGAGCAGACATGAAATCTTATGCTGAGACGCGACGCATGCCGGTTCGGCGGTGCAAGTCCGAGCCCGGCGAGCGCGGACCAACGCGCCCCGACTTCGCGATGAACGTGCCGCGCGACAACCTGCGGCACGGCTGGGTGCGCGTCCGACGCTAGCTCGTCCCCGGCGGGCGGTCTTCTGGAACGGACCGCCCGCCCTCACTCACTCCGGGACGTCAGTGGCCGACGCCGACGAGCACGTCGCTCGCCTCGGCGTCGCGCACGGCCGCGTCGGCGTCCTCAGGAAGGAGGAAACGCTCCCTCACGCTCCGCCGGACGAATCGCTCGACGGCCCTCACGTAGCCCTGGTGGCTCTTGTACAGCTCCTGGAGCGAGGGCCGCGGATCGCCCGCCGCCTTGGCCTGCTTCTTCGTCACCGGCAAGGGCAGGAACATGCCGTTCAACTCGCAGAGCTCGCCGTCGGCGTAGGGGGCGCGGCGGAGGTTCCATCCGGTCAGCGTCGCGGTGGGAACCCCCACCACGGGAACCTCGACGCCGCCGAGATCGATTCCGACCTCGCTCACCCGCGGCACGAGGACGCGGTACTTCGCCAGGACCGGAGGATGGCCCCAGTTGGTGATGATCCCGCGGTTCTGGGAGGCGAAGGGGCCGAAGTCCATCTCGCCGAGCGCGTTGAAGAGCCCGTTGTAGGTCACGCCCGGGATCTCCGGAAAGCCCACCTCCTCGCGGTCCTCGGGAGGCACCAGCAGCTCCTCGTCCACCGTCGCGTGGCGGCTCGGCGGCGCGTCGATTCCCTTCGTCGCCCAGTCGTCGAGGTTCGTGAAGATCGCCCGCAGCGCGGGACCTGGGTACACCGGATTGTTGAGCTGCTGGCACAAACCGCGATCCGGGACCGAGCCGAATCCGCTGAAGTGCTGGAGCCCCGCGATCACGTAATGCCGCGCGTTCTTGGGCAGCTTCACCTCGTGGCCGAAGCCGTCGGTGTCGACCAGCGAGGATTGCGCCCACCAGTACTCGTTCGACGTGTCGGTCTGCACGAACAGCGGATCGGTCGCCGGCCGCTTGAGGATCCCGTCTTTCAGCGGCCCTTTCTGGATCCCGAGCGCAACCAGCGGGTTCACGCGGACGCCGAAGTTGAAGGGGAACGTGACCTGCGGAATGAAGCGGTCGCGGTGCTCGGTGGACCAGGGGTGGACCTGCCCGAATCGGTAATTCAGCCCCAGCTTCACCGCTCCGGAGATGTGTGCATGGACCGCGTCGAACACGCGGCGGCCGGCCAGGTCCTCGTTGAAGCCCTGGTAGACGTAGTCGCGAATGTAGACGCCGGACTGGGACGCTCCATACAGGATCGAGGTCGCGACCCCTTCGCGGGTGGCGAGCGGATTTCGCCTGCCGGCGTCGTCCGCCGTCCGGTGTCTCAGGAAGGAGGCGAAATCGCGCTGCGCCGCGTATCCCAGCCCCATGATGCGGGTGTCCTCGGCGACGTAGTTGAGCTGGTACACCATCCCGGTCTGGAAGCCGCCGTCGACGCAGAGGTGGTCGCGGTCGGGGAACGACCACTGGGCGTTCGGCACCAGGGTGCCCGCCGGAATGGGAGGCGCGGCAGGCCGGGGCGAGTCGCTCGGGCGGACGAACAGCTCATCGTTCGCCTTCTCCGAGAGGACGGCGGGATAACCCTTGATCCCCCCCGAGCCGCTCAGCGGCACGCAGCTGGTGCCCCCTCCCTCGGGGAAGCTGAACTCGTCGGCCAGCTCGATGGTGATTCGCTGGGTCACGGGAGTGCCGTTGGGATTCAGCGGAGCCGGCACCCGGAGCGTGAGGCCCCCGCCGCCGGGCTGCACGTCCGCCCCCCAGCCCACCCACGCCATCGCGAAACCCTGGTTGAGGAAGAAGCCGTTGCCGAAGTCGGCCTGCGAGGTCGGATCGTTGTTGAAGGGGCTGCTCGCGAACGAGAGGAAGAGAAGGAGACTGCCGCGGTTGTTGATCTCCGAGACCAGCCGGTGGTTCCACTTCGAAAGATCGGCTGGGTACAGCAGCATGTAGTCGGCATCGAAGGACACCAGCCCGTCAGCGTTCCGGGGCGCCAGCTCCAGATCGGTGATCCCGGCATTGCGGGGGTCGGTGGGGTCGATCTGGAACTCGACCGTGCCTCGCACCTTCTCGTAGGCTCCTCCCGAGCCGAAGGCGTGGCCTCCAGCGACGATCACGTCGCTCGCCGGATGAAGGAAGACCTTCGTCGGCCTGGCGGCGACACCGGCGCCTGCGCTCCAGCAAATTGCTGCGGTCCACAGCGCCAGCAGGTGAGACGTGCGGAGCGCGCACGACCGGTGCGTCGCTGCATTCGTGTCCATGGGTTTTCCCTCGATGACGCCCGACCGAGTCGTTGCCCGTCCGGACCGGGCCCTGCGAGAGCATTGGGCCGGAACGCCAGTCAAGGCGCGACGCGCCAGCAGTAGCGACGAGATCCCGCGTGGCGCGCCGCGACTTGACATTGGATCCAGGATCCAAATAGAGCCCGCCTCCGCGTCGACCCCTGTGCGCGCCTGCGCCGATTCGCGGCGCAGAGCACGTGCGCGGGCGCGCGGGAGACAGCGTGCGAACCCCTGCGTTGAACCGTCTCCCGGTCGAGATTCTCAGGGCGCGGGTGGCAAACGAGATCCGGGCCGCGATCCTCCGCGGCGACCTGGCACCCGGCAGCCGCGTGAAGCAGGAGGACCTGGCTGCACAGCTTGGCGTCTCACGGGAGCCCGTGCGTCAGGCCCTTCTGCTGTTGGAGCGCGAAGGTCTGGTGCATGCGCAACCCAACCGGAGCGCGTTGGTTGCAGCACTCGATGGCCAGGTCATTTCCGACCTGTATGAGTTTCGCGAAGCGGTCGATACCGCCGTTGCCGCCATGCTTGCGCGCGCTCCCCGGTTCGACGTGACGTCCCTTCAAGAGTTGATCGCGCGCGGCCGCATGGCGGTCCGCAACGCCGATTTGCCGGCGCTGATCGATCTGGACACGCGCTTCCACACCAGCCTGTACGAGGCAGCAGGCAACCACGTCATCGTCGACGTGATGCACGGACAGTGGAGCCACATCCGCCGGGTGATGGCGATGGTGCTCGAGCAGGGCGCTTACAGGCAGAAGGTCTGGGACGAGCATGAGGCCATCCTGCAAGCCATTCATGCACGACGGGTGTCGTCCGCCACGGCCGCCGCAGGGCGCCATGTGCGCGACGCCCGGAAGATGCTGCTGAGCCTTTTCGACGCGGCGGCGCCGCCGAAGCACGCGGCTACGAGCGTCAGGAGCAGCGGCAAGGGGGACTGACATGGGCAACTCGAGAATGAGTCGGCGAGATACGCTTCGCGGGTTCGGCGCCGGGGCGCTGGCCGCGGTCGGTACTTCCTTCTCTTCCGCTGCGTCGGCCGCGTCGGCGCCTGCCGATACCGGGTCCGGCGGCCCGAAACCATCTCGGCGGAAGGGCCGCATCTTGATGGACGGACACGTCCACGTGACGAACAAGACCTTCTGGCTGGGAATCGATACCTGGAAACCATCCCCCACCGGCACTGGATGGGACTACCTCCGGGCGAAGGAGGCCGGGATCAACGTCATCATCGAAAACTTCGGCACCTACGGATACTGGTCCTACAACGTCACGCCCAAGCACATCCTGCGCATGTTCGAGACCTTCCACCGGTTCGCGGAAGCGCACGAAGACAAGATGGCGGTTGCGCTCAACGTCGAACAGGCCCGGGCGATCGCCGAAAGCGGCAGGATGGCGGTCTTCCTCAGCTGCGAGTCGGGTTGGGACCAGGAGGGCGACCTGGACGTGCTCCGGGCGCTGTACCGGCTTGGCCTGCGATCGGTCCAGTTCTCGTCGCAGAGCGGATTCAATGCGTACTCGGACGTGCAGCCGGGTCTTCCCAGCGGCGGGGCCCACTGGGGCGGCATCAACGACCGCGGGCGCGCTCTCGTCCAGGAGATGAACGCGCTCGGCATCCTGGTGGATATCACCCACGCCTCCACCGACGCCCAGCGGCAGATCATCGAAGCAAGCCAGGCTCCGGTGGTGGCCAGCCACGTCACCGCCGCGGCGGTGTCCGGCGCCGGCGGCCTGAGCGACGATCTGATCGTGAAGCTGGCGGCGAAGGGTGGGGTGATGGGCATCCACGGTGGCTCGAGCGCGGTGGGCGTCCGTTACAAGCAATGGGTCGCGAAGAACCCGCAGAAGGCGGCGCTGCTTTCGAAGGCGATCGGTGACATGGTCCAGTATCGACCGTCGTTCGGCCGCACGCCCGACGACTCGAACTATGGCGACTTCATCGCGCGCGTCGATCAGGAATCCCGCGCTCGGACCAAGGCAGTCTTCGTTCCGTACGTCGACCCTCCGGATGCTGCCGCCGCGGTCCCCACGGCCGACGAGTGGGCACAGCAGGTCGACCACGTCATCGGCCTGGTGGGTCCGGAGCACGTAGGGATCGGGCTCGACATGTTCGGCGGGCGCAGCGGCGTGCCGCAGGACGCCAGCGGCTACCCGCTGCTCGTCGAGGCGATTTCCCGGGTGACGGCGCCCAAGAACGTCGAGTTGGTCACGGGGGAGAACTGGCTGCGCGTGCTCGAACAGGTCCAGGGCGGACGGCACCGGGACGGACGCGAGCACGAGCGAGACGATCGTCACCGCCAGGGCAACCGCGAACAGCGACCCCTCGCGGTTCCTGGGGAAGTGCAGGCGTCCGCGGCTTCGATGCATGGGCCGTGCTGCTGTTGAACGGAAAGCTCATCTGAGAGGGTGATTGCTCCATGCGCGACGAAGGATACAACGGCGAAAGTGTTTCCCCGCAGGCCGAGAACGACGTGCCGGATCGCGTCCATCTCGCCGTGGATGCGCTCGAGCTCGGCACCTGGAGCTTGGACATCGCTTCCGGGCAGGTCGATGCGACGCCCCAGACCTACCAGCTCTTCGGCCTCAACCCCGGCACCGTCGAGGGCTCGCATGACCTCTTCATGCGGCAAGTGCATCCCGCGGATCGGCCTGGCGTCGAGGAATGGCTCTCGCGCTCGAAGCAGATGAGAACGCGCACGGCATTGGTATTCCGCGTCGATCACCCGGATGGAAGCATCCATTGGATCCGATCCAGCGGCCGCGTATTTCGCGACCGGCGCGGCAAGCCGATCCGCATGGTCGGCGTCTGCGAGGACGTATCGGCCGATCTGCAACGCCAACCACTCAAACCGGAGGATGCCTCGTCATCCGGCGCGGGCACATCATTTTCGATCCGCCAGGTCGCGCACGTGCTCGGCCTCGCAGAGGCCACCCTGAAGCGGATTGCCCAGTCGGGCAGCCTGAAATGGCTGCGGTCGACGAGGAAGAACAGCCGGCGAATCGCGCCGGAGGACCTGATCGAGTATCTCCGGAAGGGGTCGAGGTCGCACATCGATTTCGAGTCCTCGGCGGCGGCCGAGGACATGAGCAGCTGTCTCGCGTATCTGCTGGAGCAGCTGATGAAGGGGATCTCGATCGACGCGCTGCTGGATGAGTGCGTGAGGCCGGCGGCCGGCGCGAGCCCGGCCCCCTTCATCGCTGATTTGTTGTCCCGGTTGCCGTTCATGGTGCCACAGCGCCAGCGCGTCGGTTTTCCGGCCGTGTTCGTCGAGGTCGGCCAGCCGAGCCATCCTGATGCGGAGCTGATCGCGTGCACGCTGCAGGCTCAGGGCCACGAGATCCTTCGCCCTGCCGGCCCCCTGGAGCCTGCTCAACTCATCGAGCTGGCAGACCGTATCCGCGCCCGCCTGCTGGTTCTTTTGATCGGGAGCGGGCCGCTGGCGACCCAGGCAGGCGTGCTCGCGGTGGCGGGCGCGATCGCGAGCGCGCGCCCTCACGCCACCGTGTGCGTGTGGTCCAGCGATCGGCTTCGGGTCCCGCGCGGCGTCGTCCGGTTTCGCTCGATGCGCGAATTGGGATCGGCGCTGCGCCGCGCCTGAATTGGTCAGGCCTTACGGTGCGGACGCTGCATGCGCCTCTCCCTCCAGGAAGGAGGGCGCAGGATGTCCCGCAGTGCGATTCGGAAGTCCTCGGCGTGCAGAGAGCAGCGCGGCACGATGATTTCCCGGCCTACGTAGAACAGGACCGAAGCGGGAAGCCCGCATTTCGTCGGGCAATCGAACGCGTCGCATGTTCTTCGAAGCCGAACGGAATCCACGATTAACGAAATAGCACTCAAACAGCTGGTTGGACAAGGGCGGTACGTTTGCCCGATACATTGCTAGCGATTAAGGGCCTTTGCTGAGCTCTGCATTGGATCAAGAAGAAGGTCGACATAATGTTTGCAAAGGTCCCATCACAGCGAGCGGGCCCGGGGGCTGCCTCGCGGTGCTCTCGCTTGATCGTCCGCGATCAGGCGCGTAGGGTGCGTCCACCCAGTGACCCTGCCTCTCCCCGTACTGCCCGAGATGATCGTGCCGGCCAAGGAGAGCGTCCCTCCTGCCGCGCCCTCGGTGAGACTCACGATCGGCGAGTGGTTGCGGTTTGGCCCATTCCTCGCCCAGCTCGTGGTCACCCGGCGCTGCAACCTGACTTGTGGCTACTGCAACGAGTACGACGATCACTCGCCGCCCATCCCCTTCGCGACGCTCGACCGCCGGCTTCAGAAGCTACACGAGCTGCGCACGTGGGTGGTCTGCCTGACCGGTGGCGAGCCGACTCTCCACCCGGAGCTCACGCGCATCGTGGCCCGGATGCGCGAGCTCGGGTTCCGCCGCCGGCAGCTCATCACCAACGGGTATCTCCTCACCCCGAGCCTCATCGAGTCCCTGAACGAAGCGGGGCTGACGGATCTCCAGATCAGCGTCGACGGCGTGCACCGCAACGAGACCACCGTGAAGGTGCTCGAGAAGCTGCGTGGCAAGCTCGTCGATCTGGCCCGAGGAGCACGCTTCCAGGTAGTGGTGAGCGCCGTCATCGGCAGCGCGCCGGCTCGGGAGGCGCTCGAGGTCGTCCACTTCGCGCGCGAGCACGGCCTGACCCCGCGCATCATCCTGTTGCACGACGGATCGGGTCGCTTGAGGCTGTCCAGGGACGATCTCGCGGCTTATCGCCAGGTCAAGCGTCTCCTCGGGCGCGCCGGACGCGAGGCCGCCGACTATCGCGAGGAGCTGATCGAGCACGGCAGCGCGCCCTTTCGCTGCCGCGCCGGTTCCCGGTATCTCTACGTGGATGAGCTCGGCAAGGTCGCCTGGTGCAGCCAGACCCGGGCGTACTTCGAGCGCGACCTCGAGGCCTACTCGATCGACGATCTCCGGCAGCAGTTTCACACCGCCAAATCGTGCAGCGAAGGCTGCACGGTGGGCTGCGTGCGCACGGCTTCCGCCTACGACGGCTGGCGATCGCAGTCTGGCTGAGTCAAGCGACCCTGCTGGCGCGCCAGCGCAGCTCGTATGCGGCTGCAGCCTGCAGCACCAGCAGGCCAGCGATCATGGACGTGAAGATTGGGCTCGTGGTCCATGAGGCCAGGGCGATCCAGAGGACGAGGGCCACCGCGAGGATCGCCGCATCCACCATCTTCGCTCGCGCCCACTTGGCGGTGAGCTGCGCTCCCGCCACCGCCAGCGGGGTGCCCACCGCGAGCTGCCGCATGACCTCCCGGGGGTGCGCCTGGATCACGGGCCAGTCCTGGACCAGGATGAAGGCGAACAAGGCAGCCGTGCCGATCGACAGCACCAGCACGCCCGCGGCCGCGGTGTCCTTCACCACGCGCGCCAGGTCATGGAACTCCTCGATGTGCAGATCGACCAGCGCCTCGAGCGCCGTGTTCACCATCTCCGCGAAGAACACCATCAGGACGCAGAAGATCAGCGTCACCTTCTCCGGCAGCCCGAGCGGGATGGCGCTGCCCACGCAAGCGACCAGCGTCGCAGCCACGACGTGGATCTTCATGTTCCGCTGGTGCGCGGTGGCCCAGACCAGGCCATGCCAGGCGTGAGTCAGCGCGCCGACGAAGCCGGGCTTGCGGACCGGGTGAGGCGGAGGTGGAAGGGGATGCTCCATCTGAGAGGGACGTTAACGGGGCCGAGGGTTCGGGTCGATCAGATGGAAGGGGGCAATTCCTGCGTGAGCAGCTCGCGGTCGTAGCGGCGCACGAAAGGCCACCAGATCACGAGCGCGATTCCGAGGTTGACCATCTGCAGCACCAGCGCCTTGGGGTCGCCGCCGCTGCTCAGGTAGGCGCCGATGGGTGCCGGGAGCGTCCACACCACCTCGATATAGGGAGGGCGGACGATCCCGAAGCGCATCGCGCACCAGGAGAGGACGACCAGCACGGTCGGCGCCAGGACGAAGGGAGGGGCGAGCTTGCCGTTCATCACCACCGGCGCGCCGAACAGCAGCGGCTCGTTGATGTTGAAGATGGCCGGCACGATCCCGGCCTTGCCCACCAGGCGGAGCTGCTTGCTCTTCGCGAACAGCAGCATCAAAGCGAAGGCGAGCGTCGTCCCCGAACCGCCCTGCCAGACGAACCAGATGAAGAACTCCTGCGTGAACACGTGCGGCGGGGGCTGGCCCGCGCTGGCGGCCGCCATGTTCTCCGCCAGCGCCGCGAGCCAGAGCGGGCGCACCGCGGCGAGCACCGAGACCCCGTGCACGCCCACCAGCCACAACGCGCTGTCGATCAAGACCACGATCACCACCGCGGCCAGCGAATCGCCGCCGTGGATCAGAGGGCGCACGATGGCGGTGATGCCGCTCGCCAGATCGATTCCCAGGACGTGCACCACGAACCAGACCAGCACCACGCAGGTCACGCTGGGGAGCAGGGCGGCGAAGCTGCGCACCACCACGTCGGGCGCGCCGCCGCTGAGCTTGATCCCCCACTGCCGCCGGGCGAACGCGTGCAGCGTCTCCACGGCGAAGATCGCCGCCGCGAACGCAGGGAACAGCCCCGCGGCCCCCAGCCCGGCCATGGGCAGCATCTTGTTCATCGGGTACTGCGCGACCAGCAGGACCGCGAGCGCCGTAGTAGCCCCGGCTACTGGATCGGTCTCCCGCCGCTTCGACAGCGACAATGCGGTGGCGACGCAGGCATAGATCGACACCAGCCCGGCGCAGGCCTGGTAGCCCGCGAGCAGCGTCTTCGTCGAGGGCAGGAAGCGCGACAGCGCGGGCCAGGGAGGCTGGGCGAGCAGGAGGAAAAGACTGCCCAGCAGGATCAGCGGCAGGCTTCCCACCACGCCGTCGCGCACCGCCATCAAGTGCGGTTGCTTGCCCAGCGCGTGTCCGAGGGCGTGGAGCCGTTCCCGCACGCGTGCATTCTCCTGTGCGGAAGGCCTTTGCGCCAGTTTGACACGCTCGGAGCCGCGCGTTAACTGAGCGCCCACTTATGACGACCGTGGTGATGCCGCAGCTCGGCGAGTCGGTGATGGAAGGGACGGTGGTCCGCTGGATCGCGAAGACGGGCCAGAAGGTCGAGCGCGACGAGCCGCTGGTGGAGATCGCCACCGACAAGGCCAACACCGAGATCCCCTCGCCGACCACAGGCGTGCTCGTCGAGCAGCTCGCGAAAGAGGGGGCGGTGGTCACGGTCGGCGGGCCGCTGGCGCGCCTGGACGAGGCCGGGAGCGCATCCGCGACGTCCGCTCCGAAGGCCGGTGCCACGCCGGCGGTGCCCACCGCATCCGGTCCGGCGCAAGTGGCATCCTCCAGCTCCGCGCCGGCGCCCGCGGTCGATGCGAACGGCGTCCGCGCAACCCCGGTGGGCCGCAACGTCGCGCAGGAGCACGGGCTCGATCTGAGCAAGGTCCCCGGCTCGGGCGCGGGCGGTCGGGTGATGAAGGCGGACGTCACCAGCTTCCTCGAGAAGGGCGCCACCAGCTCGCAGCAGTCCGAGATGCAGCCGCCCTTGAGCACGTTCCCGGGGCAGAAGGCGCCCACTGCTCCGCCGCCGCCGTATTCGCAGCCGCCCATCGCTCCGGTGTTCTCGCAGCCGCCGCCGCCGAGCTTCGGGCCGGGGTACCAGGTTCCCGGGCCCATCCACATGACGCTGCGGGCGTACAAGCCGCCGCGCTACACGCCCAAGGAAGGGGACCAGGTGGTTCCCTTCGACCACCGGCGCCGGCTCATCGCCGAGCACATGGTCTACAGCAAGGCCACCAGCCCGCACGTGCCCTGCACGGCGGAAGTGGACATGACCAACCTCTCCAAGCTGCGCGGGGAGTGGAAGCGGGCCAAGGAGACCGGCGGAAAGGCGCCCAGCTTCCTGGTGGGTCTCTGCCGCGCCACCGTTCAGGCCCTGGGCGAGTTTCCCCGCCTCAACGCCGTGGTGCAGGAAGAGTCGCTGATCCTGCGCAAGGAAGTGAACCTCGGCATCGCGGTGGAGACGGAGAAGGGGCTCCTGGCGCCGGTGATCCGCAAGGCGAACGAGCTCAGCGTGCTCGGCCTTGCGCGCGCGATGGACGACCTGGCCTTGCGCGCCCGGAACGGGAAGGTGACCGCGGACGAGCTGTCCGGCGGGTCGTTCACGGTCTCGAATCCGGGGCTCAAGGGCAACCTGTTCGGGGCGGCGATCATCAACCAGCCGCAGGTGGGGATCCTCCGGATGGGCGAGATCGTGAAGCGGGCGGTGGTGCGGGAGCGGGACGGCGAGGACGCCATCGTCATCCGGCCGATGATGTACCTGACGCTCTCGTACGATCACCGCGTGATCGACGGCGTGACCGGCAACGGCTTTTTGCACCGCGTGCGCGAGCTGATCGAGGAAGCGAAGTTCGAGCTGTAGTCAGGGCGTCCAGGCGAGAGCGGCGCGCAGGCCGGCGCTGTAGCGGGTGGAGCCGTTCACCAGATCGGCGTTGGCGATCCGCTCGCCGAAGACTCCGCCCGTCACGAACCAGGAGCGCGCCAGCGTCAATCGCGCGTCGGCGCCGAGGCGCTGGCGGTGCTCCATCGGTCCGACCGACGTCACGAACACGCCGGTCGCCTGATCGCTGCCGTACCGATCGCTCACGAAGCGGAGCCATTCCGCCCAGGGAGAGAGCTGGACCGCTCCGAATTCCAGGTCGGCGCGCACCCACAAGGAAGTCCCGTCGGGGCCCAGGGCGCTGCCCAGCGTGCGGCCCCCATTCGTCATGCCGCTGGTGAACAG
The DNA here is from genome assembly GCA_036513415.1 of Myxococcales bacterium. GTDB lineage: Bacteria > Myxococcota > Myxococcia > Myxococcales > 40CM-4-68-19 > 40CM-4-68-19. The sequence continues at coordinate 17,058 of DATBZA010000141.1, read as the reverse complement.
CCAGTGCTCCTGGGAGACCCACCCGGTGTGCTCCAGCTCGACCAACAAGCGGCGCCAGGGGCCCAGCCGAAGGGCGCGCACCTCGAGGCCGAGGAGGTGGTCGGCGTCGTATCGGACGGAATTGAAAAACGCCTGGCGCGTGTCCTCGAAGGCGATCTCGTAGTAGACGCGCGCGCCACTCAGCTCGGGAACGCGGACCGACAGGTCGAAGGAGAGCCGATTGTTCTCCGCCGTGCCGGCGCCTTCGCGCGTGCGGCCGAAGTGCTCGAGGATGAATCCGCCCAGGCCGCCGTAGTCGGGCGCGCCTTCGCCGCCGAGCTCCAGCATGCGCGATCCGCCCAGCTGCACGCGCTGCCCGAAGTCGAGCTGGGCACGGGCGCAGTCGAGCAGGGTGCCGCGGAAGGTCTGCGGCTGGCGGAGCCGGTCGATGAAGTAGAGGAGCGAGATGCGCACGTCCGGCGCGAAGGGGAAGGCCACCGGATGGAGCTGCAGCCGGAGGCCGTCCTGCGGGACCGCGTTCCGGGACACCATCAGCGCGGACCGGACGGAGGGACCGAGCGCGATCACGTCGCGGCCGATCTCCGCCAGGAAGGGGCCGGACTCGATCTTCAGATAGGCCCGGTCGAGCACAAGCTGGTTGGCGAAGTCCGCCGTCCCCGCGCTGGCCCGGAGGCGGGTCGCGGCCGTGAGCAGCTCGCCCCAGCCTGCCGCGGAGTCCAGCTCGAGCGCGGCGCCGGCGCCGTCTCCGCACGGCCGTCCCTCCTGGTACTCGCAGGAGAGGCCGATGAATCCCGCCAGGTCGCGGGAGCGCAGCGGGAGCGAGTAGGGGCGATCGTGCTCGTCGGCGCCGGCAAGCCGCACTGTGAGGCGCTCCTGGGGCGTGACCCAGGCGTCGTCAGGCCGTGTCGGGCCGCGGAGCGGCGGTGGCAGGCGATCGCGGTCCAGCGTCTGGACTCCACCGAGCGGATCCGCGATGCGGCCCTCGGCGATGCTGTCGCGCAGCAGGTCCCACGCGGGATCGTCGGCGGGAAGGTTGGATCCGGCGCGCGCCGAGGCTGCGAGCAGCGCCGCGGCAACCAGAGCGAGACGGGGCGGCGCGCGCATCGGCCGCAGCGATGTACCACGGCTGTAGGGTGAAGCAGGGAAACCCGCGCGGAACCCGCCGCGGGTGGTCGCGCGCCCCCGTCGCCGGAGGCGGCCATCGCCGCGTACAGTCGACTCGCTCGCTGCTCGCTGCGAAACGCGATGACGATCACTGCACCGCTGCCTCGCTTTGCCAATCGGGCGCGCTTCGCGCTCGCGGTCTCGGTTGCGGCCGCGATCGGGTGCGCGACGCCGCGCGCATTGCGGAGCGATTCCGGTGCGGTGCCGTTGGTCGGCGGAGCGGTCGCCGCGTCCGAACGGCGGATCCCGGATGGCGCCGCGGGATCGAAGGCTGACGCGGCGGTGGAGGCGGTGCTCGCCGCCGCACGGGAGTCCCTGGGCCAGAGCAGGCCGGAGCTGGACGGCCGCCCGCTTCCCACGGACTGCTCCGGCTTCGTCCGGGGCCTCTATACCCGGGCCGGCGTGGATCTCTTCTCCGAGGCGCATCCGTCCGACAACGGCGTGCGCGCGGTGGTCCGCTGGATCGAGCGCCATGGCCAGATGCATCGCCGCAAGGTGCCCGCGCCGGGAGATCTTGTGTTCTTCCACGATTCGTACGACCGGAACGGTGACGGCAAGGTGAACGACCGCTTCACGCACATGGGGCTGGTCGAAGAGCTGCTTCCGGACGGGACCGCGCTGATCATCCACGCTACCAATCACGGCATTGTGCGCGAGCCGATGAACCTGATGCGGCCGCATGATACGAGGGACTCCCAGGGCCGCGAGATCAATGCGATCCTGCGCCGGAAGGCGGCGCACGACTCGCCTCGCACCCCCCGCCTCATGTCCGAGCTGTTCGCCGGGTTCGGCCGCGTCCTGCAGCGGGATCCCGAAGACACCTGAAGGTTGCGCAGATCAGGCCGTCGCGGGCTGCCGGCTGCACACCATCTTGAGGAAGTCGCCGGCGGGGCGGGCGTTCACCACCCGCGAGCGCTCCGTCCAGCCGCGCCGCGCGGTGCCCACCGCGTAGTGCAGGTTTTCCAGCTCCTTGGTGGAGTGGGCGTCCACCGAGAGGCAGATCTTCGCCTTGTGCTTGTTCGCCACCCGCAGCAGCTCGGCGCTGAAGTCGAGGCGGTGGGGGGTGCCGTTGCACTCGATGGTCACGCCCTTCTCGGCCGCGAGGGCGATCAGCTCCTCCCAGCGGGCGGGCATCGGCTCGCGGTCGCCCAGGTATCGGCCCGTCGGGTGACCCCAGATCCCGCACTTCGGGTGCAAGAGGGCGCGGCGGATGCGCTCGGTCTGGCGCGGCTCGTCCAGCTTGAAGCGCTGGTGCACGGAGCAGATCACCACGTCGAGCTGGTCGAGGATGGCGTCGGGCCAGTCGAGCGCTCCGTCCTCCAGGATGTCCACCTCGCTGCCGCGCAGGATGCGGATCTGGGGGACCTTCTCCTGCACCTGCGCGATCTCGTCCCACTGGCGCTTGAGGCGGTCGGTGTCGAGTCCGTTGGCGTAGTGCGCGGCGCGGGTGTGATCGGTGATGGTGATGAACTCCTTCCCCAGCGCGTGGGCGGCGCGGACCATCTCCTCCAGCGTGGCCCTGCCGTCGGACCAGGTGGAGTGGCAGTGCACGAATCCCCGGACGTCGCGCTCCTCGATCAGCTCCGGCAGCGCGGCCTTCTTCGCCAGCTCGAGCTCCCCCAGGTCCTCGCGCAGCTCCGGCGGCACCGGTTGCAGGCCGAGCAGGCCGTACAGGGCTTCCTCCGACTCCGGCTGCAAGGGCGGTCCGCCGTCCAGACGGGCCAGGCCGTACTCGGAGATGCTCAGGCCCTTGTCCCGCGCGATACCCCGCAGCTTGACGTGGTGCTGCTTGCTCCCGGTGAAGTGGTGCAGGGCCGTGGCGAACTGCGGCTCGGTGACGACGCGCAAGTCTGCCTGGAGCCCGTCGCGCATCCGCACCGACGACTTGGTGCTTCCGCGCGCCAGGAGCTCGGCGACGCCGGGTGCAAGCGCGAAGGCCTCCATGACCGGTTCGACCGGCCCGCTCACGGCGGCGACGATGTCGATGTCGCCGTTGGTCTCCGAATAGCGGCGGACGCTGCCGGCGATCTCCGCCCGCACCACGCCCGGCGCGGCGCGCACCCGCTCGACGAGCTGCTCCGCCAGGGGCCGCGTCTCCCAGAGTGGCTTGCGCGCCACCTGGCGGGCGCGGACCTTGGCGACGCCTTCCAGGATCGCCTGCTCGGTCTTCTCGCCGAATCCCTTCAGCCCGCGCAGGCGGCCTTCGCTTGCCGCCTTCTCCAGATCGTCCAGCGAGGCAATGTCGAGCTCCCGGATCAGCACCACCGCCTTGCGCGGTCCCAGGCCGGGCACCTGCACCAGGTCGAGCGCGCCGTGGGGGAACTCGCGGCGGAGGTCTTCCAGGTACTTCATCTTTCCCGTGCTCACCAGCTCGGTGACCTTCTGGTCGATCGCCTTGCCGACCCCGTCGATCTCCCCCAGCCGGCCGGACTTGACCAGCTCGTTGAGGCCTGAGGGCGCGGCGGGGTCGGGCGGCAGGGTCTCGAACGCGTCCGCGGCCAGATCGTAGGCCCGGACCTTGAAGGCGTTCTCTCCCTTGAGCTGCAGGAGCTGCGAGATCTCCCGCAGCACCGCTGCCACTTCGCGCGGCGTCATGTTGCGGAAATATAGCAGGGCGCATAGCTTCGGGCGCGCATGGCGACCGAGCAGACCCCCGAGCCGTCAAACCTCGTTCTGCAGCGCTTCTTCGAGACCAGCGAGTCGGCCCGCAAGGCGGCCGCGCACCTCAAGCCGGCGGCGCAGGTCTTGGTCCGGTTCACCGACGTGCCGGGCGACTTCCACTTCGCGCTGATCGAAGGGAAGCCGCGATTCCTGGACGGGCCGGCGAAGGATCCCGATTTCGAGCTGACGATGGCGCCGGTGGCGGTGACCGCCATCGCCGCGCAGCCCAACGCGGACGTGGGCGAACTGGGAATCCTCTTCTTCCAGCACATCGTGGCCAGCGATCCGCAGAGCAAGATCCGCGTGAAGCTGCACAGCGGCCTCTTGAAGCTCACCATGCGCGGATGGCTCGGCGTGATGGCGTCGGGCGGCGGCAAGGTCCTCGGCTGGATGGCGTCGAAGGGTCTCAAAGGACCCTCCGCGATCGCGAGCGCGCTGGGCCGGTTCAGGAAGGGCTAAGGGCGGATTGCGCAATCGCATGGATGTCGTTATGCGTGGTCGCGCCGCGGCGCCCCGAGCACGGTGTTGCGGCCAACTCGCACGAGTTCCGGTTGAGCAGCCGAGCCCGTGCTGGGTTGTTCTGGGGCCGCCCGCGGCACGCGCGAGAGCGCGTTGGAGCGGGCCATGCTGTTGGAGTTCATCACTGAGCATCGGAACGAATTGATTGCCCACGCGCGCGAGAAAGTAGCGACGCGTGCTTTTCCCAGCTCCACCCCGGCCGAGTTGGAGTACGGCGTTCCTCTCTTCCTCACGCAGCTTGCAGCCCTCCTCCGCGGTTCGTCGATCAGCGAATCAGCGCTGACGGCCACGGCGACGAAGCACGGTGGAGAGATGTTGAGAAGCGGGTTCACCATCGGGCAAGTCGTCCACGATTACGGTGACGTGTGCGAGTGCCTCACCGACCTGGCCGTGGAGCTCGGTTCGCCGATCGCGACCGAGGAGTTCCGCACCCTCAACCACTGCCTCGACGAGGCCATCGCCGTGGCAGTGACCGAATTCCTTCGGCTGCGCGAGCACTCGCTGTCGGAGGGCGAGATGGGGCGGTTCGCTGCTCTCGCACACGAGCAGCGCAACCTGATCTCGACCGCGATGGTGGCGTTCCAGGTCCTGCGTGGCGGCCAGGTGCGAATCAGCGGAAGGACAGGCGCCGTGCTCGGTCGCGCGTTGATGGGTCTTCGGGAGACTTCGAACCGCTCGTTGGCTGCAGTCCGGCTCAGCACCGGCGCTCAGCACCGCGCGCGCATCGTCCTGTCTAATTTCATCCGGGACATGGAGGCCACGGCAGTCCTCGAGGCCACTGCCAGAGGGGTTCACCTGACCGTCGGGGCAGTGCCTTCCAAGGTCGCCGTGGACGCCGACCGCCTGCTCCTCGCGTCCGCCGTTTCGAATCTCCTCAGCAACGCGTTCAAGTTCAGCCGTCCCCATGGCCGTGTCCTCCTCCGGACCGTGGCGGCCGCGGACAAGATTCGCATCGAGGTCGAGGACGAGTGCGGCGGGCTGCCTGCGGGCTTCACCGAACAGCTTTTCCGCCCGTTCGAGCGCCGCAGCACCGACCGCACCGGCCTGGGTCTCGGGCTGGCCATCAGCCGCCAGGGAGTCCAGGCCAACGGCGGCACCCTTGACGTGCGCAACCTGCCCGGGAAAGGCTGCATCTTCTCCATCAATCTCCCGGTGGCGCTCGAGCAGGACCAGCGGAACCCGGAACGGAGGAGCGCGGATGACCGATGCGATGCTCGTCCTCACCACGCTGCCCAACTCGGACGCGGCGGCGGAGATGGCGAAGAAGGTGGTGGGCGAGAAGCTGGCCGCGTGCGCGAACATCCTGCCCGCGCTGAGATCGATCTACCGCTGGCAGGGGAAGATCCAGGACGAGAACGAGGTGCTGGTGCTGCTCAAGACGCGCCAGCAGCAGTTCGAGCGCTTGAAGGAGCGCATTCTCGAGCTGCACCCGTACGACGTCCCGGAGGTGATCGCCATCCCGGTGGAGCAGGGGCACAAGGCGTATCTGGACTGGATCGCGAGTGAGACCGGCTAGGGTCCTCCGACTCGTACGTTGAGCTCGGATTTCGGCGGCGGAAGGACGTGCTTCATGGCCAGCCCACGCAGGAACGCGACCACGCGCTTGTGGTCCCAGAGCGCCGCGCCGGTATGCTGATAGACGACCAAGCCGTCGGGGCTGACCACGTAGGTGGCCGGGATGTAGTCTGAGTCGAACACCTGCGGCAGATCGCCGTCCGCCAGCACGAAGACGGGCAGCTTCGAACCGCTTTGTGCAGGCGCTCGATGCTCGGCAGCTCTGCCAAGCAGGGCGGGCACATCGTGGCGAACTTCCGGCGAATTGATTTGGGCAGACCTCGTTTCCACCCGATTTGTCCCAGGATTTCCGGGGACCAGCACACCCCCGGCACACCCTCCTCCGCCACGAACAGCCAAAGACCGCATCGGCAGAGCCCTTCGGATTCACGGCGGGCGCGGTAGATTGGGCGGAAGGACGTTCGGGTTCGTCACACGGCGGCTCTGTTGCTTGCGCCGATTGATTTGGGCAGACCTCTTGTCCCAGAGGCGATCATGAACATTCGACGAGATGGCGTGAAGCTTGGCCTCTTCGTTGCGACGACTGCTGTCGCCCTGTTCGTCGCGGCGCCGCCGGCCGCAACGAGGGCGTGATCGTGCGGGGCGAGCACCGGGCAGGGACCCTCCTCGCGACCGAAACGTTCGTGAAGCAGAAGGATGGATGGAGGCTCGTCGCATGGCACGTGTCCATGCTGCCAGAAGGACGAACCGGTACGGATTGATTTGGGCAGACCTCGTCGCCGCCGACTCGTCCCGCGAGTTGGACGAAGCCTCGCCCGGCTCGTGAACCCGAACGCCTCTGCCGACGCGAGCAGGCTTGGGTTGTTCGTGGATGGGGCGGAGCGCAGCGGGCCCATACGCGAGGGGCTCTCGCGATTTCAGACCGGCCGAGTCGCATGACGCGGTGCGGCCCGTCCCGGGACGAGTTGACTATGCGACACATCAACGAGCCTGGAGCAGGCCGCCGTGTGCTGGTCCCGCCGCAGCGTCGGGAACCATCACAAGTAGAGCCGTAGATTCACGGGCCAAATGACTTGGGCAGAACCTTGTTTCGCCCGGCATTTCGGACCGCGGACCAACCAACACAGCCGCGGGGAGGGGACCAGCACACCCGTCACTGCCACCGCCTCCACGAACAGCCAAATGGCTCCGCGTCGGCAGAGCCGTTCGCATCCTCACTTCTTGAACAGCGCGTCCAGCGCCGACAGCGCCTTCGCGCGCGGATCCTCCTCCTTCGCCGCCCGCTCTCCCTTCTTGAACACGAACAGCTCGCAAGCGTTCGCCCGCTCCTTGTCGCTGGGCGGCTCCGCCTGCGGCTCCCGGCACCCGTAGCGCATCGTCTCATCATACGCGTGGCAGTTGAAACAGCAGTGCAGCGCCGCGCGGCAGTGCGGGCATTCGTCGCGGCGGCCCGCGGTGCCCGTCACGCCCAGGTCCACCTCCCTGCGGCAAGCGTGGCAGACGTGCATGGGGCTCATCTTGCCCGTTCCGCTCCCGAGGCGCTACGCTCCGGCGCTCGCCGCCATGCGCCAGCCCATCAAGTTCGGGAACTACCTCCTCCTCGAGCGGATTGCCGTGGGTGGAATGGCGGAGGTGTTCGTCGCCAAGGCGTTCGGGGTGGAAGGGTTCGAGAGGCTGCTGGCGATCAAGAAGATCCTGCCCACCATGGGGGAGGACGCCGAGTTCATCCACATGTTCGTGGACGAGGCGCGGATCGCCGTGCAGCTCTCGCACGCGAACATCGTCCAGGTGCTGGAGCTGGGAAAGTACGACGAGAACCTCTACATCGCCATGGAGTACATCTCCGGACGGGACCTGCGGCAGCTCGTCGCGCGCTTCCGCAAGCGGGAGCAGTCCGTGCCGGTTCCGCAGGCGTGCCTGATCGTCGCCGAGGTGTGCGAGGCGCTCGACTACGCGCACCGCAAGCGCGACGCGCAGGGGCGGCCGCTCGGCATCGTCCACCGCGACGTCTCGCCCCAGAACGTGCTGGTCAGCTTCGAAGGCGAGGTCAAGCTGATCGACTTCGGGATCGCCAAGGCGGAGAGCCGGCTGCAGAAGACGCAGTCGGGGATCCTGAAGGGAAAGTTCAGCTACATGTCGCCCGAGCAGGTGAAGGGGCAACCCATCGACGGGCGCAGCGACGTCTTCGCTTGCGGGATCCTCCTCTGGGAGCTGGTGTGCGGCGAGAAGCTGTTCACCGGAGACTCGGACTTCGCCATCCTGGAGAAGGTGCGGCGCGGAGCGGTCCCCGAGCCGCGCTCGCGCAATCCCTCCTGCGCGGAAGAGCTTCAGCGCGTGATCCTCAAGGCGCTGGCCCCGGACCCCGCCCAGCGGTACCAGAGCGCGTCCGAGCTGCACGACCAGCTCGCGCCCTTTGCGGTGGCGGGCAACGCCGCCTTCGGATCGCGTCAGCTCGCGGAGTGGCTGCGCGAGGAGTTCAGGGTCGACTTCGACAAGGAGCAAAGGCGCCTGCGCGCCTGGCTGGCTGCCGGTCCCCCTCCGCCGCGGCGCGCCGAGCTGCCGCCGGTGATCGTCTCGGAGCTGGCCCACACGCCACACGAGCCGCTGCCGGTGCCGGTGCTCCAGGCCAAAGAAGCACGGCCCGCGGAGCAGCGGCGCGCGCCCGCCACCACGCGCACTCCTCCCCGAGGCTTGACGCCGGTGCCGCGACGCGCGCCGCCGCGCGAGCCGAACGAGCTGCCGACGATGAAGATGGACGACGCGGCGGTGGCGGCGGCCGAACAGGGCCGCTTCGACGTCTCGGACGAGCGCACGGTGGCGCCGCGGAGCCTGCGCGACTCCGCGCTCTCGAAGCCGCTCGCGGCCCGGAAGGCGGGTCCAAGTCCCCGGCGCTGGGCGCTCTACGCCGCGCTGCCGATTGCGCTGGGCGTGGTGGGCGTGTCGATCGCGCTCCGGATGCAGCGCGATCCGCTTCCCGGCAAGGTGATCGTCACGCCCTCTCCCTCGGTGCCCGCCGATCTGATCGTCGACGGCCGGCCCTCGGGCCAGCTTCCGCCGTTCGTGCGCAACCTGCCGGCGGGGGAACATCGCATCGAGGTGCGCGCCGACGGGTTCAAGCCATTCTCGGTCGTGCTCGACGTGCGCGGTGGCCGCGCGCCCGTCGAGCTGATCGCGAGGCTGGTCGCGGAGCGACCGATGCAGCTCGCCGGCGTGGTCCTGACACCAGCTCCGGCGGCAGCCGCGTTGCCGGCCCCGGCGCTTCAACCCAGGAAGGTCCTGTCGCGCAAGCCGGAGCGCGTCGGGCGCGAGAAGGTCGAGCCGGCGCCGGAGATCGCCTCGGAGGTTGCCGCACCGACTCCCGCCGTCGTCCGGGGCGTCGGCTACCTGGTGGTCCAGAGCCGGCCTGCCGCGCGGCTGACGATCGACGGACAGGAAGCAGGGCGCTGGACCCCGATTCCGGCGGCCAATCCCGTGGTGCTTCCGGCGGGGTCGCACACGCTGGTCCTGGAAACGGCCGACGGGAGGCGGCTCGAGGAACAGGTGCAGATCGAGCCCGGCAAGACCGCCCGGCTGGTCCGGGTGCTGCCCTAGAAGCGCCGGATCCAGAGGTCGTTGCCGTTGTTCTCGAACCCCTGGTTCTCGAAGAACGTGTGCCGCTCGGAGCGCGTCTCGGGCAGCAGCATCTCGATCCGCTTGCACCCGAGCGCCTCCGCCCGGCGCATCGCCTGCGAGAGCAGGTCGTGCCCGATGCCCTTGTGCCGCTGCTCCGGGGCGACCACGAACAGATCGATCGACGCGACGCGGCCCCCCAGCCGGAGCTGCGGGCGGTGGGACATGGTGATCATCGCGAACAGCCGCACGTAGGAGTAGGCGTCGTGGGCGACGAAGCTCTCCAGCTCGGGATGCTGCACCACCCAGGAGAGCACGGCTTCCTGCTCCTGGGCAGGCACCACCCAACCCTCGCCGGCAAGCAGCCTGAAGGCCGCCTCGCGGTCGCCGCGCTTCAAGGGTCGGAGCCGCCATTCCTTGCCGCTCGACGGCGGCAGCGGCGGGATGCTGGCCACGGCCGCGAGGTTACTTCTTCGCGACCCGCGAGGACAACTCGGCGTCGATGACCGCCTTGAAGGACTCGAAGGGCATGGCGCCGACCAGCTTCCGGCCGTTGATGAAGAAGGTCGGCGTGCCGTTGGCGCCCACCGTGTTGCCGGCGACCATGTCGCCCTGGATCGCCGCCTGAGAGCTGCGCGATTCCACCGCCGCCTTCCACTTCGGCACGTCCAGCCCGATCTCGCGCGCCACCTGCTCGTAGTAGGCCGGCGAGAGCTCGTTCTGCTTCTCGAAGAACCGGTCGTGCATCGCCCAGAACTTGTCGTTCCCCTGCTGGTAGGCGGCCATCGCGGCCTCCGCCGCCGGCATGGCGTTCGGATGGAAGGAGAGCGGCTGGTTCTTCCACACCAGGCGCACCTTGCCCTGGTACTCCTTCATGATCTGTTGGAGCGTCGGTTGCGCGCGGCTGCAGAACGGGCACTGGAAATCCGACCACTCGACGATGGTGACCGGCGCGTTCTTGGGGCCCTTCGCCGGCGCATTGCCCGCTTGCACGTCGAACTTCGGCTCTGCGCCCGGCGCCTGGCCTGGCCCCGCGGCCAGCGCCGGACCGCCAGCCGCCTTGACGTTCTCGTCGACAAGCGCCTGGTACAGCCCCTCCTGCTTCACGCCTTTCTTCAGCAGCTCGTCCGCCTTGCGGACCTGCTCGTCGATCACGCCCTTGAAGGTGTCGAACGGCATGGCCCCGGAGACGAACCGGCCGTTGATGAAGAAGGACGGCGTCCCGTCCGCGCCCACCGACTGCGCGTAGGAGTTGTCCTTGGCGATCAGCGCCGCGACCTCGGGCGACTCCTTGTCCTTCCTCCAGCGCGCGAGGTCGAGGCCGATCTGCTTCGCCCACTCCTGGTACTTCGCCTCCGACAGCTCGTTCTGGTGCGAGAACATCAGCCCGTGCATCTTCCAGAACTTGTCGTTGCCCTGCCTGGCCGCGGCCATGGCGGCCTTGGCGGCGGGCATCGCGTTCTCGTGGAAGCTGAGCGGCTCGTTGCGCCAGACGATGCGGACGTCGTCCTTGTAGGTGTCCAGGACCTGCTTGAGCGTCGGCTCCACGCGCGCGCAGAACGGGCACTGGAAGTCGGACCACTCGACGATGGTGACCTTGGGCTTCTTGGCGCCGATCCAGGGGCCGTCGCCGGGATCGACGTTGCGCGCCTGCGCCTGCGGCGCGGCCTGCGGAGGCGGCGCGGGGGGACTGCCCAGGCCGTCCTTGATCAGGGACTCGTAGAGGTCCCTCTTCGCTACGCCGGTGGCCAGCGCGGTGTTGGCGCGCTTGAGCTGGGCGTCGATGACCACCTTGAACGAGTCGTACGGCATGGCGCCCGACACGCGCGCGCCGTTGATGAAGAAGTGCGGCGTGCCGCCGGCGCCCAGCTTCGCGGCCTGCGCCTGATCGTCGCGGATGACCTGGGCAGTCTCGGGCGAGCTCACGTCGCGCTGGTAGCGCTCCGTGTCCAGGCCCAGGTCGCGCGCCATGGCGTCCACCTTGTCCTGCTTGAGCGCGTCCTGCTGGCGCGACGCGGCGGCCTCGAACAGCTTGTCGTGCATCTGCCAGAACTTTCCCTGCCTCTGCGCGGCGATGCTCGCCTTGGCGGCATACGGGGCGTCGGGGTGCATCGGCAGTGGGTTCTGCTTGAAGACGAGGCGGACGTCCGCGCCGTAGTTCTTTTCGATCTCTCGGAGCGTGTCGACCACGCGGCTGCAGAACGGGCACTGGAAGTCCGACCACTCGACGATGGTCACCTTGGCGTCCGCGCTGCCCAGCTGCGGAGCATCGCCCAGCGCCACCTTGAAGATCTGATCCGAGCCCGGCGGTGCCATGGCGGCCGGCGACGGTGCGGCCTGCGGCGCGTTGCGGAGCGGCGTTCCCAGGCTGCCGCCCTTGGAGCCCATGTGCTGGCCGACCGCGAAGCCGGCGACGGCGCCGACGCAGACGGCGATAAAGACGTTCCAGTTGCTCTTCACGTGGACGGTCCCCTTCGTTCACTGCCCGACGGCAGGCTCCCTGTAACTAACATGGAACAACGGGCGGCCCCGGAAATTTCCCCTCACAATGCACGCTTGAAGACCATCTGCGCGGCCTGGGCGAGCGCCTTCTGGACCAGCCGGTCGGCGGCCGCCGGGTCCGTGCAGGTGGCCACCAGACGGAGCACCGTTCCGCGCTCGTCCACCCGCACGTAATACACCTCCGGGGGCACGGCTGCGCGGTCGAGCTGCTCATGCTCGTTGGCCACCGCCAGCAACGCGGACCGGACGGTCTCCGGAGCAACCGCGGGCGGCACCAGCACCTCGGGGCGCGCGACGCGCGTCACTCCTCCCATGGTGGCGTTCTTGATCACCTCGGAGGCCACCATGTCGTTGGGGATGATCAGCCGGCGCCCGTCGCCGAGCCGCAGCACGGTGTAGGTGAAGTAGATGTCCTCCACGATCCCGCGTTCGCTCTTGATCTCCACGTCGTCGCCGATGCGGATGGGCTGCGCGATGGAGATGGTGATGCCGGCGATGGCGTTGCCGAGGGTGCCGCGGGCGGCGAAGCCGACGATCAGGCCGGAAAGCCCGGCCGAGGCGAGCAGCCCCGCCGAGAGGACCCGCAGCTCGGGAAACTGTGCGAGGCCGATGGCGGCGGCGGTGACCCAGATCACGGTGGTGAGCAACCGCCTCCCCAGCGCGAGCTGGGTCGCCGCCGCCGGGAGCAGGGTGCCTCGCTGCCGGTGCCGCTCCACCACGCGCTTGAAGCCCAGGTTGATGAAGCGGGTCAGGAACCACGCCAGCCCGAGCAACACCGCGAGCGTGACCAGGGGCCGCAGCTCGAGATCGATCGTGAGCGCCCTCCACCACGAGGGTTTTTGCGCTGTCACGGGATCCAGGGAAGAGAGCACGGCGCGCGAAGGTTGATCCGCGGCGCAGATCCGTCAACCGCGAATTTGCGGCGTGACCACTCCCCGGTACGATGATCTTCGAGGTGACTGACATCCCGCGCCGCCGACTCCAAGTGAGACCAGTCCATCTTGCCACCGCCTGCGTGGCGGCGGCGCTCGCGTTCGCCGCGCACGCCCAGCAGCCAGAGCCCGGTCCCGGCGAGACTCCACCCGCCGCCGACGTCCGTGAGGCCCCCTGGGATCCGATGGGAGAGCCCGACCAGCTGAACGCCTCGGACATCGCCAACGCGGTGGGGGAGGCGGAGGCGGAGCTGGACGCCGGCCTCCCGGAGCATCCCGCCCAGATCCAACAGGTTCCGGCGGCGGCGACCAACGCGGTGGTGCAGCACGTGGACCACCCACAGGGGCTCGCGCTCTGGAAGAAGGCGAAGCTATCCGGCGACGTGTATCTGGCCAGGACCGCCGACGGCAAGCAGGTCCGCTTCACCATCGAGCCCAAGCTGCAGGGAAAGATGGAAAAGCTGCTCCGCATGTACCGGCCGGTGGGGGCCGCGGTGGTGGCGCTCGACCCGAAGACCGGCAAGGTCCTGGCCATGGCCGAGCTCGGCGAGGGCGCGGTGACCAAGCCGGTGTATCCCGCCGCCTCCGTCTTCAAGATCGTCACCGGCGCCGCGCTCTTGGAGAAGGGCGTGAGCCCCAACGACGAGACCTGCTACCACGGCGGCATCCGGCGGCTGGTGGGGAAGCTGCTTCAGGACAAGCCCAACCTGGACCGCCGCTGCCTCTCGCTCAGCATGGCGATGGCGAAGAGCGCAAACGTGGTGTTCGCCAAGATGGCGGTGAAGCACCTCGACGGCGAGGAGCTGCGCAGGTCCGCGGAGCGCTTCCTCTTCAACCGGCCCATCTTCGATCAGCCGCTGGAGCAGTCGAGCGCCGAGATCCCCGACGACGGCCTCGGCTTCGCCAAGAGCGCCGCGGGATTCGGTCAGGTGAAGCTGTCGCCCATGCACGCGGCCCTGATCGCTGCGTCCGTCGGGAACGGCGGCGTGGCGATGGAGCCGTCGCTGATCGACGCCGTGAACGACGAGGCGGTGGAATCCACCGGCTCCCTGCGCCTGATGAACGTCGAGACGGCGGCCGCGCTGCGGGACATGATGAAGCTGACGGTCTCGCAGGGCACCGCCACGCCCACTTTCCACGAGCGCCGCCGGAACGTCCTCGGGAACATCGAGGTGGCCGGGAAGACCGGCTCGCTCAGCAACTACAAGCCGTTCAAGGACTACTCCTGGTTCGTGGGCTTCGCGCCGGCGGACGACCCGAAGATCGCGGTGGCGGCGGTGGTGGTGAACGGGCCGAAGTGGCGGATCCACGCGCCGTACATCGCGCGCGAAGCGCTCAAGGCATACCTGGTCGGCGGGCCCCTCGGCCAGCCGCCCGTCGCGCGCGTGAAGCACTACAAGCGGCGGAAGAAGCACGGGTAGGCCCGGCGGACATGCACCGGGTCGTCCTGTACACGCGCGAGCGATGTTCCCTGTGCCGGACGGCGAAGGCCGCCATTCTCGGCCTCCGGCGAGAGGTCGAGTTCGAGTTCCGCGAGATCGACATCGGTTGGTCCGGCGACCTGTACGAGGACTACAAGCACGACATCCCGGTCGTGGAGGTCGACGGCAAGCGCGCGTTCAAGCACCGGGTCGACGCCCAGGCGCTGAAGAAGAGCCTGCTTCCCTGAACGGTGCGCGTGCAAGAGCCAGCCAGTGCGCCTGAGTGACGTCTGTGGGCATGCCCGGCGTTTCCAAATTTGCTATTGAATTGCCGGGCAGCTGTAGGTCTCCTGTTCACAGCGCCTGGCGGCAGCGAGCCGCCAAACTTGAATCCACCCTGATTTCAGTGTCTTCTGGCTAGACGACGCAACGCGCCATCCCCGGTTGTCGACAGGTTCCGCGCAGGTCCGACGGCCGGCTTTCCCTTGTTTCGCGCAAGAGCGGCGGGCTATAAGGCTGAAACCCCCGCATTTGTAAAAGTTTCAAATCAAGGGGGCAGGAGGCGCGAGTTGGCAATCAAAGTCGCACTGATGGGCCTTGGCGCCATCGGCCGCGGCATTGCCCGCTGCGCGCTGCAGAAGCCGGATCTGGAGATCGTGGCCGCCATCGATCTCGATCCGAAGCGGGTCGGAAAGAAGCTGTCGGATGTGGTCGACGCACCCTGTCCAGACGTGATCATCGGTTCGGATGCGGCCGCCGAGATGAAGAAGGCGCAGGGCGGCGTGCTGCTCCATGCCACCGGCAGCCGTCTCGACCGGGTCGAGGGAGAGCTGGCGCAGGCGCTCACCGCCGGTCTCTGCGTCGTCTCCACCTGCGAGGAGCTGTCCTATCCCTGGTTGCGGCATCCGGAGATCGCCGAGCGCCTGGACAAGCTGGCGCAGAAGCGGAAGCTCGCGCTCTTGGGGACGGGAGTGAACCCCGGGTTCGTGATGGACCGCCTGCCGGCCACGCTGGGTGCGGTCTGCGGCCCGGTGGAGCGCGTCCACGTCAAGCGCGTGGTGGACTCGCGCACCCGCCGCAAGCAACTCCAGCTCAAGACCGGCGCCGGGCTGAACGAGGAAGAGTTCGATCGCGGGGTGGACGAAGGCACCCTCGGCCACGTCGGCCTGATGGAGTCCGCCGCGCTCGCCGCGCTGGGAGTCGGCCTGGAGGTGGACGAGGTCGACGAGTCCATCGATCCGGTCGAGGCCGAAGAGGACATGGAGGGGGACGGGTTCACGGTGCCCAAGGGCGGCATCGTCGGGATCCAGCAGGTGGCGCGGGCGTTTCATGACGGGAAGGAAGTGGCGATCCTGGACCTCATCATCGCTCTCGGCGCTCCGCAGCCGCGAGACGAGATCGAGCTGATCGGGGACCCCGGCATCCGGGTGCTGATCCCGGGCGGGACGCCAGGCGACAAGGCCACGGTCTGGACCGTGGTCCACGCGGCGCCGCTGGTGCAGGGCTCCGAACCGGGCCTGATCAGCGTCCTGGATCTGCCGGCGGGAAGATAAGGGAGCACAACGTGGTCGATCGCAGCGCGACAGGGCGGGAAGCGAAACCCGCGGTGAACGAAGTGGAGAAGGGCGCCATCCGGCGCTTCGCCGAGGCGATCGGCGAGACCAACCCCATCTACTTCGAGGAAGCGGCCGCGCGCGCGGCGGGCTACCGGAGCGTGGTGGCTCCCCCGACTTTTCCCACTTCCCTGAGGGCCGGCTCGGACCTGCGCGAGGGCCTGATGCTCTCGCCGGGCAAGCACCTGCTCCAGGCGGAACAGAGCTTCGAGTACGCGCGCCCGATCGTGGCAGGCGACAAGCTGACGGTCCGAAGCAAGGTGGCGGGGATCGAGAGCCGCCCGACGCCCAGCGGACCCACCGACGTCGTGATCATCGAGGACGAGGGCCGGGACGATGCCGGCGAGCTCGTCTACCGCTCCCGCCAGCTCTGGGTGGTGCGGATGGCGCCCAAGCACGCGCCAGGAGATCTCCATGATTAGCCGCAGCGCAGCGAAGAGGATGGCGCGCCCCGCGAGCAAGCCCGTGACGAAGTCTGCCCCCAAGAAAGCGAAGGCAAAGCTGGCCAAGGTGACCAAGTTCCCGACCGCGAGCGTGAAGAAGCCGCTTCCGGCGGCGAAGAAGTCCTCCCCGCCTCCGCCGCCCGCCAAGAAGCCGGAGCCGCAGCCGCCGCGCGGGATGCCGGCGCTCACGCCTCCCAAGCAGGTGCAGGAGCCGAAGCAGAGCCTGGCGCGGAGCTTCTACTGGAGCGAGCTGCGGGTCGGCGACGATCTCCCTCCCCTCACCAAGCCGGCCATCGATCGGGTGCAGATCGTCCGCTACGCGGCGTCGTCCGGCGACTTCAACCGGCTGCACCTCGACGAGCCCTACGCGCACGCGGTCGGCTTCCCCGGGCTGTTCGCGCCCGGCATGCTGGCCATGGCGTTCGTCGGGCAGCTCCTCTCCGCCTGGCTGCGGCGCGGGCACGTGCGCAAGTTGTCGGCGCGGTTCATCAAGATCGTCTGGCCCAACGACGAGCTGACCTGCCACGGCCGCATCGCCGAGCTGCGCAAGGACGCCGGCGCCTGCTACGCCGACGTCGAGCTCTGGGCGGAGAACCAGAAGGGCGAGTTGGTCCTGCGCGGGCAGGCCACCTGCGAGCTGTACGAATCGCCGCAGAACGGCGGCGGCGACACCGGCGGG
>DATBZA010000140.1:0-5875 GCA_036513415.1 Myxococcales bacterium | reverse complement strand
CTTTCGGGAGCGACGCTGGGTCTCTGGGTTGGCGCGTTGCTGGCGGTCGCCATCGGCAGAGCTGCCGGCCACTGGTTGCCCGAGGTCGCGATGCGACGGGTCGCCGGTGCAGTCTTCTGCGCATTCGCGATCTTCACCGCGGTCCATGGATACTGAGATCGAAGCACAGCTCGCAGAGCAGGAGCGCCACGCCGCCGAGCAAGGCCGCCGCAAAGATCCGATCGCGATCGACGGCCGACCAGGACGCCGCCAGATGTCTAAGGGCCATAGGGATTGCCGTAGCCGGCGTCGTCTGTCGAAGACTGCTCCACGGTCACGGTGCCCTGGAAGGCCGTCTTTCCGGGCATAAGAGCGTCCGAGAACGCGCACGTCTTGGGGCCGGCGCCCATCGTCGCGGTGAAGCTCGCGCCCGCAGCGAGAATGGGCGAGCTCAGCTCGGAGCAGTCGTTTGAGGCAACTTGATGGTCGACCGCATCTTCATTGGTGAACTGCAGCTGCGCGCCGGCCATCACGGAAATCGTGGAGGGATTTACGCCCGCAGCCCGCAGCGAAACCATCGCAGGCCCGGAGCTCGAGGGAGAACCACCGCAGGCCGCCAGGGCAAGCGGGAAGAGCAGGATTGCTTTGCGCATCGATTCCTCCGGAATGAAGTGGACGTCAGGGCGAGACGACGATCTGGCCAGTCATCTCCTCGTGCCCGCTGCCGCAGAAGACGGTGGAGTGGAAATCGTAGGTCGCGGCCTTGTCCGGCACGATCCGCACGCGCGTGATCTTGCCTGGCTCGATGATCTCGTCGATTTCGAGATCTGGCGCCTGGAAGCCGTGCTTGCGATCGAGAGTAGTCAGCTCGAGCACCACGGGCACGCCCACCTTGAGCTCGATCACGCCGGCGTGAACTTGAACCTCTCCGCCGTCACCTGGATGACCTTCTCCTGCGCCGCCACATCCGCGTTGGCGGCCACGAGAAGCAATGCGAGCAAAGGCGCAAGCATCCACTGCGCACGCATCCCTAGCCCCCGCTTGCAGCGGCCGGCCGCGAAGCGCTAGCGCCTTCCAACGAGTCTTGCTTGAGCGTGAGCGCCAGGCGGGACTCGGCCACGGAGATCTCGCGGAACCCGAGTCCCCGCCGCGGATGCGCCGGGTCCCAGGGCAGCGGTGTGCGCTTCGGCTGCGACATGGGTGCGGGCAGCGGGAAGATGAGTGACGTCGCCGCGTGGTGCGCGATTTCGCCGGTCTTGAAGTGATGCTCCTGGTGGATGTGCCCGTAGAAGACGGTGACGTTCTTCCAGTGCTGGAGCAGGTCGATGGCCTTGCTGCCGTCCTTGGTAGCCCAGTCCCACGCCGGCGCCAGGTCGAAGAGCGGCCGGTGGGTGAAGACCACGATGGGCGCCGCCGGACGCAGCGGCTTCAGATCCGCGAGCAGCCAGTCCATCTGAGTGTCGCCGATGGAGGCCTGCGGATCGGAAACGTTGTCCAGCACCGCGAAGTGAATTCCTTTGTAGTCAAACGAATAGTGTGTGGGGCCGAAGTTCTCTTGATAGGCCTTGCCCCAGTCCAGCGAGGCGTCGTGCTCGCCGGGCATGTAGTGCTGTACCGGCGTCTTGAGGTCGGCGACGATGGCCTTGAATTCGCGCATGCGCTTGCGGCGCTCGGCCTCGTCGTCGGTAGCGTGGGTGAGGTCGCCGGTGAAGACGACGAAGTCGGGTGCCGAGGACAGCGCGTTGACCGCGGCCACCCCCTGCCGGAGCGTGTTGGCCGCCTCGGGGTTGGGCGGACCTTTGAAGCCCCAGTGCGAGTCCGAGAGCTGGACGAAGAAGAAATCGTCCTCTTGCCCGCCGGACTTGCGTAGGATGTTCGTGCAGGCTCCGGCCAGGCCAGAGGCGAAAACTACGCCGCCCAGGCCGACAAGCTGCATGAACTCGCGACGCCCCTTGGGTTCGTTCATGTCGGCTCCCTCCGCCGGCATGACTCGACCCCACCGCCGCCTATTCCCGTGTCTAGAGCTGTGAATCAGCCTTGGCGGCGCACCAACTCGACGAACTTCTGCAATTCGGCCTCGTTGAGGTCGGAAACTGCCCAGTAATGCATGCCGTCCTTTGCCCAGCAGTACGCGCTGTACCCGCGCCGCGAGAGGCGCTGCAGCGGCTCGTCGCCGGCGCGCTTGCTCGGCCAGACGAAGAGGTTCACGACGTGCTGCGCGCGCCGGTAGACGAGCGCTGCCGCAGGCGTGTCCTCCACGTAATCGAGCCGGCCACCCGCCAGCGGATAGCCCTCGGCGGCCCAGTCCGTCACCGACACCGAATAGTCGAGCTTTCCCTGGAACCAGGGCTTGACGGTGTGCTGGTCGGAGGAGGCGACATCCGTGAGATGGTTGGCGAGCAGCGACCGGACGTGCGCCGCGATCACTGCGTCGGTGACTGAAGCTTCGGACGGCGGCGGCCAGAGGCGCGGCCCGGCCACGACCAGCAGTGCCGCGGCTGCCGCAAAGGGCGCAAGCGCCGCCCACTTCCACGCGCGCCGCAGATGCCGCGCAGCTCGCGGGGGCGCGGGGCTCCGCTCTACGGACCCCACGGGAACGGGAAGTCCTTCCGCGTGCAATGCGTCGCGCACCCGCGCCTCGAATTCCGGCGACGGCGCGTACCGGATCAGGTTCGCACGCGCCGAGGCCTGCAGCTCGCGCAGTGCTCGCTCCTCTTCGCCGCAACCGGGGCAACGGGCGACGTGCTCCTCGATCTCCAGCGCTCCGCGCAGATCGAGCTCGTTGTCCACGTAGGCGTCGATCAGCCGTTTCGTCTCGGAGCAGTTCATGACGCGCTCCCGGCCTGCTCGCGGCGGCCGACGGCGGCCTGCAGCTGACGCCGCGCGCGCGAGAGCCGCGACATCACCGTGCCGATGGGAATGCGCGCCACGTCGGCGATCTCCTTGTACGAAAGTCCTTCCATTTCGCGCAGCACGAAAACCTCACGGAACTCGAACGGCAGCGCCTCCACGGCCTCGCTGAGAAGGCGCTGCTGCGCCGAGCGCAGTACCAGCACCTCGGGCGTTTCAGAAGCGCGCCCATTCGAGGCCGGCTCGCTATGAAGCACCTCGTCGAACTCCGTGCCCAGCTCACGGGCGCGGTTCTGCTGCAAGAAAGTATAGGCGCTGTTGCGAACCACGGTCAGCAGCCAGGCACGCGGGTTGTCACCGCTGAATCCGTCGAAGAAGCGGAATGCGCGCACAATGGCCTCCTGCGTGACATCCTCGGCATCGTGGTCGTTGCGCAAGAGCCAACGAGCGAGGTTGTAGCCCGCCCTCATATGGGGCAGCACCAGTGCTTCGAACGAGTCGACTCGATGCGGCAACACTCCTCCGAGCGGCCAGGTCCACCCCCTGCGACCGCGGCACGAGTGCCTTTATTCCGCTTTCGCACCAGCGTTCTCCGATGTTAGCCGGAATCGCGCTCATCCTCCGTCTCCCAGCGCCGCTCCTCCTGCTCGTCGTGCACCTGCAGGATGCCGGAGTAGCCAGTGGAGAGCGGCGCGAGCAGATCCTGGAAGTGGCACACCTTGGGTCCGGTGCCGACCGCGACGGAGTAGGTGTCCCCTGGATTCAGGAGGGTGGACGACAGCTCGGCGCAGTCATTCGAGTAGATCTGGTGAGGTCGAGCATCGGCGTTGACGAATGCAAGCACGTTGCCCGCCTCGACCTAGAGGACGGGTGCGCTGACTCCGTGCTCGTCGAGCCGCTCGACCGGCTCTTGCCTCGCTTCGCGGCCCAAGCCCGCGCACCCGCAGAGCGCCGACAGCACCGCGATCTTCATCGACTTGCAATCCATGGCTCTTCTCCTTGGTCTGATCTCAGCACCGTGGACTCGACGGCTACGTCGGCATTCCGGCGGGAATGAATTCGTACCCGAGGCGGTCAATGCGGGCCGAGGTGATGAGGATGTGTTCACTGTCGCGCGCCGTGGCGCTCGTCGGACTCTTCGCGGCAGCGATCACCGCCCGCGCGGAAGAGGCGGTGCCTGCCGTCTTCACCGTTCGGGAAGGCACCCTGGGGTACACCATCACGCACAAGCTGCACCAAGTGAGGGGCACCACCCATGACTTCGAGGGAAAAGTGGTCGTCGCGACGGATGGCGCCGCGCGCGTGCAGGTGCGCGCCAAGGTGGCGAGCTTCGACAGCGGCAATTCGAATCGCGACGAGCACATGCGCGAAGTGACTCACGAGGTGGAGCACCCGTATTGCTCGGTCAAAGGCACTGCGACTGGAGTGAAGCTCCCCCTCGACGCCCCGCGGACGATCATCTTGGCCGGCACGGTGGAGCTCAACGGGCAGCGCATCTCTGTCGAGATCCCCGTCGGGCTCACCCACAGCGGAAGCCGGCTGCGCGCGAGTTTCTCGTTCGCAGTCAGCCTGGATGACCTCAAGATCCAGCGTCCGGCGCTCCTCTTCGTCAGGGTGGAGGACCAGCTGATGATCGAGGGCGACCTCCTCCTTGAATGATCGAGTCAGGGAATTTCCGCGGAGCAGTCGGGTCGTCATGTCGGGCACCGGGACGCGACCGCTCACGCGCACGTCCCCCGCGGAGTCTTGCAGTCGCGTCCGGTGCCCGCCCCAAGATTCGGGAATAGGACCGGGCCGGCAAAGTCCTCTCGTCATGAACCTCTATGCGAAGCGTTCGTTCCGGCTGGCCACTTCCCCTTTCCTCTTCTCGCTCATCGCAGTGCTGTCAGCGTGCGGGGGCGGCTCGAACGGATCCACCGGCTCGACGGTCCCCGCGCCGGATGCGACGGTGATCGGGTGGTATGTGGGAGCGACCAGCGTCGAGACCACCGTCAAGGTTGGCAGCAACGTGCAATGGAAATCGACGGACGGCATGACGCACACGGTGACCTCGGGCTCCATGCCGTCGGCGTTTGCGGAGCTCAACGTTCCGGCCAGCGGCGTGTCGTCGCCGATGGCGTTCAACACGCCCGGCACGTTTCCCTACTTCTGCTCGATCCATGGCGCCAAGGTGCAGAACGGGACGCTGACGGTGACACCCTGACTGGGCGATTCGTATCGGGCGTCGCTTCGGCGGCCCTTTGCTTGCTGTTCGTCTCGCGCGCAGCGGCCCAGCAGACCGCGCCATCGAAACCGGCAGACGACTTCGAGCTGCTTCCGCCAGAGAAGCCGCCGGATGCCGCAGAGCTGCTGCGGCAGCGCCAGGTCGAAGAGGGGATCGCTCGCAGGCGGGCATTGTTGACCGTGCATCAGGCGGTCGGGCTGGGCATGCTTGCGGGCCTTGCCACTACCGTCGTGCTGGGCCAGCTCAACTATCAGGACAAGTACGGCGGCGGCGGAGATACCGGCCGCTGGTACAACGCGCACAGGGATGCGGCGCTCATCACCTCCGCGCTCTTTGCCACGGCGGGCACCTTGGCGTTGCTTGCGCCGAACCCAACCGAAAAGCGGATTCGCCTGGACACCGTCACGCTTCACAAGGCGTTCATGGGCATCGCCGCCGCCGGATTCGCGGCGGAGATCGTGCTCGGCTTCGTTGCCGCGTCGCGGGAGGGGAAGATCTCGCAGCGCGATTTTGCTCTGGCACACCAGATCGTCGGCTACGCGACGCTGATTTCCGCTGCGGCGGGATTCACCATCTTGACCACCAGCTTCTGATCGAGCGGAGGGGGCATGGCCGACGGGACCAGACGCGAACTGCTTCGCCGCACGGCCCTCCTCGTCTGCGCGCCGGCCCTCGGAAGGGTGCTATCCGGCTGTGTCCGGCGCATCGACGCCGCGCGCGACCAGGAGGTGCCTGCGTCAGTGGCGGGTGTTCTCGCGGTGCCGCTCACACTCGTGCCGGAGCTGGCGAACACGGGCGGCTTCGTGGTCGTGCAATCGCCGG
>DATBZA010000139.1:0-9312 GCA_036513415.1 Myxococcales bacterium | reverse complement strand
GCCTCGACCGGGGCACAGAGCGAGATCGCCTCGGCCCCCCGCTCGCCCGCCGCCGCCTCCACCTCCGCGGGAGGGGCGCTCGCCGCCGCCTCCTCGGGCGCGTTCACCACCACCAGCAGCGGCCGCCGGGAGAGGAACCCGAAATGGGCCATCTCCTTCTCCTCGGCATCGCTCCAGCGCATCGTGCGCAGCGGCTTGCCGGCATCGAGCTGCCCGTGCAGCCGCTCCAGCTCGTGGAACTCGGCGCTGGTCTTGCCGTGCTCCTTGCGCAGCCGATCGAGCCGCTTCTCCACGATGCCGAGGTCGTGCAGCAGGAGCTCGGCATCGAAGTCGCTGAGCTCCCGCGCCGGGCCCGGCGCCGCTCCGTCGAGCGCCGGAAATCCGCGAATGACGAGGCAGAAGGCGTCCACTTCCGCCAGCGGCCGCAGCGATTCGGGCGGCAGCCCGGAACCCTTGGAGGGCGCCCCAGGCACGTCGACGAAGAGCATCTCCGCCCAGCTGGTCTTGCGGGGCTTGAAGATGGCCGCGAGCGCATCCACGCGCGGGTCGGGCACCTTGATCGCGCCCAGGTTCACCTGCCCGCGCGCTGCAGCCCCACCCTTGTGCAGCCCGGTGAGCGCGTTGAACAGCGTGGTCTTGCCCGATTGCGCGTATCCGACGAGGCCTGCCTTCATGGCGCCTCCCCGCGGCGGGGCCGCCAGCCGCGGGGCGACGCTACCACGCGCGGCGGCTCCCCAGTAGGCCCCGCTTGCCCGCCGGCCTTTTGCGCGACAGCGCGGGTCACATCCGCGCACCCGAGGGCGTTTTTTTCGACTGCGGATCGCGCGAAGGTATGATCGGGCGGTGCAATCGATGGTGGGGCCGCGCGCGAGAGAAATCGCAATCGACGCCGCCGTCGCCGCGCTGGTCGTCGGACTCTTCCTGGGATTGCTGGTCGCGTCGGATCGCGTCGCCACCGGAAGCAACCCCGACCAGTGGTTCCACTTCGCGATCAGCAGGATGTCGCAGCAGGGACTGGTGCGCACCCTGCCACAAGCTGAGGATCTCGGCTGGGGAGTTGGCTTCCCGGAAAAAGAGTTCCTCTTCCATCGCCTGACGGCGCTGGCGTACGGGATGGGCGGCGAGAACGCGGTGGTCCTGGCATGCCGCGCAGTGTCAGTAGCCTCCCTCGTGCTCCTCTACTGGCTCGCGCGCCGGACGGCGGGACGGGTGGTGGCGGCAGCGTCAGTCGCGGGACTGGTGGTCGCGAATCCATACCTGCTCTTCAGACTGGGGATGGTCCGGCCCCACGTGCTGGCCATCTTCCTTTTGCTGGCCATCGCCGCGGCGCTTCTGCTCCGCTCGCGGTTCTTGGGGTTCGCCGCCGGAGCGACGTTCGCGCTCGCGTACCACGCCGTCTACCTTCCCGCGGTCCTTGCGCTGGCGTTCGGCATTGTCGCGCTCTACCGGCGGGCCACTCCGGGCGAGCCGGACGATGGCGCGTTCGCAGCGAGCGCTTTGGTGCTCGCCGGCCTCGCCTGCGGCGTGGTCGCGAACCCCTACTTCCCCGCGAACGTGACGATGGGTCTCGAGCACCTCGGGTTCGCTTTCTCCGCCTCCGCGTCGTTGCCCGGCGTGCATGTCGGCGCCGAGGTCCTCCCGATGGCCCCCGGCAAGTACCTGCGCCTCTTCGGCGTTGCGCTCCTCGCCGCCATCGCCTCCGCCGTCTGGCTTCGCCGCGATGCCGCCGGCGGTGAGCCGCCGTGGAACCGCGCCGTCCTGACCGTTGCGGCGCTCTTCCTGGTCGGCGCCGGACTGAGGTCGGTGCGGGCGACCGAGTATGGACTGCCGCTCCTTGCCCTCGCGGTCGCGGCGGCGCTCGGCGACGCGCGGCGCAGCGCGCGCACGCGAGCCATCGCCGTGGTGGCCCTGCTGCTGCTGCCCGCCGGCCCGCTGCTTGCCCATCTGTCGCGGACACCGGATCGGCGAAACGAGCAGCTGGTGAAGGACCTGTTCGCCGCCATCGCCGCGATCCCGCCCGAAGCGGGAGGGGCGAAGGTCTTCGCCTGCGACTGGAACTACGGAAGCTTCCTCCTCTACGCCCGTCCGGACCTGCGCTTCGTCGATCTTCTCGACCCTCGTTTCCTGCTGGTCAACCCCGAGCTCTTCGAGACCAAACGGCTGCTCGACCTGGACGAATCGCCGGATCCAGCGGGGACCATGCGCGCAGCCTTCGACGCGGACTACGCCCTGTGCGCCAATCCGGCGCTCGGGCAGCGGCTGGAACACGACCGGCGGGTGCGGCTGATGTTCGCGTCACGCTCCGGTCTCCGCCTGTACGCGCTGCCCTGATTGCAGTCCCGGACGGATTGCTCCATGCTGCAGCGGGAAGCAGTGGAGTGCCGATGTCCCCGAAGGTCCTCGCAGTCACGCTGTCCCTCGCGGCTTGTGCCGGCGCGAACCGCACCGGGTCGAAGCCCGATGCGCTGCGGCTCTCCGCGTCCCACTACCAGTCGATGACCGGCGTCGCCTTGAACACCGGGCTGGGCCCGATGACGTGCAGCAGGGGACTGATCACCGGCAGCCACATCCTGCGCTGGTACTGCCAGTTCGAGACGGACCCCACCCAGTACCGGCTCGAGGCCCCCATCCTCTTCGTCGCGCGCTGACCCCGCGCACCCGACTCGAGGTTCCGTGGCGTTTCATTTGCCGCGGTACGGTTCGATCCCGGCCAGATCGGGACGAAGGCAGTTCGTCATCTTGCCCTTCACCTTCACCGCCGGGCCCGGACCCGGGATCGCGCCCGGTTCAGCTTCCGTCACGATGACGGTCTTGGCCTCTTTCCAGCCGAGGCCATCGGCTCGAGTCGTCCCGAAGAGGCAGTGCGCTACCGGCACGCTCGCATCGATGACGTATCGGCCGGCCTTCTGCTCGACCAGGCATTGCGGCCCTTTGTCGATCACGGTCACGATCGCCGAGAGTCCATTCGCTGGATTGGCAATCTTCAAGAGCTTGCCGCACGCGGTCAGGCCCGCCCCGAAGCGCAGGACGCCGGCAGAGAACCACTTGAGCCGGTTTTCAGCGGCGATGCCGCCGACGCTGTACTGGCGCTGCAGAGTGTCATCCCAGCGTCGTTGCTCCGCGCCAGTCGAGATGCGCTTGCCGCAATTCGGCATGCAGTTGTCGTTCGGGTCGAGATGTTGCCCTGCTGGCGCCATCCAGCATCCGAAGCTCGTGAGAACGTAGAGTCCGTCCGGGCTTCGGGAGGAGCCGGTATCCGTGTCATTGCGACAGCTGCTGTCGGGATACCCGGACGCCCGCGCATGGATCCGTCCAGCGCGCTCGGGTTGAGCCGCGGCCATCAGGACCACCGCGATGCAAGCTCCCAGGGTCATGGCTGCAGGGCGCGCAACCTCCTGAAACCTTGAGCCTACATCTCTTTGGCCCCAGTCGGCTCACCTGACCGCCGCTTCGACGGCGGCGTCGTCGCCGCGTTCCATCGCCGCCTCGATCAGCAGGCTCTCGCGATCGCGGTAGATCGACGCGACCGCTTGCACGCGCCCCGACTGGCGGTAGGCAACGAGGCAGTTCCGCGCGGCGACATCGCCCGCGATCTCGATCGAGTCCCACCCCTCCGCGTGTCCGACGTAGTTGATGGGCACGTCGTAGTGCTGGCTCCAGAAGAATGGCACGGCGCGATACGGCCCTCGCGCGCCCAGCATCGCCCGGGCCACGTGCTGGCCCTGGCGCTCGGCGACGACCCAGTGCTCGACGCGGATGGGCCGTCCGCTGCGCGGGTCGGGGAAGCGCGCGATGTCACCCGCCGCCCAGACGGCTTCCGCGCTGGTCCGCAAGGTCGAGTCCACCAGGACGCCCTTGTCCACTCGCAGCCCGGCTTGCCCGGCGAGCTGCAAGCGCGGCCGCACGCCCACCCCCATCACCACCAGGTCGGCGGGCAGCGCGGTGCCGTCATCGAGCGCGACGACATCGGCGTCGATCCGGGCCGGCCTGCGGCCGAGCCGGAACTTCACGCCGTGCTCCTCGTGCAGCGCCCGCACGAAGTCGCCGAGCTCCGGTCCGAGGACGCGTTCCAGGGGGCGGGCCTCGGGGGCCACGACGGTCACCTCCATCTTCCGCTGCCTCAACGACGCCGCGACCTCCATGGCGATGAAGCTGGCGCCGATGACGACCGCGCGCCGGCCTGGCGCGGCGCGCGCCACGATGGCCCTGCTGTCCGCCAGCGTCCGCAGGGTGAGCGCCCGCTCCGCGCCGGGGATCGCCAGGCGGATGGGCTCCGCGCCGGTCGCGAGCAGCAACGCTCCGTACGGGAGCGACCGTCCGGTCGACAACCGCACCTCTCGCCGTTCAATGTCGACCGCGGTGACTTCGACCTGCTCGAGCAAGTCGATCCGCCGTTCGGAGTAGAACTCGCGGCCGCGCAGCGGGATCCAGTCTTCGGGCGCGCTCCCGGCGAGATAGTCCTTGCTCAGGTTGGGCCGGTCGACGGGAGGTGTGCCCTCGCTCCCGAACATGGTGATCGGGCCCTCGTACCCCTGCCGCCGCAACTCCTCGGCGCAAGCGTTGCCTGCCGCGCCAGCTCCGACGATGATCGCGCTTTGTGGGCCTGCCGAGCGCCCGACCCTTTGCGGCGCGAGACGTTCCCTCACACGCACGCGTCCATCCTGCCGCTCGACCCGATAGCAAGGGATCGGGTCGCGGCCCGGCCGCGTGGGCGCGCCTGTGCGCAGGTCGAATCGCGCGTGGTGCCAGGGGCACCGGATGGTGTCTCCCTCGACGATCCCCTCCGCAAGCGGGCCACCGTAATGCGTGCAGACGGCGCCGACGGCGCAGACCTCGCCTTCGCGCTGGACGAGCACGATCGGCTCGCCACCCGCATGCCCCAGCAACGGCTCGCCGTCCTTCAATCGTGAGTCGTCCACGCCGGCGGCGAGG
The DNA here is from genome assembly GCA_036513415.1 of Myxococcales bacterium. GTDB lineage: Bacteria > Myxococcota > Myxococcia > Myxococcales > 40CM-4-68-19 > 40CM-4-68-19. The sequence continues at coordinate 4,380 of DATBZA010000139.1, read as the reverse complement.
TCGGGCCCCTTCAGCTCTTGCGGCGCGCTCATTCGTCCTCCCGCTCATCAGGGAATCTGGCGCCGCCCCTGTCTTCCATGGATCAGGCCCCCTGTCGATATGCACTGGCTGCAGAGCACTGGCATCGTTTAGTTAGTGTAAAGGGTCTCGGGGACACCATACGCAACTCATGCCAATTCCTCCGGACGCCTTGGCATGAGTTGCGTATGGTGTCCCCCAAATGGAGCTGTACATGGCCTGCAAGCATCTGAAGAACGTGAAGGCTGTCGCGCCGCGGTCGAAGGGCTGCGAGGAGTGCATGACGATGGGCGATACCTGGGTGCACCTGCGCCTGTGCATGGGCTGCGGTCACGTCGGCTGCTGCGACTCGTCCAAGAACAAGCACGCGACCAAGCATTTCAACGCCACCCGTCACCCGGTCATCCGCTCGCTGGAGCCCGGCGAGCAGTGGGGCTTCTGCTATGTAGACGAAGACTCGTTGGACCCGCTGCCGGTGTGAACCTTTCGAATCCGGTGTCGCGATGCAGGTGAGCTCGTGGGTGTGGGTGCTCTTCGCGTTGATGGTCCTGGCCGTGCTCGCCGCCGACCTCGGCGTCTTCCGGCCCTCGCGGCGCGGACCGCGGGAGGTCACGCTCGGCTCCGCCGCCTGGTGGAGCGCCGCCTGGATCGGGCTCAGCCTGCTCTTCGGTGTCGTCATCCTCGCGCTCTATGGCAGGGGTCCGGCGCTCACCTATCTCACCGCCTACCTGCTGGAAAAATCGCTCTCGGTCGACAACATCTTCGTGTTCGTCCTCATCTTCTCCGAGCTCCGGATTCCGCCGGAGCAGCAGCGCCGGGTGCTCTACTGGGGCGTGCTTGGCGCCCTCGCCTCGCGCGCCCTCCTGATCGCCGGAGGCGTCTTCCTGCTGCGGCGCTTCAACTGGATCGTCTACCCGTTCGCGGCGCTGGTCCTCTTCGCTGCCGTGCGCATCCTCTGGGGGCGGGAAAAGGAGCGCGAGATGGTGGCCACCGCGTGCGGCGTCTGCAGCACCTGGGTCGCGCGCATCATCCCCATCACCCCGGTGCTCCGCGGGGGGGCCTTCTGGGTCAGCCAGCGGGGGAGGCTCCTGGCCACTCCCCTCTTCATCGCTCTCGTCGTGGTCGAGACCACGGACGTGATCTTCGCCCTGGACTCGATCCCCGCGGTCTTTGCGGTCACCGGCGACCTGTTCCTGGTCTACACCTCCAACGTTTTCGCGATGCTCGGCCTGCGCTCGCTCTACTTCCTGCTCTCGGGCATCGTGGAGCGCTTCCGCTTCCTCCGCGCCGGCCTTGCCGCCATTCTCGCCTTCGTCGGCCTCAAGCTGATCTCCAGCGGCGTGGTGGAGATTCCGACCTGGGTGTCGCTCGCGGTGATCGCCGCGGCGCTGGCGCTGGCCGTGGCGGCTTCCCTGACGATATCGCCCAAGTTGGCGCCCGTCAGCGGCGCTCGAGCACGCTCGCCCGAGCCGCGCTGACGAGAGCGCGCGTGGCCGGGTGGCGAGCCTCGATCAGCGCCCATGGTTCCGCGATCTCGACGATCGCGCCTCGCGAGAGAACGGCGATCCGATCGCACAGGTAGGCGGCGAACCGCAGGTCGTGCGAGATGTACAGGCAGGCGATGGAGAGCGAGGCGCGCAGGTCGCGCAGCAGATTGGCCATCTGCGCCTGGAGGGAGACGTCGAGCGCGCTCAGCGCTTCGTCGGCGACCAGGAGCGCCGGACCCGTGGCGAGCGCGCGAGCGAGCGCGACCCGTTGCGCCTGGCCGCCGGACAGCTCGTGCGGATACCGGTCGAGGAGCTCCGGCCCGAGGCCGACCTTGCGCAGGAGCTCGAGCACGTTCTCTTCCCTCTCGGTCCCCTGCGCCAGCCGGTGGACCGCGAGCGGCTCCGCCACGACGGTGGACACCGTCATGCGAGGGTCCAGGGACGTGGCGGGATCCTGGAAAACGATCTGCATCTCGCGCCGCACTTCCCGCAGCTCGCGTTCGTCGAACGCCAGCAAGTCGCGGCCGCGCCAACGCACCTTGCCGCGGGCTGGCTGGAGAAGGCGGAGCACGGCGCGCGCCAGCGTCGATTTCCCGCTCCCGCTCTCGCCGACGATGCCCAGGGTCTCGCCGGGCTGGAGCACGAATGAGACCCCCTCCAGGACACGAACGCCTCCGCGGTCGACGCAGAGGTCTTCCACCGCCAGCAGAGGAGCGATCATGAGGCATCCACAGGGTGGAAGCAGGCGACCTCCCAGCCACCCGTCCCGACCAGCTCCGGCTCCTTCATCGAGCAGTCGTTCTGTGCACGCGGGCAACGGTCGCGGAAGGAGCAGCCGGAAGGTCGCGCCCACGGCGCCGGGGCGGATCCTGCGATGGGCTCCAGGCGCCCCTGGCTCCGCCCGCCGAGCGGAGGTGGAAGGCTACGCAGAAGACCGAGCGTATAGGGGTGGCGCGGGCGCGCCAGCAATTCCCTGGCCGGCCCGCGCTCGACGATGCGGCCGGCGTACAGGACGGCGATCCGGCCGCAGAGCCGGGCCGCCAGGGCGAGATCGTGAGTGGCCAGCAGCAGGGCCAGGCCTCGCTCGTCGCAGAGGGCGCGGAGCAATCCAATGATCTCAGCCTGGACGACCGGGTCCAGCGAGCTGGTGGGCTCGTCCGCGACGAGGACCGCCGGGCCGCAGGCAAGCGCCATGGCGATCAGTGCCCGTTGACGCATCCCGCCGGAAAGCTGGTGGGGATAGCGGTCCGCGTTCTCCGCGGCGAGCCCCACGGCGCGGAGCAGATCGCGCACGGCCGCCCGCGCCTGCACCCTGTTCGCGGATCGATGCGCGCGAACGGCCTCTCCGATCTGCGTACCGACACGCAGGACCGGATTGAGCGCCGCAAGCGGGTCATGGAACACCATGGCGATGCGGCTGCCGCGCACCCGGGCAAGGGCGTCCTTGCTCATCCCGAGCACTTCCTCTCCACACACCTCGACGCGGCCGGACGTTTGCGCGCCCGGCGGCAGCAAACCAAGCAGCGAGAGCGCGACCGTGGTCTTGCCGCTGCCGGATTCCCCGATCAGGCCTAACGTCCCGCCGCGTTCGAGATCGAACGAAATCCGGTCCACGGGAAGGAAAGATCCCTCCTTAGTCTTAAAACCCACTGACAGATCGGCGACTCGCAGCACTCCAGCTTGTTTACCGGCCTTTGGGGGGGTGTCAAAGTCCGCGGACCTCGAGGAGTCGAGCCGTATGCAAGGTCAGCCCCGCCCTGCCGAGATACAGCAATTGACCGACGCGTCGCCGGCGACTGGCGCCACCGATGTGCCGCAATTGGTGGGCGGGCGCTACCGGGTGCTGGCCCCCCGGGGGTCGGGAGCGGAAGCCTCCGTCTATCTGGCTGTCGATCTTTTCACCGACAGGGAAGTCGCCCTCAAGCTGGGGCCACCCGGTCGCCTCGCCGCCGAGTACCGCCGGAGCGCGACGCTTCTCCATCCTCACCTGGCACGGGCGCTGTCGCTCTGGCGCGCCCCAGGGACCGCCTCACTCGCATTCGAATACGGCGCCCAGGACCTGACGGCGCTGCGCGGTCGCGCAGAGGCGTTGGTCGTGCGGCACGTCGCGGAGATCGCCCGCGCGCTGGGTTATCTGCACCGGCTGGGAATCGTTCACGGGGACGTCAAGCCGCAGAACGCGGTGCTCGCCGGTCCGCTTGCAGGCCGCAGGGCGCTCCTGGTCGACCTGGGCCTTGCCGGCGTCCAGCCCGCCGCGCGCGGCAGCCTGGAATACGCGGCGCCGGAGGTCCTGGAGGGCGCGCCTCCCGATGCGGCATCCGACCTGTACTCGCTGGGCGTGATGCTGCACGAGCTCCTTTCAGGCGTGAATCCCTTCGCTGCCCGGACACCGGCCGAGGTGATCCGTGGCCATTTCGAGAGCGTGCCGCCCGCGCGCGCCAGCGCGGGCGTGCAGGCCGTGGTGGCCAAGCTGGTGGCCCGGGAGGTCCACTCCCGCTACGCGCAGACCGATGAGGTGATCGAGGCGCTCGCCGCGGCCACCGGCCTTCCCCTGGACTCCGAAGGCGAGGGGCTGGCGCCCGATCGGATCGGGCTGGGCCAGCTGCACGGCAGGGAAGCCGAGATCGAGCGCATCGACGCTGCCGCACGGCGCGTGGCGGGCGGCGCCGGCGCGCAGATCGTCCTGGTGGGCCCGCCCGGGTCGGGCCGGTCGCGGCTCTTGCGCGAGGCGGCCGCGACCGCCGAGCTTGCCGGCCTGCGCGCGCTGTGCGTCCAACCAGGCGAAGGTCTCGCCAGCTTGTACCGCTGGCTTGGCATCCTCCTTGGTGTCGGCGTCCCCTTCGAACCGTCCGTCGGCGCGGCGCGGGAGCGGCTT
>DATBZA010000138.1:0-8529 GCA_036513415.1 Myxococcales bacterium | reverse complement strand
CGCGGCGGCTGCGGCAGCAGGATGGAATCCGCGGTCAAAACCGGGCCGCTTTCAAGGATGACCGCGCGCTCGATGAGATTGCGCAACTCGCGCACATTGCCCGGGAAGTCGTAGCTGATCAGGCGCGCCTCCGTCTGCGGGGCGAGCGTTCGGATCGCCTTGCCAGCGCGCGCCGATAATTCCTCGAGGAAGGAGCGCGCCAACGGGAGGATGTCTTCCCGCCGCGCGCGCAGGGGCGGCACTTCGATGCGAAACACGTCGAGACGGTGGAAGAGGTCCAGGCGGAAAGCGCCGCTCCGAACCGCCTCCTGCAAGTCGCGATGGGTGGCCGCGATGAACCGGACCGATGCGATGCGGTCGGACGAACCGCCGAGGCGCCTGAACGTCTGCGTTTCAAGCACCTTGAGGAGCTTGGCCTGCGTCGCGAGCGGCATGTCGCCGATCTCATCGAGGAACAGCGTTCCGCTTTCAGCCTGTTCGAGCAGCCCGATACGCGTGCGCTTCGCATCGGTGAATGCACCCGGCTCGTGCCCGAAAAGCTCGCTCTCCAGCAGCTGCTCCGGGACGGCTGCGCAGTTCAGCTCGACGAAGGGCTCCGCTCCTCGCCGCGGGGTATGCAGGTGGATGAGTTGCGCGATGACCTGCTTTCCGGTGCCGCTCTCGCCGGTGATCAGGACAGTCGTGTCTGGCGAAGCGGAGACCTTTCCGGCCAGTTCGACCGCGCGCCGCGCGGCGTCCGAGTCGCCGAGAAAGCCGCGCTGCGAGAGCCGGCGCTGTGCGACTCCGGAAAAGCTCTCTGCCCTGCGCTCGAGCCGGCGCGTCTCGAACGCGCGCCGTACCGTGACGACGAGATCGGGCAGCTGCAACGGCTTGGTCAGGTAGTCGAATGCCCCGGCTTTGAGCGCCTGCACTGCGTTCTCCACTTCGCCGTAGGCGGTCGCCATGATGACGCTGGGCGCATCTGCGCCTCCTTCGCTGCGGAGCGTCTGGAGTACGGCCAGTCCATCCGCATCGGGGAGGTTGCGGTCGAGAACGACGACGTCGGGGCGCGACGCTCGGGCGCTCTCCAGCCCCTGGCCGCCGCTGGAGGCGATCAGGACTTCATAGCCTTCTGCGGAAAGCGCCGCCTGCGCTACGAGGCGGAACGTCTTCTCGTCGTCGACGATCAGCACCTTGCCGGCGGTCACCTCCGCAGAATAGCGGTTTTCAGATGACGGCTGCTGGCTGGGGCGATCCGCCTTCGTTTCGGGCATGCGCGTACCGACGATCGCCGCGGTGCGCGATCACGAGCAGCGCGGGCTGGAGGAGGCGAGGGAGAACGGCCAGCGCAAAGGCGCCACCGATCACGACGATTGCCAACGGCTTCTGCGTCTCGGAACCAATGCCGTGCGACAGGGCGGCGGGCAACAGGCCAATCAGCGCTACCGAGGCTGTCATCAACACCGGGCGGAGGCGCCTTTCGGCGGCGATGCGCGCACCTTCCAGCAGGCCATGACCGTCTCGCCAGAGGCGCTGCGTGTACGTCACCACCAGAAGAGCATCCTGGACGGCGATGCCAAAAATGGAGACGAATCCCATCGTCGCCGAGATGGAGAGATGCGTTCGCGTCACCAGCAGCGCGAGCACCCCGCCGGCGCACGCCACGGGAATGCCGAGGAGCACGATGGCCATGTCGCGCCAGCTGTTCACGGAGGAGTAGACGAGAAACGTGATCAGCAGCAGCGTGATCGGCACCACGAACTTGAGCCGGGCCAGCGCCTCTTTCAGCTCATTGATCTCACCGGCCCATTCCAGGTGCGTGTCGAAGGGAAGCTGCACGGCGGAAGCGAGCCGCTCCTGCGCTTCCTCGATCGTGGACCCGAGGTCGCGGCCTCGCACCGAGAACTTCACGGGCGCATAGCGGAAGCCGTCTTCGCGCCACACGTCGGCCGGACCTTCGATGTTTTCGATCCGTGCGACTTGCGCCAACGGCATCTGCGCGCCGTCCGGCGTGGCCACCAGGATTTCACGGATGGTCTTGAGATCTTTCCGGTAAGGAGCGGCCCAGCGCACGACGAGATCGAAATGCTTCTCGCCCTGGTAGACCTGCGTGACCGCCTGTCCACCGATTGCCGCCTGCACGACGGCTTCGACATCGCCCACGTTGAGTCCGTAGCGCGCGCAAAGGGTCCGGTCAGGGACGATGCGGACCTCGGGCTGGCCCAAGGAATGGAAGAGGCCCAGGTCCTCGACGCCGCGGATCTTGGAGAGGATCCCGAGGATTTCTCCGGCCTTCGACTCATTCACGCCCAGATCGGGCCCGACCACCTTGATGGTGTTCTCGCCCTTCACGCCGGACATGGCTTCCTCGACGTTGTCGGCGATGTACTGCGAGAAGTTGAAGGAGATTCCGGGGAACGCGTCGGCGAGCTCGCGCGACAGCTCGTTGGTCATCGAGTCCTTCGTCACCCCACGCGGCCATTCGCTGTTCGGCTTGAGCGGCGCGAACAGCTCGATATTGAAGAACCCGGCCGTGTCGGTGCCATCGTCGGGCCGACCGAGCTGGGAGACCACGGTCACCACCTCCGGACGCGTGCGATGCTTGTCGTCGCAGGGAAGTGTCTCGTCCTTGGGGCATCCGAGCACGATGTTGCGCATGCGGCCGACCAGCTTTGCCGAGCGATCGAGCGAGATCGACATGGGCAGCGCGGCGCGGATCCAGAAGTTGCCTTCCTCGAGGTGTGGCATGAATTCGCGCCCCAGCAGCGGAAACAATGCGGCGGCGAGAACGACGGGAGCAAAGGCGATGGCTGCCGCCGCGGCGCGCCTTTGCACCGCGAACCGGAGCAGCGGATCGTAAAAACGTCGCAGTCCGCGCATCACGCGGCTGTCGTGGTGTTCTTCGGCGGGGCCTGGTTCTTGGATCCTCAGGATCCGCGACGCGAGCACCGGCGTCAGCGTCACCGCCAGCAGGATCGCGCCGCCGATCGCGAATGCATAGGTATGCGCCAGCGGCGAGAAGATGACGCCGGAGACGCCGGTCATGGTGAAGAGGGGAATGAATGCCACCACGATCACCAGCGTGGAGAAGAACATCGGTGCGCCGATCTCATCTGCCGCAGTGATGATGCGTTCTTTCAATTCGCCCTGGCCATGGCCGCCGAGATGCCGGAAGATGTTTTCGACGACGATGACCGTCGAGTCCACGATGATTCCGAAATCGACTGCACCCAGCGAAATCAGGTTCGCCGGCGTACCTGTGGCGACCATTCCGACGAAGGCCGCCAGGAGCGCGAGCGGAATGTTGAGCGCGGAAAGGACGGCGGCGCGCGTCTCGCCGAGGAAGACCCAGAGCACGATGGATACGAGAACCATTCCGACGATCAGGTTTTCCAGGACCGTGTGCGTGGTGAGCCGGGTCAGCGTGCCGCGGTCATAGTACGGCTCGATGTACATTCCGAGGGGAAGCAGGTTGTACTTGCGGATGTGCTCGAGCCTCTCGTAGATGCCGTTGAGCGTCTTGAGCGCGTTTCCCCCGTAGCGCATCAGCACGATGCCTTGCACCACGTCTGGCTCGGAGTCCTTCCCGACCACGCCTAGCCGTGGCGCGGCGCCGTCCGTCACTTGTGCCACGTCACGGACCCGGATCGGCGTTCCCTTCGTGGCCGTGATGACGACGTCGTCGACGTCCTGCAGGGAGTTGATGAGGCCGACTCCGCGAACGTCGTAGGACTGCTCACCGAGGGTGAGCCGCTGCCCCCCGACGTTCTGGTTCGCATTCGAGATGGCGGAGGTGAGCTGGCCGAGCGCCAGCCCGTGACCGCGCAGGCGATAGGGATCCACGTCAACGTGCACTTCGCGTGTTTCGCCGCCGAACCCGACCACGTCGATGACGCCGGGCACCTGCCGGAACTGCTTCTGCAGGATCCAGTCCTGGGCCGTCTTGAGGTCGGCGAGCGAATAGCCGGCTCCACGGAGGACGTACCGGAACACTTCGCCGACGGCGTTCGTCGGCGAGAGCTGGGGCGTGATGTTTGGCGGAAGCTGGATGAAGGGAAGGCGGTTCAACACCCGCTGCCGCGCCTCGGCGTACCTTGGGTTCCAATTGAAATAGCACTTCACGTCGGAGAGTCCGAACAGCGATTGCGAGCGGATGTGGACCATGTCCTCCATGCCCGCGAGCCCGTTCTCGATCGGGATGGTGACGTACCGCTCGACTTCCTCGGCGCTCATCCCAGACGGCTGCGCGATGACCTCGATCATCGGCGCGACCGGGTTCGGATAAGCCTCGATGTCGAGTTGCGTGTAGGCCCACAGCCCGAGAGTTGTGAGCGCAATCGCGAGCACGACCACGATGATGGGCGTCTTGAGCGCCAGCGCGACGATCCGCTGCATCAGATCATTCCGAGGAGTTGCACCGCGCCCTCCACGACGATCGTGTCGCCGGCGGAGATGCCTGAGACGAGCGGAAGCAGGTCGCCGGACGCGACTTCGTCGACGCGGACTGGCCGGCGCGTGAACCTCATCATCCCGTTCTCCGTCAGGCCAGTCTCCACGAAAACGATGGTCTGATCGGCTACCCGCAGCACCGCGGACCGCGGAATCGCGAGAGTCTCAGTTCCTTGCACGCCGATGTTCACCGTCGCGTACATCTCGGGCTTCAGCTCGTGCTGCGGATTCCGGATCGCGCACCTCACTTTGACGGTGTGCGATGTCGGATCGAGCGATCCGGAAATCCAATCGACGGTGCCTGGGTAGGTCTTGCCGGGATACGCCACGACCGAGACCATGACCGGCGCGCCAGGCTGCACCCGCGCCATGTCCGCCTCGAACACGTCCGCAAGGACCCAGACCGTGTCGATCGAGCCGATCGTGAACAGTTCGACGGCGCCGCCGCCCGAGTATTGGCCACTCAGGTCTGTCCCTGGATTCACGTTGCGCGCGATCACCTCGCCGCCAATGGGCGAGCGCAGCGCGAACTGTTGAGTGACTTCGTCGAGGCCGTATCGGCGGAACAATTCCGCCCGTTTCCGGGCGCGGGTCAGCTCCGCTTGGGCATGATCGAAGACGTTCTGCGCCTGCTCCAGCTCCTTTTGCGCGCTGGCGTGCGCTTCGAACAGATCGTGCTGGCGCTTCAGCTCGCGCTCGGCCGCAGCGAGATCCGCTTTGGCTTTTGCGACGTCGGAGAACGCGGAGCCCACGTCTGGCGATTTCAATGTCAGCAGCGGCGTCCCTTTCCCGACTTGTTGGCCGGGATGAGCGAGGATCTGCGCCACGCGGCCGGTCACGGGCGAGAACACGTGAGCAACATGCAGATCGTCGAACACGACCCGGCCGCTCGTGGTGAGCTCGGTCCCTACGCGACGCTGACCAACCGGGGCGGCGGCGATCTCGCTGCTCGCCATCTGCTCAGCCGAGAGCCAGACCTCGCCGGAAGGCACCTGGCTCGCAGCAGACTGCTTTGCTTCGCGATGACAGGCGAGCACGACGATAAGCGCGCCGAGGCGCAAGCCATGAGGAGGCATGCACCGCGTTGCAGCAAGGTCCGCGCCAGCGCTGGAACGCTGGATTTAATGACGAATGACCGATACGCACTCTTCCGGGTACAAACATGTTTCGAAAGAATGCTGCAGTCACCCGACCGCAGCGTGCCGCGGCGCCGTGAGGGCTTGCAGGGAATCCTGCGGCCGTGTCGGAAGCTGCAGCCGGAGGATGGTGCCTCCCTCCGGATTCGCCACGGCATCGATGACCCCACCATGGGCTTCGATGACGCGCTTGGCGATGGCGAGTCCGAGCCCGGTCCCCGTTCTCTTCGTCGTGACGAACGGCTCGAACAGTCGCCCGCGGACCGCTCGATCGATCCCAGCCCCGGTATCGATGACGCGGATTTCGACGTGCTCCGGGAATCCTGAGGTCGAGATCGTCAGGCGGCGTGCATGCTGGGGACGCGATTCCCCCAGCTTCTCGCCATAGGCTCCGGGCCCCATCGCTTCCACAGCGTTGCGCGCCAGGTTTTGAAGCACGCCGAGCAGCTTCTGCGCATCGACTGTCAGTGGCAGTGGGCCGCCATCGCGGCAGAGTCGCAGATCAATCTCCACGCGCGCCTCGCTGGCCAGATCGGAGACGAGCGCGACGGCACGCCGGCAGAGATCGTTCACGTCGGCAGGCTCGAGCGTCAGCGCAGGCCGGCTGGCGAACAACGTGAGATCGTCCGCAACGCCGCGCAGCCGCGCCACCTCCTCACGCCCTTGCGCGTGGACTTGCCGCACCGTCTCTTGCGGGGCGCCGGACGCGAGCAGGTCGAGGGTGACCGAAATGCCGTTGAGCGAATTCTTCACCTCGTGCGCGATGGCCGCGGCGGTCACCCCCATGGCGGCGAGATTGCGCGAGGCGGCCAGCTCTTCGCGCGCCGCCTCGAGCCGGGCGATCACCAGCGCGAGCACACCGCCGGCTAGAACGGCGAGCAGCAGCGCCAGGCCGGACGTGGCAAGCATGCGGTTGAAAGCGGGATCGAGCTCCGCGTTCAGCTCGTCCGCGGCCTGCACGACGCGCAGGGCGACGCCGTCCATCACCGGTTCCTCGCTGACGATCCAAGCGCGGCCGCGCGCGTCGTCGACCTTGCCCGAGGACGTGGAGGGCAGCGAAGCCTCCACGGGTCCCGTCGAGGCGAGAAGGTCTCGACCTTCGCGGCTCACCAGCGAAGCGGTTCCGCTTCGCCCGAGCGTATGCCGGATGCCGCTTCCGAAGAGGTCGCGGGAGCGGAGATCGATGAAGCCTACCATGGTGCCGGTCGTCGGAATCGGCGTCGCCACGTCCAGTTCGCCTGGACGCGGAACGATCACGGGCGCGTTGCGCTCGCGAGCGAGGCGCGACAGCGCGGAGCCATCCACGATCGGCTGCCGATCGCGCGGCTCGGACCAGCTGACGTTGCCTTGACCGTCGAGGATTGCGATTCCAGCGGAAAACGCCGTCGAGTCCTTCCGCGCGATGCTGAGAACCCGCTTTTCGGGCTCCATGTTCTGGTCGGTGAGGTCGATCTCCGCGAGCCGCGCAAGCCGCTGCAACTCCGTCTCGAAGCCGCGCAACTCGTCCGAGAGCAGGTGCGCTCGCGTTTGCACGAGCAGGTTCTGTCTCTCGATCAGCCCTTGCAGGAGCGCGGCCCGGGAGCGCGTGAGCAGGCTTGCGCCCGTCAGGCCCACCGCGAGCGCGGCGAACAGCGTCAGGGCCACGACGAGCTTCGATTTGGCTGTGCCGATCGGCATCCTGGGCCCCAAGCATAACGCGCTTGAACGAGGTCAGCGCTTGGGCGCCTCCGGCGCGCTCAATCTGAACGCCGCTTGGTTTCAAGTTGACACTGCTCAGATTCGCGCTTATCCCAGTATTGGTTCAGAGATGCGCCCTGGGCGCCAAGGAGTGGTCATGAAGACGTTCGTCACGGGAGCGACAGGGCTGTTGGGTAGCAACCTGGCGCGGGCCTTGCGGGCGGAGGGCCACTCCGCGCGGGCGTTGGTGCGCTCGAAGGAGAAGGCGCAGCGTCAGCTCGGGGACACCGGCGCGGAGCTGGTGGTGGGCGACATGGAGAACGTACCCGGCTTCGCAGGCGCTCTGGACGGCGTGGACGTGGTCTTCCACACCGCAGCCTACTTCCGCGAGTACTACGGCAGCGGCAACCACTGGCCGAAGCTGGAGGCGATCAACGTGCGCGGCACCCTGGCGCTGGCCGAGGCGGCGCGGGCGCAGGGCGTGAAGCGGCTGGTGGACACCAGCTCCTCCGGGACCATCGGCCTCAAGCCGGACGGGAGCCCGGGCGACGAGAAGACTCCCCCGGCACCGCTGGCGAAAGGGAACCTCTACTTCAAGAGCAAGGTCTTGGCCGCCGCGCAGCTGCAAGCACTGGCGGCGCGCACCGGGCTGGACGTGGTGCAGATCCTCCCCGGCTGGATGTTCGGGCCGGGCGACGCGGCCCCCACCGGCAGCGGTCAGCTCGTTCTCGACTTCCTTGCCGGGAAGTTGCCGGCCATCCCCCCGGGCGGGACCAGCGCGGTGGACGCGCGCGACGTAGCGGTCGGGATGATCCGTGCCGCCGAGCGCGGGCGGGCCGGGGAGAAGTACATCCTGGGCGGCGATTTCGTCACGCTGGCGGACGTGATCCGGACGCTCGAGAAGGTCACCGGGCGGTCCGGCCCGCGCGCGCGGATTCCGTACCCGGTGGCATTCGTCTACGCCGCCGTCTCCGAGATCTGGGCAAAGCTGACCGGCGGCGAGACCCTGGTCACCGTGGAGGCCGTGCGGATGATGCAGGCGCGGCTGGCGGTGACCTCCGCCAAGGCCGAGCAGGAGCTGGGCTGGAAACACCGCCCGCTCCGGGAGACCCTGGCCGACGAGGTGGCCTGGTACCGCGCCCAGGGGCTCGCCGCCGAGCCGGCCGCGCGTGCTGCGGCGGTGGCGTAGCTGAACATCGATCTCTTTTATGATCGTAGGACCGATAAGAGGCGTTCTGCCAACTCGGCGCTTCCTTCGTGCACTCACTAAGCGTAGCAGACCTGCGCG
>DATBZA010000137.1:0-110724 GCA_036513415.1 Myxococcales bacterium | reverse complement strand
GCGAGCACTTCGCCGGCGGCGATCCGAGCGCGGAAGTCCCCGAGCTGCAAGGCATCGGCGTGATGAGCGACGGCGACCAGACCCGCAGCGAGAGCGCCGCCGACTATGCCGGCTTCGTCCTGTACAAATGATTCACGCGCCGAGCGTGCCGAGCTCACGGGAGTTGGGGCGGATGGATTCGAACCATCATAGCGGGATTCAAGTCCGTTCCAGCCCCTCGGCTCACTCTGAGGACCGTCCGCTGGAAGCCGCTAGACAGGGCCTTTTCAGGCCTCGATATCGCTGACGGGTACGAACTGGGCGATCTGCCCGTCGGCGTACCCAACGCGTGACCGAACGTTCCAAGCGCGAGTCGAGCGGGAGAAGGGGTTCTCCATGTTAGCGACCCTGATGGCGGCTTCACTCGCCTTGGCGCCCGAAGTGGAAGTTCTCGGGGGATATCTCGCCGGCGGCAGCGGTGACCCAAAGGCGATCGCTCTTTCGTTGCGTGTCGGCGCGGACTTCGACGACTTGGTGACGGTCTCTGGACTGCTGCTCGGAGTGGCCGGGAACGAGGGGAGGTATACCAGTGGCGCCTACGCCGGCCGGGTCGACCCTTCCGGGATGACCGCTTGGGCCGCGCTCATGGAAGGGCGCTTGCACACGTCCGGCTCGGAGCAATTGTATCTTGGAGGCGCGCTGGGAATCGGGAAGCTTGCCACCTGGCAGTGCGTGGACTGCACCGAAACTGCACCGTTGTACGGCCATCCCGCGCTCACCTTGCATGGCTCGACGGGAATCCGGGTGATGCCTCCAAGTTGGGACGGATTCACGCTCGGTGCCCAGGTTGCGATGACCTACTGGCAAGGTCAGGAGGACCCTCCGAATCTTGCCAGTGCGCAACCGTGGCAGACCCGCGCGGCGCCGAGGTTGACATGGGCGCTGCTCGCGGCGGTCGGGTATCGCTGGCCTTGACCAGTCTCGAGCAGCCCGTGTCGGGGACCAAGAATATCTTGCCGCATGGTTCCGAAGCCCGTTGCAGCGAGCGAACAGCTACCTGACCCAGGCGTAGGTCGTTGTCTGGTGTGCCGCGCGTGTCACAGCGCGCTTCTGCACCAGCGCCAGGAACGGCCTCGGTTCCCCCGCCACTTCTATTGGTGCGATCGGTGCGGGCGGAGATACGCCGCGTCGGAGTCCTGGCAACCCGGGATCCAAACTAGCGGATCGTGAACGCCACCCGCTTCATCGATTGGTTGGTCTCGTCGATAACCTTCGTCGCAACCCTTGAGTCCAGAGACCATCCCGTCGGCACTGACGGCGATCTCGAATTTCAATGCCTTGTCAGCCAACGGCGGGCTCCTTCGGCTCTCCCTGCTCCACTGCAGGGGTTCCCGGGCTGGTGGCACCACCTCGACTCGACCTGGCTGGTGTCGACGCCGAAGGAGGTGCGGCAGGTCCGGAGCGAGCTGGGAGCGCTGCTCGACAGCGCGGACAGGCTGCTGGTCGTCGACGTCTCAGGCGATGCCGCCGCCGGGCAGGGCTTCACCGAAAATGCCTGGCAGTGGATCGAGCAGCACCTGTAGGCGGTGGTGACGGTCCGGCGGAGGGCGGAATGCGCCGCCGGCCTTCACACGGCCGCGAAAAATGCTGAGTTGGGGCGGATGGATTCGAACCATCATAGCGGGATTCAAAGTCCGCGCCGGACCGTCGGCTCACTCTGAGGTCTCTCGGCTGTGCGCCGCTGGACGGGGCTTTTTCGGGCCTCGTTTTTCACACGGTTTCACACGGCCGACATTCAATAGAGCCCCGCACCCCACAGGTCCGCCATAACGACGCCGACCGCCAACGTTCGCTTATGGCGAGGGCAGCGAAGAGGACGGCCTGCGGGTCGGACATGGGCCTGAAAATCACTGTCCGGCGCTCTGCGGCGGTCATCTTCCTCCGCTGAGGCGGCCCGCGTTCCCGTTTTTCCGCCGAAGTGTCGGGGGGGCGCGCTAGAGTGCACGCGATGCCGAAAAGGGTCTGCGTGTACTGTCAGGAGCAACCCGGGACAACGCGCGATCACGTGTTCCCGTTCGCGTGGTTCCCGACCACGACACCAGCGAGGATCCAGAAGAGAACCGTGCCGTGCTGCCCGGAGTGCAACAAGCGGCTGCACGACGCTGAGGATGCGATCGCGCTCGACCTTCTGTTCATCTGCAACCCGGACGCTCCCGAGATCGCGGGAGTTCAGGAGAACATCTTCCGGTCGTGGCGACCGGACCAAGCGCGAGCCGGTGAGGACCCGAAGCACCGCGCGGGGAAGGGCCTGAAGATCCTCCGCACGATGGAGTGGGCGAAGCCGCATCCGGGTGCGCCGATCGTGTTCGTCCAGAAGGGCGGTGGTCTGTATCGCCCGGCGTCGCCCGCCCGAAAGCTGGATGGGGACGCCGTCCGGACCGTGTTCGAGAAATTCGTTCGCGGACTGCACTATCTCGAAATCAACGCGATCCTGGCAGAGCCGGGACCGCATCCGCGGGATGCGCACCCGTTGATGCCATTGGACATGATCTTTCGTCCGATGCTGATCCCGAACCGTCTCATCCGAGCCGTAGACCCGATACTCAAGCCAGAGGATCTCGATCCGGAATTGCTGGCCGCGATCATCGGCACCCCACGGTTTACGATGTTCGGACCGGGGTTTCAGTACCGCCGACTGCGAACTCCGGAGGGCGCTTCGATGTGGCTCTTCCGGCTGTGGGGACAACTGGAGTTTGTCACGCTCGCATTTCCGGGCGCTCTCGCTGAGCAGGTAGAAAGGGCCGCGGGACTCCGGTAGCCGATGGCAGATACGAAGATCATTCCCCGCGATCAGGTTGATGAACTACTTGCGCCTGTCCCCGCTTTCACAGAACCGCGAGTAGCTGCGATTGCTTTCGGCCCCGAGAAAGAGCGGCCGAGAAACGTGGCTACCGTAACGGCCGTAAGGATGGCGGGGGCGGTCTTTCTCGTAACGGCGAGGCACGTCGTCGACTGCGACACCGCCCGGCAACTCCCATGGAGGCTCCTGGTCCCACCACGTTATCCAAGAGGGCGTTCGATCGACCGACGCCCCGGAGCGCCCGGTGTTTTCCCGGTCTCGTCGGCCGACGTTCTCTGGATGTCGGCGTCCAGCGACGTGGCCGTCTTGCGATCGCCAGAGGGACTCGAAATGGAAAGTTTCGATGGCGATAGGGCCGTTGCTCCAGCGAGGCGAGCCAGACAAACATGGGATGAGGCGGAAGCACAGGAAGCGTACTTCGCAACGGTCGTTTCTGGCTTCCCTTTGTTTGCGCGCGACCTGGCAGCGGATAAGCCTCTGTACGGGCTCATTTCACTCCCGGGCTTCATCGTGCACGCGAACGGGCCCGACGCGCAGGTGGACAAGCCTAGGCTCACGGTGAACCTCGGCTGCGAAAAAATGCGGCCTGAGTGGAGCAGCGTGCCGGAAGCGATCACGTTCGCGCGGCAACTGTTTGAAGATGATGGAGGGCGCGCGCTCGCAGGAATGAGCGGAGGCCCGGTAGTGGCGGTCACCGACAGCGGTTACCACTTGGTGGGGATACTCTACGAGGGCACTCGCGCGCTCGAAACTGGGTTCGCGGTGCCGTGGGACCTAATCCACGCGGCCTTCTCCGACTCGCTCGCCCTGGCGCTCTAATTTCACTGTTTGCCTAGAGCTGTGACCGCCAACGATCGCTTATGGTGAGCGAAGGGGACGATCTGCTGGGTGGACCTGAACCTGAAAGTCGCTGTCGGGGCAGTCTGCCTGGTCGAGGCTCTTCGCCTCTGTTTCGCGATGGTCCCGAGGAACTGCTCCTGTATCTACCGTCGCTCCGGGCTCGCCGATTTCACCGAAGAAACGCTAGAATTTCCAACACTGAGGGCCCATCCGAATGAGTGCCAATCCAAACGGGGATTCTCCGAACGACGCGCCTGGGCCTGCAGCCCAGCAGGGTTCGTCCCACACTACGGAGGAGGACCAGTCTGCGTACTCAAGAGCATTCATTGAGGCCACGAAGCGCATCGGCAGAAAACAGTTAGTTCACGCGCTTCAAGATCCCGAGGCACGCGAATATCTTGGATTCGGCATTGTCGAGGCGCGCGAGACCGTTGAACGCGCGATTGCCGAGTCCGAGGGCAGTCCTCAAGCGTGGCTTTCGTTGAAGGCCGAGGTAATAGCGACCTTGGCGGAAATGCCACCGGCGACGCGCGCAAGGAAGCAGGCAGCGAAGATGCTGTTCGGCCTTTGGGTTGAGATGCTGGAGAGGGCCAAGAAAGACGGACTCGACGAAACCGAAGCTCGCGCTCACTGCTCCCCGAAGGTAATCGCGCGCATGATCATGAAGAGTTTACTCCCAGAGGAAGAAGCGAAGAAATATCCTGATCAGCCTCCTCCTGAGACCGTGCGCACACCGGCGCGGCCCAAGATTCCGCTGCTCGCACCCAACGAGTACGACCTCCTGCGGGGAATTTATGATGCGGGCGGGCCGATCAAGCATTCCGGGCGCGCAGGCTTCTTCTTGTTGATGATGACGGCCAAGGGCGCCGGGGAGATGTGCGAGCACCCCGACGGGATTGTGCAAGCGGTTGGGCACCTGCTGGGCGACATTGGCCGCCTACTTATCCGCTACGATCCTCGAACCCTCGAGTCACAGCTTGACCATCCGAGCGATACAAAAGCTGAGAGCGAGAAGAGCTTGCGCGCACTTCTTCTCGCAGCAGAGAAGGCGGGCCTGCGCGTCGCGTACGGTCCGTTCGGGGGCATCCCGAACGCCAGCGATCCTGCGTGGTGCGCGAGAGCGGTGCGCATCGCTCTTGCGGAAATCGATTTTCTGGATCTTCCGGCGTATGCGGAGTGGCCGGCAGAACCCGCAATAGCGGATGATCCCGAGGCAATTGCCAGAGCGTTCGCGGGGCGGTGGGCTGACATCACGAATCGCCCGCCACCCGTGACGGGTTCTCCGGCGGTGACCGCTATTCGGGACATGTTGGCGCGTGTCGATAGCGAGTGGGTGAGCTTTGACCGCCTCGAAAAGGCCCGTCAAGTGGTGATGACTTGCATGAGGCTGGCTGGCCACAAGAAGCCGTCAGCCTTCTTCGATGCCGATCGGAAAAAGGCAGAACGAAGCGAGCTGCGTGAGAAGAGGGGGAGAAACTCGGCGGACGAATAGTCGCGGCATCCGCCCGCTCGGCGGACGCGGACATCCCTTGTCCTGCTTTTACACGTCGACAAAGATTGCCTTCATGATGGAGGCATGAAGCTGCCCGCATACTTGCTTCGTGAGGTATCCGTCGCCAGCGACGTCGATCCACGAACAGTAGAAAGGTATCTGCGTGGTCAACCCGTCCGCCCGTCATGCGCAAAGAGAATTGAGAGGGCTTTGCGGGGCAGAGAGGACCTGCCCACTGTGGCGGTTCGCCAAGGCAAGCCGATTCCCCATTTTGATGAGCGGCTTGCGGGCAAGATCTTCATCTGGATGGCCGAGGCAGAGGCGGAACGCGTCTGGGCGCAGGAAAAGGACATCATTCGCAGGAGCGACCGTGCCAGCTTGTTACACCTAGCCGCGGCGGTCGTCGTGGCGCTCTCTGGCTTCGGCCTCGCTGCTTTCGTTAGCCAGAAGGACCCCCGTGCGGCTGCAGTGATTGCGGGGGGCGACCTGATGGTGATGGTTGGCGGCTTTCTAGGTCCATCGCACCTGCGAAGGAAGAGACAGGATGAGTACGAAAACCAAGGTTGAACCCTAGAGTAGGGAGGTGGCGTCGTACTCGAGTTGGTCAAACCTGGGAACCTGGCCGTAGGGAATGCGCCGGCCGGCGCCGTCTCGCGACAGTCGCCGCCATCGCGGCTCCGTGCTCGTCCCGCTCCAACTGGTCGTCGCGGAGCAGTCTCCACGCCGAGCAATGACCGAGAAGGAGCGCACGAAGTTCCTCGCCGAGGTGAAGAAGATCAGCGAGCGCGCGTGGCGCATCTACACGATCCTGTTCTGGTCCGCGATGCGACGGAGCGATCTGCGCCGGCTCACGCCGCGCCAGATCAACTGGAAGACGAAGTTCGTCGAGTTCCCGCCTTCGAAGACGAAGTCGCGGAAGGAGGGCCAGGCGATTTGGCTCCACCCGCGCGTGGTTCGCGCGCTGAAGCAGGAGATCGCGGCACGCAAGAGCCTCGGCCTCGACGACCCGATCTTCTCGCGGACGTTCTCGCTTGAGCACACCGGCAAGAAGGCGATGCTTGCGGCCGGCCTCGACATGCACGGGCTCACCGCCCACCACGTCACCAGGCACACGGCAGCGACGCTCGCGGGCGACGCGGGCGCCTCGCTCGCGGAGTTGATGGCGCTGGGCCGGTGGAGTTCGCCGCAGATGGCCATGCGCTATATGCACGAGAACGCGAAGCGGTCGAAGGCGGCGCTAGAGCGATTGTAATGGTTACGCTTTCGGCTTCGGATATAGCTGCGAGGCCAGCGCATACGACAGGCGCAGCGCGGGCATACCACCGCCGCTGCTGTTTGTTAACCGAGTGAAAATCTTTCCCTTCTCGGTATGAAAATCGTGGCTGTTCCATCTCTTGACGTCTTCAACGTCGAAGTACTTTACGGTGACATCTAGAGCACGGTTGACGGGGAGCTGCCAACGGTCCTCGCTGTCGTAACGACGGTACAACGGACCGACAAGAAGCTCGGACCTAGTGGGTCTTAAGGAGCCGTCATCCTGCATCCCGCGACGACTCCATTCCTGGACTTCGTCGCATACCGATAGCAGGTAAGCAAGCGGGTCCGTTTTCCAGTCGATCACTACCTTTCTCCCCAAGATATGTCCCATCGTATGGAAGAGTATCCCTCGCATCAGCTGACGCATGAGAGGCTTGTCCTTGATCCGCGCGAGTAGGGGTTTCAAACGAAAAGCAATGTTTAACACTGCCGCGTAGCCGTGATCGATCGCGGGGGTATCCGTGAGCGCCTGCGCATCCTCCTCGCTCAGAAACCAGAACAGTTTCTTGCGATCGTCCCGTGTTCTTTCCCACAACAACCCCAGACCGAACGCCTGCCTCGTTACGGACTCTTTGATCGGCTCAAGAATCTGTGAGTCGACGACCTGATCCACCTCGCTGACGTGCGCTTTAGCAAGCTTTGTGAACGTATCCATCTGGGCCGGGAATGCCTTTCGCAAGCTCTCGAGCCGCTGAAGCCACGTCATCATACTGTACAAGGGATAGGCGTGGTCGTGAAGCATAGCGGTTAGCCACCATGTGACCTCTACATCGTGCTCCTTGCATTTAAGCAGCTCCGCGACATGCGTTTTGAGCTGGACCGCCCCCTGCACGTGGAGGTCTAATAGGAATTGTCCGAGCGCAGCAACGTTGAACGTGTGAACGTAGTGGTCGCGATGTACTTTTCGGCTGTTGAAAAACAGCAACATGTCGGTTGTCTTGTTGCGCTCCGTTAGCTCAAGCAGCGCGTCGACAACCTCTTTCCCAAATCCAAGGGCTTCGTTCTCGTACTTGCGAAAATGAGCCCCTACTGCGTCGAACATGGGCTCATAGTAGGCGGCGTGGAAGTTCTCGGCGTCGTGATCGACCTCAGGATCTACGGCCCCCACGTCGATGGGAGGCTTGGTTGCGTCGTCCCATGCCCTGAGCGTCAGTTCGGTGTATTTCAACATCCGGCTGTTGTTAATGCGTTGGCTGGTCTCTACTGACGTCTCGGGGATAGCGGAATAATAGCGGTCCTTGTAATCATCAAAGATCTTTTTCAGTCTTCCGAGGAACGTGTTCCTGTCAGCGTCGGGCCCTTTGCGGCCGTTCCACCATGCCTCGAACGTTGCGGTCGTTTCCGAGCGATGGAACAGGTAACGCTCGCATTCCTTTAAGAGCATCTCCGCGTTGCGAGGATCGATGGTTTCGAGCAAGTGCTCGACATAGTTGAAGGGGTCCTGCATTCTGATGGCACCATCGTTTCCGCTCATCGGCAGGCCTTTGTCGTTCTTGAAATTCTGAAGCACGACGACGCCCAACGTATAATTTAGATAATGCTTAGCGAAGTAGCTGATCGTGTCGGCTATGTACTTATGACGCTCGGCGATGAGTAGCGCGTCAACTTTTTCCTGTTGAGCGTAGAGGGCGCAAATGGCGACGAACGGGGAGTCTACGCCTCCCCAGGGCTTTTTGAAGGCTCGGCGGAGTTCCGTTAGCAACGGCTCTGCTAGTCCTGGATACTTCCCGAGTTTCGAATCATTCGGATAGATATCCAACATCAGCTGCGCATATGCCTTCGTCGCCCGCAGGACCT
This sequence comes from Myxococcales bacterium, assembly GCA_036513415.1. Classification (GTDB taxonomy): domain Bacteria; phylum Myxococcota; class Myxococcia; order Myxococcales; family 40CM-4-68-19; genus 40CM-4-68-19. The sequence continues at coordinate 102,439 of DATBZA010000137.1, read as the reverse complement.
GGTCATGCGCGAGCCTCACGTGGCCATATCTCGCTACGCCTCGGCCAAAGAACGTATCGAGAACCGCGCTCGCGACTTTATAGCTATCTTCTCGGCGCCGGTATTCGGTCTGGTTCCAGAATTCGCTCGGAAACTCGCCCACGTAAAACGTCACGTCGTGGCCTGCGGTGAGCAAGTCTCTAGCCGTCAGCAACATGTGGAGATGACCGAGATGACATTCCGCTGTTTCGGTCCACAGGTTCAGGAGGTGTCTCCGTGGCGTTTCAATGATTTGGGAGCCAGAGACAAGGAACTCGCCGACGCTCATTGTTGCATCTCCAGCTGTCTCTTGAACCATTGCACTATCGGCCCAGCATGCTCCGCGATGCGTCCATCGCCTCGGCAACGGCGCACCCCAACCCTTTCCGCCTTCAGGGCCGCTCCGTATGCTGCTTGAACCTGCCTCTCGAATGCCACGTCATGCGGGCCGACACGCCTTCGGTCGCGACGTGCTGCACGACGAACGGCGATGTCTACCTTGGCCTCGACAAATAGAACAACGTCCGGCGAGCTCACGTCTGATGCGTGCTTCACGAGACGTCGAGTTGCTGCGAGCGCACTCTTGAGCGAACGGGCGTGACCATCCTCGAGGAGCCGCGCGCTTTGGTACGCGATGATCGACGCCAGATGGTGCTCGTAGACCACCAGCCTGCCCTCGGCGAGTGCGGGGCGGACGTGATTGCGATCGGCAAGATGCAATTCCGCGAGGAGCAAAAGGGTCTCGCTTCGCCAATCCACGCGAAGGAACGGGTCTCTCGCGAGACGCCGCCTAATAGCTTCCAGAATGTCTCGATGCAGCGGATCGGAGCGGTGGTCTTCGCGTCGATACCCGCCGCAAATCAACGTGTCTGGCGGAAGTGACTTGCGAACCAGGTCGATGAGGGTGGTCTTGCCGGCGCCGGTGATGCCCTCAACCGCTACCAGCAACCCTCGCTCTCTGGCCAACGTTCCCTCCGAGCGTCGCGAGCGCGGACCGCAATTCGCCGAATGATGTCACAATATACGAACTCTTCTCAATCATAAGATTCACGCGCGCCCACGGCTCGAGGCACCGACGGTCCGTTCGGAGCCCAATGACCGTCTTTCCCCGCGCGACTGCATAGCCGATCTCCCAAGCCGTGCCGGCATCAACATCTGCCCCATCGAGATTGGCAACCAGGAAGTCAGCCTGTTCGAGGTTGTGGAGGTCAGCGGCGTAAATCTCGTCGCTGTTGCGGTTCGTCTCTAACCCCGCGTCCCGATGTGGAAGAAACGTTCGGAACCCGAGGTTCTCGCACTCTTCTGCGATCCGTTCGTCGTGGAGTCGCTCGGCCTCGTTGAACAGCGGGCCCGCTACGTAAATCAACTTGGACATATTCAGTCCTCCTCCCCGTCCGTCACCGCACGGAGCGCCTGTTGGATTCCCGCGATGGCCGGTGCAAGCTTCTTCACGAGGTCCCGGGCGGCTTGTAGTTCGGGCGAATCAGGGCGGTCCGCGTGAGGAACGAGCCGCGAAACTGGGATGCCGAGAGCGGTCGCGAGTTTTGCTACAATTTCGAGTCCGGGCGTCGCGCCTCGTTCCCACTTCTTGACGGAGTTCCGATGCACGCCGACTTGCCTCGCCAGTTCCTCTTGGGACAACCCCCGCTCCTCACGACTCGCTCGTAGTATCTCCTTGAGCGGTGTCGCACCGGAATGGGACCCTGAAGTAGCCATCTAGGTACACTACAGTGTCCCCATCGAAGAACCCTGTCAAGGTGTAGTAAAGTGGTGTCCAGCCTTACGTTATGAGGAGGGTAGGCCGTGTCAGGACGTTCCAAAGGAGCCAGCGGGAGGGACACCGCGGTGTACCAAGCGGACACCTTCGTGTCCTTACTGACTGCGGCGCTCGAGCGGCATCTCCCGCTTTGGCGCCACCTGATCCACGACCTGGCTCAGGTACCCAAGATCGAGGCACGCAGGGCCGGCTGGCGCCCCAGCGATGCCGAGGCGGTTCAAGCCCTCCTCCTCTCGTACCTGTCAGCGATGACCGACTGGTCGCGAATTCAGGCGGCCCTTGAGCAGATCCGCGGCGTACTCCCAGACTGGACACCACGAGCTGTTGCATCGCTCTCCCCCAACGAGATCACTCGACTCCAACGGTGGTTTCTTGACCATCGGTTGGGATCCGTACTTCTCGGCCAGCAGCTTCGGTCCCTTCCTCGCGCCGCGGTCATCCTGGACCGAATGAGCGGTGAAGCTGGTTCTGTCGATGCGTTCGTCCACAACGCCCAACAGGCCGGCACAATCATCGAGCTGCTGACTACGAAGAACTCGGAATGGAAACTGCCCGGTGTAGGCGTCGCGCTCGCCGCGGAGTTTCTCAAGAACCTCGGGCACGACGATTTCAAGCCGGATCGGCACATGCTCCGAATGCTTGGCCCGTCGCGCCTAAACATCGTTGGCAGGCCGTCGCAGCTAGAGACCAGGCGGTGGGGGCTGTGGATGGCACGTGAAGTGAGAATGCCTGCCGCACAGCTGGATCAGATGCTCTGGCTGTACTGCGCTAGGGGATACGCTGCGGTGTGCAGCGCTCGCCCGCGCTGCCAAGAGTGTCTCCTCGCCTCGGCGTGTAACTTCCCCAAGAGCTTGCGACGCGACCAGGGCGAGGCTTCAGCCGCGGAGCGACATCCTTTCACACGGCTTTCACACGACCGCAGAAAATCCTGAGTTGGGGCGGATGGATTCGAACCATCATAGCGGGATTCAAAGTCCCGCGTCCTGCCTTTAGACGACGCCCCAGTCGAGTGGGTTCTAGCGTGCCTGTGGCGATGCGGACAACAGATCGTTCCGGACGCCGGTTGACGGATGTGATCCGTTGTCGTCCCGGAGCACCATCGCATCATGGGCCGCAGCGAAGACGGGCAGGCCATCGCCGAGGCGGCCATCATCCTGCCCGGGATGGTGTTCCTGCTGCTGGCAGCGGTGCAGCTGACCCAGTTGCAGCAGGCGCGGATCCTCGCCGATCTCGCCGCGTTCGCGGCGGCGCGCACCGGGATCGTGATGAACGGCGACCCCGGCAAGATGCGGGACGCGGCGACGTTCGCCATCCTGCCGGGCATCGGGCCCACCGACAGTTTTCCGGCCATCGCCAAAACGTTGCTCCGCTTCAAGGCAGAGGACGCGGTGCTCGCTCCCCTCGGATTGACCCCGCTGCGCGTGTACGTGCACAGCCCGGCCGTTTCGGACTTCAGCGCCTGGGGGCGGCACCTGAACGGCCAGGAGATCGACTTCGACGATGTCCGTCCGGGCGCCACGGATGCGACCCTGCTCTCCCTGCAGATCCGCTACCTTTACGAGCTCAAGGTGCCGTTCGCGAACAAGCTCATCCAGACCCTGTGGATGGCCGCGAAGGCCGGCGTTCTCGGGGACTGGCAAGGCTGGGACCTCACCAGTCCGCGGTTTGGAGGGCAAGCGGGGCCCGACGCGGTTCGCATCTCGCGCGCCGTGGCCGCAGGCGCCACCGCGGCGCAGGCAACGCCGGAAGGGATATCTCTCGCGGCCCTGGTCGCTGCCGGGCGCGCCGGACGGTACTACCTGCCGGTCGAGGCCTTCTACACCATGCGCATGCAGTCGAACCCCTACCGGAAGTGGGCCCGCCCGTGATCGCGAAGCTGCGCGCCGTCCAGCGGTCCGAAGAAGGACAGGCGCTGGTCCTGGCGGCGATCTTCGGGCTGGTGCTGATGCTGTGCGTGCTCGGCACCGTGAACCTGGGCCGCGCCGTCTACGACAAGGTGCAGCTCCAGGCGGCGGCGGATTCCGCGGCGTACTCCCAGGCGGCGCTAGAGGCGCGGGTGATGAACTTCACCGCGTACACCAACCGCGCCATGGTCGTGCACTACGCGTCGTTGATGGCAGCCACCAGCTATCTCACCTGGGTGCACTTCATCTGGGCCGGACTGAAACCCATGCTGGGGATCCTCAGCAACGCGCCGTTCATCGGGCCCATCGCCGCGGCCATCGAGAACGGGCTCGGCGCGCTCGTGCGGATCCTCGATGCCGGCATCGCGGCGCTCTGTCCCTTGCTTTCGGCCGCCAACATGCTGCTGTACGGCCTGCAGGAAGGGGCCTGGCATTCGGTCTGGCTCCGGCTGGGAAAGCCGATCCAGCCGGAAGCCCATTCGGGCGACTCGGCGGCGCGGCCGTACCAGCCGATCTGGCCCCGACTGTTGCCGCTGGCGAACCAGACCGTCTTCGCCCAGACGCGCGGCCATCTGACCATGCCGCAGAATGCGGCGGAGACGATCCGCATCCTCACCGGCGCGAAGAGCGATGCCGTGCAGCAGGCGCGGCTGCACATGCTGGAGATTGCGAACTCGGCGCGGCAGCCCTGGGTCGCGTACGGCGACCGTTCTGACTCTCCATCGCTCTCGCCGATGGCGCGCCATTTCAGATGGAGATTCTCGGTCGGACTCGCGTCGGTCGAGCTCGGCAGCGTCGGCCGCACCGAGATGGGCTCCTTCCCGCCCGAGAGCGGGAGCGGCGGCGGGCAAGCGCCGGCGTCACAGATCTGGAGCGCGCAGCGTCTCCAGCTGGTCGCGAAGGCCTTCGGGTTCAGCAAGAACCTCAATCTGCTTTCGCTGGTGGAACTGGATCAGATCCATGGGGCGCGGGAGTCCGCCCACCAGTACTCCCTGCTCTTCTCCGTGCCGTTCTGGCTGCGGGCGATCCTCCCTGGCGTCGGATTCGTGCGCGCCCAGATGAGCGCGGCGCTGCGGAAATACGCTCCGGTCCCGGCCCAGCGGCTCTTCTGGATGTCCCCTTACGTCTATTTCGCGCCGCAGGCGAAAGGGAAACCGGCCCCGGGCCCTACCGCGCCCCTGGGCAACTTCGCGCAGCCCGACGTCGTGGTGGGCCTTGCGCTGGCGGCCGATGACTTCGATGCGGAACCTGGGGCCGCGAGGTCCCACGGCCGGCGGTTCTCCTGGAACGGGCGGAACGCCGGGTCGGCTGCCACGGACTTCCGGCTGGCGGCGACCGACGGACCGCGGATTCCGGGGTTGCCGCGTCAGCTGCAGCCGCTGCACCGCGGGTTGAACGCCTTCTCTGCCGCGCAGGCCTACTACCACCGACCCGGAGATTGGAGGGAGATGCCCAACTTCTTCAACCCGCTCTGGGGCGCACGGCTCATGCCGGTCCTCGAGTCGAACGCGGCGGCCAAGGCAGGGCTGGCCGCCGTACCGCTGCTCGGGCATCTCCTCCTGCACTGAGATGCGATTCCGGCTGCACAGAGAGGATCGCGGGAGCGCTCTGACCGAGGCCGCCCTCGTCGTTCCCTGTCTCGTGCTCATCGTCTACTGGTCCTCGGCGCTCTCGGATGTCCTGGTCTTGAAGCTCAAGGCCGCTGAGGCCGTCCGGTACGCGCTCTGGGAGAGCACTGTGTTCAAGTCACCGGAACAGATCGATATCGACGTCCAGCAGCGGTTCGCCGACTTGCGCTCGCCTAATCAGATCCGCGCGCGGCACACCGGCCTCGTTCTCTACCCGCTCGCTCGTGACCTGGTCTTCCGCGCGCACGTGGACACCACCACGGCGGAGGTGAGCCTCGGCGGCGCGTCCCGGCCTCAGCCGACGGGAGGTCCCTGGGACCGTTTCGCTCAGCTGGTGGGCGGCGCGCTCCCAAGGTCGTTCGACGCGGCGGCTCGCGCAATGAGGTTCAACACGAACGGTATGGCGCTGGCGCGCGTCTCCCTGGTCCGGGCACGGCACGACGGGCGACTGCTCATCCTCGGCGGCGGCGATCTGCTCGGGCGGGGGGGAGCAAACGATCTCGGGCGCCCGCGATCGCTTGCCTCCTTCGCCCTTCAGGCGCCTCTCGCATCGCGGCGGCCAATGCAGCTCGTGTTCGACCCCTGGAAGGCCTGGCCCAAGCCAGCGCCCTACACGTTCACCGGGGCGGACACGGACACCGGCGCCTCTCCTTGGCGCACGTATCCTCAAGTCGAGCGGCAGGTCAGCGCGCAAGTCCGCGAGATCGCGTTCGCCGGCGCGAGCCGGATCCCGGGCTTCCGGGAATGGAGTGGTCTGGTCAGCCGCATCTCCCGCTTCGGAGTCAGCAAGGCGATGGTTGGCGGTACCTTGCCGGATGTCTTTTCCACCGATCGGATGGACGATCCGGCGACCAACCGGGGGCCCATCACCATCCTGCCGCCGGAGCGTGCGCCGGAGAGCTGGGTGCCGCATCGCTGCGAGATCGCCGGCAGGGACGTGCCCTGCCCCACGCAGCGCGCCGGCGACGTGATCGCGACGGGAGCCCGGGTCATCGGCCTGGACGGCGAGCAGAGCGTGGGCGACGGGGTGGATCGCACGCGCTACACGGTGCCGTACCGGATCAACACGGCGTGGTGGCGGCGCGCCGGGGGCCTGGATCGCGAGCTCGAGACCCCGCACCTCGAGCCGGTCAAGGCGCAGCTCGCCACGGACAACGAATACGTGAAGAGCTACCGCTGCCGGGGGCACTTTTTCGGCGGATCTCGCAACGCCCAGCGGGCGAACAGATTCGGGAGCTGCGGATGAGCGCAGCCCGGATCGCCCTCGCGTTCGCTTTGGCATTTGGAGCGCTCCTCGCAGGTGCGAGCGCTGGTGGCGCATTCGCACAGGGTTCACGGGGTAGCGCGGACCAGGCCTCGGGCCGCGCGGGTGAGCTCTCCGTGGGCGACGGATTGGAGGTCTCCGGCCAGCCCATGCAGCTCTCGCTCTTCTACACCGCGGATTCGCCGCGGCGGGTGATCCAGTTCCATGCCGACGCGTTCCGCGCCCGCGGTCTGCTTCCGGTCATCGCGGGCGACGAGGCGCTTGCTCACGTCTCCGTGTTCGATCCGGGAAGCGGTCTCCAGCGCTTCGTCAACGCCGTCCCGCAGCCGGATGGCCAGACTCTAGTCCTGTCGGGCACGACCAATCCGCGCAGGCCTCCCCGTTTCCTGCGCGGCGCCGAGGGAGCGTCCTTCCCGGTTCCATCCGCGCACCGCGCCTTCCTTGGATTCCACAGCGCTGACACGGGGACCCGGGCGGAGAGCGCCCAGTTCGTCAGCGCACAACCGGTGCACGAGGTCCAGGCGTTCTACCGGCAGGCCCTCGCCGCGCAGGGGTTTTCCGAGAAGCACGACCCGTCGGGCGGGAGCCTGATGACCTTCTCCAGACCAGGCACCACGGTCTCGGTGGCGCTGCAGAAGCTGGATGAGAACCAGGGCGCGGCAGTGTTCGTGACCCGGGTCGACGGAGCTCCCCGATGATCCCGCGCCGGGGCCAACGCTTTCTGCGCGCCGAGGAGGGACAGGCCCTCGTCGAATCCGGGATCCTGCTGGCGACGCTGCTCGGAGGCCTCGCCGTGGGCGGCGCCTGGCTGATGAGGACGCATCCCGGCATGCTGCGGGCGCTCGATGCGCATGTGCGCGGTTCCTACTTCCTGCTTTCGCTTCCCTTCCCCTGATCCCAGCCGGGCGGGAACAGCGAGTGTCCCCCGGTGGTACCGGATGCGACCAGCTCCATGGACTGCCGGGCCGACCGCGCCTTGACGAGCCCCCAGAGGGGGACGCCGGACGCGCGCCAGATCCGCGTCCCCGAGACGCGGAACACGTCGGCATTGAACTCACCGGCGGCCACGTGCACTCGCTCCGGGGCCAGCCGCTCCACCATCTGCACCTCCGCCGGCGGCTTGGCGCTCGCGGGCCGGACCTCGTCGAGTGGGACCTCGATGGGTTGCTGGCCCGCGATCATCACGTACAGCCGCTCGACGTCGCCGAGAGAGGACGCGTTGCCATGGATGAGAAGCTTCGCCACCGACGCCAGGCCGGACTCCCCGGCGGTCGCGAGCTCGAGCCAGTACCGTCCATCCTCGACCGCGGCCAACACCGTCGCTCGCACCCGCAGGTCGCCCTTCCCGGGGGCGCGCAGCAGATATTCCGCCCACGCGCTTGGCTTGGGGTCGATGTTTCCTAGCGCTGCCCGCAAGCCCGGATCGGCGAAGAGCGGCGAAACCGGCCAGTGTGGAGGCGTCCTCTGGGCGGCGACTGCGAGAACGAGCGCGAGCAGCACCGCCAGACCCTAGCGCACTCTCATGCGGACTGTGATGCGCCTCGCATATCTCGCCGCGTACGCGGCCCTGGCCGCTCTGGGCGCTGCGCTGGTCGCCCGCCCTGCTCTCCTCTGGCTCCGGTCGCAGGGCCTGTTCGAGGCGGCGCTCGCCTGGGACGTGCGCAACGGCGCCCTGCTCGTGGCCTCCGCCGCGCTGCTCGCCTTCCTGACCCTCTGGCTGGCCTCAGAGGCCGCGCTTCGCCGCAGCCCCCGCGCTCTCCTCCACCTCGCATTCCTGCTCGGAGTCGGAATCTGTCTTGCGCTCCGCTCCGCATCCGGCGATCCGCGCCCGCCTGCGGATCCGGCCCCGGGCCTGCTCGACGGGCTCCGCGCCGCGGCCGAGGAGTTGGACCGCGGATGGGCCGGGCAGTACACGCCCGATGCGGCCCAGTTCAGCTCGTCGCTCGCCCAGGTCCATCCCCCGGCATTCCGCCGGCACGGACGGAGCCTCCCGCTGCACGTCCGTGTGCTGTCCGGAGCTGAAGGCGCTCAGCTCGAACCGGTCCCCGGCGACCAGCCCGGCACCATCTACCTGGCCCTCTCCCGGGATCGCCAGACCGCCTGGCTCACCGCACTGACTCTCGACGGCATTCTGCAAATATCGTCCGGCAAACCCGCCATCATCGAAGCCCACGCGGGAACGCACTCCTTGCCCGGCCGCGATCCAGCACTGCCCGCATACCCGCGAATGAGGTCCGCCGCTCCGGCAAAATAAAAACCTCGGCGTGCTTGGCGTGCTCGGCGTTTGATCTGAAGGTCAGACTCCTGAGCGCTCAGATTCGAGAACGCTCAGATGTCGAGGTTCGTCGCATCGAGCGCATTCTTCTCGATGAACTCGCGCCGCGGCTCGACCGCGTCGCCCATGAGCGTGGTGAACATCAGCTCGGCCTCCGCCATGTCGTCGGCGTGCACCTCGAGGAGCGTGCGGCGGGCAGGATCCATGGTGGTCTCCCACAGCTGCTCCGCATTCATCTCGCCCAGGCCTTTGTACCGCTGGATCTCGAGTCCCTTGGAGGCGGCGCGCTTGAGCAGCTCCACCAGCTCGATGGCGTTCTTCGCGCTCTGCCCGGAGGCACCTTCCTTGGTGGTCAGCTCGTAGGGCGCCTCGCCAAGAGGCGCGAACTCCTTCCGCAGCTTCTTCAAGTCGTCGAAGTCCGGGCCGGTAAGCAGCACGTGGTCCAGCGGCGTCTCGCGCATCGCGCCGTTGTGCCCCAGCCGCACCACCAGCTTCTGACACCCGTGCTCGGGATCTTCCGCGATCTCCACCGACAGGGTCTCTCCCGGATGCGCTTTCGCCAGCGCATCGCGGAGCGCCTTGGACTGCGCCCCCAGGATCTTCGGGTTCCGCAGCGCGCGATCATCGAGGCTGGTGGCGGAGAGCGCCGCATCCAGCACGCGCCCGTCGCGCCGCTTGTCCACCTTGTCGAGGAGCCGGTGGTAGCGAAGCACCTTGTCGAGGAGAGCCTTCAGCGCCTCTCCCGAGGCCTGCTCCTTCTTGCTACCGCGGACGGTGGCTCCTTCGGTGCCGATGTTGAGCAAGTGGGCGTCCATCGCGGCCGCGTCCTTGAGATAGATCTCCTGCTTGCCTTTCTTCACTCGATAGAGCGGCGGCTGCGCGATGTACAGGTGGTGCTTCTTGGCACCATCGCCCATCTGCCGCGCCACCACGTCGTGCATCTGCCGGTAGAAGAACGTCAAGAGCAGCGTGCGGATGTGGCTGCCGTCCACGTCCGCGTCGGTCATGAGGATGATCTTGTGATAGCGCAGCTTGCCGATGTCGAACTCGTCGTGGATGCCGGTCCCGATCGCCGTGATCATGGTGGCGATCTCCTGCGACGAGAGCATCTTGTCGAAGCGCGCCTTCTCGACGTTCAGGATCTTCCCGCGCAGCGGCAGGATCGCCTGCGTGCGCCGGTCGCGCCCTTGCTTGGCGGATCCGCCTGCGGAGTCTCCCTCGACGATGTAGAGCTCGCACTTCTCGGGGTCGCGCTCCTGACAGTCGGCCAGCTTGCCGGGTAGCGAGGCCGAGTCCAGCGCGCCCTTGCGACGGACCGTCTCCCGCGCCTTCCGCGCGGCGATTCGGGCCCGCGCCGCGTCGGCGACCTTGGCCATCACCCGCTTGGCGGTGGCCGGCGTGCGCTCCCAGAACTCCGTCAGCTTGCGCCCGACCAGGTCCTCGACCACGGCTTTCGCTTCGGTGTTGACGAGCTTGCCCTTGAGGTTGCCCTCGAACTGGGCTCCCGGGATCTTCACCGACACCACCGCGGTCAACCCTTCGCGGATGTCCTCGCCCGAAGGAGACTCCTTGATCTCCTTCCAGGCGCCGCTCTCCTCGCCGTACTTGATCACGGTGCGCGTGAGCGCGCTCTTGAAGCCGATCAGGTGCGGACCGCCGTCCACGGTGTTGATGTTGTTCGCGAACGAGAACACCTTCTCGTCGAAGCCGTCATTCCACTGCAGCGCGACGTTCACTTCCGCGCCGTTGACCTCGCCCTTCACCGCGATGGGCGGATCGAAGAGGACCGTCTTGTTCTTGTTGAGCAGCTCGACGTAGGCGACGATCCCGCCTTCGTACTTGAAGTCGTGGCTCTTGTCGGAGCGCTCGTCGCGCATGAGGATGCGCAGCCCCGGGTTCAGGAACGCGAGCTCGCGCATCCGGTTGGAAAGCACGTCGAAGTTGAAGTCGGTGGCCTCGAGCACGCTCGCGTCGGGCTTGAACGTCACCTTCGTTCCGCGCAATGAGGTGTTGCCGATCGACTTCACTTGTCCCGCCGGGATGCCGGTCTGGTAGCGCTGCTTGTAGATCTGGCCGTTCCGGTAGACCTCGACTTCCAGCCACTCGCTGAGCGCATTGACGCAGGAGACGCCCACGCCGTGGAGGCCGCCGGAGACCTTGTACGAGTTGCCGTCGAACTTCCCGCCCGCGTGGAGCTTCGTCATCACCACGTCGAGCGTGTCGATCGGCTCGGTCGGATGCGGCCCGACAGGGATCCCCCGGCCGTTGTCCTGCACCGAGAGCGAGCCGTTGGCATGGATGGTCAGCTCGATGGTGGTCGCGTGGCCGACCAGCGCCTCGTCCACCGAGTTGTCCACGACCTCGTAGACGAGGTGGTGCAGGCCTTCGGCTCCGACCCCGCGGATGTACATGTGCGGGCGCTTGCGGACCGCCTCCAGGCCCTCCAGGACCTTGATGCTGTCAGCCGAGTACTCGCCTGCGGCGGGCGCCGCCAAAGGCACCCGCTTGTCTTGCGCTGTCTCCAAAATCGCACCTCTGGGATGTGTCCGGAAGTATCACGCAAAAACGCTCGGAAGCAAGGCGAAAAGGCCCGCGGATCACTCTGAAAACAGAGGGTTTTCCGGAGCGATCCGGCCGCCTGCGACGCGCTGGAAAAGCGCCTCTTTCACCGCGCTTTTCGCCACCAATTTCAGGTCGGTGGTGGTGAGGACCACCTGACCCTCCAGCGCGGCCAGGTACTGCATCAACCAGGCATTCCGCTCAGGGTCGAGCTCGCTGGAAACGTCGTCGAGCAGCAGGAGCGGCGCCCTGCCCTGCGCGCGGCGGAGGTTCTCGATCTCGCCGATCTTGAACGCCAGCACCACCGCCCGTGACTGCCCCTGGCTCGCGTACAGTCGGGCGGCCCTTTCGCCCAGCGATAGCCCCAGGTCGTCCGCATGGGGGCCGACGCTCGTGTACCCGCGCTCACGATCGCGCGGCAGGCGCCGGCGAAGCGCTTCGAGAAGGCGCGTCTGAAGCGATGCGCCGCCGCCGGCCAGGTCGTCCGAGTCGCGGCCTGCGGCGAGGTAGGTCACGACCAGAGGCGGCTCGCCGCGCGCGATCTCCGCGAAGGCGCTCTGTGCGCCTGGGCTGACCTCCTCGAGGATCTCCTCGCGTCGCGTCCGCAGCCTGGCTCCCAGCCGGGCGAGGGGCTCGTCGAAGCTGGCCAGCAACGCTGGGTCAGCGTCTTGTCGGAGGAGCTCGTTGCGCGATCGGAGCGCCCGCTGGTAGTCGCGGGCGTCCGCCAGATGAGAGGGGTGGCGGTTCTGCACCGCCCGGTCGAGGAGGCGGCGCCGCCCTTCCGGGCCCCCTTTGACGACCGCGAGGTCATCGGGCGTGAACGCGACGGTGGCGAGACCCCCGAAGAGCTCGTCCGGATCGCGCACCGGCTTGCCGTCGACGCGGGCGTTGCGGCTGTCGCGCCCGATTTCGACCTCCACTTCGCGCACCCCAGAGGGCAGATCGAACTTCCCCGCCACCAGCGCGGAGCGCTCGCTGCCGATGCGCACCAACTCCGCGAGCTTGTGCGCGCGCAAGGGGCGCAAGCTGCAGAGCAGGTAGCAGGCCTCCAGGAAGTTCGTCTTGCCTTGCCCGTTCGCTCCGAAGAGGACGGTGGTATGGCGCGCGAGCGTGACGCCCTGCTCGACGAGGTTGCGGAAGTCGCGGGTCTTGACCTCGAGAAGAAACACCTACTGCTTCACGCACATGTCGATCGGCACGCCCGAGCCGGCGCTCCTGCACTCGTACTTCGCCGGGCAACGCGGAGGCGGTTTCCTCGACTTGCGGCTCACGTCGACGGGCGCGCCGGGCGCCACTCTCTGGGTGCCGGCCTCGAACGACGCACAGGGAAGGACGCAGAACGCCCGATTGAGCGGCTTCCCGTTCGCGTCGCTCTGTTGGACGCAGCGCTGGGAGCCGTGCTTGCAGTCCGCGTTCTTCTTGCAGCTCTTGCCCAGTCCTGCCGTGCGCGGATCCCGCGGCGGCTTTTGAGTGGTTCGCGCGTCGCTCGAGGCTGCGAGAAGGAGCGCTGCCAGGAGGAAGTGCATTCAGATCCGCATCGGCATGATCACGGCGGTGTACCGGGCCCCGGCGCCGGGGTCCCCGGTGGGCTTGAGCACACCGGGCGAAAGCTCATCGCAGAGCTCGACGTTCATCTGCGCGGTGTCCACGACCTGGAGCACGTCCATCAGGTATCGCGCGTTGAAGCCGATCTGCAGCGGCAGGCCCTTGTACGTGACCGGGATCTCCTCTTTCGCATCGCCGAGGTCCGGGTTCTGCGAGGTCACCTTCAGCGAGCCCTCCTGGAGCTCGAAGCGGACCGCGTTCGTGCTGCGGTCGCTGGAGAGCAGGCTCATGCGCTTCAGGGTATCGAGCAAGCGGGGGCGGTCCACCGTGATCGTCCGATCCGCTTCTTTCGGGATCACCTGCATGTAGTCCGGGAAGGTCCCGTCGATCAGGCGCATCACCATCGTGACGTCACCGCGGCGGAAGACTCCTGAGGTCTCGGTAAAGCCCAACTCGCAGGTCCCGGTCTGGTCCTCGGAGAGCAGCCGGCGCAGCTCCAACAGGCCCTTGCGGGGCACGATGACGCCGCGCTTGAGGTTGAATTGTCCTTCGAGCGGACGCTGCACGAGGCTGAGACGGTGCCCGTCGGTGGCCACCATCCGGACGTTGCCTTCGCCGGTCTCGAAGAAGACGCCGTTGAGGTTGTGCCGGGTCTCGTCCGCGGAGATGGCGAACTGCGTCTTCTCGATCATCTCGAGGAGGGCGGTGGGATCGACGGGCACGAAGCTGACTTTTTCGGCGCGGGGGAAGGGCGGATAGTCCTCCGCCGGCTGTCCCACGATGTTGAACTCCGCCGCGCCGGAGGTCAGCCGGACGCGGTTGTTCGCTTCGCGGCGCATCACCAGCGTCTTCTCCGGCAGCGAGCGGACGATGTCGTACAGTTCCTTGTGCTTGAGCGCGACGGAGCCTCCCGTGCGAACCTCGCAGGGATGGGTCCCGGTCACCCCGATCTCCAGGTCGAACGCCGAGACGCGCAAGCGCCCGTCTTCGGTGGCCTCGAGGAGGACGGAAGCCAGGATCGGCATCGTGCTCTTCTTCTCGACGATCCCCTGCGCCCGGTACAGCGCGCGGGAGAACTCGTCGGTCCCGATCTGGAGCTCCATCTTCGGCATGCCTTTCTGATCAGGAAGAGAGGATCTCGTAGTGCTCTTAGAGCCTGTGAATCTGTGGGCGGGTCGGCTTGATCCGCAGGATCGTTGATCTTCCGCCTGCGGACAACGGATTCGGATCGCTGTGTGCGGGTTGTGTACCGTCCAGGCTGGATCCGGTCAACACGGTGCGCGCAGCGTTCTCCACAGCTTAGGAGCTGAGCCGGCGGAAGAGGGACTGCACCGTCCTGGAGAGATCGGGATCCTGGTTCATCAGTTCCTCGATCCGCTGCTCGGCGTTGATGACCGTGGAGTGGTCCTTGCCGCCGAACTTCTCCCCGATCACCGGGTAGGAGAGCGCGGTGATGCGGCGGGTCAGGTACATCGCCACCTGCCGTGCTCGGGCGATGTTCTGCTGTCGCCGGTCGCCTTTGATGTCCTGCGGCTTCACCTGCATGGCTTCGGCCACGACCTTGATGATGGTCTCCACGTCTGGCTTGTCGCCGCGGACCACCAGGATGTTCTTCAGCACGTCCTGCGCGAGCTCGACCGTCAGGGCGGCGCCTGTCAGGCTGGCGAAGGCGGCCAGGCGGATCAGCGATCCTTCCAACTCACGAACGTTGCTGCGGATGTGCGTGCCGAGGAAGAGGGCGACGTCGTCGGGCAGGGCGATGTGGTCGGTCGCGGCCTTCTTCTTGAGGATCGCGACCCGGGTCTCCACCTCGGGGGGCTGGATGTCCGCGATCAGGCCCCACTGGAACCGGCTGCGCAGCCGCTCCTCGAACCCGTCGATCTCGGTGGGCAGCTTGTCGGAGGTGACGAAGATCTGCTTTCCGGCCTCGTGCAGCGCGTTGAAGGTGTGGAAGAACTCCTCCATCGTCTGCTTCTTGTTGCTGAGGAACTGGATGTCGTCGAGCAACAAGATGTCGCACTTCTCGCGGTAGCGCGCCCGGAACTCCGGCATCCGGTGCTGCTCGAGCGCGTGGATCAGGTCGTTCGTGAACGACTCCGAGGACAGGTACACCACGTGGCAGTTGGGGTTCTGCCGGAGCGCGTGGTTTCCCACGGCGTGCACGAGGTGTGTCTTGCCCAGGCCCACGCCGCCGTAGAGGAACAAGGGGTTGTAGGCCTTCCCCGGAGAGTTCGCGACCGCGGTGCAGGCGGCGACCGCGAACTGGTTCGAGGGGCCGACGACGAACGAGTCGAAGGTGTACTTGAGGTTGATCTGGAGCTGGCGGGACGAAGGCGGCGGCTCGGATGGGGGAGGGGAGGTGACCTGCGGTGTGCTGTCCGGAACCGCCGGCGCCTCCGCCACGTCCTCTCCCGGCGCGCGTTCGCGGACCACGAACTTCACCCCGCATTGCCGCCCGAGCTGCGCCTCGAGGTCCTGGAGCAGCACGTCGAGCAGGTTGTCGCGCACCCAGTCGATCATGAAGCGGCTGGAGTGGGCGAGCGTCAGCTCGTCCCCCTCCAGGCTGACCGGCTTGATGGGCTCGAAGTAGGTCTGGAAGGTGTGCCGGGAGAGCCGCCCCTTGAGGCGATGGATCGCCCTTGTCCACAGGTCGATCGCTGCTCTCTCGGATTCCGCCGTAATTCCTGCCTTGGAGCCGTCCACAGTGTTGTTCACAGCTGTGGACAAGGTGCCAGACATCGGAAGTCCCCCGGGAAATGTCAAAGAAAAAAAGCGCCCTTCGAGCTCGCGTCGCGGCTCGGGGGCCGTGGGTTCGTTTCTCCGGAATGTCCGTATGACAACAACCTGGAAACAACGCCGCGGACCCTAGCAAACGGGCCGAAAGCGGATCAAGCAGGATCTCCAAAGTGGCTGGATCGACGGCGGATCGTTCCGCGGAAGTGAAATTTTCGTTGCGGGTCAAACGATCGGAGGCCCCTGTCGAGGTTCCTTGACTTGCCGCAGGGCGCGTGCTTTCTTGCCGCGCTTTTCGCTCTCAGGAGGCCAGTCGTCGTGAAGCGCACGTACCAGCCGAGCAAGGTCCGCCGCAACCGCGAGCATGGGTTCCGCAAGCGCAACGCGACCAAGGCCGGCCGCAACGTCCTCAAGCGCCGCCGTGCGAAGGGCCGCAAGCGGCTCGTCGTCAGCGCGCCGAAGAAGTAGCCGCGGGAGGGCCCGTGGCGGCCTTCGCATTACCCAAGAGCGCGCGCCTGCGCCGTCGCGCCGAGTACCTCGCGACCCGGCAGGAGGGAAAGAGCTTCGCCGACGGGCCGCTGGTGGCGAGCTACCGGCCCCGCGACGGCCAGCCGACCCGCTCGGGAATTCCCGGTGGAGTCGCATGCGTTGGACTCACCGTGTCGTCCAAGGTAGGAGAGGCCGTGACGCGAAACCGGATCAAGCGGCGCTTGCGCGAGGCGGTCCGGCTCGAGCTCGCCCAACTGCCCGCCGTGGACCTGGTGATCGTCGCGCGCGCCTCCGCTGCCCAGGCTTCCGTGGCGGACTTTCGCGCATGGCTGCGTCGGGCGGCCGGGCGCATCGCGAAGGAGGGGCGATGACGCGCGTGCTCTCGCTGCCGCTCCTGGCGCTGCTCTGGCTCTACCGCAAATTGATTTCTCCAGCACTTCCGCCGGCGTGCCGCTACTACCCCAGCTGCTCCGAGTACGCGGAGGAGGCGGTGCGGGTCCATGGTCCGATCGTCGGGCCCTGGCTCGCCCTCAGACGCCTGCTCCGCTGCCACCCGTGGGCCGCGGGAGGGCCAGACCTCGTGCCGCCGCGCACGCAAAAGAGAACCGCATGAAGAACCAGAACCAGAACCTGCTCGTCGCCGTCGCCATCTGGCTCGCCTGCATGGCCGGACTGTACGTCTTTTTCCCGAACGCGATGGGGAAGCGCACGGCCACCGAGCAGAAGCCGCCATCCCCGGCCCAGGCGCCAGCCCATCCCGGCGCCCCCGTGGCGAGTACGCCCCAGGGACCCGCCGCCGCTCCCAAGGCGCCGGAAGTTCCACGTGGAACGTCGACGCCGCGCCCCCCCTTGCGCGTCGTGACCCTGCAGACGCCGCGGGCGCGGGTGGTCGCCACCAGCGAGGGGGCCGCCGTCCAGAGCATCCAACTGCTCGGCGAGAAGTGGACCCGCCACAAGGGACAGAAAGACGAGTCGCAGGTCGACCTGGTCCCCGCGCGCGCCGGCGAACCGCTCCCGTTCACGACCGCGGTCACGGCCTCGGACGGCAGCGCGCTGGTGCCGGCGGCCACCTTCTATGACCTTGTGAAGCAGGACGCGACCAGCGCGACGTTTCGCGCCGAACAGGGAGGGGTGACGGTCACCAAGACCCTGTCGGTCAACCCTGGCACATACGGCATCGCCCTCGCCGTCGAGGTCAAGGCGGCCCAAGGGGTCACGGGGCAGCTGTCCGTTCTCTCTGGAGCGCACGCGGCGGAGCCCCAGGGAGGCTTCTTCACGCCGCACAGCAACACGCCGGCCCGGGCCATCTGCGCCGCGGGGAACAACAAAGTGGAGCGGATCGCCATCGGGGCAAAGACCCCGGTTTTCGAGGCGGCAGCGGCGCAATTCGCGGGCGTTGACGAGCAATACTTCCTCAACGCCGTCCTCCCCCCCGCCGGTTTCTCCGCCTCCTGCCGGCTGGAGGCGCAGGGAGAGAAATCGGGCTCGTTGATCGCGGCGTTGATCGTGCCTCTCCAAATCCCCCCGGGCGCCTCCGCTCAGCTCGCCTTCCAAGGGTACGCCGGTCCCAAGAGCGAGGCCGATCTGACGGCGGTGGGCGCGCCCCTGAAGCAGTCGATCGAGTGGGGCTTCTGGTCGGTGATCGCCGAGCTGCTCCTCGGGATCATGAAGTTCTTCTACCGTGCGGTCCCGCCCCACAACTGGGGCGTCGCCATCATCCTGCTCACGCTAGCGATGAAGGTCCTGACCTTCCCGCTCCAGCACAAGAGCATGAAGTCGATGCAGGAGATGCAGCGGATCCAGCCGCAGCTTGAGGAGATGAAGAAGAAGTACGCGGGCGACACCCAGCGGCAGAACCTGGAGCAGATGAAGCTGTTCAAGGAGCACGGGGTGAACCCGATGGGCTCCTGCCTGCCGATGGTGATCCAGATGCCCATCTGGTTCGCGCTCTACACCACGCTCCAGGTCTCTGTGGAGCTCTACAACGAGCCGTTCACCCGGGGCTGGATCGACGACCTCACCTCGAAGGACCCGTACTACATCCTGCCGGTCGCCATGGGCATCACGATGGTCCTGACGCAGATGCTCACGCCCACCCCCATGTCGAATCCGAGCCAGAAGATCATGGGATACGTGATGAGCGGCTTCTTCTCGCTGCTCATGCTCAACCTGCCCTCCGGCCTTACGCTCTACATCTTCACCAACAACATCCTCTCCATCGCGCAGCAGATGTACCTCCGCCGCAAGCTCCACTCGCCCAAGGCGAGCGACCAGACCGTCGAGGTCGACAAGAAGAAAGACGACCGCCAGGGTGGTGGCGGGGCGGCAGCGGGGCGTGCCAAGCTGCGCGTCTGAGCGCATGGGCGACACGGCGGGCAAATCGGCCAGGAAGAATCCGCTTTTCGGGGCGGCTGTGGTGAAGGCCGTGCTGCGCAAGCGCGACGGCGTGTCGGCCACCAGCGCCCTGTACGAAGGGATCCTCCGCGACCTGGGCGTCACGGACGCGGAGGTCGAGGCGTACCTGGACGAGCACGGCGAGGAAGTGGAGCAGGCCATCCGCAGCCACGGCCGCCGGGGCGACTGAGCGAGGCGCATGGGCCAGGTCCACGGAATCCTGTTCGTCGCGCGGACCACCGGCCCAGGGACCGTGCGCGAGGAGCAGGTGCCCTTTGGCGACCTTCAGCAACTGCTCGACGCCTGTGTCGCCGAAGAGGAGGGCGCGGCGTTCGTCCGGGTGCAGATCGTGGGCGAGAGCGGGGGGGAGCCGTGGAAGCTGGTGCTGGACTTCGGCCAGTTCGGCCGGGATGAGAGGTGAGCGTGGACGCGGCGCGGCTCGCGAAGATCGGGGAAGGCGCGGCGCAGATGGGAGTCCGGCTCGGTCCCGACCAGCTCAAGCAGCTGGGGCGGCACGTGGACTTGATGCTGAAGTGGAACAGGTCGGTGAACCTCACCGCCATCACCGACCCGGACGAGGTGGCGGAAAAACACGTCCTCGACTCGCTCGCCGTCGTGCCGTTGCTTCCCTCGGGGAGCCTGCTCGACGCAGGCACCGGCGCTGGTTTTCCCGGGATCCCCGTCGCCATCGCGCGCCCGGATCTGGAGGTCGTCCTGGTCGACTCGGTGCAGAAGAAGGTGGCCTTCCTGAAGTCCGTGCTGGCGGAGCTGCGGCTGCCCAAGGTCAAGGCGGTTGCGGTCCGGCTGGAGGGGAACCCCTCGCGCGAGGAGCTCCCGCGGGTGCACGCAGCCGTCGCACGCGCCTTTGCCTCGCCGGAAGACTGGCTCCGGCTGGCGCAGCACTACGTGCTCCCCGCCGGAGTCGCCATCTGCATGTTGGGACCATCGGACAAGATCCCTCCGCAGGCGGGCGCTCTCACCCTCAAGCAGGAGCTGGCGTACGCGCTCCCGATCTCGAGGGCCCAGCGCCGCCTCGCCATCTACAAGCACGTCTGAGCTCCTGTTCCACGTGGAACAAGCTGCCGATCAAACGCCAAGCACGCCGAGCACGCCGAGGTGGTAACAGAGTCTCTGAGGAGTCGTTTTTTGGTTGGGCTCTGCCAACCCCGACCGTCGGAGCAACTCCCCAACGGCTCGATGGCGAGATGATTAACCCCCCAAACCTCGGCGTGCTCGGCGTTTGATCTGAAGAATGGAGCTTCAGGGTTGGGCGGTGTCGTGGGCGGTGCGGGCGGGTTCGCGGGTGTCGGAGTCGGCGCCTTCCAGGGAATCGATGATTGCAGCGGAGAACTGCTGGAGGTCTTCCGGCTTGCGGCTGGTGATCCAGTTCCGATCCTTGACCACCGGCTGGTCTTTGACGTTGGCGCCGATCTGATCGAGGTCGTCCTGGATCGTCACCCAGGCCGTCAGGGTCCGGCCCTTCACGAGGCGGGCGGTGATCAAGAGCTGCGGACCGTGGCACACGGCGGCGATCAGCTTGCCGGCTTGTTCGAACTGCCGGACGAAGTCGACCATGCGCTTGTCGGCGCGCAGGTGGTCCGGCGAGTAGCCGCCCGGGATGAGCAGGGCGTCGTAGTCGTCGGCCCGCACCTGATCGACGGACTTCTCTGCCTTTACTCTCTCCTTGCCCTTGTAACCCCTCAGCTCCTCGCCGGCCTTCAGGCCGATGACGTCGACCTGGTACCCTTCCCTTGAGCCGGTCGTACGGAATGCGGAACTCGGAATCCTCGAAATCCACGCCCGGCACACAAGCGATCTTCATCGATGTCCGTCCAATCTCGGGGGACTCCATTCAATGGTGTCCCCAAGCATGTACCGAGCCCTGAAGATTGCGGGCCGGGGGCGCGGCGCGGAACCCCTGATCGTTCTCGCCGGTTCACTGGAACGTGCGGTTGGTTCCTTGATCGATGTGAGACCCGCGTGGTACTCGCGCCTCACCACGGTGGGGGAGGGAGGGCGCATGGCGTTGGTTCTGGCAGTCGTGAACCAGAAGGGCGGGGTCGGCAAGACCACCACGGCGGTCAACCTGGCCGCTTCCCTCGCTGCGCAGGAGCACCGCGCCCTTGTGGTCGACCTGGATCCGCAGGGCAACGCCAGCAGCGGGATGGGGGTTTCGCGCGACCGAGGCGAGCGGCCCACGATCTATCACGCGCTCCTCGGGGAGGCGGACGCGCGCTCCGCCGTCCTTCCCACCGAGGTGCCCCACCTCTTCGTGCTCCCCTCCAGCGCCGACCTGGTCGGCGCCGAGCTGGAGCTCGTCTCGATGGATGCCCGCGAGTCGCGCCTGCGCGCCGCGCTCGCGCCGCTACGGGACGCCTACCAGTACGTCTTCATCGACTGCCCGCCGTCGCTGGGGCTGCTCACCATCAACGCGCTGGTGGCCGCCGACCGCGTGCTGGTGCCGCTGCAGTGCGAATACTACGCGCTGGAAGGCCTCGGGTCGCTGCTCAAGACCATCGAGCTGGTCAAGGGATCGCTCAAGCCCGGGCTGGAGCTGGAAGGCGTCGTCCTCACCATGTTCGACGTCCGCAACAACCTGGCGCGGCAGGTGATGAACGACGTGCAGGCAAATCTGCCCGGCCAGGTCTACGAGACCGTGATCCCGCGCAATGTCCGGCTCAGCGAGGCACCCAGTCACGGCAGGCCAGCCATCCTCTATGACATCGAGTCGAAGGGGGCCCAGAGCTACCTGCAGCTGGCGGAAGAGATGCTCCATCGCCATCGCGCCGCGCGCACGGAACGCAAGCACGCGTAATTCCAGGAGAATCAGTTGATCGATCCGAAACCGCAGCCGACGAAGCGGACGGCGCTCGGCCGGGGCCTCGGAGCGCTGATCCCCGGCGGGTCCCCGTCGGAACGCAAGGGCGTGATGACCCTCGGCATCGAGGAGATCCGCCCGGACCGGAACCAGCCCCGCCGGCACTTCGACGAAGCGCACATCGAGGAGCTGGCCGAGTCGATCCGCAGCAAGGGCGTGCTCCTTCCGTTGATCGTGCGGCGCGACAGCGAAGGATACGTTCTGGTCGCCGGCGAGAGGCGCTGGCGAGCGGCGCAGAAGGCAGGGCTGCGAGACCTGCCGGTGATGGTGCGCGAGGTGACGGGCAAGGAAGCCTTCGAGATCGCCCTCATCGAGAACATCCAGCGCGAAGACCTGAACCCCATCGAGGAGGCGGAGGCCTTCAAGCGGCTGATCGAGGAGCACGGGCTTACCCAGGAGGAGCTGGCCACGCGGGTGGGCAAGGAGCGCTCCACGGTGGCAAATGCGCTCCGGCTCCTGCGCCTTCCCGATGCCATCAAGCAGGCCATCGTCGCCGGCCAGCTGAGCATGGGCCATGCCCGGGCGCTCCTGGCCATCGCGGACGAGGGCGACCTGCGCAAGGCCGCCGAGAAGGTGATCGCGGAGGACCTCTCGGTCCGTGCCGTCGAGGCGCTGGTCCAGCGGCTCAAGTCCAAGCGGCTGCCGAAGCAGAAGCGCGACGCGCACTCCGGCGTGCAGGTGCGCCACCTGGTCGAGAAGCTGCAGCGCCGGCTGAGCGTGAAGGTGGAGTTGAAGGACAAGGGCGGCAGCGGCACGCTCGAGATCCGTTACGCCAGCCTTCAAGAACTGGACAGGGTGCTCGCCGCCATCCTGGGAGACTGACATGACCGAATCGGCGGAAGGCGCCAAGGCGCCGTCGCCCAGGTCGGATCTTCCGCGCTCCTCGCACGGAGCACCCGCGCCGGGCGCGGCCGTCCAGCCCCGGCGCGAAATGACGGCGCGCGCGATCTGCGTGGCGGTGGTGGTCGCCGCATTGATGGGCGCGGCCGAGCCGGTGGTGGTCCTCAAGATCGGCTACGGCCCGAACCTGTCGGTGGTGAGCGCGTTTCTCGGGTTCATCGCCATCTCGCTGATCGGTCTCGTCACCCGGGTCCGCGGCACGCGCTGGGAGAGCAACCTGGTGCAGACGGCCGGGACCGCAGCCGGCTCGGGAGTGGGCTTCATGGCCGTCGTGCTCGCGGCCATCGACATGCTGAATCAGCGCGGGCTGCTCGACTTGCACCTTTCGGGTCCGCAGATCTTCGCCTGGCTGGCGCCATCGGGGCTTCTTGGCGTCTTGCTCGCCGTACCCCTGCGCAAGCACTACATCGACCAGGAGAACCTCACCTTCGCGGACGGCACGGCCGCGGGCGAGACGCTGTTGCTGCTCGACGAAGGACCCCGGCAGGCCAAGCCGCGCGTCGCTGCGCTGGGCCTGGGCGGCGCTATCTCCGCGCTCTTCACGCTGGGGCGCCAGGTGATGGGCTGGATTCCGGAGACCCTCAACTTCACCTGGATCACGCCGCACGCGGCGGCGCTGCGGCTGGGGACCGAGATCGGCGTGCTTTCGCTCGGGGCGGGCATGCTGATCGGCCTGCGCGTATCGCTCTCCATGCTGCTGGGCACGGTGCTCGCCTGGGTGATCGCTCCGGAGCCGCTCTTGCGCGCGGGCCTGGTTCCCTCGCTCACCTTCAACGCGGTGCTGCAGCGCTGGATCATGTGGCCCGCCACGGGGCTGATGGTGGCCGGGGGTCTCGCTGCCCTGGCGCTGAAGTGGAACGTGATCGCGAAGACGTTCAAGGGGCTGGGCGCCAAGGACGTGGACGAGGGCGGCGACTTTCCCATCCGCTGGGTGCTCTGGGGGTCGATCGCCTGCACCCTGGTGCTCGCGGCGGTGCAGAAGATCTCGCTCGGGTTCCCGGTCTCGCTCACGTTCGTCTCCGTCTTCCTCTCGATCATCCTGATGCTGGTGGGCATCCGCGTGCTCGGGGAGACGAACTGGGCGCCGATCAGCGCGATGGCCAACGTCATGCAGGCGGTCTTCGCGGTGCTCGCTCCCGGACACATTCCCATCAACATGATCGGCTCCGGGATGAGCGGGACGGTGGCAGCGAACGGCGAGCACCTGATGCAAGACTACCGGGCGGGGAAGATCGTCGGCTCGACCAACCGCAACCTCACCATTCTCCAGCTCGTCGGCGTGCCCGTCGGCGCGCTGGCGGTCGCGATCGCCTATCCGCTGGTGCGGGCGAAGTATGGAGTGGGCGGAGACGGCGGCCTCTCCTCGCCCATCAGCGTGAAGTGGGCCGGGTTCGCCGAGCTGCTCTCGAAGGGATTCGGCTCGTTGCCGGCGAGCGCGCTGCAGGCCCTGGTGGTCGCGTTGATCCTCGGCGTGGTGATGACCGTTCTCGAAGCGAAGCCGAAGATCGCGCGCTGGGTACCCTCGCCCACCGCCATCGGCCTCGGGATGCTGATCCCCGGCTTCGCCGTGGTCCCCATCGCCATCGGCGCCGTGCTCCAGGCCGTGTGGCAGAAGGTGAGTCGAGGTACCGAAGAGGTCTACAACATTCCACTCGCGTCAGGCTTCATCACGGGCGAGGCGTTGGTGCTCCTCGTGCTCGCGGCCGTCGCGGCGTTCAAATAAAGCTGCCACGCTGCTTGTTGGATGCGCTAGAACCCTCCAACAGAGGACCGAAAAGACAATGGTACAGAACACTGCTCCCGCTCAGATGCCCAGCCCCGCTCCCTCGAACGTGGCTCCGCTTCCCACCGCCTCGCGCAGCCCCGAGCTGAATGCGCTGCTCGGCAAGGGCAGCCAGTTCGAAGGCAAGCTGATCTTCGAAGGCACCGTCCGGATCGACGGCAAGTTCTCGGGAGAGATCATCTCTACCGATCAGCTCATCATCGGCGAGGGCGCCGAGGTGAAGGCCAACGTGAAGGTCGGCACCCTGGTCTGCCTCGGCGACTACCAGGGCGACGCCACCGCGTCGAAGGGCATCGAGCTGAAGGCCCCGGCCAAGGTGCGCGGCAACCTCACCACCGCAGCCATCGTCATCGAGCGGGGAGTCTTCTTCGACGGAACCTGCAAGATGGACACGGCCGGCGCGCCCGCGAAGAAGTAGCTCCCCGCAGCGCCCGTTTACCGCGTTGTTGGGCCGGCTTGCCGGCTAGCGCCCCCGTCCGCACTTTGCGGGCGGGGGGAGTTCCATGGGGGCTGGAACGTTGCGCGCCGCCGTGGCGTCGGCGCTCCACCTCGGGTGTACGCCGCACAGGACGTCACTACCCTGGAGGGGAACGCATCTGCTGCTGACGCCGAAGGCGCCCTGAAAAGGCGAAACCGCAGAGCGCTGGGCGCCCCGCGGTTTCGCTCCCTGATGGGATGACTCGCTACTGCTTGCTGCCGGGCGCCGACTGCGTGTGCGGCGCCGCAACACCGACCTTGATCTGCCGGGGCTTGGTCTCCGCCTTCTTGGGCAGGAGGACGCGCAGCACGCCGTCCTTCGACTCCGCGGTGATGTGCTCCACGTCTACCGTGTTGGGCAGCGTGAAGGTGCGGGTGAACGCGCCGTAGGTGCGCTCGATCCGGTGATAGCCGTCGCGCTTGTCCTCGCGCTCCAGCTTGCGCTCGCCCTTGAGGGTGAGCGTGTTGCCCTCGACCTGGATCTCGACGTCCTTGGCGTCCACCTCGGGCAGCTCGACCTTCAGCGTGATGCCCTCGTTGTCCTCGAAGACGTCGACCAGCGGCGTCCACGTCGCCGCCATCGACTGCTCGTCCTCGCGACCGCTGCCGCGGTAGGCGGCGTCGAACGTGCGGAAGAGCTGATCCTGCAGCGCGACCAGGTCGCGGAAGGGGTCATTTCGACGAACGATAGCCATATCCGTGCTCCTTTCAGCAAATGAAAACCATGCGGGATACCAGGGGCTTACCCCCTCGTTCCCGTCAGCGAGCGCAACGTAAAGCAGGGTCCGGCCGCGTCAAGGGCGCAGCCCAAGCCAGGTTTTCCGCCGCTTCTTCCGGCTACTTCCTGCGCGGGCGGCGGAGCGAGAGCTGCTGCTCGACGCGGCGAAGCGCGCGCCCTTGCGGAAGGTCCTCGACCAGGCCGCCGGGGACCCCGCCCTCGGCGACGACGGTCGCCAGCGGGTGTTGCTTGTGGCGTCCTTTCGACCAACGCCTCTTGCCCACTTCCTTCTTCGCGGCCCGGACCAGCCGATCGGCCGCCAGCTCCAGGCACGCGTAGGGGTCGGGCGTGCGCTCCTCGATCTGGATGGTCCGGGTGCCCGGCATGCGGAACGTGAGGTGGCACTCCGTCGACTCGCCGCGATTTCCGTTCTCGCGGCCCACCTCGACGCGCAGCTCGGCAGCCTCGTCATCGTAGAACCGGCGCAGGGGCCTGACCACGTGTTCCTCGGCGAACCGCCGCATGCCCTCGGTAATGCGCATCTGCTTGCCCTGAACGATGAGCTTCATGCGGCAACTCTACGCACCACCAGTCGACGCCGCACCGCATTGACCCTTCGAGTGTCACGTGTTAGGTAGCCGCGCCTTCACGGTTTTTGCAGGGAGCCCACCATTTGATCCCTTCCAGCGTCGCCCGACGTTACGCCCGCGCCCTGCTCTCGCTCGGTCTGGAGGAAGGCCGCCCGGAGCAGTACGGGGACGAGCTGGAACAAGTCCTCGAGACGATCAGGGCGAACCGCGAGCTCCGTATCCTTCTGGAGAACCCCGGCTACTCGCTGCCGGATCGGCAAGGGGCGATCGACGCGCTCGCGAGCGCGCTCGGGCTTTCGCCGCTGAGCGTCAACTTCCTCCGCCTGTTGCTCGAGCGGCAGCGCATCGGCGACCTGGCGCAGATCGCGCGGATCTACCGGGCGATGGTGGATCAGCAGGCGGGTCGCATCCGCGCCACGGTTACTTCGGCCCGTCCACTCGGCGACGACCAGACGGACCGGCTCCGCGACGCGATCGGACGGATGACGGGCCGTTCGGTGGTCCTGGAGTCGCAGACCGATTCCTCGCTGATCGGCGGCGTGGTCGCACAGGTGGGCACGACCCTGCTGGACGGGAGCCTGCGCACACAGCTCGAGCGGCTGCGCCAGGAGCTGAAGAACGCGCCCTTGTAACCACTTCGAGTCACGGAGCAGAGCACATGGCGGAAATCCGGGCGGACGAGATCAGCCGCATCCTCCGCGAGCAGATCAAGGGCTACGGCAAGAAGGTCGAGGTCAGCGAGACGGGCACCGTCCTCTCGACGGGCGACGGCATCGCGCGGGTCTACGGCCTCGAAGGCGTGATGGCGGGCGAGCTGGTCGAGTTTCCCCACGGCCTGACGGGACTGGTGCTGAACCTCGATGAGGACTCCGTCGGCATCGCGCTGATGGGCGAGCAGCAGCACTTGCGCGAAGGAGACGTCGTCAAGCGCACCGGCCGCATCGCCGACGTGCCGGTAGGCCCAGAGGTGGTGGGTCGCGTCCTCGACGCGCTCGGCGAGCCCATCGACGGCAAAGGACCGTTGGGCGGCAAGGAGCGTCGCAAGATCGAGGTGAAGGCCCCCGGCATCGTCGCCCGCGAGTCGGTGAAGGAGCCGATGCAGACGGGCATCAAGGCCATCGATGCGATGATCCCCATCGGCCGCGGGCAGCGCGAGCTGATCATCGGGGACCGCCAGACCGGCAAGACGGCGGTGGCGGTCGACACGATCATCAATCAGAAGGGCCAGAACATGTTCTGCTTCTACGTCGCGATCGGCCAGAAGCAGTCGACGGTCGCCCGCGTGGTGGACAAGCTGAACCAGTTCGGCGCCATGGAGTACACCACCGTGATCACGGCCGGCGCCGCGGACCCTGCGCCGCTGCAGTTCCTCGCCCCGTACACCGGCGTGAGCATGGGCGAGTACTTCCGCGACAACGGCAAGCATGCGCTGATCGTGTACGACGACCTGTCCAAGCAGGCGGTTGCGTACCGGCAGCTCTCACTCCTCTTGCGGCGCCCGCCGGGGCGCGAGGCGTATCCGGGGGACGTCTTCTACCTCCACAGCCGGCTCCTGGAGCGCGCCGCCAAGCTCTCCAAGGAGCGCGGGGGAGGGTCCTTGACCGCGCTGCCGATCATCGAGACCCAGGCGGGCGACGTCTCCGCATACATCCCCACCAACGTCATCTCCATCACCGACGGGCAGATCTTCCTCGAGACGGACCTCTTCAACGCCGGCCAGCGTCCCGCGATCAACGCCGGCATCTCGGTGTCGCGCGTCGGCGGAGCGGCGCAGATCAAGGGGATGAAGAAGATCGCCGGCTCGCTCCGCCTCGAGCTCGCGCAGTACCGCGAGCTGGCCGCGTTCGCGCAATTCGGATCGGACCTGGACAAGGCCACGCAGGAGACCTTGGAGCGCGGCGCGCGACTGACCGAGATCCTCAAGCAGGGCCAGTACGAGCCCATGCCGGTGGAGAAGCAGATCGTGCAGATCTACGCCGGCACCCAGAAGGACAAGAACGGCGTGGTCTGGATCCGGAACGTCCCGGTCTCTGACGTGCAGCGATACATGAAGGAGCTGATCGAGTTCATGGACACCCGCCACCCCGAGGTGCTCAAGCTCCTGCGCGAGAAGAGGGACCTGACCGACGACGTGCGCGCCGCGCTGGACGCCGCCCTGGAAGAGTTCAAGAGCGTCTTCAAGGCGTCGTCCGCCAAGGCAGCGTAGATGGCTTCCCTTCGCGCCATCCGCACCCGGATCAAATCGGTGCGGAACACGCAGAAGATCACCAAGGCGATGAAGCTGGTCGCCGCCGCCAAGCTGCGCCGCGCGCAGGACGCAGTGTTGCGAACGCGGCCCTATGCGCAGGCGCTGAACGAGCTGCTCGGGTCTCTCGCCCGTGCGAGTGCGGCGGCCGAAACCCCGCCGCACCCGCTGATGGAGGTGCGCGAGAACACGCGCCGGATCGAGGTGGTGCTGCTGACCAGCGATCGCGGGCTCTGCGGCGGCTTCAACTCCAACATCATCCGCCGGGCGCAGCGCTTCCTGGTGGAAGAGGAAGACAAGTACGAGGCCATCCAGTTCTCCACCATCGGCCGGCGCGGCCGCGATTTCGCGAAGAGGCGCGGAATCGAGACCCGCAAGGATTACGTTGGCTTCTTCGGCAGGCTCCGCTTCGTGATGGCCAGGCAGGTGGCCGAAGACCTGATCGTGGAGTTCCGCGAGCGGAAGCTCGATGCCGTCTACCTGCTCTACAACCAGTTCAAGTCGGCGATGACCCAGGCCATCACCTTCACTCAGCTTCTCCCGATCGTTGCTCCGCCGGCGGAGGAGAAGCCGGCGCCGGGCGGGTTCATCGAGCCGGAGCATCTCTACGAGCCGTCGCGACCCGCATTGCTCGAGCACCTCATTCCCCGGCAACTCGGCATGCAGATCTGGCGCGCTCTGCTGGAGTCGGAGGCGGCGGAGCACGGCGCCCGCATGACCGCGATGGACTCCGCCACCAAGAACGCCAACGAGATGATCGAGCGTCTCTCGCTCCAGTACAACCGCGCCCGCCAGGCGTCGATCACCAAGGAGCTGATGGAGATCGTGTCCGGCGCCGAGGCGATGAAATGACCGCGCGGCCACGTTTTTGGGAGCGTCCAGTCGCCAGTCGAGCGAGCTCCACCCTGGCGGGGCCGCCGAAACCCCGGATCTAGAGCGTTGCGCTAAGGCAGAGAGGTCCCAATGGCGGTAGCGATTCACGAAACGTCAAGAGTGGGGAAGATCACGCAGGTGATCGGGCCGGTGGTGGACGTGGAATTTCCGCCCGGCTCGCTGCCGGAGATCTTCACCGCCCTGACGCTCTCGAACCCCAGCATCTCCGACCAGGCGGACAACCTCACCATCGAGGTGGCCCAGCACCTGGGCGAGAACACCGCGCGCTGCATCGCGATGGACGCGACGGACGGCCTGATCCGCGGCCAGCCGGTCAGGAACACCGGCGGGCCCATCTCGGTGCCGGTCGGCAAAGGCGTGCTGGGTCGCATCCTCAATGTGGTGGGCGAGCCGGCCGACGAGAAGGGTCCGATCCACGCCACCCGGCGGCTGCCCATCCATCGCGACCCGCCCACGTTCATCGAGCAGGACGTTCGCATGGTGCCGTTCGAGACCGGCATCAAGGTCATCGACCTGCTCGCGCCCTACCTGCGCGGCGGCAAGATCGGCCTCTTCGGCGGCGCCGGCGTGGGCAAGACGGTGCTGCTCCAGGAATTGATCAACAACGTCGCCAAGCAGCGCGGCGGCTTCTCCGTGTTCGCGGGGGTCGGCGAGCGCACCCGCGAAGGAAACGACCTGTACACCGAGTTCCAGGAGGGCGGCGAGAACGCGGTGATCAAGCCGCACGATCTCGAGAAGAGCCTTGCCGTGCTGGTGTTCGGGCAGATGAACGAGCCGCCCGGCGCCCGCGCCCGGGTCGCCTTGAGCGCGCTGGCCATCGCCGAGTACTTCCGCGACGAGGAGGGCCGCGACATGCTCCTCTTCATCGACAACATCTTCCGCTTCACGCAGGCGGGCTCGGAAGTCTCCGCGCTCCTCGGGCGCATCCCCAGCGCGGTGGGATACCAGCCAACGCTCTCGACGGAGATGGGCGAGATGCAGGAGCGCATCACCTCCACCAAGAAGGGCGCGATCACCTCGGTGCAGGCCATCTACGTGCCGGCCGACGACCTGACCGACCCCGCGCCCGCGACCGCGTTCGCCCACCTGGACGCGACCACCGTTCTCTCCCGCGCGCTCACCGAGATCGGCATCTACCCCGCGGTGGACCCGCTCGACTCTACCAGCCGCATCCTGGATCCGCAGATCGTCGGGGAGCGCCACTACCGCACGGCCCGGCGGGTGGTGTCGGTGTTGCAGCGGTACAAGGAGCTGCAGGACATCATCGCCATCCTCGGAATGGACGAGCTGTCCGACGACGACAAGCTGACGGTGGCCCGCGCCCGCAAGGTGCAGCGCTTCCTCAGCCAGCCGTTCCACGTGGCCGAGCAGTTCACCGGCTTCAAGGGCAAGTACGTGAAGATCGACGACACCATCCGCTCCTTCGAGGAGCTGCTGGACGGCAAACACGACAACCTGCCCGAGCAGGCCTTCTACATGGTCGGCAACATCGACGAGGCCGTGGAGAAGGCGAAGACGCTGGCGCGCTGACCATGGCCCTCTCCGTCGAGATCGTCACTCCCGAGCAGCGCGTGCTCACCACCGAGTGCGACGAGATCCGGCTGCCGGGCGTCGAGGGCAGCTTCGGGATCCGGCCCCGGCACACCCCGCTCGTCGCCGCGCTGGCGGCGGGCGAGCTCGTGTACGTGATCGCGGGCGCCGAGCACCGCTACGCGGTCGGCGAGGGGTTCGCCGAGGTGAGCAACGACAAGGTCCGGGTCCTGGTGGAAGAAGCGGTGCGCGCCGAGCAGATCGATCCCGGTCGCGCCGCCGCCGAGTTGAAGGAGCTGCAGGCCAAGCTGGCGTCGATGAGTCCCGAGGATCCGAATTTCGAGATCGAGCGGGCCCACGTGGAGCGCGCCGCCGCCCGCGCATTCGTTGTCCGCCTATCCTGACGTCAGCCTGACGGGGGCTTGAGCCTGCGAACGCCGCGCTTCAGCACCGGAACGTTGAAGTTGATCAGCAGCCCAAGGGGGCAGCCCGACAACTTCATGTGCGTCGCCAGGCGCGCGCGATGCCATTGGGTCATCCGGTCGACGCTGATCGCGTCGACGATCAGCTCGCCCCCGACGACCAGATCGAGATGGAGCCCGGTGACCAGAACGAGATCCCGGTAGCGGATCGGGACCGTCTTGTCGCGCTCGAACGGGATGCTCCTGCGGTGCAGCTCCTCCGCCAGCGCGACCTTGTACACTGTCTCCGGCAGGCCGAGACCGAGGATGCGGTGCACTTCCGTCGCGGCCGCGATCACGGGCCGCGACCACCGGTCGCCATGCATGAAGCCCCCGCGCCGGTCTCAGTTCGAGACAGCCGACCGGTCGCGCAGGGTCCTTACGCAAACCGCGGGCCGGATCACTCCGCGGGGGGCACCGCGTCGTCCGCCAGCTCGTCCGTCCCGCCCAGGGTGTCCCGGATGAGCTGCGCCACTTGAGCGTCGGGAAGCTCTTCGCTCCGTGGCGCCCGCGGCAGCTCGATGCTGAGCGCGGCGCGGCAGGAGAGCTCCTCGAAGAGGAAGACCGCCCCGTTCCGGAGCTCCGCCCGGTCACGGGCAAGGTCGGGCTTCGCGCCGCAAGTGCAGACAGGCTCGTCCAGATCGAGCAGGACGCCGTCCCCGAAGCGCGGCAGCTCGACGTCGAGGCGCCGGCCGCAATGTGCGCAGAGTCGCGCCACCGGAGCGATGGGGAGCAGGACCCGGCCCGGAACATCGATGGCGTACAGCGTGTAGTCCCTGAATCCCTCCGGATCGGGCTCGCCCTCGAGCGCGTAGGGATCTCGGCGGTCCTCTTCGTCGGTCCACACCACCTGCGTGATCAGGTTTGCGCTGCCGGCGCCGGCGAGCAGTGCTCCCGGGCTGGCAGCGACCGGCAGCTCCAGCGTCTCGCCGCCCGCGCGCGAAAGGCGCGCCTCCGCCCCGGGATCGAGCACGCGCAGCTCGATCAACCCCCGCCACAGCCGCGACAGGTTCTGCAACGGCATGGGTCTTTGAACGTCGTCCGGCACGATCCAGCGCCGGTGCACGAGGCCCAGATCGCTCTGGTCGCGCTGGGGATCGACGCGCTCGCGGGTCACCGGCATGGGGCGGGAAGCCTAGCACGCGGGGATGGCGACTGCGGCCCGGTCCGAGCATACTAGCCCCTGTTCCAAGCGCGGAGGCGCGAGCGATGCCCGAGGCGAAGAGCCGGCGCAGGAAGGTCACCCGCAAGGCCAGGCAGCCAGCCGAGCCACGCACAGGGCCCAAAGAGGAAGCGAGGCGGGCGGCGGCCACCAACGGCGGCAGCGAATGGAGCGACCTGGCCGACCGCGCCGCGAAGAAGGTGCGCGAGCTCGCGGACCGGGCGGGGCCCGCCGCGGAGAGGATGGCGGTGGACGTCTCCGAGGGGCTGGACGGAGCGTTCGCCAAGGTCTCCGAGCAGGCCCGCAATCTCATGTCCAAGGGCCAGCACACGCGGGTGCGGATCAAGTTCCGCGGCAAGCAGATCGCCGAGCTGCCGATCGCGGTGGTGGCCGCGGCAGAGGTGGCGAGCTTCTGGTGGTTCGGCCCGCTCCGGGTGGTGCTCGGCCACGTGGTCGGGAAGGCGATCCTGGACGTGGAGTTCGTCTCCAACGCCGACCATCACGTGGCCGAAGGGCGCAAGCTCCTCGGCGACGGCGAGTTGGAGAAGGCGGTGGCCGAGTTCGACAAGGCGCTGGCGATGGATCGCCGCCACGCGGGCGCGCTGCTCGGCAAGGGCATCGCGCTCAAGCTGAAGGGCGACAAGGCGGCCGCTCGCGAGTGGTTCCAGAAGGCGGAAGACGCCGACCCGCGCAGCGATGCGGGCCGCGAAGCGCGCCGCCATCTCGACAATCTATAGGCGCCTGCGGCAGGACCGCGCTAGCGGCAGAACCACTGGACATCAGGGTGGTTTTGCCGCTGTGTTTCCAATGGCCGGGAGAGCGCAAACCGGGTACAACAGCGGGTCCTTCCCAGAGGAAAATGAATGGCTGAAGCAACCAGTCCCCAGCTCGTTCCCGTCGCCATCGAAGACGAGATGCGCCAAGCGTATCTCGACTACTCGATGTCGGTCATCGTCGGGCGCGCCTTGCCCGACGTGCGCGACGGGCTCAAGCCCGTCCATCGCCGGATCCTCTACGCGATGTTCGACCAGGGGATGCTGCACAACAAACGCTACAGCAAGGCCGCCGGAACCGTGGGCGAAGTGCTGAAGAAGTACCACCCGCACGGCGATGCGTCGGTCTACGACGCCTTGGTGCGGCTGGCGCAGGAGTGGAACCTGCGACACCCGCTCGTCGACGGGCAGGGCAACTTCGGCAGCATCGACGGC
The DNA here is from genome assembly GCA_036513415.1 of Myxococcales bacterium. GTDB lineage: Bacteria > Myxococcota > Myxococcia > Myxococcales > 40CM-4-68-19 > 40CM-4-68-19. Next base: position 69,007 of record DATBZA010000137.1, on the reverse strand, counting down.
GACTCGGCGGCCGCCTACCGGTACACCGAGGCGCGCCTCACCCGCCTGGCCGAGATGATGCTGGCCGACATCGACAAGGACACCGTCGACTTCGGCCCCAACTTCGACGACTCCACCACCGAGCCGCTGGTCCTCCCCACGCGTTTTCCCAATCTCCTGGTCAACGGCAGCGCGGGCATCGCAGTGGGCATGGCCACGAACGTCCCGCCCCACAACCTCGGCGAGGTGATCGAGAGCGTCGTGCACCTCATCGATCATCCCGAGGCGCCGCTCGGCCAGATTCTCGATCCGAAGCTCGGAGGCACATTGCCGGGCGGTATCCAGGGTCCGGATTTCCCCACCGGCGGAATCCTGATGGGAGTTTCGCCCATCCGCGCCCTCTACGAGACCGGCCGCGGCATCCTCCGCATGCGCGCGAAGGTGGAGGTGGAGACCGACAAGCGCACCGAGCGCGAGCGCATCGTCGTCACCGAAGTGCCGTACCAGGTCAACAAGGCGCGGGCGATCCAGTCGATCGCCGACCTGGTGAAGGACAAGAAGCTGGAGGGCATCAGCGACCTCCGCGACGAGTCCTCCCGCGAAGGCATCCGCGCGGTGGTGGAGACGAAGCGCGACGCGATCACCGGCGTCGTGCTCAACAACCTGTACCAGCACAGCTCGCTGTTCCAGGACTCGTTCGGCGCCACCCTGCTCTCGATCGATCACGGACAGCCGCGCACGCTCGGGGTGAAGGCCATCCTCGAGCGCTTCATCGCCCACCGGCGCGACGTGGTCACCCGCAGGACCCGCTACGAGCTGCGCAAGGCGAACGAGCGCGAGCACATCCTCCTCGGGTACAAGATCGCGCTCGACCACATCGACGAGATCATCGCGCTGATCAAGGCCAGCGCCTCGCGCGACGAGGCCTCGCAGAAGCTGCGGAACTTCTACGAGCTGAGCGAGATCCAGGCCAAGGCGATCCTCGAGATGCAGCTGCAGCGCCTCACCGGCCTGGAAAAGGAGAAGATCCTCTCCGAGCTGGCCGAAGTGCAGGCCCTGATCACGCGGCTCCAGGCGATCCTCAGCTCGGAGAAGCTCCTGCTCGACGTGATCAAGGACGAGCTCCGCGAGGTGAAGAGCCTCTTCGCGGACCCACGCCGCACCGACATCCAGGGCGAGGCCAGCGATCTCTCCGACGAGGACCTGATCGCCGAAGAGGACATGGTGGTCACCTTCAGCCACCAGGGTTACGTGAAGCGGAACCCGGTCTCCCTCTACCGCGCGCAGCGGCGCGGCGGGCGCGGAAAGGCCGGCGCGGGCACTACCGACGAAGACTTCATCGAGCAGATCTTCGTCGCCAGCACCCACGCCTACGTGCTCATCTTCACCAGCAAGGGCCGCGTGTTCTGGCTCAAGGTGCATGAGCTGCCGCAGGCCGGGCGCGCAGCCCGGGGCAAGGCCATCGTCAACCTGGTCCCGCTCGCGGAGGGCGAGAAGATCGCCGCGCTGCGGGCGGTGAAGGAGCTGCGGGCGCCGAAGAAGGACGACGAGGACGGGGCGGAAGCCGCGGAAGAGCCCGCAGCCGCGGAAGAGCAGGCGGAGGGCGAGGACGTCGAGGAGAGCGAAGCGACCCGCGTCGCCGCGAAGGCGGTCCAGGCCGCGGCGGGGCCGTACATCATCTTCGTCACGCAAAACGGGCTCATCAAGCGCACCAAGCTGGAGGCGTTCGCGCGGCCTCGTCCGAGCGGGCTGAAGGCGCTGTCCATCGAGGACGACGACGAGCTGGTGGCGGTCATGCACGCGAAGGGCGACGAGGACGTGATCATCGGCACCTCGCAGGGCATGGCCATCCGCTTCGACCAGAAGGAAGTCCGGTCGATGGGCCGGGCCGCGTTCGGCGTGAAAGGCATCACGCTCGAGCAGGGCGATCGGGTCGTGGGCGCCGAGTTGGCCCGCCCGGGCGCCACGCTCTTCACCATGACCGAGAACGGCTACGGGAAGCGCACGGCGATCGAGGAGTACCGGCTGACGCATCGGGGCGGAAAGGGCGTGATCGACATCAAGACGGGCGATCGCAACGGCAACGTGGTGGCGATGCTCCAGGTCACCGATGCCGACCAGGTGATGATCATCACCAACAAGGGCACCTTGATCCGCAGCCGCGTCGCCGACGTCTCGATCATCGGGCGCAATACCCAGGGCGTGCGCGTCATGGCCCTTTCGCAGGACGGGGAGAAGGTGGTCGGGGCGACCCGGGCGCCGGAAGAGCGCGAAGCCGACGCCGCCGCCGCCGTCGCGTCGGAGCAGGCCGACGACGACGACGACGGCTCGCCCCCGGACGGAGAGTCCTGAGGGGTTGCCAGGCGCTGAGGCGTTAGCCAGCTTCCCCTCAGGGGAGGCTGGGATGGGGCGGGCCGCGCTGTTCGGCATCGTGCTTTGCGTGGCCGGCTGCGGTTCGGCCGCTGGGCCGCCGATCCGGACTGAGACGGATGCAGGCGGGGGCGGCGCCGTGGTCCCGACGGATGGCGGCTCGCCTGACGGCGGCGCACCGGACGCGGGCCCCGACGCTGGACCGCCCGATGCAGGCCCGCCGGGGGGCGGTGACTGGGGCCAGTACCGCCACGACGCGCGCGGAGCGTCGGAAAACCCGGGTGTGTTCGCGGCTTCCGAAGTCGCGAATCTACGCGCCGCGTGGACGCCGCTGGAGCTCGAGCAGTACGTCTACACGCAGGCCGTCGCCGCCGAGGGCATCGTCGTCTATACGACTGCCTTCACCGGCAGGGTCATCGCGGTGGACGAGGCGACCGGGATCGAACGCTGGCGCCGCGAAGACCTCACCGCACTGGTCTCTACCGCCTGCGAAGGTCCCAAGCATACCGGGTACTGGGCGGCCGCTGCCGTCGTGGGCGGCGTCGTCTACGCCGCATCGCCGGATGGCAACGCGTACGCGCTCCGTGCCTTGGACGGGAAGACGATCTGGTCGGCGCGCATCGCCGATCCGACGCCGGCTGGCCATGGCGAATTCGTCCAGTCCTCGCCCGCGGTGTCGACCGCGCTCGGCCGCTTGTACCTCGGCGTCGCCTCCTCGGCGCACTGCGACGAGGTGGCTGGGCGCATCGTCGCCGTCGACCTTGCGACGGGCGTCGTACAGTCGAAGGCACTGGTAGGCGCCGGCCAGCAGGGCGGGACCATCTGGAGCAGCATCGCCGTCGCGGAAGAAGAGAACCGCCTCTATGCAACCACGGGCAATCGCATTGGACCGGCGAGCGCAGAGCCATACGCGCAGGCGTTCCTCGCGCTGGACCCGCGCACCCTCGAGGTGGTCGATTCCTGGCAGAACCCCACCTCGCTCGAGAACGCCGACTTCGGCAGCTCGCCGGCGCTCGTCGATGCAGCGGGGCTGAAGCTGGTCGCCGCCACCAGCAAGGACGGCAACCTCTACGTGCTGCGTCGCGATCGGCTCTCTAGCGGGCCGCTCTGGAAATTCCGCATCGCCGTGGTCGATCCCGCCAATCCCGGTGAGGGCGGCGATCCTTCCGCAGGCTGGGGCAGCATCTCCACGCCGGCTGTTTCCCGCGGCAAGCTCTACGCAGCTGGCGGGCGCACGGCCATTCCCGGCGGCGATCCCGGCTCGGTGGTCGCTTTCGAGCCGGCGACCGGGAGCGTCCTCTGGAGGCATGCGACGCGTGGCTACGTGATCGCGCCGGTCGCGGCGGCCGGTGAGATCCTGGCCGTCGAGTCGAGCGCTCCGGACGGCACCGCGAGCTGGCTCGAGATCCTCGACGCCGCCGACGGCATGCTCCTCCGCAGCTTCGACGGCAAGATCGCGACATACGCCGGTCCATCCATCGCGCACGGTCTGATTTTCTGGACCGACGCCTTCGGGCACGCGGTCGCGCTGGGGGCTCCGGGCTACCGGCGCTGAAACACCTACCCCGCTCCACCCCGACGCACGATTCCAGCGTTGCGGTGCCCTCCCCGGGGTGGTACCGAATTCCTCGTGACGCGAACGATCTTCCTCGCGACGATGGCAGCGATGCTCGCAGCCTGCGGGCGTCCTCAAGCACGGCTGCAGCACGCGCGGGACCTCGCGCTGGCCGGCCACCACAAGACCGCGCTGCTGGAAACCCGCGCCATCCTGCTCACGCTGCGCGACGAGCAGGGACAGAAGGTGGACGCCGTCCGGCGTGGCACGCTCAAGCTCGCGGGCGATCTCTGCGCGGTGTATCTCGACGATCCACGCTGCGCCGCCTCCGAGTACCGCGAGCTGGTCAAGCGGTACCCGACTTCGGCCGAAGCGTTCGAGGCCCGCGTGCGGCTCGGCGATCTCGACATGCGGATCGGGAACGTGAAGGGCGCCCTCGAGGCCTGGCGCGATCAAGTGGCCACCGCTCCCGACCGGCCCGGCGCGGACGCCGCCCAGATGAAGATCGCGCGGGCGCTCCTCGACCAGGGCCAGTTCCACGACGCCCGCGCGGCCGCCTCCGAGCTGCAGCGGCGATGGCCCAGGTCGAAGCTCGCCCCTGCCGCCGCGCTTCTCTCCGCATCGAGCTATCACCTCTCCGGACGGCATCAGGACGCAATCGCCGCATACGACGCCGTGGAGCGGAAGTATCACGGTACGCAGAAGGGCGCGGAAGCGCTGTTCGAGAAGGGCAACTGCCTGGCCGAGACTGGCAACGACGAGGCCGCCGTCAAGGCATATACCGACGCGCTCCCGCGGCACGACTCCCCCGACGCCGTACAGTTCGCCCTCGAGCGCGCAGAGCGCCGCCTGCTGCGCGGCAGCCCGGTGAATCCGCGCAACACGAAGGCCGTGTGGGATCGCGGATACGCGCAAGGGCGCACCTCGCAGCATTAAGCTGACGCTTCCAGTATCGTTCGCTGAGACGCCGCCGGGCTGCATGGCCCTGCGCCGCCGCCGCAGAAAGCGAGCCCGCTGGCGAGACACTTCACGTGAAGCGAGAGACACGGGGCGGCGCATTCTGCGCGTCGTGTGCTTTCTGATCCGTCGGCGCGAGGGCCACGCACCCCGTCGGCTATCTGCGCGCGGCTTCCTGAGTCGACACACCGCACACCGCGCCCCGCACTGGTTTGACTGAGTGAGGGAAGGAACACAGACAACAAACGTGCTCGCGCGACACTCGCTCGCACAATCAGCGCGCCGCAAACAGGAAGGGGCGAGAGACTATTTGATGCTAGGGCGGATGATCACGAGCGAGCCCTCCTGTCGCTGGCGGACTAGCCCAGGAACTAGCCCAGCCCAGCTCATAGCCGTGGCGCTTTACCGTGGCCGGCGGGGGCGCTAGATCCCTGCCCGCCATGTCGTCGCTGAACACCGAGAAGTCGCGCCGCGAGCTCGCGCGCGCAAGAGGCCTCTTCCCCGGAGGGGTGAATTCGCCGGTCCGCGCTTTCAACGGCGTGGGAGGGGATCCCGTCTTCATCGCGCGCGGAGAGAAAGCGCGCCTCTACGACGAGGACGGAAACGCGTACCTGGACTACGTGCTCTCCTGGGGACCGCTGCTCGCAGGGCACGCGCATCCGCGCATCGTCGAGGCCATCCAGCAGGCGGCGGCGCTGGGCACGAGCTTCGGCGCGCCGACCGTGCGGGAAAGCGTCCTGGCGGAGAAGGTCCGCGCCCTCGTGCCCTCCATGCGAAAGCTGCGCTTCGTGAATTCCGGCACGGAAGCGACGCAGTCGGCACTGCGCGTCGCCCGTGGGTTTACCGGGCGCGAGCGCGTCGTCAAGTTCGAGGGCTGCTTCCACGGCGCGACGGATGCGCTGCTGGTCCGAGCCGGGTCGGGCGTGGAAACGCTGGGCCTTCCGGACTCGCCCGGAGTTCCGAAGGCGCTGGCGGCGCTCACGACGGTGTTGCCTTACAACGACGCCGGAGCCGTCCGCGACTACTTCCGCGGACCCGCGGGCCGCGAGACGGCCGCGGCGATCATCGAGCCCGTGGTGGGTAACATGGGCGTGCTCCTGCCACGGCCGGGTTTCCTCGAGGTACTCCAGGAGGAGTCGCGGAGGGCCGGAGCGCTCTTCATCTGCGACGAGGTGATGACCGGCTTCCGCGTCGCGCGTGGCGGCGCGCAGGAGCGGTTCGGAATCGAGCCGGACCTCACTTGCCTGGGGAAGGTCATCGGGGGAGGGCTCCCGGTCGGCGCGTACGGGGGCCGCGAGGAGGTGATGGACCGGGTGGCGCCCGAGGGGCCCATCTACCAGGCGGGAACGCTCTCCGGGAATCCGCTGGCGATGGCGGGCGGGATCGCCATGCTCGAGCTCGTCGCGCAGCCTGGCTTCGTCGAGTCCGTCGAGCGGCGCACGCAGGAGCTCTGCGCGCGGATCCGGGAGGAGCTCGGTCGGGCCGGGGTGGCAGGCCAGGTGAACCAGGTCGGCTCGATGTGGACCTGCTTCCTCGCCCGGGACGAGGTCTACGACTACCCGACGGCAAAGAAGGCCGATACGGCGCATTTCGGACGCCTGCATCGCGCGTTGCTCGAGCGCGGCGTGTACCTGCCGCCATCGCAGTTCGAGGCCGCGTTCGTCTCCAGCGAGCACGGGGCGCAGGAGATCGAGGAGACGGCCCGGGCGCTTCGCGCCGCGCTCGCTGCGTAGCCCCTGACGGCCGGCCGTGTCTGAGGCACAAGCCCCTGAGCCGCCTGCGGTGGCCGGCCTTGTCTGAGGCTCAAGCGTAGCCCCTGAGCCGCCTGCGGCGGCCGGGGCTAGGAAGCGAGATCGCCGATGGTGAAGAGAACGGCTGCGACCCAGGACAGGCCGAGCATGACCTTGGCGAACTTGGGCCGCACCGGCGCGATCGGTGGGGCGTCGCGCCTGGCGCGCGCGATGCCGAGCAGCTCGACGGCGACCGCGGCTGCGAACATGAGGAGCCCCCATCTGCCGTAGGCGTCGCGACGCGCGAGCCAGCGGGCCGGAATGTCCAGGGCCAGGTACGCGGCGGCCAGATATGCGAAGGGGAGGAGCCAGAGCAAAACGAGATCCACGAGCATGGTGACGAGCCGCACGATCACGCCCTTGAAAAAGCGCACGATCTGCGAGAGCGCTCTCAGGCGCTCGACGCGAAGGGTTGCACGCCGCGTGGCGCGCGAGCTTCCGAGCAGGCTGTTGGAAGGACGAAGCACGGACAAGCACAATAACACAGCCCGTTTGACTCTCACTCCGGGCGCGTGCTACACGGCGCTGCCTTTTTTCGGAAGGGCACGTGGCCGGCAAGGAACAGAACGAGCGTCCGGAAGGAGTCGGCGAGGGCATCGCCTCCTCGTACCGGAAGGCGGGGCCCTACATCGACGCCAGCTGGCAACTCGCCGGCGCGGTCGGGCTGGGCACCCTCGCCGGATGGTGGCTGGACAAGAAGCTTTCCACCGGTCCCTGGCTGCTGGTATCCGGGGCGCTGCTTGGGATCGGCGTCGGTTTCTACATGTTCTTCAAGATCCTGATGAATCTGAGCAAGAGACCGAAGTGAGCGAGACGAGGACCAAGGCCGGCCCTTACGCGATGGCCAGCGCGGCCGCGTGCGCTCTGGGGATCGGCTTCTCGCTTCTCTTGCCGGAGCCTGCCCGCGGTCCCGCCGTGTACGGCACGGCAGCCGGGGCATTGGGAGCGCTCTGCGCCTTCGCAGCGCTCGCGCGCGCGGCCGGGAAGGGCGTCAACGGCGTACTGACCGGGTTTTCCATTGGATTTCTGTGTCGGGCGGCACTGGTAGCCGCGGGCCTTCTCGCCTCGGGAGCGCGGGGTAATCTGGCCCTGGTATATGTCGCCGCTTTCTTCACCCTCTACGCCGCGACCCAGGTGATCGAAGTGCTGTTCGTGCACGCCAGCTCGCGGCCGCAGGGAGCCACTCCATGATCCTCCTCCTCGCGACGGTCCTCGTCGCCCAGGCGCAGCCGGAGGCACACCGGCAGGGAACGCCGGTGGCGGACTCCTCTCCCGCAGCCAACGAGCATGCGGGCCATCAGGAGGTGGCCCCCGGCGCCCACAAGCCGGAGCACGACCAGGGCGCGAACGAGCACGAGGGCAACATCGCCGAGCACATCTTTCATCACGTCGAGGACGAGCGGGTGGTGCCGCTGGGATTCTGGATCGGCAATCGCTACATCCGCCTGGACATCACCAAGCACGTCATCAACATGTGGCTCGCGGCGGGCATCTTGTTGATCGTGGTCGGGCTCGCCACCCGCAAGCGAGCCCTGATCCCGAAGGGCGGGTACAACCTGCTCGAGACGTTCGTGATGTTCATCCGGGACGAGATCTCCACCAAGAACATCGGCCATCACGCGAACCTCTACACGCCCTATCTCTGCTCGGCGTTCTTCTTCATCCTGTTCATGAACCTGACCGGACTCTTGCCCATCCCGCGCTGGCGGGGATTCCCGGGCATCTCCACCGCCACCGGCAACATCTCGGTGACCGTGGTGCTGGCCCTCTTCACCTTCGTCATCACCCAGGTCGCCGGGATGCGGGCTCAGGGCGTGGTGGGTTACTGGGTGCACCTGGTGCCTTCCGGCGTGCCGGCCGCGCTCTGGCCGCTCATGTTCGTGATCGAGCTGTTCGGCCTGTTCACCAAGCCGTTCGCGCTGACGGTCCGCCTCTTCGCCAACATGGTGGCCGGGCACATCGTCATCTTCTTCCTCATCGCGCTGACGCTGTTCATCTCGGTGTACGTGGCGCCGGTGAGCGTCGCTTTCGCGCTCGGCATCTTCATGCTGGAGCTGTTCGTCGCGCTGGTGCAGGCCTACGTGTTCACGATGCTTTCCGCGCTGTTCATCGGCATGACGCAACACGCGCACTAGGAGCCGGGAGCCGTCGGCTCCCGACTTCGCGGGCTGGGCTTCTGGCGGCCTCGGGTCCATACCCCGCGACAACATGCCACTCCCCGCCGCCGGGGCTCTTGGCATTCATGAAGTGGGGAGGTTGAACCATGAACCAGTTCTCGCTCGGGTACTTCGCCGCAGGAATCGGGGCCGGCCTCGCCGTCCTCGGCGCCGGCTTCGGCATCGGCCGGCTCGCCGCCGCGGCCATGGAAGGGACCGCCCGCCAGCCCTCCGCTGGCGGCGACATCCGCACCTCGATGATCATCGCGGCGGCGCTGATCGAAGGCGTCACGCTGTTCGCAGAGGTGGTTTGCATCATTCTCGCCGTCAAGGTCTGACCCTCGAACGCCGGACGGGGGCCTGTGATACAAGGCCCCCGGTTTCACGGAGGAACCGCAGATGCTCCTCGCAGCAGGCCTCACCGACATCAACTTCGCGTTGAGCTTCTGGACGTTCGTCACCTTCGCGCTGCTCATCGTGGTGCTCGGCAAGTTCGCCTGGGGGCCCATCCTCCAGATGATCGAGACGCGCGAGAAGACCATCGCCGAGGCAATCGAGGCTGCGAAGAGGGAGCGGGCAGCGGCGGAGGCGGCCAGCGCGGAGATGCGGGCCGCTCTGGAGCGGGCGCGAGAGGAGTCGGCCGAGCTCGTGCGCAAGAACCAGCTGGAAGTGGCAGCCGCGAAGGCGGAGCTGATCGCTGCGGCGAAGAAGCAGAGCGATGAGCTGCTCGCAGCCGCGCGCAAGACCATCTCCGAAGAGAAGCGGCAGGCCCTCGCGGAACTGCGCGCGCAAGCGGTGGACATCGCCATCGAGGCCGCCGGCCGCCTCGTCCAGATGAACATGGACGACGGCAAGCAAAAGCAACTCGTCGAGGAGTACCTCTCCCAGCTCCCCAAAGAAACGCGCGTTTAAGGCTTCAGATCAAACGCCGAGCACGCCGAGCACGCCGAGGGTTGGGGGGTGTGATCATCTCGCCAACCGCGACGTTCCGGAGTTGCTCCGACCGGTCGGAGCTGGCACCAACCACCCCAAAAAAACGATTTCTCGAGACTACTTATCCGCCTCGGCGTGCTCTGCGTGCTCGGCGTTTGATCTGAAGCAGCAGTTTACTGCGTGCTCGGCGTTTGATCTGAAGCAGCAGTCTACTTGAGTTGCTCGGAAAGGTACCGCTCGAGACCGATCTGCTTGATGGTCTCTTGCTGCGTCTCGAGCCAATCGACGTGCGCTTCCTCCTCGTGGAGGAGGCGCTCGAGCAAGTCCCGGGTGCCGTTGTCGCCGGCGGTGCGGCAGGCCTCGACGCCCGCGTTGAGCCGCTTCACCGACTCGTACTCGACCTCCAGATCGAGCTGGAACTGCTCGGGGACCGTCTGGCCGACGCTGACCTTGCCGTACCGTTGTAGGTTTGGCAGCCCTTCCAGGTACAGGATGCGCTCGATCAGCTCGTCAGCGTGCTTCATCTCCTCGATGCTCTCCTTGCGCACTTTCTCGTAGAGGCGGCCATATCCCCAGTGGTGGCAGAGGCGGGCGTGGAGGAAGTACTGGTTGACCGCGGTCAGCTCGGCCGTCAGCACGTCGTTGAGCAGCGAGACGATCTGCTTGTCGCCTTTCATGCGCCGGGCCTCCCCTCAGAAGGCGGCGGACGCTAGCTCAGGCGCAAGGCGGGGGCAATCCTCGCAGGCGCCGGCGCAAGCGCTGTGGATGCGCTGCTCGATCGCCGGGCAGCAGCACCCGCAGTGCCTGCCGGCGCCGCACGCCCGGGCGACGTCCGCAACCGAGCGGGCGCCGTCCTGGATGGCGGCATCCACTTCGCGGTCGCTGACGGCCTGGCAGATGCAGAGGATCACTGAGCGATGAAATTGAGAATGCGTCTCAATCTCAATCTAAGTCTACTTCCGCTGCGGGAACCGCGCAAGCCCTTCCTACGCCCGGTAGAGCGCCTCGTACTGGGCGGCGGCGCGTTCCCAGGAGTGGTCGCGCGCCATCGCGCGCTGCTGGGCCGCGCGCCAGGCGCCTTTGTCGCGCCAGAGCGCCAGGGCGCGATCGAGCGCCTCCAGGAACCCCTGGGGCGTCTCCTGCTCGAAGCGGAACCCCCACCCCTGCGGGCCCTCGCTGATGCTGTCCGCGAGCCCCCCGACGGCGCGGACCAGCGGAAGCGTTCCATAGCGCAGCGAGTAGAGTTGGTTGAGCCCGCAGGGCTCGAACCGCGAGGGCATGACGAACACGTCGGCGCCGGCCTCGATCCGGTGCGCAAGGCGATCGTCGAAGCGGAGTTGCGCAGACACCCGGCCGAGATGCTTCAAGGCAAGGGCCGCGAACACCTCCTCGAGCGCGGCATCTCCGGTGCCCAGCAGGGCCAGCTGGACCCCGCGCTGCATCATCCCCGGGACCGCCTGGGCGAGGATGTCGTATCCCTTCTGGTGCGCGAGACGGCCGATCGCCGCGCAAAGCATCGTGCCGGGCTGCTGCTCCAGGCCCAATTCCTGTTGAAGCTCCGCCTTGCAGACGGCCTTCCCGGAAAGGTCCTGGGCCGTGTACGTGTGCGGAATGAGCGGGTCCTTGTCCGGACTCCAACCCTCGGTATCGACCCCGTTCATGATCCCGGTCAGGTCCGCCTGCCGGTGGCGCAAGAGGCCTTGGAGTCCGGCGCCGGTCTCGCTGCTTTCGACGATCTCGCGCGCATAGGTGGGCGAGACGGTGGTCAGCTTGTCGGCGAAGACCAGCCCCGCCTTCATCAAGCTGATCTTGCCGTAGAACTCCAGAGCATCGGGGTTGAAGAGATCCCCGGGGAGGTCCAACTCGGCCATCGTCTCTCGCGGGAAGATCCCTTGATAGGCCATGTTGTGGATGGTGAAGACGGAGCGGGCACGCAGGGGCGGCGGCCGCCCTGCCCAGCCGCGCTTCACGATCAGCGGGACCAGCGCCGCCTGCCAGTCGTGGGCATGGATCGCGTCGGGGATGAAGTTCCACTGCCTCGCCGCTTCCAGCGATCCCGCGGAGAGCAGGGCGAAGCGCTTGTGGTTGTCGCGGTAGTCCTTTCCCCCCTCGCCGTACAGCTCGCGGCGGTCGAACCAGGGGTTCTGCAGGAAGAGGAAGCGGAGCCGCTCCGCCGGAGCGTGCACGTGGATGTGCGCGCCGGCGCTGAGACCCGGGAACTGCACTTCCACCCGCCGCCCGGTGTCCCGCAGGCCGAACTGCTGCCCGTCGATCGACGCGTAGCGCGGAATGACCACCAGGACGTCGTGGCCGCGCCTGGCCAGGGCCCGCGGAAGCGCGCCGATGACGTCGCCGAGGCCCCCGGTCTTTACGTAGGGCGCCGCTTCCGAAGCGACGAAGAGAATCTTCACGGAAAGACCTCCGTCTGCCGCAGGAAGCTCGCGGCCTCCTCCGGTGCGGTGGGGTTGACGAAGCACCCGGTCGCCCACTCGAAGCCGGCTTGCTGGGTGAGGACCGGCTTCAGCTCGAGGTGCCAATGATAGAAATCGTTGTGCGGCTCGCGCAGCGGCATCGTGTGCAAAAAGAGGTTGAAGGCGGGCTTTTCCAGCGCCACGTCAATCTTGCGCAGCACCGTCCGGAGCGAGTCCGCCACGGCGCGTAGCTCCTGTTCGGTGGCTGACTCGAAAGACGAGCGGTGCTCCCGGGGCAGGACCCACAGCTCGAACGGGCTGCGCGCGGCCCAGGGCGACAGCACCACGGCGGCGTCCGACTCCAGCACGATCCGCTCCTTCTCGCGGGTCTCCTGCGCCACGATGTCGCACCAGATGCAGCGCTCCTTATCCTCGAAGTGCTTGGCGGCTGCACGCAGCTCGGCATGCAGCGCCTCCGGCACGAAGGGAAGCGCGATCAGCTGCGAGTGGGCGTGGAAGAGCGTCGCACCGGCCGGAACGCCGTGGTTCTTGAACGCGATCAGCGACTTCAGGCGGACGTCGCGGGAGAGGTCCACCATGCGCTCCTGCCAGGCGCGCAGCACGCTGGCGATTTGCTCCACCGGCTCGTCGGCCAGTGTGGAGCGGTGGTCGCGGGTCTCGATCACCACTTCGTGCGCGCCCACGCCGGACATGCTGTCGAACATGCCCACGCCGGAGCGGGAGAGCTGGATCTCGGTCCGCAAGGCCGGATAGCGATTCGGGACCACGCGCAGCGACCACGTCCCGTTGGTCCGGCGCGAGAGGATTTCGGGCGGGGTCAGGGACTCGTTGCCGGGGCAGAACGGGCATACCCCGGTGTCGCGCTCCGGCGTCGGGCGCAGGAAAGCGCTCGGACGCTCGGCCCGTTCCGGCGCGATGATGACCCATCGTCCCACGACTGGATCTCTGCGGAGTTGGGGCACGCAGGACCCAATCTAGCAAAAATCGCAACTCAGACGTGCCAATGCGCTCGTTCGAAGCCCTGGTCCGGGACCACGAGCTCCAACTCCCCGTACCGGGGGAGGCGATCCACCTCCAGCCCGTTTCGCATCAGCCGCAGCAGCAGGCCGGCGCGGTCGGACGGAGAGAGGCCGAGAGCGCCCGTGCCGACCGCCAGCTCGACGATCGTCCCGGAATAGCCGGACCCGACCTTCTCGCCCCGCTCATCGAGAACCGGACACTCGGCCCCGCCGGGGCGCACCTCCATGCGCAGGGTGCGCTCGGTCTTGTCGAGGACCAGCAGGACCCGGAGCTCGCCAGAGGTGTCCGCGCCCTGCGCCGGATCCAGCCGCAGGTAGAGGTCGGTGAGGGAGAACCCATACCAGAGCTGCGAGAATGCGCCGCCGCCCTGGTACATCGATCCGCCGGCGATGCTGCCCGGCCGGTAGAAACCCGACCCGCTCCACTCGAAATAGCTGCGCGAATATCCGTCGATCAGAGGGTGGATCAAGCGCCTCGGCGCCACCGAGATCGCCCTGGCCTGCGCCTTGTCCTTGGAGGGCGCGATGATCGGGCGCGCCAATCGCTCGGGTGGGACCACTCCGATGGAGAGGAAGACCTGCTCGACGTTCCGGCGGAAGAGCGCGTCGAACTCCGGCGCATTGTCGGTGGTGAAATCATCGCCGTACCACCAGAACCAGTCGCTTCCCTCCGCCGCGAGCACGGCCTGATAAGCCTTCTCGAACCGGTCCTCCGGCAGTTGCGGGCGCGCCTTCTCCAGGGCCGCCCGCGCTTGCCCGAGCAGGGTCCAGGCCTGGTTGTCTTCGGAATGTCCGATCCAGATGCGGAAGCTCGACTCGATCCAGCTCCCCGAATGGATACGGGCGATGCGGCGCTTGGGCGGGCGGGCCGCGAGCTCCTCGCGCGGCAGCACCGGCACGACCTTGTCGCCGAGGCTGCCGTAGAGCGCGTCCAGGAACGGCTCACCGGAGCGCGGATACCGCTCCCAGGGATTTTCCCCGTCGAGCGCGAGGGTGACCGTGGCGTCCTTTCCCACGCTCGCGATCCGGCCGAGCAGGTCGCCGGCGGCTTCCCGCGCGTCGATCCGCGCATACCGGAACCCGATGCGGTCGCTCAGGTCCCGGTCGCGGAAGAACACGGCCACTTGCCCGCAGATCCAGGGCACATGATGCAGCGGCTTGCCGTCGGCGGGCTGATCCAGCTCGCTCCGCTCCAGGTTCCCCTGGTCGGTCGCGCACCAGCGCACGCCTTCCGTGCCCAGGATCTGCAGCACCTCCGGCGACACCGATCCCTCGCTGGGCCACATCCCCACCGGGCGCGTCCCGAAATCCTTCTCGGCGCGCGTCAGGCCGCGGCGCACCTGCTCGCGCGCGTCCTGCGGGTACTGGAAGCGCGGGGGAAGCGCCGCGTCCGGCATGGCCCGACGGGCGGAGTCGCTGTCGACCAGCAGCGGCAGGATGGGGTGGAACATCGGCGAGCAGGTGATCTCGACCACGCCGCGCCGCAAAAGCGCTTTCCAGCGCGGAACGATGCGGCGGGCGATGTCCCGCGAGGCGTCGAGGAGCTGGGTCTTCTCGGCGTCCGTGAACCCCCGCTCCTTCCGCACCAGCTCGGCGATGACCGGCTGCTCGCGGCGGGCCGCGAATCCCATCCAGGCGAGCATGAAGTGGACCTGGAGGTCGAGCAGGTCCTGCGCCGAAAACGCCTCCTGGACGCGGGCCAGGTCGATCCGCGAGAGGTCGGTGCCGCGCTTCCCCAGCAGCTCGGCGAAGCGCGGAACCGGCTTCACCCAGACGTCCCAGTCGGCGGAGAAGCCCTGCCGCAGGACGTGAGCGCGCTCCGCCGGAGTGAGCGCATCGGCGGGCTTGCGCGCGATCTCCTCGTCGCGGTCCACCGCCGCCCCGGAGGCGTAGGCCTCGAGCTGGAGCAGGAGCGACGGCGCCCAGTTCACCACCGCCCGCGCCTTCTCGTGCTGCTCGAGCGCTGCGGCCATGTCGTTGTAGGCGCGCGTCGAGTGCAGGCGCACCCAGGGCAACACGGGCTGGCCGGAGACCGGGTCGCGGTATTCGGGCTGGTGCAGGTGCCAGAGGAAGACGACGCGCGCCAAGAACGCCTTTCTCAGCCGGAGAGGCGCATTCCCTTGGGAACGATGACGATACCCTTCGGGCTGACGGAGAACCGCTTGCTGTCCTCCACTGGATCGTACCCGATCTCCACACCGGCCGGGATGTCGACGTACTTGTCGATGATCGCCCTCCGGATGCGCGCGCGCCGCCCGACCTTGACCCCTTCGAAGAGGATGCTCTCCGACACGTCCGCGTAGGAGTTGATGCGCACGTTCGGCGAGATGACCGAGCGATGGACGCGTCCCCCGGAGATGATGCAGCCTTCGCTCACCAGCGAGTCGGTGGCGTGGCCGACGCGGTCTTCCTCCTCGTTGGCGAAGACGAACTTCGCGGGCGCGGCGGTGGGGTTGGGCGCCGTGTAGATGGGCCACCAGGTGTTGTAGAGCGAGAGCTTGGGGTCCACCGCCACCAGGTCCATGTTGCAGTCGTAGTAGGTGTCGAGGTCTCCCACGTCGCGCCAGTAGCCGGCTTCCTTCGGCTCCTGGCCGGGGATCTTGTTGGTGGCGAAGTCGTAGACCGCCACCTTGGTGCGCTTGTGCATCTGGCTGATGATGGACTTGCCGAAGTCGTGCGCGCTGTCTTCTCCTGCGTCGCGCACGATCTCGCGCACCAGCGCCTCGGTGGTGAAGAGGTAGTTGCCCATCGAGACCAGCCCCGCGCGCGCGTTGCCGATCATCGGCTTGGGATTCTTCGGCTTCTCCTGGAAGTCGATCATCCGGCCCTGCTTGTCGGCGGTGATGATCCCGAAGGAGCTGCACTCCTCGATGGGCATGGGGATGGCCGCCACCGTGCAGTCGGCCTTCTGCTCGATATGGAAATCGAGCATCTGGCGCACGTCCATGCGGTAGATGTGGTCGGCGCCGAACACGAAGACGTGTTCGGGCTCTTCGTCGGTGACCAGGTTGAGGTTCTGGTAGATGGCGTCGGCCGAGCCCCTGTACCACTCAGGACCGGTGCGCTGCTGCGCGGGCACGCTGTCGACGAACTGCCCCAGCATGGAGCTGAGCCGCCAGCCTCGCGAGATGTGGGTGTTGAGCGACTCCGACTTGTACTGCGTGAGCACCTTCATCCGCAGCACGCCGGAGTTGGCGAAGTTGGAGAGGACGAAATCGATGATCCGGTATCGCCCCCCGAACGTGACCGCGGGCTTGGAGCGCTCTTGTGTCAGCGGGGCGAGGCGGCGACCCTCCCCTCCCGCGAGGATCATGGCGAGGGTTTTTCCGAGCGTCATGGGCGGACGGTAGCTCCGGCCGCGGCAAGTCGCAATGGCGCCCCGCCCCGCTGTTCAGTCAACCCGGGTCAGGAACGCTTCGCCGGCGGGGGCTTCGAGTGCACGGGCTTGGAGGGAGGCGGCTTCGACCCGGCACCCTTCTTCGGCACGCCGTTCCGCTCGGCGAATTGCCGCACGATCTCGTCCATCTCGTTCTGCGCCTTGCGCACCAGCTGGGCCCGGTCGTGGAAGGTGAGGAACGAGCTCTTGAATCCGGCCACCAGGATGTTGCGGATGTCGCCGGAAGTCAGGCCGAACTGCTTGGAGACGACCGACAGCTCCTTCGTCATGGTGGTGTCGGTGATCAACCGGTTGTCCGTGTTGATCGTCACCCGGATGCCGAAGTCCAGGTAGAACTTGAACGGGTGCGACGCCATGTCGGCCACCGCGCCGGTCTGGACGTTGCTGGATGGGCAGCACTCGATCGGGATGCGGTGGTCGTTGACGTAGTT
This sequence comes from Myxococcales bacterium, assembly GCA_036513415.1. Lineage (GTDB taxonomy): Bacteria > Myxococcota > Myxococcia > Myxococcales > 40CM-4-68-19 > 40CM-4-68-19. The sequence continues at coordinate 51,988 of DATBZA010000137.1, read as the reverse complement.
GAGCAGGTCGCCGTCCTCGCGCAGCCTTACGCCGTGCCCGATGCGGTGCGCGCCGCAGTAGTGCAGCGCCTGCGCGATGGAAGGAGGGCCGTACGCCTCTCCCGCGTGCACCGTGCAGTTGATGTTGTTGTTGAGGATGAGCTGGAACGCTTCCTGGTGGTCCTTGGCCGGGTTCCCGTGCTCCGCGCCGGCGAGATCGAATCCGAGCACGCCGCGGTTCTTGTACGCGACCGACAGCTCCGCCAGCCGCAGGGAGGTGTCGGGGCTCATGTTGCGGATGCCGCAGACCAACACGCCGGCGAGGATTCCGGTCTCGCGCGTCGCCGCGCGCAGCCCCTCCAGCACCGCCTCGACGACCACCGTCGGCTTGAGGCCTTTCTGGAGGTGCAGCACCGGCGCATAGCGCACTTCGATCAGCTTGCAGTTCTCCGCGGCGGCGTCGACCCCCAGTTCGTAGGCCGCGCGGTAGAGGGCGTCCTCGGTCTGGAGAACGCTGAGCGTGATCTCGAATCCCTTGAGATACTCTTCCAGGCTCCCGTGCCCCTGGCCGATCTTCATCGCCTTGGCGAGCCCCTCGACCGTATCCGCCGGAAGGCGGACCCCCTGCTGGTCCGCCAGATCGAGCATCGTCTGCAGCCGCAGCGAGCCGTCGAGGTGGCAGTGCAGGTCCGTCTTCGGGAGCGCGTGCAGCAGCTGGTCGGTGACGGGAACGTCCGGGATCATCCTGGTCCCGATCTCTAACCGATCCAGGGGCCCGGATCACGCTATCTTCCCCTGATGGACTGGCTCGCCCTGAAGGTTGCGTCGTGGCTGATCCACGCTCTGGTGGTGATGGTGTCAGTGGCGGCGGTCTCGCCGCGCAATCCAAAGAACACCCTCCCGCGCGCGCTCCTCGTCACATTCCTGGTCGCCGTGGTGGTGACGCCCTTCGCCTGGTTCTGGTTCCTGATCATCCCGGGGATCGTCGCGCTCGTGGCGTGGTTCCTCGTCTACACCATCGCGTACGACATCGGATTCGGACAGGCGTTCGCGGCCGGGCTGGTCCAGGTCGCGCTGGGGACCCTCGTCGATTATCTGCTGCGGCCGTACATGTACCTGTGGGTGAGGCCGGCAGCCGGCTAGAATGAGTCTCATAACGGGGAATGATCGCGCGCAGGCGTAGGCGCTAAGCCTGCGCTAAGCCGCCTTCGGTGGCCGCGCTTAGACCGGGTCGATGAATCGGGCCAGGACCCTTTTCAGCCCGACGCCCGGCCCGAAGCGGACCACCAGCTTGCGGTTCATGCCCTCGCCGTCGCTGTCCTCGACGGTGCCCACTCCGAAGCTGGGGTGCTTCACGCGCGCGCCAGGCCCCAGGCCGCCCACCCCGGGCGCCGCCTGCCTGACCACGGGCTTGGAGGCCGGATCGTGCCGTGACTCGCGCATCTTGTTCCGCGCCGGCAGCGGGGCATCCTCGCGATATCGGGGCCGCTGGTCGAAGTCGTCGTAGAAGACGTCCTTGCGGGCCCTTTCCTGCATTGGAGAAAGACGCTCCAGGGAGGCCAGACCCTCGGTGAGCCCGTCCGGCAGCTCGCGGACGAATCGCGAGGGAACGTTGAAGCGCAGCTCACCGAAGAGCGACCGGCAGCGGGCCAGCGAGAGCGACAGACGCTTGCGGGCGCGGGTCATCCCCACGTAGCAGAGGCGACGCTCCTCGGCCATCTCGGCCGGGTCCTCTTCGCCGGACGCCATCGGGCCCGTCTGCCCCAGGGAGCGCGACGACGGGAACACGCGCTCCTCCATGCCGGTCATCCACACGGCGTCGAACTCCAGCCCCTTCGCCGCGTGCAGCGTCATCAGCGAGACGCGGTCGCCTCCCGCCGCCGCGTCCGCATCGCCGACCAGCGCGAGCTGCTCGAGGAAGCCCAGGAGCGGCGTGTCGGCGCGCCCGTCCTCGTCATCCGGAGATGCGGCGGCCAGCGCCGCAGCGGGATCCGGCCGATCGCCAGGCGGGTCCTCGGAAGCCTGCGAGCTTCCCAGCGACCCCGGCGCGGCCCGGACCGCGCGCAGATACTGGGCGCGCGTCTGGGTGAGTGGATTGGGGACCACCGGCTTCAGCTCCGGGCTCGCAGCCGGGGTCGGCTCGGAGTCCAGGGGCTGCGTGAGCTCGCCTGCCCAAGCGCGATCGAACTCGCGGGCGGCCCCGACGAGCTCCAGGAGGTTCTCCAGCCGATCCTCGCCCTCCTCGCCTTCCAGGCGCAGCCGGTCGGCGTACCCGGTCCGATCGATCACCCGCTCGATCGCGTCGGCGGCGCCGGCGTCCTCGGCCACTCCTTTTCGCAGCTCATCGATCAGCGCCTTGAACGGCGCGACCTTCGCCCGGGCATTCGACGGCATCTCCGGATCGCTCGAGCTCAGCGCCTCCCAGATGGACAGGCCCTGCCGATTCGCCGAGGCGCGCAGGTGCTCGACCGTGGTGTCGCCGATGCCGCGAGGCGGCGTGTTGATCACCCGCAGCAGATCCCCGTCCGAACGCGGGTTCACGCAGAGTCGTAGGTAGGCGGCGATGTCCTTGACCTCGGCGCGGTCGTAGAACGATCGCCCGCGGACGACCCGGTAAGGCACCCGCCGCGCGCGCAGCGCGTCCTCGAGCGCACGCGATTGCGCGTTGGCGCGGTAGAAGACGGCCATCTCGGAATAGGCCGTGCCCCGCGCATTCTCCGCGTACAGCTCGGAGGCGATGCGGGCGCCCTCGTCGCGCTCGTCCTCGGCGAGGAAGACCCGCACTTTCTCCCCCTCGCCTGCCGCGGTCCACAGCTTCTTCTCGGCGCGGCGCTCGTTCTTCTCGATGATGGCGTGCGCGGCGGCCAGGATCCGCCCCGAGCTGCGGTAGTTCTGTTCCAGCCGTACCACCCGGGTGCCCGGGAAGTGCTTGGGGAAGTCGAGAATGTTGTCCACCTCGGCGCCGCGCCAGCGATAGATGGACTGATCGTCGTCGCCGACCACGCCAAGGTTTCCGTGGACCGAGGCGAGCAGGCGCAAGAGCTGGTACTGGGCGGGATTGGTGTCCTGGAACTCGTCGACCAGGATGTGCCGGAAGCGGCCCGCATAGCCCTGGAGGATGTCGTCGCGCTTCTTGAACAGCTCGATGACGCGCACGATCAGGTCGCCGAAGTCGACCGCGTTGGAGGCCTGCAGCGCAGCCTGATATCGCGCGTACACCTTGAGCGCCGTCTTGCCGGGCACGTCGTACTCGGCGACCTGCACCTCGGCGGGCAACAGGCCCGCGTTCTTCCATCGATCGATGCGCGCCAGGTACTGCCGGGCCGTGCCCACGTCGAAGCCCAGATCGCTGGTCGCCCGCTTCGCCTCCGCCAGCTGGTCCGCGTCGTCGTAGATGGCGAAGCTGCGCGTCAGCCCCAGCGCCTCCGCCTCGCGGCGGAGGATCCGCGCGCCAGCGGCGTGGAACGTCGCTACCCAGAGCCGCTCCGCGTCCGGCCCGACCAGCTTCTCCACTCGCTCGCGCAGCTCGCCGGCGGCCTTGTTCGTGAAGGTGACGGCGAGGATCTCCGGGGCCCGCGCCAGGCGCTCGCGCAGGAGGTGCGCGATGCGATGGGTGAGAACGCGCGTTTTTCCCGAGCCTGCGCCCGCCAGGATGAGCAGCGGCCCTTCGCCGTGGCGCACGGCCTCGAGCTGCGGCGGGTTGAGGACTTTGGCGAGCGGGTCCGACATACCAGGGAGGGTACGTCATAACCTTGTGCTGAAGGTGTCGCTCAAACCACCGCCGCGACGCGCACGCGCGAAAGACGTTACGATGCGCCGGTGCCGCCCACGCCCGCTCCGGTCCGCATCATTCCGCTCGGCGGGCTGGGAGAAGTGGGAATGAATTGCATGGTGGTCGAGTCTGGCGGCGACCGGGTGGTGATCGATTGCGGCCTGATGTTCCCGAACGCGGAGCAGGCGCTCGGCGTCGAGGTGATCGCGCCGGACCTCTCCTACCTCAAGGCGGCCGGAAAGCTGGACGCCATCCTGCTCACCCACGCGCACGAAGACCACGTCGGCGCGCTGCCCTATCTGCTGCGGGAGTTTCCCGACGCCGCCGTCTGCGGGACCAGGTTCACGCTCGCGGTGGTGAAGGAGAAGCTGGCGGAGCACGGGATCAGCGCGGACCTGCAAACCGCCGAGCCCCGCACCATGGGGATGGTGGGGAACCACATCGACTTCGAGCCGCTGCAAGTGCCGCACAGCGTCCCCGATGCGGTCGGGTACGCACTGCTCACCGACGCGGGTCTGGTGATCCACACCGGCGACTTCAAGGTCGACTGGAGCCCGGTGGACGGGAAGCTGCTGGACGTGCGCCGCTTCGCGGAGCTGGGCGAGACCGGCGTGGCGTGCCTCCTCTCCGACTCGACCAACGCCGAGCGCGAGGGCACCAGCATCAGCGAGCGTGAGGTGGGCGAGTCACTGATGCGCATCTTCGCCGGGCCGCTGGCGAAGGGACGGATCGCGGTGGCCATGTTCGGCTCCAACATCCACCGGGTGCAGAGCGTGCTGCGGGCGGCGCTCGCGCACAACCGCAAGATCGTGATGCTCGGCCGCTCCATGCAGACCAACGTGCGCCTGGCCCTGGACCTGGGCTACCTCCGCTGCCCGCCGGACTCGTTCGTCGATCCCGAGGCGGCCGGGCATTTCTCGCCGCGAGAGCTGGTGGTCCTCTGCACCGGCGCCCAGGGAGAGCCGCGCAGCGCGCTGGCGCGGCTGGCCCTCGGCGAGCACCCGATGGTCCAGCTGGAGAAGAACGACCTGGTGATCCTCTCCAGCCGGGTGATCCCCGGCAACGACCGCGCGATCGGCAACATCATCGATCATCTGGTGCGCCGCGGCTGCCGGGTCCTGTCGGGGAGCTCCGGTTCGGGCGAGCTGGTGCACACCAGCGGCCACGCCTTCCAGGGGGAGCAGCGGATGATGATCGACCTGGTCCGGCCGCGCAGCTTCGTGCCCATCCACGGCGAATACCGGATGCTGGCCGCCCACGCGCGCACGGCGGAGGCGGCCGGCGTCAATCCCCTCGCCTGCGTGATCGCGGAGGACGGCGACGCGGTGGAGCTGCGCAAGGACGAGATTGTGGCGGTGGTTCCGTACGCGGTCTCGGCCGGACGGCTCTATCTCGATGCGCGCGGCGCGTTCTCCGACGTAGGCGAGGTCACCCTGCGCGACCGCCAGCTCCTGGCGGAGACTGGGATGCTGGTCTGCTTCTGCGTGCTCGACCACAAGAGCGGCGAGGTGGTGCGCGGTCCGGAGCTGTTCGGCAAGGGAGTCGCCGGGCTGGACGAGTCGCGCCTCGCCCAGGCGCGGCAAGCGGCGCTCGAGGCCCTGGGGGAGCTTGCTCCCGCCCAGCGCACGGATCATGGCATCGTGGAGGAGGCCCTGCGCCGCGCGGTACGCTCGGTGTGGAAGAAAGGCCTGGAGAGGCGGCCGATGGTGCTGCCGGTCGTCCTGGAGATGTGACATGCCGAGCCTCGACATCGTCAGCAAGGTGAACGAGCAGGAAGTCGACAACGCCTTCCAGCAGGCGAAGAAGGAGATCGACCAGCGCTACGACTTCAAAGGCACGGAGACATCGCTCGAGAAAGTCAGCGCGCCCGAGAAAGGGCTGAAGATCCGCAGCACCACCGAGCAGCGCCTGGAGGCCGCGCGCACGGTGCTGGTGGAGAAGATGGCGAAGCGCGGGGTGCCGCTGCGCGGCCTCAAGTACGGCGCGATCGAGCAGAGCGGCAAGCACGTCTCCCAGGTGCTCAGCTTCGTGCAGGGGATCGAGATCGAGAAGGCGAAAGCCATCGTCAAGGCGATCAAGGACAGCAAACTCAAGGTCCAGGGTTCCATCCAGGGCGACGCCGTCCGCGTCTCCGGGAAGAGCCGCGACGATCTGCAGAGCGCAATCCAGCTGGCGCGCGGCAAGCAGGACGAGCTGAAGCTGGATCTGATGTTCGAGAATTTCCGCGACTAGCCGCTGCCGCCGAAGGCGGCTTTGCGGCTACGCCTGAGCCTCAGACACGACCTGCCGCCGAAGGGGGATGAGTTCGTCGTCGGTGCTGGTTGCGGGCCGAGCGCGGTGCTCGGCGTGTTCGCTGCGCCGAAGCGGCTCCCGGCGATGGATCGACGGTGCCGCGGGACCAGCACACGGAGTCCTGTGCTCCGGGCTCCTCATAGTGTGTCGCATAGTGAACTCGTTCCGGGACGGGCCGCACTGCGTCATATCTATCCGGTCGAAATCCGGCGAGCAGGGGGAAGGACACCGCTTCGCAGGCGGCTGCCTCGGCGATCCGGAGGGGCGACGCCCAGAGCGGAATCGGGCATCTATCATCCGACGTTCGTACGTGAGCAAAGGTTGGCCGGATTTTCTTCCGTGCCGTCGGACCTTCATGGCGGGAACCGGACTGGTTCAACCGGTTGAACCAGCGCCTCGGAGGTGCGCGGCCAACCCCAAAATGTGCCTTGACCATCACCGGCACCCAAGGACGCACCGGCTCATTATCCGAACAGCCAAGAGCGGTCGGACCCCAACAGCGGTCGGACCCGACACGGCCATCCGGCACGCTACACGGCAAATTGGATCTCGGGCTCTTCAGCCCCAGCCCCTTCGCCTCACACGGTTCAACCGGTGCGCAACCGCCACGCGCGGGTTCTGTGCCGGCTGCGGTAACAGCCCAACGTGGGGTAGCTGTGCGACTGCGCCAAGCTCCCGGACCGGTACCCGAGGACTCGGGCTTTCAGGGGATGAACGAGCCCGAGATTCCAGCTCCTCGTGGGCTTGGGCGACCTGGGCTGAATCCCGGCGCGGAGTCTGTTATACGGGGGCCCCTTCGCCGGACCCCTGGATGCAAAAGACCGCCCTTTCTGCAAACCCGTCGCTCTACCTGCTCTCGCTCGGCTGCCCGAAGAACCGGGTGGACAGCGAGGTCATGCTCGGCAGCTTGCTCGACGAGGGGTACAAGCTGGTGGACGAGGCGCGGGACGCGGAGGTGATCCTGATCAACTCCTGCGCCTTCATCGGGGAGGCCAAGCAAGAGTCGATCGACGCCATCCTGGAGCACGCCCAGCTCAAGGAAACCGGCCGCTGCAAGGCGCTGGTGGTCGCGGGATGCCTCACGCAGCGCTATGCGGACGTGCTCCAGCAGGAGATGCCCGAGGTCGATCACTTCGTCGGGACCTCAGCCTACCCGCGCATCGCGCAGATCCTCAAGGGTGAGCGCGACCGCGCCGTCATCCCGGACCCCGATTACATCGCGGACAGCCGCACGCCGCGGCGCAATTCGATGCCGCGCTGGACCGCGTACGTGAAGATCGCCGAGGGCTGCGACAACAAGTGCACGTTCTGCATCATCCCCACCCTGCGCGGGCTGCAGCGCTCCCGCCCCATCGCGGACATCGTGGCGGAGGCCCACCGGCTGGTCCAAGAGGGCGCGGTCGAGCTGAACCTGGTTGCGCAGGACCTCACCGCGTACGGCCACGATCTGCCTGGCCGCCCCAAGCTGCACGAGCTGCTGCAGGCGCTCGGCGAAGTGCCGGCCCGGTGGATCCGACTGCACTATGCCTATCCGCGCGATTTCCCCGAGGCCCTGATCGATGCCCTGGCGACGCAGCCGAACCTCGCGCGCTACCTGGACATGCCGCTGCAGCACATCAGCGATCCGGTGCTGCGGCGGATGAAGCGGGGGCGCGATGCCGCCTGGGTGCGGCGGCTCGTGCGCAAGATCCGGGACCGGGTGCCGGATCTCACGTTCCGGACCAGCTTCATCGTCGGTTTCCCGGGCGAGACCGACGAGCAGTTCCGCGAGCTCCTCGACTTCGTCGAGGAGATGCGCTTCGAGAAGGTCGGCGTCTTCCAGTTCTCGCGCGAGGAGGGCACCGAGTCGCACGACCTCGACGGGCAGCTGCCCCAGCGCGTCAAGGCGCAGCGCCAGAAGACCCTGCTCGGGATCCAGCGGAAGATCAGCAAGCGGCACCAACAGGAATTGGTCGGCCGCACGATCGACGTCCTGGTGGAAGGCGTCTCGGAGGAGACGGACCTGCTGCTCGAAGGGCGCTGGATGGGCCAGGCGCCCGAGATCGACGGCAAGGTGTACGTCAACCGCGGGGAGGCCCGCCCGGGCGAAATCGTCCGGGTCGAGATCGAGCAGGCCGGCGACTACGATCTGGTGGGCGGAATCGCCGGCGCGGAAGGGCCGGCGAAGGCGGCCGGCGCGCCCCGGCCCGCTCCGCAGCGGCCGCGCTTCCCCATCCTTTCGCACTGATGAAGAGCGCCTGGCTGCCGAAGCTCGAGCAGTTCCTGAAGTCGTCAGGCCTCATCCGCCTCCATCCCGAATCGGCCGAGCCCACCGCCCGGGCGGCGGTGGAGGCGATGGCCGGCTTGCCGCACTACGACGAGATCTGGGCAGGCGACCTCCACACCACGCTACAGATCGTCGCCATCGTGTCTGGCGAGCGCGTCCCCGGCGTCGAATTCGCGCGCCGGGCGCAGCTCCTGCGCGAGCGCGCGGTCTCGATGAGCGCTCGCGTGAGGGGCCAGGTCCAGGCGCTCCAGCTGGCGTTGTACGAACGGTCCGTGTCCCCGGAAGAGCGCGACTTCGTGGTGGAGAAGGCGCGCTTCACGCCCCGCTGGCCGCTCGCGATCGGTCGGGTGGCCACCTGGGTGGTGGCGCTCGCGGAACCTGCATTGTACGCGGGCCCCTTCCGGGGCTGGCCCGAAGAGCTCTCGGCGGATCAGATCCGTGCCCTGCTCGGATAGAGCCGCGATTGCACGGCCCACCCGGCGAGCGCCGCGGCCGCGACCGCCCCGACGTGAAACACCCAGAGATGGGTCGCCTGGTCGTGGGCTTCGCAGGTGATGTGCAGCGCCGCCTGCGCCGCCAGGGCACCCGCGGCGGCGACGGCGGGGAGCGATCGCGCGCTGCGCCCTTCCCGCCACAACACCGCGCCCGCCGCCATCGCGGCGCCGAGCATCTCCAGACCGAAGCAGCCCAGTCCGGCCCGCGCCGCCAGTCCTTCGCCGATCCCGGCGAACCCCGGGATGCCACCCGCGGCGATGGCGAAGCCGGCGGAGGCGGCGAGCGCGACCCAGGCGCCCGCCCGGACCGCGCCCGCGGTGGCGCTGAGGACGGTCGCGAGCACCAGGGCCAGCAAGGCTGCCGCCCAACCCTCCCAGTCCCGGTCGCTGGAGAACAGGATCGGGACCGCGAACCCGGCCAGCACGGCCGCCGCCCGCAGCCGCCAGCGGGAGGGGGCCAGCTCGGCGAGAATGGGCGCCGAAGCGCGCTGCAGGGCGCGCGAGGACGGAGGAGGCAATCCAGCGCTCCCGAGCGCGGCCACCACTTTCTCGCCCTCGCGCAGCGCCTCCATGCAGCCGGCGCAGTCGCGCGCGTGCGCCAGATAGGCCTCCCGCTCCGGGTCGCCCGCCGGCAGCGCCGCAATCCCGGCGGCATTCGGACGAAGCTCGTCGCAGGCACTCACAAGAGCCCCTTCAGCCGCTCGCGCAGCGTCTCGTAGCCGCGGAAGGCGCGCAGCTTCACCGCGCCCGGCGTCGTGCCCAGGACGCGGGAGATCTCCGCGAACGTCAATCCCTCGTAGCGGTGCAAATGGATCACCGTCCGTTGCGATTCGGGCAGGGCGTCCAGCGCCGCGCGCACCGCGTCCCTCAGGTCCGTGCTCTGTGGCGGCTCCCGCGGCGCCCGCTCGTCCGCGCGCGCGACCGCCTCCTCGTCCGCGTCCTCCGGCAGCCGCAGCCGCCGGCGAAGCTCGTCGAGGCGCACCCGCGCAGCCACCGCGAAGAGCCACGGCATCAGCTTCAGCTCTGGCCGGTACTGCGCCCGGGCCCGGTGCACCTTCATGAACGTGACCTGCAATAGATCATCCGCCACCGCCTCATTCCGGAACGAGCGCAGGAAGAACGCGTGCACCCTGGGCGCGAGCCGGGCGAAGAGGCCCTCGAACGCGCGGGCGCTGCCCGCGACGTAGGCCGACATCAGCTCTTCGTCTGTCGGTCCCATCCAGGCCTTACGCCGGAGCGCCAGCGCAGGTTACGCGATATGTGGCAGTGATGCGCGCTGCCGAGAAGGTGGCGGCTACGTCGCTGGAGGCCGGGTCAGATTACCCGGTAGCTTCCTCTTCCGACTCCTCCGCCCCGAACAGCTCCCGCACCTTGGCGAAGAACGACTTCGACTGCGGGTGGGCGTCCTCGCCGGCCAGGGCGGCGAACTGCTCGAGCAGCTCGCGCTCCTTCTTCGTCAGCTTCTCCGGCACCTCGACCGTCACGCGCACGTGCTGATCGCCGCGCTGGTAGCCGTTCAGGTGCGGAATGCCCTTGCCCCTCAGCCGGAACACCTTGCCGCTCTGCGTTCCGGAGGGGATCTTCATCTTCACCTTGCCGTCCAGCGTGGGCACCTCGATGGTCGAGCCCAGCGCGGCCTGGGTGAAGCTGATGGGAACCTCGCAGATGACCTCGGTGTCCTCGCGGATGAAGATCGGGTGCTCGTGGACGTGCACCACCACGTAGAGGTCCCCCGGAGGGCCGCCCCGCTCGCCCGGCTCGCCTTCGCCCGTCAGCTTGAGGCGGGTGCCGGTATCGACGCCGGGCGGGACCTTGACCGTGAGCACGCTCTCGGTGTCGACCTTTCCGGCTCCCCGGCAGGTGGCGCAGGGGTCGGTGATCACCTTGCCCGTGCCCTGGCAATGGCCGCAAGTACGCGAGATCTGGAAGAATCCCTGTGTCATCCGGAGCTCGCCCGCACCGTTGCAGGTGGGGCAGGTCTTCGGGCTGGTGCCCGGCCTGGCCCCGGATCCATGGCAGGTCGCGCACTGCTTGTGCCGCGGGATCTTCACCTTGGCCTCGGTGCCGAAGGCGGCCTCGGCGAAGGTCACTTCCAGGTTGTAGCGGAGGTCGGCTCCACGCTGGCGCCCTCCGCGCTGGCGGCCGCGCTGGCCGAAGATCTCGCCGAAGATGTCCCCGAAGATGTCGTTGATGTTCCCGCTGAACCCGCTCTCGAACGGGCTGGGACCGAACCCGCCGGGCGCCTGGTGGCCAAAGCGGTCGTAGCGGGCGCGCTTCTCCGTGTCGGCGAGCACTTCGTACGCCTCGGAGCATTCCTTGAACTTGTCCTCGGACAGCTTGTCGCCCGGGTTCTTGTCCGGGTGGTGCTGCAGGGCCAGCTTGCGGAAGGCGCTCTTCAGCTCCTGGGGGGTGGCCGTGCGAGAGACCCCGAGGACTTCGTAGTAATCGCGCTTCTGGGACACCATCGCTCCTCGGGCAGGCAACCAGGCGCTCGCCGGCCCTCGTCTAACGTAAGAACATTTGGCGATCTGTCAATCCTCCAGAGAGAAATGCGAACCGGGCGCTCCAGATCAACCGCCGAGCACGCCGAGCACGCCGAGACGGAAAAGCAGGCTCAAGTGATCGGTTTTTGGGGGTTGGTTGGGTGGTCATCCGGTCGGCGGAGCCATTCCCGACCGTTGGGAAACACTCCGATCGCCGCGGCTGGCGAGATGATCAACCCCCCCGACCTCGGCGTGCTCGGCGTGCTCGGCGTCTGATCTTAAGACTTGGCGGCGGCTTTTTTGTCGCCGGAGTCGCCCGAAGAGTACAGGGCGTCCGCGATGCGGTAGGCGGAGCCTTCCAGGCGCTGGACGGCCGCTTTGATGCGGGGGAGATCCTCGCTGCCGACGACCTTCTTGAGCGCTTCCAGGTCGGCGCGGATCTCCGCCATGTCCTTGGCCGGGAGCAGCGTCGAGTACTCCTCCAGCGCCTTCTCGGTGGTGTAGATGAGGCCGTCGGCGGAGTTCTTCACGTCCGCCAGCTCCTTCTTCTTCTTGTCGGACGATTTGTGCTGCTCCGCGTCGGCGATCATCTTCTGGATCTCCTGCTCCGTCAGACCCGAAGACGCGACGATGCGGATGCTCTGCTGCTTGCCGGTGCCGAGGTCCTTGGCGCTGACGTGAACGATGCCGTTGGCGTCGATGTCGAACGCCACCTCGATCTGCGGCACGCCGCGCGGCGCCGGCGGGATGCCCACCAGCTCGAAGCGCGCGAGGGTCTTGTTGTCCGCCGACATCTCGCGCTCGCCCTGCAGGACGTGCACGTTGACGATCGGCTGGTTGTCCACCGCGGTGGAGAATACCTGCGCCTTACGCGCCGGAATGGTGGTGTTCTTCTCGATGATCTTGGTGGCGACGCCGCCCGCCGTCTCGACGCCCAGCGAGAGCGGGGTGACGTCGAGGAGCAGCACGTCCTTGACCTCGCCCTTGAGCACACCGCCCTGGATGGCCGCGCCGACGGCCACCACCTCGTCGGGGTTCACGCCCTTGTGGGGTTCCTTGCCGAAGAAGCCCTGCACCACCTGCTGGACCTTCGGCATGCGCGTCATGCCGCCGACCAGGATGACGCGGTCGATCTCCTTGGTGCTGATGTCCGCGTCCTTGAGCGCGATCTTGCAGGGCTCGATGGTCCTCTGGACCAGCTCGTTGACCAGCTCTTCCAACTGACCGCGGGTCATCGTCTCCGTCAGGTGCTTTGGACCGCTCGCGTCCGCCGCGATGAACGGAAGGTTCACGTCCGTCTCGGTGGCGGAGGACAGCTCGTGCTTGGCGCGCTCCGCGGCCTCCTTCAAGCGCTGCAGCGCCATGCGGTCCCGGCGCAGGTCGATGTTCGTCGCTTTCTTGAACTTTTCGTTCAAGGAGTCGACGATCCGCTGGTCGAAGTCCTCGCCGCCGAGGAAGGTGTCGCCGTTGGTGGCCTTCACTTCGAACACGCCGGAGTTCAGCTCCAGGACGGAGATGTCGAAGGTGCCGCCGCCCAGGTCGTAGACGGCGATCTTCTCCGCCCCCGAGGTACGCATGGCGGCGCCGGTCTTGCTCGCCGCTCCGCCCTGGGCCTTGTCCAGACCGTAGGCCAGGGCCGCGGCGGTGGGCTCGTTGATGATGCGGAGCACGTTGAGGCCAGCGATGCGGCCGGCGTCCTTGGTGGCCTGCCGCTGCCCGTCGTTGAAGTAGGCGGGGACCGTGATTACCGCTTCCGTCACCTGCTCGCCGAGATAGTCCTCGGCCGTCTGCTTCATCTTGGAGAGGATCATCGCGGAGATCTCGGCGGGGCTGTAGCGCTTGCCGCGCAGTTCCACCCAGGCGTCTCCATTGTCGGCCGCGACGATCCGGTAGCTCGAGACCGAGATGCTCTTCCGCACCTCGTCCGAGTCGAACTTGCGGCCGATCAGGCGCTTGACCGCGAAAACCGTGGCCTCCGGGTTGGTGATCGCCTGGCGCTTCGCGATCTGCCCGACCAGCCGTTCACCGGCCTCCGTGAACCCCACCATCGAGGGGGTCGTGCGGCTCCCCTCCGAGTTGGGGATCACCACCGGCTCGCCGCCTTCCATCACCGCCACGCAGCTGTTCGTGGTGCCGAGATCGATCCCGATGACCTTGGGCATTGAAAAGGCTCTCCCCCGATCCGTTGTACCTCAAGGCCCGCGTGGTTTAGAAACAAATGGCAATCTGGGCGCGTGGGAGAGTTCAGCCCTGTCCCCCACCCTCAGGATTCGTCGGCGTGTTGGCCGCGGCCGGTGTGCGAGATTTGGCCACCACGACCGCGGCGGGCCGGACCAGCCGGTCGTTGAGCTTGTAGCCCTTGGCCATCTCCGAGACCACGGTCCCGGCCGGCTCGTCGCTCTCCTGCTGCATCAGCGCCTCGTGCACGCCCGGGTCGAACGGCTTGCCCAGGGCGGAGAAACCGACCACTCCGTGCTTCGCCAGCGTGGTCTCGAAGAGCTTCTGCACCAGGCGGATGCCTTCGATGACCTGCGCCAGGTCGTGCTGCTCGGCGTGATCGAGCGCGCGCTCCAGATTGTCCATCACCGGCAGGAAATCCTTGAGCAGCCGCTCGATGCCGAACCGCTGCACGTCCTCCTTTTCCTTCACGGCGCGCTTCTTGAAGTTGTCGAACTCGGCCGCGGTGCGCAGCAGGCGGTCGTGGGTCTCTTTCAGCCGATCTCCCGTCTCCCTGGCGCGCTTGAAGGACTCCTCGAGCTGCGCTTCCACCACGGCGAGCTTTTTCTGCAACCCTTCGGCGCTGGTGGACCCCCCGGAATCGGCGCCGGATTCCGGCACCGCCCTCTGCTCGTCCACCGCCGCGTCCGGCGGGACCTGCGTATCGTCGGGAACCAAGTCTTCTCCTTCAAAAGAGGCGGTAACATAGCGCAGCGCGGCGGTTCGCCAAGGGGTGAACCGCCGCGCTGCCAGGCGGCGGGCGAATCAGCTCTCGTCGAGCGTCAACCCGACGGTCCGCGCGGTGAGCTCTACCAGGGGAATCACGCGCGAGTAATCCATCCGGGTCGGCCCGATCACCCCGAGCGCTCCGACCACCTCGCCTTTGAGGCGATAGGGGGCCGCGACGATCGCCAGGTCGGCCTGGACGATGCCGCTCTCGGCGCCGATGAAGATCCGCAGCTCCTCCGCCGCCAGCGTGCGATCCAGCACCGCCAGCAGCTGCTCCTTCTCCTCCAGCGCGCGGAAGAGCGCCCGGATTTTTTCCAGATCTTGCGCTAGCGATTTGTCCTCGAGGAACGATGCCTGCCCCTCGATGTGGACGTCGGGGGGCGTCCCCTGGACGGCTTCCGCCCCGAGCGCGAGCGCCCGCGCCTGCAGCTCGCCCAGCTCGCGCCGGTCGCGGTCCAGCTCGAGGCGCAACAGCCTTTGCGCTTCGCCGAGCGTCCGGTCGGCGATCAGCGAATTGAGATAGTTGGCGGCGTGCTCGAGTTGGGCGGGAGGCAAGGGTTGCTGGAGCGTGAGCAGGCGGTTGCGAACCGCGCCCGACCGCGCGACCAGCACCGCGAGGACGCGCCCCTCCCGCAGCGGCAATAGCTCGATGCGCTGCAACCGCTCCGATTGCGGGCGCGGGGTGGAAACGACGCCGGCGTGCCGGGTCAGCGAGTGGAGCACGCGCGACGCGGCGGTCATCAGGCCGTCGAGCTGCTTCGCCTCCTGGGCGCGCCGCTCGATCTGCTCGCGCTCCTCCGGCAGAGGCGGCTTCACCCGCAACAGGGCGTCGACGTAGTAGCGAAAGCCCTGCGCGGTCGGGATCCGGCCCGCGCTGGTGTGCGGCTTCTGCAAGAGGCCCATCTCTTCCAGATCGGCCATGACCGCGCGGACCGTCGCCGAGGAGACGTCGACGTCCGGGCGGCGGGCGATCGAATGGCTGCCCACCGGCTCTCCGCCCTGGATGTAATCGCGCACGATCGCGGAGAGCACGCGCCGCGTGCGGTCGTCGAGCGGGTCCGGGGCGCCCCGCGGAAGTCCCGGCGTGTTCGTACGCACGGCCATGGGGTATGGAACGGTAGCCCGCCCTCCCTCTCGACGCAATGGAAGGGGGAAGCTCATTTGCCGTTGCGCCGCCTCGGGATACAGTGCGGCGGGATGGCGACTCCCGCCCACCAGGAACTCCTCGGACCCGACGAGCACGACCCGCCGCTGCGGCCGGTCGCGCCGGCCAGCCGGCCGCCGCCGCACGTTCCGAGCAGCCCTGGGATGCGCCCGGTCCGGGGGGGAAGGATCGGGGGATCCTCTCGCCGATTGGGTCTGTTCTTCAAGGTTTTCCTCGGTGACATGAGCATCTGGGCGGTGCTCTCCGGCGTGCTTGCTTACGAGGTGGTCCGGCGGGGCCTCGATTCGCAGCACGCCATCGCCGGCATCGTGTCTGGCTTGATCGTCGCCATCGCCGTCTCCGTGGGGCTGAAGCAGATCGCCAACCGCGTCGTGCGCCTGAACCGGAGCGCCCTGGAGATCAGCCGCGGCGACCTCTCCAAGGCTCTGCCCAGCGAACGGCCCTCGTTTCTCGGCGCGGACGAGGTGGACGAGCTCACCGTCGCCATCTCGCACATGCAGGAGAACCTGCGCGACCTGGTGCGGCACATCCAGAACACCAGCCGGGCGGTGGCGGACTCCGCCGACGAGATGCAGGTCTCGACCGGCAACGTCACCGCGTCGGCCGAGGAGATCAAGGAATCGATGGACCGCATCGCCAAGGGCGCCGACGAGCAGCTCGGGCTGGTAGAGCGGGCGAGCGGCCTGATCAGCGGCATCGCTACCTCGATCAAGACCAGCGCCAACACGGCGCAAGCGGCGGCGGAAGCGGCGACTGCGACCTCCACCGCGGCGCAGGCGGGCGGAGCGGCGGCGCAACTCGCCGCTGAGAAGATCAAGAAGGTCTTCGCCGAGATCGAGGCGGCTTCCGAGACGGTGTTCGCCTTCGGCGAGAAGACGCAGGAGATCAGCAAGATCGTCGTCGCCATCACCGGAGTGGCGCAGCAGACGAACCTGCTCGCGCTCAACGCGGCCATCGAGGCGGCGCGCGCCGGCGAGTACGGCCGCGGCTTCGCGGTGGTCGCCGACGAGGTGCGCAAGCTGGCGGAGTCCGCCGGGCGTTCCGCGGAGCAGATCAGCCGGCTGGCGCAGGAGATCAGCCAGCGCAGCCAGCACGCCGTGGCGGCGATGAAGGAAGGCATCGACGAGTTGGGGCAGGGCCGCGAGGACCTGGCCCAGATCACTCTCTCGCTCGACGAGATCGTGCACGCGACGCAGGCGGGAACGGCGCGCGTCACCGCCATCTCCCACGCCGCCAAGGAGCAGCTGGCCGGTTCCGATGAGATGGTGAAAGCCATCCGCGAGATCCGCGAGGTCGCCTCGTCGAACGCCAAGAGCACCGAAGAGGTCTCGCGCGCCATCCGCGAGCAGGCGGTGGTCACCGCCTCGATCGCCTCCGCTTCGCAGGAGCTGACCAACCTTTCCGTCGAGCTGCAGACCGTGGTCTCGCGGTTCAGGCTGGAGTGAAGACATGCGCGCCGTCATCTGCCTGCACGGAGGCAACCGATACGCGCTCCCGCTCTCGGCGGTTCGCCGGGTGACGGAGATGGGCTTTCTCTCGCGCGTGCCGCGCGCCCCGCCGGCGCTCCTCGGGGTGATGAGCCAGCAAGGTCGAGTGGCCGCGCTGATCGATCTCGGTCCGCTGGTCGGACTGAAGGCGCGGCCGGCGCGGCCGGAAGGCAGGGTGGTGATGCTGCAGCGGGCGAAGGGTGACGTTGGACTTTACGTGTCCGAGGTCGCAGGCATCGAGGAAGTCCCGGCCGAAGCACGGGAGTTGAGCGAGCCGTCGGGTGCGGCGCGCGCGCAGGTGGACTCCGCCGAGGGCCCGGCGAAGCTGATCGACCCGGAGCAGCTGCAGCGGGCCATCGACAACCTGGTGGAGGCGTAAACCGATGCCCCAGAGGCGAGTGCTGATCGTCGACGACGCGCTCTTCATGCGCAACACGCTGCGCGACATCTTCACCACCGCGGGGTTCGCCGTCGCCGGCGAGGCAGATGACGGCGTCCAGGCCGTCAACCTCTTCCGCGAGCTCAAGCCCGACCTCGTCACGATGGACATCGTGATGCCGTACAAGTCCGGCATCGACGCGACGCGCGAGATCGTCCAGCAGGATCCCGGCGCCGTGGTGATCATGTGCTCCGCCCTCGGGCAGGAGTCCCTGGTGATGGAGGCGATCGAGGCGGGCGCCACGGACTTCATCGTCAAGCCCTTCCGCGGCGAGGACGTCCTGGCGGTGGTGAAGAAGGTGCTCGGCGAGTAGGCCCCATGGCGGAGGCCCCCCACAAGTACTTGCACGCCTTCATCGCGGAAGCGATGGAGCACCTCGAGCAGCTGGCTTCCGAGCTGGTCCGGATCGAGCACGAGCCGCCGGGCGGTCCGCTCTGGGACTCGATCTTCCGCCACGTGCACTCGGTCAAGGGCAGCGCGGCGACCATCGGTCTGCCGGCCATCGTCGAAATCGCCCACGTGGCCGAGACGTTGATCGGCAAGCTGAAGGCGCAGCACCGCCGGCCCGAGCGCATGCAGGTGGATCTGCTGCTGCAGGCCACCGACGCGCTGGTTCATCAGGTCAGGCGCGCCTCCGGCGCCGAGCAGGCGCCGACGTCCGAGGCGGAGCAATCCGGCGCACTGGTGGAACGTCTTTCGAGCGCCTCGAGCGCGCTGCCCGAGCTCGCTCCTGCCGCTCCGGCTCCGAAGTCCGCGCAGAAGCCGGTCGCGGACCCCTCGCTGCCGAGGCTGGACGTCGCCTTCTCGCTGGCGAAGTCCTGCCAGGCGCCCGGAGCGCGCGCCTTGATCGTGCAACGCAAGCTGAAGCTCGCCGGGACGCTGCTGGAGATGGAGCCGCAGCCCGGCGCGCTGATGCAGAGGAAGGGTGGCGCGCGGGTGACCGCGTTGCTCGCGACCGCGCGCTCCGTGGAAGAGGTCCGGGGGCTCTTCGATGGGATTCCCGAAGTGGAGGAGGTCGAGGTCCGCGTAGCGCCCGTCGCGAACGCGCCCGTCGCCGAGGCGCAGGCTCCGCCGCCTTCTACCGCGCTCCTGGCGATTCCGGAGGCGACGGGCTCCGAGGATCAACGCGCGGAGGCGACCGTGCGCGTGCGCGCGCATGCGCTCGATCAGCTCCTCGACCAGGCCGCGGAGGTGCTGCATGGCATCGCCCGTCTTCGCGAGGCGGCGCGGCTGCTTCCCGAGAACGCGGCTGCGCAGTTCGAGTCGGAGATCGACCGATTGCGCCGCACGGCGCGGGACCTGCACGGACGGGTGATGAACGCGAGGCTCACGCCGTTTTCCTCGCTGACCGAACGGCTGCCGCGCGCGATCCGCGACCTCGCCCACCGGCTGGGGAAGGAAGTGGAGCTGGAGGTGCAGGGCGGGGAGGTCGAGCTGGACCGCACGGTGATCGAGGCGCTGGGCGATCCGCTCACGCACCTGGTCCGCAATGCCGTCGACCACGGGCTGGAGACCGGCGCGCAGCGGATCGCGGTGGGCAAGTCCGGACGCGGCCTCCTGGTCCTGACGGCGCGGCGGGAACGCGACAAGGTGCTGGTCGAGGTGAGCGATGACGGCGCCGGCTTCGACGCCGCCCGGCTGCGCCGGCGCGCCATCGACATGGGGCTGCTCTCGTCGGAGAAGGTGGCGGAGCTCAGCGAGCAGCAGAGCTACGAGCTGGCCTTCCTGCCCGGGCTCTCCACCCGGGCGGAAGCCACCGATCTCTCCGGACGCGGCGTGGGGCTCGACGCGGTGAAGGCCGCGGTGGAAGCATTGGGCGGCAAGATCGGCCTCCGCTCCGCTCCGGGAAAAGGATCGCGGTTCACGCTCGAGCTCCCGCTGAGCGTTTCAATGGCGAACCTGCTCCTGGTGCAGGTGGGCGGCGAGATGTACGGCCTGCCCATGACGCGCATCATCGCCACCACTGAATACGACCTCTCGGCCCGCGGCGGCGAAGGATTCGAGGCGCGCTCGCTGGCGGTGATGGGTCAGCTGGTGCGGGCCTACTCCCTGGCCAAGCTCTTCGGACTTCCCTCGCTCGCCCCTCCAGGCCCAAGGCCGTTCGCAGTCCTGGAAGTGGACGGCATCACCTTCGCGCTTTCCGTCGACCGGCTGGTCGGGCAGGAGGAGGCGGTCCTCAAGCCGCTCTTTCCGCCGCTCGATCGGGTCCGCGGCCTGGCGGGCACCACGGTCCTCGGCAACGGCCGGCCGCTGCTCGTCCTCGATCCCCGCGGCCTCCATGAGCTCGCCGAGTCGGCGCAGCGCCTCCGGGGTGCGGCATGACGGTGCAAGGCCGCCCCCTCAGCCCGCTCGAGCTGACTCCACAGCAGATGGAGGCGTTGCGCCAGCTGGCCCAGTTCGGCTCGGCGGACGCCGCGCGTTCGCTAGGAAGGCTCCTGGGCACCTTCGTCGAGGCCGCCCAGCCGCGGGCACAGGTAGCGCCGAAGGGCGGTGTCGAGCGCGTGCTGCAGCCGGACGGCGCCGCGTTCTCCGTCCATTTCGAGGTCGAGGGCGGCGCGCGCCTGCGTTGGATGATGCACGTGAGCCAGGAGGGAGCGACGCTGATGGGCGGCCTCCTGCTCGGGTCGCCCGGCGACGCGACCCAGCAGCCGACGCTGTACACCAGCGCGCTGGCGGAGATGTCGAACATCGTCGTCTCGAGCTACGTGGGCGGCGTAGCGGCAGCGGTCGGGCTCACCCTGGTGCCGTCGATCCCTCACGTGGGCGACGGCAGCCTCTCGCACACGTTGCAGGCGGCGTTCGGCGATCTCGACTCGGCGTTGCTCCTGGTGACGGATCTGCGGCTGCCCGGCGTCCGGAACGCCGGCCGCATCGTCGCGGCGCCGGTAGACGAATCGCTCTCGCGCCTTCTCTCGATGCTCGGCGTCGTGTGATAGATCGCCCGCGATGGACGCGCGGGCGCTGCTGAGGTTCCTCGAGCAGGTGAAAGCGGGCGAGGTCTCCGTGGAGGAGGCGGCCCGCCGCCTGGGCGAGCTTCCCGTGCAGCAGATCGCCGACTTCGCCCAGCTCGACGGCGAGCGGGCGCTGCGCATGGGCGTCCCCGAAGTGGTCTTCGGCGAGCGCAAGCGCCCGGAGCAGATCGGCGCCCTCGTCCAGAGGCTGGTGTCGCTGGGGCAGGCGGTGCTGGTGACGCGGATGGCGCCGGAAGCGGAAGCCGCCGCGCTCGCCGCCGCGCCGAAAGGGCGCTACGACCCGGTCTCCCGCGCCTTCACCGCTCCGGCTGCCGCGGGCACGCCACCTCGCGAAGGTCTCGTCGCGGTGGTCTGCGCCGGCACCACGGACATTCCCGTTGCGGAGGAGGCGTGCGCGACGGCGTACGTGGTCGGCGCCCAGGTGGAGCGGGTCTACGACGTGGGGATCTCCGGACTGCACCGGCTGCTGCGGAACGCTCCGGCCTTGCGCCAGGCGGACGCGCTGGTGGTCTGTGCAGGCATGGAGGGCGCGCTTCCTTCGGTGGTGGGTGGACTGGTCGCGCGGCCAGTGATCGCGGTGCCGACCAGCGTCGGCTACGGGGCCTCCCTGGGCGGGATCGCCGCGCTGCTCGCGATGCTCAACTCCTGCGCGCCCAACGTGAGCGTGGTCAACATCGACAACGGGTTCAGCGCGGGGTTCGTCGCTGCGCTGATCGCGCGGCAGGCGCACGCCGCGAGCCGCGCCCGCGAGGCCCGCGCCACGTGAGCACGCTGGTCCTCGAGCCCATCGGCGGGATGGCCGGCGACATGACCATCGCCGCCCTCCTGCACCTCGGGGCGCCGCGTGCGGCGCTCGACGACGGCCTGCGCCGGCTCGGGCTGTCGGGCGTCTCGGTGGAAGCCCACGAGGTCGAGGTCCAGGGAATCCGCGCCTTGCACGTCGGGGTGCGCGGGGCCCCGGACCAGCACGTCCACCGGCCGTGGCGGTACATCCGGGACCTGATCGCTCGGGCGCGTCTTCCACCGCGCGCAGCGGAGCTGGCGCAGTCCGGATTCGCGCTCCTGGCCAAGGCGGAGGCACGGATCCACGGTGTCGACCCGGAGGACGTCGAATTCCATGAGGTGGGCGCGATCGACTCGATCGTGGACGTGGTCGGTGCGGCGCTGCTGTTGGACGCGCTCGCGCCCGAGCGCATCGTCGCCCTCCCTCCGCCTTCCGGTGGCGGCCTGGAGCAGAGCGCCCACGGCACGATCCCGCTCCCCGCGCCGGCGACGCTGGAGCTGCTGCGGGGGCGAACGATCCGGCCCAGCGGGCCGGGCGAACGGACCACGCCGACGGGCGCGGCGATCCTTGCCGCCTGGACCGAGGAGGCCTTGGCGATCCCGCAGCTCACCATCGATCGCATCGGATATGGCGCCGGCACCCGGCGCTGGGAGGACGCGCCGAATTTGCTGAGGGCGGTGCTGGGCCGCCCCGCGGCGGCGTGCGACCGCGAGGGGTCGTGGATCCTGGAAGCGAACCTGGACGATCTCTCGCCGCAACTCGTCGCCGTCGCGCTCGAGTCGGTCCTCGCCGCCGGGGCGCTGGATGCCTGGGTGGCGCCCGTCACCATGAAGAAGGGACGCCCCGGGCACCTGTTCGGGGCGCTGGTCCCGGAGGCCGCACGCGCGGCGGTGGAAGCGGAAATCTTCAAGCAAACCAGCACCTTGGGAATCCGGGCCACGCGGATCGAGCGGCGCGTTCTCGATCGGGAGCTGGTCGAGGTCGAGACGGCGTATGGAAAGGTGCGCGTCAAGATCGGCCGGCTTTCGGGAAAGGTCCTGAGCGCCGCTCCCGAGTTCGAGGACTGCAGGCAAGCGGCCGAGCGCCAGGGCGTCGCGGTGAAGGAAGTGATGGCGGCCGCTCTGTCGGCGTTTCGTGGGACGAGCTGACTCGCGGTAGACTCGCCGGCAGGGGGACGAGAGAGCGACCCGTTGCCGGAACACCGCAAAGCCCGACTTGCGCTCGTTGGCCCCGCCGCGCAGGGGCTCGCAAACCAGATGGCTGCCGCTGGATTCGAGCTGGCGGACGGTGGCGCCGCGGTGATCGACATCCGCAACTTGCCGGAAAGTCTGGCCGAGGTGAGGGCCCGGTATGCTCCGGTCGTCGGATTGCTGGCCGAAGACCAGGCGGTCACGCCGGAAGCCGAGTTGCTGGATGGCCTGTTGCGCTTGCCGCACGTGGCCACCGATCTGCCGCCGCTGCTGCACACCCTGATCCGCGCCGCCCAAGATCGTGGCGAGCTGCAGCGCCAGGCCGACGACCTCTCCGCCCTGGTCGACGTGACAGGCGCCCTGGCCTCGGGAGGCGATCCGGAGCGGCTGCTCGCACACGTCGTCGACCGGATCGCCGGGCGGCTCACGGTGGAGCGATGCTCGCTGGTGCTGATCGAGGGCGCTTCCGGGACGGTCGTCGCCTCGAGCGACGATCCAGCCGCCCGCGGGATGCGCATCGGTCTGGCGAACTATCCGGAGTTCCGCGAGGTGATGGCCACCGGCCGCCCGCTGGTCATCGACGACGCCCAGGCGCATCCGGTGCTGGATCCGGTCCGCCAGCGGTTCGCCGTCCAAAAGATCAGCGCGATCGCGGTGGTGCCGATGGCCTGCGAAGGAACAGTGGCAGGCGTGCTCTTCGTGCGCTCGCGGTCGCGGGGAGGCTTCGCGCCGCGCGAGGTGGGCTTCCTCTGCACGGTCGCGAGCGCGGCCGCGGTGGCCCTGCGCAATGCCGGGCGCATCCAGACCGAGCGGCTGCAGCGGGAAGCGGCGGAGCGCGAGCTCTCGCAGCTGCGCCGGTACGAGGAATTCTTCAGCCACGTGAACGACGGCATGGCGGTGCTCGACGAGGACGGCCGGGTCCTGACGTTGAACCCGGCCGGGTGCGCGATCCTGGGCGTCCACCCGGACGGGGCGCGCGGCCTCCCGGTGCCAGAGCTGGTGGCGAGCGAGAGCACGATGGAAGCGAACCTTCTCTGGCGCGAGCTCTCGCGCGGCGCACGGGTGCTCTCCGCCGACCTGTGCGTGCAAACGAGAGATGGGCGCAGGGTCACGCTGGCTGTCTCCGCGGGGCCGCTGCGCTCACAGAACGGGCGCGCCATCCTCAGCTTCCGTGACGTGTCGGAGAGCCGGGAGATGGAGGTCGAGCTGCGCAAGACGAAGGAGTTCCTCGAGCGCCTGATCCACGCGACTTCGGACGGCATCGTTGCGGCGGACCTCGAAGGCAAGCTGCTGCTCTTCAACAGCGGCGCGGAGCGCATGACCGGGTTCTCCAGCGCCGAGCTGGTGGGCAAGGCAAACGTGAGCGACCTCTATCCGCCGGGACAGGCCCAGCGGGTGATGCAGCGTTTGCGCGAGGCGCGGGCGGCGGGCGAGGACTTCGGGCGCATGCGGTGCGAGATCCTGGCCAGGAGCGGCGAGGTGGTTCCCGTCGACCTTTCGGCGGCCATCGTGGCGGAGGGCGGACGCGAGACGGCCACCGTGGGCGTGTTCCGGGACCTGCGCGAGGAGTTGCGCCGGGACGCAGAGCTGCGCAAGACGCGCGAGCTCCTCGAGGAGGCCGAGAAGACGGCGCTGGTCTCGGAGCTCGCCGGCGCCGCGGCGCACGAGCTCAACCAGCCGCTCACCAGCGTCCTCGGGTTCTCCGAGCTGCTCTTCCGGCGAACGCGGGACAACGAGAGGGGCCGGGAGGAGCTGGCCGCCATCCTGCGCGAGGCGGAGCGGATGGCGACCATCGTCAAGAAGATCGGCAAGATCACCCGGTACGAGACCACGGCGTACGTGGGCACCAAACGGATCGTCGATCTCGACCGCGCTTCCGACCCTCCCCCGCCCTCGGTGGTGATCCGCGACAAGCGGTGACGCTTCAGCGCGGCACGGCGAGCAGAGCGTAGGAGTGCACGCTGGGCAGGATGGTCGACACCGAGAACCCCGAAGGATTGAGCGGAATGCGCTCGCCGTCCTTGCCGCCGCTGCGCTCCGGCGCGAACCAGTACGCCGCCCGGCCGCCGCCCGCGGCCTGGCCCGCGATGGTCACCTGCACTCCCTGGGCGGGGACCACCGCGTCATTCTGCAGATCCAGGTTGACGAAATGGACGTCGAGCTTCCGCTCCGGATCCAGGTAGGCGCGGGCGAGGAGCCGTCCCCGCCCCGTGAGCGTGACCTGTGCCCGCCCGCGGCCGGAAAGCTCTCGCAAGGCGCGGGAGATGGCGGCTTCCTGGGCGCCGTCGTCCAGCGCGAATACGCGCCCCTCCCCCACCGGCTCGAGGCCCGACTTCACCTCCGGGAATACCGGGTCGCCGACCCGCCCTTCCTCGTCGACCGGCATGCACTTGCCGAGCAGCAGGATGTCTCCTCCGCCCTCGACGTACTTTCGAGCCGCCGCGGCGTCGGGGGCGGGGATCGCGGCCGCGCCGGCCAGCACCAGGAGCCGCGCGCGGACGCCGCCCGCCAGGTCGAGGCGCACCGCGGGCTGCTGCTGCGCCTTCGCCAGCGCCGCGACCGCCGTCGCCGCCGCGCGCTGGTGCCCGCCTGCGGTCCAGTGATCGCAGATCGGCGAGAGCAGGACCTCCGCATCGAACAGCGGCGCGGAGGGCCGGTATCGCTCGCGGACGAGGGAGAGGAACTGCCGGTGCTCGGCCAGGGCGGCGCGCGCCTCGGCGGGGGCATCGTCCGCCAGCAGCAGATCCGCGTCGCACGCCGTCGCGAGCGCCGCATAGAGCTTGACCTGCGCCGCGTTGACGGTGCCCGAGAGCAACGCAATCGCGGGCCGCTGGCCGAGAGCGGCCCGCGCCGCCAGGAGCGGAAGAAGGGCCGCGTAGGCGTCTCCAGTGGTCAGCTCGAAGACGAGACCGTCGAGATGACGGCACAGCTCGAGCGCCAGGCCGTTGAGCGTCCCGACGCGTCCGAGCACGCCGATCTCCACGCTCCGCTTCCGCCGCGCTTCGTCCCGCGCGCGCAGGACCGCGCGTTTTCCGGCCTCCAGCGCTTCCGACAACCGGAGCGCTTCCTTCTGGCGCGCGAAGGGCCGCTCGCGCATGGGCAGCGCCGAGGAACGCAGCGCCTCGAGCGCATCGAAGGGCTCCAGGTGGTCGCCGAAGGTCTCGCGCAGGTTCTCCATCAGGGAGAACCCGCAGCTCTTGCAGTACCCGGCGCCCTCGGAACCGAGCCGGTACCAGCGGTCCAGCCCCTCGAGCAGCACCGCGTCGCCCACAACGGCAGCCCGGCCCGCGAGCAGGCCCGCCGCGTCGCGCCCCTCCAGCGAGGACGGACAGCGCACCGCCAGCGCATTCCCATCCAGCGAGTGGCAGCGGTCCACTTCCGCAGCCGGCTCGGCGATATCGACGGAGACGACCCAGGGCAGCTCTCTTAGCTGAGGCACGGCGGGTCCGGTCCCCGCTGCCAGCGCCGGGACCGGGGCCGCGGCCGGCAGCGCGCCTTTCTCCGGCACTCCGGGAGCGCCGGGTTCGGGCGGCTGCGGCAAGAGCACCCCGGCCGGCGCCGTGGTTCCCTCGGCAACCCGGATGGGAACCAGAATCGCCTGGCTTCCCGCCGCTTTCGCCTCTCCGGCATGTTCGGGTCCGGACAGCGCGACGTGCCGCGTCCTGGGAAAGGTCACTTCGCGCGCCATCGGAACGCCGAACCCTAACACAGCGCAAACGGCGGCGGCTGGCCCGGTCCCTGCTACCGCCGTTCCGCACGAACCACGCGGGGGAGCGGGAGCAGGCGCCCGATTGCCGATTCGGAGAGCGGCACCCAGATTGCTCGGGCGGGCCAGGGTGGCTCGGGTGAGGCTGGGCGGGAGGGGGGCGGCACCCGTCCGCCAAGGTTGGTTTTGAACTCTTTTCGGCAGAGGACGAAAACAAAATGAGCCCGATTTTCGAGACGGTCGCGCAGCACTGGAAGGGCGGCGGCTTCGGCATGTACCCGATCGCGATCTGCCTGGTGTTCGCGATCGCAGTCGTCATCGACCGCATCCAGGTCCTCTTCTTCTCCGCCAGCGTGGACAAGGAACAGTTCCTGCGCGGGCTGAAGACCCACATCTTCAACGGCGATCTGGACAAGGCGATCAGCTACACCGCCGGCCAGAAGGCGACGCCGCTCACCAACATCGTGAAGGCGGGCCTGATCAACGTCCCCAAGGGCGAGGACGAGGTGCAGGCCGCGATGGACGAGGCCTCCCTCCGCGAGATGCCGCGGATCGAGAAGCGCACCGGCTACCTGGCGATGATCGGCAACGTCGCCACCCTGGTCGGCCTGCTCGGCACCATCATCGGCCTCATCCAGTGCTTCGCCGGCGTGGCGGGAGTGGATGCGTCCGAGAAGGCGCGGGTCCTGTCTGACGGCATCGCGGAAGCGATGAACTGCACTGCCTTCGGCCTGATCGTGGCGATCCCGGCCCTGGTGGCGTTCTCGCTCCTGCAGGGCCGCACGCAACACATGATCGACGACATCAACGAGACGTCGGTCGGCGTGCTGAACCTGATCGTCGCCAACAAGGACAAGATGCGGATCCCGGCCAACCTCCCCCAGCAGTAGGCGCGCGGGCACCGGAGCGGGGAGGGAGATCGACATGGCTTCTGCGGCACCGCAGGAACACACCGGAAAAGGCGGAAAGAAGGCGCTCGACGCCGAGCTGAACCTCGTGCCGTTCATCGACCTGCTCTCCTGCTGCATCAGCTTCCTCTTGATCACCGCGGTGTGGACGCAGATCGCGGGACTTCAGGTGTCGAGCAGCGGAGGACCGCCGGAGCAGCAGAGCAAGCAGGAGAGCACCATCGACGTGAAGCTCCTGCTCAACGACAAGGGCTACCAGCTCACCATGGCGGGAGCGAGCATCGACATCCCCAAGCTGAACGGGGCCTTTGACCGCAAGGCGCTAGGCGAGAAGCTGAAGACGTTGAAGACGAGCCTGCCGGATCAGAACGCCATCACCGTGCAGCCGGAGGACGCGGTCGCGTACTCGGACCTGGTGGAGACCGTCGACACGGCGATGGGCGAGCGGCTGCGCAACGTGACCGTT
Organism: Myxococcales bacterium; assembly: GCA_036513415.1. GTDB lineage: Bacteria > Myxococcota > Myxococcia > Myxococcales > 40CM-4-68-19 > 40CM-4-68-19. The sequence continues at coordinate 24,639 of DATBZA010000137.1, read as the reverse complement.
GCGCCGGCGAACTAGGGGGGACGGGTCATGGCCATCGTCACACCGGGCAAGCGTCCCTGCGAGCGGATCGCGCAGAGCAAGGTCTTCGCCAAGAAGTTCACCCGGGCCAAGCGGGGCGTCTACGCGGCGCTCACGCTCACCTCGCTGGTCGACGTGATGACCATCATCGTCATCTTCCTGCTGATGAACTTCAGCGCGAACGGCGAAGTGCTCTACATGTCCAAGGACATCCGGCTTCCCGATGCGTACCATGGAGCCCAGCTCGAGCGTGCGCCCGTGGTCTCGGTCTCCGCCGAGGCGGTGACCTTCGACGGCCGGATGCTGCTGAACACGGGCGATCTCGACAAAGGCGACGCGCTCAACGTCCCCGAGCTCGAGGAGGCGCTCCGGGACGAGAAGCGCAGGTACGAGGCCGTCCACCTGAACGATCCGGACCATCCCTTCCGCGGGCTGGTCAACGTGCAGGCTGACCGCCGGATCCCCTTCAAGGTGATCAAGCGGATCATGTTCGCCTGCAACCAGAGCGGCTTCGCCAACATCAACTTCGCCGCCCTCTCGCGCGAAGGCAGCCCCGCCGCCACCGTCACCGCCAGCAGATAAGCGGTCGACAGTTCAAGCACCAGGCACGCCGGGGCACCGAGGTGAAACAGCCCGACCGCGGCGTGCTCGGCGTGCTCGGCGTTTGATCGGCAGCATTGTTCCATTCGGACTTTACATGAGCAGCGGATCACTCTATTTTCCGCGCCCCGAAGCTCTGGTTGGAGCCCCGCGCCCCATGCAGAACATCATTCGCCGCGCCCTGCCCGCCCTCGCGGTCCTCGCCCTTCCGCTCGCCGCCCGCGCCGACGAAGCGAAGCTGGTGCTCCCCGATCTCGCCAGCGTCCAGTTCCTCGGCATGTCGGGCCGCAACCTGCTCCTGGCCGGATTGGTCGTCTGCGCCCTGGGCCTCGCCTTCGGCATCCGCATCTTCGCCCAGCTCAAGAAGCTGCCGGTGCACCGGGCGATGCTCGAGGTCTCGGAGCTGATCTACGAGACCTGCAAGACGTACCTGATCACGCAGGGCAAGTTCATCCTCATCCTCGAAGGTTTCATCGGCGTGATCATGGTCATCTATTTCGGCTGGCTCAGGCACTTCGAGGCCGAGAAGGTGATCGCCATCGTGGTCTTCAGCCTGCTCGGGATCGGTGGCAGCTACGGCGTGGCCTGGTTCGGGATCCGGGTGAACACCTTCGCCAACTCCCGGACCGCCTTCGCGGCACTCCGGGGCAAGCCCTTCCTCACCTACGCCATTCCGCTCAAGGCGGGCATGTCCATCGGCACGATGCTGATCAGCATCGAGCTCCTGATGATGCTCTGCATCCTGCTCTTCGTGCCGGCGGACTACGCCGGACCCTGCTTCATCGGCTTCGCCATCGGCGAGTCGCTGGGCGCCTCAGCGCTGCGCATCGCGGGCGGCATCTTCACCAAGATCGCGGACATCGGCAGCGATCTGATGAAGATCGTCTTCAACATCAAGGAGGACGACGCGCGCAACCCGGGCGTGATCGCCGACTGCACCGGCGACAACGCGGGCGATTCGGTCGGGCCCTCCGCCGACGGCTTCGAGACCTACGGCGTCACTGGAGTGGCGCTGATCAGCTTCATCCTGCTGGCGGTCCGGGAGCCCGCGGTGCAGGTCCAGCTGCTGGTCTGGATTTTCGCCATGCGCATCATGATGATCGTCGCGTCGGTCGGGTCCTACCTGATCAACGAGGTCATCTCCCGCGCGCGGTATGAGAACGCCGACCGGATGAACTTCGAGGCGCCCCTCACGTTCCTGGTGTGGCTCACCTCGCTGGTGTCGGTGGCGCTCACGTTCGTCGTCAGCTACCTCTTGATCCCCAACCTCGGCGGCGACACCAGCATGTGGTGGAAGCTGTCCTTGATCATCACCGCGGGAACGCTGGCCGGCGCCATCATCCCGGAGGTGGTGAAGGTGTTCACCTCCACGGAGTCAGCCCACGTGCGTGAGGTGGTCACGGCTTCACGCGAGGGAGGCGCCTCGCTCAACGTCCTTTCCGGGCTCACGGCGGGCAACTTCAGCGCGTACTGGATGGGAATCGTCATCGTCTCCCTGATGGGGATCGGCTTCCTCGTCTCCACCCAGGACCTCGGACAGTTGATGCTGGCCCCGGCCGTCTTCGCCTTCGGCTTGGTGGCCTTCGGGTTCCTGGGCATGGGCCCGGTGACCATCGCCGTCGATAGCTACGGGCCGGTCACCGACAACGCGCAGTCGGTCTACGAGCTTTCCATCATCGAGCAGCTCCCCGGCATCCAGGCGGAGGTGAAGCGCGACTTCGGCTTCGACATCTCCTTCGAGAAGGCCAAGCACTTCCTGGAGGAGAACGACGGGGCCGGGAACACCTTCAAGGCCACGGCGAAGCCGGTCCTGATCGGCACCGCGGTCGTTGGCGCCACCACCATGATCTTCTCCATCATCATGGTGCTGACCGATGGCCTGCGGGCGAACATGCAATACCTCACCATCCTGTACGCGCCGTTCCTCCTCGGCCTGATCACCGGCGGGGCCGTCATCTACTGGTTCACCGGCGCTTCCACTCAAGCGGTCTCGACCGGCGCATACCGCGCGGTGGAGTTCATCAAGGCGAACATCAAGCTGGAAGGTGCCACCAAGGCGTCGATCGCCGACTCCAAGAAGGTGGTGGAGATCTGCACGCAGTACGCCCAGCGCGGCATGTGGAACATCTTCCTGGTGGTTTTCTTCTCCACCCTCGCCTTCGCCTGCCTGGAGAGCTACTTCTTCATCGGATATCTGATCTCGATCGCCATCTTCGGCCTCTACCAGGCCATCTTCATGGCAAATGCCGGCGGCGCCTGGGACAACGCGAAGAAGGTGGTGGAAGTGGAGCTGAAGGCGAAGGGAACGCCGCTCCACGCCGCAGTCGTGGTGGGCGACACGGTCGGCGATCCGTTCAAGGACACTTCCAGCGTTGCGATGAACCCCATCATCAAGTTCACCACCCTCTTCGGCCTCCTCGCCGTCGAGCTGGCGACCGAGATGCAGAGCGGGACCCGGCTGGTGCTGGCCGCCATCTTCTTCGCCGTGTCGGTGGTGTTCGTCTGGCGCAGCTTCTACGGGATGCGCATCCAGACGGTCGTCCGCGCGGCCCACACCGGACAAGCCGCCGCCAAGGCCGCCTGAAACGGTGTAGGCTCCGGAACATGAACGACGCGGAGCGGGTGCGGCGCGCACTGCCACGGCTTCCCATCTTTCCGCTGCCTGGCGCGGTGCTGCTGCCGCACGCGCTGGTGCCGCTGCACGTGTTCGAGCCCCGCTACCGGCAGATGACGCGCGACTGCGACGGAGGCTTGCGCGCGCTCGCCTTGGCCAACATCCCGGACGACCGGGCGGCCGGTGAGCGCCCGCCTCGCGTGCTGCCCGTGATCGGCGTCGGCGTGCTGGCGCGGGTGGACCGGCTGCCGGACGGGCGCTTCAACATCGTGCTCCGGGGCGTGCAGCGTGCGCTGATCGAGCAGGAGCACGCGAGCGAAAAGCCCTACCGGCTGGTGCGCGCGAGCCCGCTCGGCTCGCGTCCGAGCGCTGCCGCGGGCCAGATGGCCAGCGATCTGAAGCGGCTCGTGCTCGCGCTCTCGGCTGCGCTGCGGAACGAGGAGACGCAGGCGCTGGCACAGCTCGCCTCGCGGGCGAACGATCCGGGGGACCTCGCCGACATCGTGGCCGGCGCTCTGCTGGCCAACCCGCGCGAGCGGCAGGGCGTCCTGGAAGCAGTGGAGCTCGAGCCGCGGCTGCAGTTGGCCACCCAGGCGGCCGCCGCTGCGCTGGCCCGAACCGCCTTCAACGTCTCGGCCCCGAACTGATGCGAGCCTTCCTCCTGCTGTTGCTCCTGCCTGCCGCCTGCCTCGAGCAATCCGGCCTGCAGTGTCCCCCCAATACCAGCATCGTGGGGCAGTACGCGCTTGGCTTCACTGGCTCCCACGACGCGGGCGAATGCATCCACCTCGACGGCGGCCCGGATGGCGGCCCGCTGCGGCTGACGCTCGATGACGCGGGCGTCAAGAACGCCACGGTCTGTGTCGGCACCTGGCCGGACGGCGGCACGCAGCTGAATCTCCTGGTTGCCGGCAAGGGTGGGGCGCGCACGAGCGACCTGCTTGCCGACGGCGGTTTTCTCTTCGCCAATCCCGCAGGGCAGACGACGGCGTGCGGCTGCGAGGTCACCCTCGTGGAGACGTTCGAGGGCTATCTCCGCACGGCCGGCCCGTTCGTGCTGCGGCCCGATGGGGGTCTTCCACCGATCACCGGGATCACCGGCACCCTGGCTGACGGCGTGACGGGAGGGCCGGGCTGCGCGTGCAACCTGCCGTGCACGGTCACCTACTCGATCAACGGGACCCTGTTCTGATGCGGGCCGCGGTGGTGCTGTTTTCTGGAGGCCTCGATTCCAGCACCTGTCTCGCCATCGCCAAACACGACGGCTTCGCTCCCCACGGCCTGGCCGTCCGCTACGGCCAGCGGCACGAGCACGAGATCATCGCCGCCGAGCGGATCGCGCGCGCGCTGGGAACGCCGCTCAAGGTGGTGTCGCTGGATCTGCGAGCGATCGGCGGGTCCGCCCTCACCGGCCCCATCGACGTCCCCAAGGACATTCCCATCGGCGAGGGCATCCCGGTCACATACGTGCCCGCCCGCAACACGGTGCTGCTCGCGCTGGCGCTCGGGTACGCCGAGACCATCGACGCGCAGGATCTCTACATCGGTGTCAACGCCATCGACTATTCCGGGTACCCGGATTGCCGCCCCGCGTTCGTCGAGGCCTTCGAGAAGCTGGCCAACGTCGCCACCGCAGCCGCGGTCGAGGGCCGCGCGACGTACCGGGTGCACGCGCCCCTGCTGAGGATGACCAAATCGCAGATCGTCCAGACCGGCGTCAGGCTCGGCGTGCCGTACGCCTTGACGCACTCCTGCTACGACCCTGACGCGCAGGGCCGCGCGTGTGGCCGCTGCGACTCCTGTCGCCTGCGCGCACAGGGCTTTCGCGACGCAGGCGTCCCGGACCCGACGGTCTACTCCCCGAGGTGAACCATGCTCATCCTCCTTGCAGCAGCATTGCTGGCGCAGGCGCACGTCCACGAATCGGACGCGGGAGCTGCATCCGGGAAGGACGCTTCCGTACCCATGTCCCAACTGCCGCATTCGTTGGACCCCGACGCGCCGAAGCCCGAGGGGACCATGACGAAACTGCAGGCCGGTGGACAGCCTTCCGAGGCTTACGTGGCGCGGCCAAAGGGCAAGCCGCGCGGGGCGTTGCTCGTTCTCCAGGAGTACTGGGGGCTCAACGACTGGATCAAGCACCAGGCAGACCAGCTCGCCAAGGAGGGCTACCTCGCGCTGGCGGTCGACCTCTACAAGGGGAAAGTCGCGGCCACCCCCGCCGAGGCGGTCGAGCTGATGAAGGCGAAGGACGAGACATGGGGCGACCAGGTGGAGGAGGCCGGACTCGAGTGGTTGAAGAAGAACGCCTCCGGCGCCAAGGTCGGCACCATCGGCTGGTGCATGGGAGGCGGCGAATCGCTCAAGGCCTCCCTGAACGATCCCAAGGACGTCCGCTTCACCATCATGTACTACGGCATGCCGATCACGGACGTGGCCAGGCTCAAGACGCTGCGCGGACCAGTGCTGGGGATCTGGGCAAAGAGGGACCGCTCGTTCACGCCCGAAAAGGTTGCGGCCTTCGATCAGGCCCTGACGGAGGCGGGGGTGAAGCACGAGTTCCACTCCTACGACGCCGACCACGCGTTCGCGAATCCTTCGGGAGGCCGCTACAACCCCGAGGCAGCGAAGGACGCCTGGGACAAGACGCTGAAGTTCTTGGACGCGAACGTCAAGTCGAAGTAGCTACTCTTGAGCGCGGTTCATCGCGAGCCCGGTTTTGAGATGCGTTTTAGACGGCCGAAACCGGGCGCCGCCTGGGGAGCTGGCGGATGGTTCCGTAGAAACGCACCGCCGCTAGCCCGGCGCGCTGCAGGTCGCGATTGTTGAGGTAGGCGACCACCGGCGAGGCGAGGATGGGGACCACGCGGCCGAGCTGGGCCAGGCCGCGCTTGGTCAGCACCTTCTCGGCCACCCTCGCCAGCACCTTCGGTCCCGCCCGCCCAGCCAGGTTCACGGTGTCCGCGCCGTTCGAGTACCCGAGCACCTCGAACACTTCGTCCCGCGCGCGGTCGGACTTGAGGTTCACCCTGTGCACCAGCGCGACCTCCATGATCAGCGTGAGCTGCAGCACGGTGACGAAGACGAGGTCCGCCGGCACCAGCGCCAGCCCGAAGAGGCCCGAGACGGCCCCGCCCGTCGATGCCCAGGTCTTCTTGGTGTCCGTGAGCCGCTGCGCCAGCTCCTGCGCGCTCGCGCTCGGGTACTTGTCCCGCAGCTCGTCAACGCGCTTGCGGCAGCGCGCGATCTCGGCCACGTACACGCCCCAGAGGCGCTGCTTGGCGAACTCCGTCAACACCAGCGGGAATTGTAACCCGCCCGCGGAATTCGCGCCGGGCTCAGGCAGGGCTGCAGACCTGCCTGAGGATGTCCAGCTCCTCCAGCGCCTTGCCGGCGCCGATCACGACGGAAGAGAGGGGATCCTCGGCGAGGAACACAGGGAGGCCCGTCTCCTCGCGGAGGAGCGCGTCCAGGTTCTTGAGCAGCGCGCCGCCGCCCGCGAGCACGATCCCGCGGTCCGCGATGTCGCCCGCCAGCTCGGGAGGGGTGCGCTCCAGCGTCACCTTCACCGCTTCGACGATGGCGTTGACCGGCTCGGCGAGCGCGTCGCGGATCTCGTCCGAGCTCACCGTGAGCGTGCGCGGCACGCCGGCGACGAGATCGCGCCCCTTGATGTCCATGGTGAGCACTTCGTCGCTCGGGTAGGCGTTGCCGATGCCCATCTTGATCAGCTCGGCGGTGCGCTCGCCGATCAAGAGATTGTACTTGCGCTTGATGTGCTGGATGATCGCTTCGTCCATCTTGTCGCCGCCTACGCGGACGCTCTTGGCGTACACGATGCCGGCGAGAGAGATCACCGCGACGTCGCTGGTGCCGCCGCCGATGTCCACGATCATGTTCCCGGACGGCTCGGTGATCGGCAGCCCGGCGCCGATCGCCGCGGCCATCGGCTGCTCGATCAGGTAGACCTCGCGCGCCCCGGCGCTCTCCGCGGCCTCGCGCACGGCGCGGCGCTCCACTTCGGTGATGCCCGACGGGATCCCGATGATGATGCGCGGCTTCACCAGCGTGGACCGGTTGTGCGCCGCGCGGATGAAGTAGCGCAGCATCGCAGCGGTGATCTCGAAGTCGGCGATCACCCCGTCCTTCATCGGGCGGATGGCGACGATGTTGCCCGGCGTGCGCCCGAGCATCTCCTTCGCTTCCTTGCCCACGGCAAGGACCTTCTTTCCGCCCCGCGCTTCCTGCTGCACGGCGACGACCGAGGGCTCGTTCGAGACGATGCCCATCCCGCGGATGTAGATCAGCGTGTTCGCGGTGCCGAGATCGATGGCCAGGTCGCGGGAGAAGAGCTTGTAAATGCCGTTGAACATGAATGCCTTGCGTCAGAGTGAAAAGCGCGGGCGTGCAGCATAACGGTCCGCCGGATCCGCAGCGCGCACTTTCGCTCGTTTTCACCGCGGCGTCGAAGGAAATTCCACGGAATCGGCGTCCCGGCAGGAGGCTCGCCACGAGCCCTTGCGGAGCTACCGATCCAGGACGCAGGCACTCCCTTCTTCTGGGGACACAGCCCGGAGAGACCGATCCGGGCGGGTCGTGGGCGCCCTCCACCCACACGTACGACGGATGTGCGAGTCCTGCCGACACGCGTGCGGACCTCTACTGCGCGGCGAGGCCGGCGCCCGCGCAGGCGATCTGCGCCAGGAGCAGCAGGACGCTCGCGCCGTGCAGCGCGCCCCAACGCTTCCGCCGCGGGTCCAGGGCGTCGAGCCCTTCAATCGAGCCGCCGAGCTGGTCCCGAAAAGCGCGGATTCGAGCATCGAGCAAAGCGTGGACGAGCGTGAGCAAGGCGGCCGCGCTGGCCCACCAGATCGGGGCGCCGCGCACGAAGAGCCAGGCGGCGGCGGTCAGCGCTGCCGCCGCCCAGCGCAGCCAGAGGAAGCTCGACAGCACGGCGCCGGAAAATCGTCCCCCCTGCTGGCGGGTTTCCGCGACCGCAAAAATCGACCTCGTCGCGAAGACCGTCGCAAGGCCGCCGCCGAACCAGACAGCGAGAGCAAACCTCAGCAAAATCAGCCCCATCCACCCCTGTGTAACACGGAGCACTGGAACGCAATCTTGACCTTGTGCCGCCGCCCTGAAACAGTAGATGTTTCTCGGAGGAGGAGCTTGATGCAGCGCCGACGGCCCGCAGCAGCGCGGATCCTGTCCGCCTTGGCGGGACTTGCGTTTGGCCTGCTCGGCGCAGAGCTGACGTTCGGGCAGCTCCGTCCGGACGAGCCACGCTCGGAGACGGTGCTGTACTCCATCGAGGTGCGCAACGGTGCCGGCGACCTCCTGGCCAGCCCGATGCTGATCGGCGAGGAAGGGCGCCCGGTCCATCTCAACCTCGCACAGGACGGTGGCCCGCGCCGCGAGCCGCTCGCCATGTCGCTGGACCTGGAGCCGCATCCAGACGGCGGCGACAACCTTTGCCTCGGTTACCGGCTCTCCATCGACGACGGGTTCGCGCATTCCGGCCGGTTGGGCCTCTCGTACGGCGAGCTGAGCTCCGTCGAGCTGACCGGCGGAGGCGAGAGCCTGCGTCTGTCGCTGGTGGTGGCCCGCGCGCATACGCGCGAGTTCGGTCGGATCTTGCAGCGGCACCGCCGCCCCACGGCGTAGAGAGCCGGCCTCACCGTCGCGAGATGCACCCGCCCACGCACCGCGGCTGAGCGCCTGCGGCGCTGGCCTGTGATAGAAAGCGGCGCGTGCCGCCGCCCGTTCTCACTCCCCAGGAAAGCCGTCTTGCCGCATTCTGCCGTCTCTTCGCGGTGGTGTACTTCGCAGGCGCGCTCTGCTTCGCGATCTTCCCCGGGTTGAGCTACCGGATCGCGACGCTCGACGCGGACGTCGCCGCGCTGGGGCCGGAGCCGCTCTTCTGGAACGTGCTCGCGGTGGCGATGATGACGGCAGTGGGGACCGCTTGCCTCGTCACCGCGGCCCGGCCGCGCGAGCGCCGGCACGCGATCCTGCCCGTCGCCGTCGCCAAGCTCACCTCCAGCGCGCTCGCCGCTGTGCACCTCGCCGGCGGCGAGCGGTCGCGCGCGCTCGCGGCGGTGCTTGCCACGGACCTTCCCCTGCTCGCGCTCACCCTCGCGATGTACCGTGCGGCGGCGCCCGGGGTGCACAGCGAGCCGGCCAGGGAAGGGCCACCGGCGATCGAGGATCCACCCAAGGTCCAGCTCAAGGTTTCCAAGAGCTGACTGCAGCTTTCCTGCGGACGCCGCCCGGTTGCGTTACATTGCACCCATGATCGGCGTCGTGGTCGCAACGCACGGCAAGCTGGCCGAGGAGATGATCCGTACCGCGGAGGCGGTGGTGGGACGCCTCGACCTGGTCGTGCCGGTGAGCGTCGTCGCCACCTCGCCCGACATGCGCGGAGACCTGAAGGCGGCGATCCAGCGCGTCGACCAGGGCGAGGGCGTGCTGCTGCTCACCGACCTGCTGGGCGGCTCACCCACCAACCTGTGCGTTTCGTTCCTCCTGGAGCGAAAGGTGGAAGTGGTCACCGGCGTCAATCTCCCCATGCTGCTGAAGCTCTCCGGGCTGCGAACGAGCGGGAAGGGCATCGCCCAGATCGCCCACGACCTCGCCGAGGCGGGCCAGAGGTCCATCGGTCACCTGAGCGACTCGATCCGGAGGATTGGTTGAACAAGGCGCCGGGCGTGGCGCTGGTGCGCGTCGACAACCGTCTCGTGCACGGCCAGGTCTTGGAGGCCTGGCTCCCGGCGCTCGACGCGCACGGCATCCTGGTCGCCGACGACGAGGCGGCGGGGAACGTCCTGGCGCGCTCGGCGATGGCGCTGGCGATTCCGCCGGGCGTCAACTTCGAGGTCCTGCGCGTGGAGGCAGCGGCGGGGCTGCTCCGGCCGGGAGGCAAGGGCCCGCAGGCGCCCCGCACGCTGGTCCTGCTGCGCGACGTGCGCGACGCCGTCGCGCTAAGCGAGGCCGGAGTGCCGGTTCCGCAGCTCAACCTGGGCAACGTGCATTTCGGGAGGGGTCGCAAGCAGGTCTCCCCATCGGTCTTTCTCGACGCCGGCGAGCTGGCGGCCCTGGAGAAGCTGTCGCGCGCGGGAACCCAGGTCGAGGTCCGCGCCGTGCCTTCCGAGGCGCCGTTGCGGCTTCCGGATCTGAAAGCGCGCTTCGCCGCGGCCTGACCGGGTGTAAAGAAGGACCCGATGCTTCCGCTCCCGGCCGGCGGCGCGCCGCAACTGTTCTTCCTCGCGGCGGTCGCGGCGCTCATCGGCGGTCTCTCCGCCATCGAGCGCAAGGGCGCCTTCCAGCTCATGCTGTCCCGCCCGATCGTGCTGGCGCCGATCCTGGGGTGGGGAATGGGCGATGCGCAGGGCGGCCTGCTTTTGGGGATTCCTCTCGAGCTCTTGTTCCTGGGCGGCGTGAACCTCGGGGGAAGCCTGCCGGACAACGAGTCGCTGCTGGCGGCCGCGATGACCGCCGCGGTGATCCCGGCGGGCCTGGCGGCGCGGACCGGGGTGGATGCGCCGCTTGCGGCCGTGGGTCTCGCGCTCCTCCTGCCGCTCGCTTTCTTCGGCCGCCGTCTCGAGCGCGCCTCCGAAGCGCGGAACACGCAGCTGATGGAAGAGGCCCTGGAGCGGGCAGCGGGCGGTGACCCGGATGCGGCGCGGGTGAACCTGCGCGGGCTGCTCCTGCCCTTTGGAGCCGCAGCCGGGATCTGCGCCGTCTGCGTCCTGGTATCGCCGGTGCTCGCGTTCGTGCGCCTGAAATGCCGGCCGGCCGAGCTGTCGGCGCTGGAAGGGGCGTGGCATGCGGTGTGGGCCGTCGCCGCGGCTTGCGCGGTCCGTGCCATCCGCGATCCGCGCGCACCCGCCCTGGCGGCGATCTGCGCCGCGACCGTGATCGCCATCACCCTGGCCATCCGGGGGCTGTCGTGATTCCGGAGGTGGCGATGGCGCACCCGGTTCGACGCGTCTCGACCCCGACGCTCGCCCGCGTCTTCGTCCGGTCGCTCTTCCTTCAAGCAGCCTGGAACCCGCGCGGGATGCAGAACCTCGGCTTCGCGGACGCGATCACGCCGGCGCTCCGCGAGCTGTATCCGGAGCCCGCCGAGTGTGCGAAGGCGGTGGCGCGGCACCTGGAGTTCTTCAACTGCCATCCCTACCTGGCGGCGGCCATCCTCGGCGGCGCGGTCCACCTCGAGGAGCGCGTCGCCGGCGGACAGTCGCCGCCGGAAGTCGTGTCCAGCTTCAAGCGAGCGCTCGGGCCGCCCTTCGCCGCCCTCGGCGACGGTTTCTTCTGGCTGGCGCTCCGGCCGGCCGCGGCGCTCCTGGCAGCGGCGACGGAGCCTTTCCTGGGGCTGGGTTGCATCTTCGTCTTCCTCGCCCTCTACAACGCCGTCCATCTTCCCGCGCGCGTGTGGCTGTTCGCCACCGGCTACGCGCGCGGCGAGGGCGTCGTCGACGCGGTGAGGCGCGCGCACCTGGCGAGCGGCACCGCGCTGCTCAAGGCATGCGGCGCGGCTCTGGCGGGAGCCCTGGCAGCGCGGGGAGTCCTGACGGCAGGATTTCCCGACAGGCCTTTCCACGCGCTTCTGATCGCCTCCACGATGGTCCTGGCCTGGGCGATCCTGCCCCGCCTGGGACCGACCCGCGCCGTCTACGGTGGCCTCCTGCTCGGTCTTGCCCTGGGCGCGAGGTTCGTATAGCCCCGGCCGCCGCAGTCTGCGGGCTACGCTCGAGCGAGGTCGCTCGCAAGCCCCGCGCTTGTTAAATGCGTTCCAGCCCGACGCCTGCGCTTGTGGCGCTGAACTGGGGTCGGGTATGGAATGAGACTGGACTTCAGGGAGGGGCATGGCGGCCGAGTCAGTCGAAAAAATCTGCACGGTGCGCAACAAGATGGGCCTGCATGCGCGGCCCGCGGCGCAGATCGTACAGGCCGCCAACCGGTTTCCCTGCGACGTGACGCTGGAGAAGGACGGCCAGCCGGTGAACGCCAAGAGCATCATGGGGGTGCTGATGCTCGCAGCAGCCCTGGGCACCACCGTGACCGTGCGCGCCGAGGGCGAACAAGCCCAGCAATGCGCGGACGCGATCGGGGAGCTGTTTGAAAAAGGCTTCAACGAGGAGCTTGGCTAGGCGCGGCGAGAGAAGATTCTTAGCGCCTACGCTTTAGCGCAACCCCAAATTCCGGCCGCCGCAGCCAACTCAGGGGCTACCGCTTGAGCGCGGACATTCAGTGCGTGGGCGGCAGGATGGTGGTTTCGTCGCGCCGCACGTCGCTCGCGGGTGGCACCGGCGGCTCGGTCCCAGGATGCCCGTCCGCTTCGCGGCGCCGCAGCCGGAGCTCGTCCGAGAACGGGACGCCGCTCGAACGGCTCGCCGCCGCCAGGGACCCGAGCAGAGAGCCCACCAGTGCCAGCACCGCGCCGCCCGCCGCGAAGATCGCCACCACGGGCCCGTTGCCCGAGGTCGCCACCAGGGCGGCCGTCTGCCCGCGGGTATTCCTCGAGATCGCGGTGTTGCGCGCAGGAGTGCGCGTGAAGGCGGCCACGCCCGAGATGAAGAGCGCGATCAGGCCCGCGAGCAGCATCGACATCGCCCAGGATACGGTGCCATGGACCAGGCTCTCCCCGCGGCGGCGGTCCCCGGCGAGACGGACCACCGCGAATCCGCCGATGAAGGAGGAGACGACGGCGCTCACGGCTCCCCAGAGGGCCGCGCCGGAGTTGGAGGTGGCTGGACGCGCCGTGAACGGATCGATCACCGAAAGGCCGAGGACGATGCCGATCAGCGAGAGGACGAGCAGCACGCCCCAGCCGATCAACGTTCCGGCGAAGAGCGCGCTCCAGTCGAGGCGCAAGGGCCGATCCAGGCGGCCGTCGGCCTCACTGCGCAAGCTGGTGGTGCCGGAGCTGCGGTCGTACGCTGCCATTCTCCTCCTCCTCCCAGACCCGATACACGATGATGCTGTCCGGGCGATGAAGCCCACAAGGGACGGGCAGGCTGGGGCTTGGAGGGGCTAGCCACCCTGCCGCGCCAGCAAGCGGCGGATGTTCGCCCGGTGCCGGAGCACGATGATGAGCGCCACCCCGACCAGTCCATAGACGGCGTAGCGGTCGGCCGTGACCATGCCGACGGCCAGCGCCACCGCTGCACCCGCGAGCGAGCCGACGCTCGAGATGCGGAACAGCTTGTAGAGCACGAGCCACGTCGCCGCTCCCGCGGCGGCTGCCAGGGGCGCGAGGGCCAAGGCAACGCCGAGCCCGGTGGCCACGCCCTTTCCGCCCTGAAACCCCAACCAGACCGGAAAGCAGTGCCCGATCACGGCGGCGATCGCGCACCCCGACGCCAGCATCGGCGGCGCCTCCGGCGTGCGCGCCGCGATCAGGACGGGCACCAGACCCTTGAGCGCATCGAGAACCAGCGTGGCGATGGCGGCAGGCCTCCCCGCCACGCGCGCCACGTTGGTGGCCCCGATGTTTCCCGAGCCCGCGGCGCGAACGTCGCTGCCTGTGGCCGCCTTGGCGATCAGCAGCCCGAACGGGATCGACCCGCAGAGGTAGGCCACGACCGCCCACAGCCAGATCATGGTCCGTTCCGCAGCGCGACGAAGAGCCAGCTTGCGGCGAGCGTGGCCGCCGCGGCCCAGCGCGCTCGGCGAGTGAGCTGGAGGGCCGGCGCGTAGGGAAGGCCGGCGATGCGCAAGGCCGTCCAGAGAAGGTGCGCGGCGGAGGTGAGCGCGAGCAGCATTCCCAAGGGGCTGCAGTAGAACGCCGCGGCGAGCTGCCCGCGCACCGCGAAGTGGAAGGCGCGGGTGCAGCCGCATCCGGGGCAGGGAAAACCGGTGGCGGCCCGGAACGGGCAGAAGAAGAGCGAGAGCGGCGGCGCATCGAGCGGCAGCGCGGCCGCTGCGGCGAGCAACAACATCGCGATGCCGGCGAGCGCGACCGCGTGCAGCGACGGGCGGCCGGCGCGCGCGATCACGGCAGTCCCTGCGCCCCGTGCGCTGCGCTCCGCAACGCCATCATCAGCGATCCCATCACCAGGAACATCACACAGCAGAGCACGAAGTAGGGGGCGAGCACCGCCGCCGCCGCCGCTCCGGTGGAAATGCGATGCGTGACTTTGAGGCCGATCGACGTCAGCACGACGACCCAGATGATGCCGACGATCGAGCCACAGGCCGGGACCGCCAACAGCACCAGCGGCGCGCAGGCGTAGGCGCAAGCGGCGAATGTGGCCGCAAACCCCCGCTTCGCCTGGCCCAGGAGCGCCGCCACGGCGTGCGTGACTGCGGCGTTCAGGTAGAGGAACACGAGAGCGACCACGGGCGTGAGCAGCGCGAGCCCGATGACCCAGCCCGGCGAGCTCGCCTCCAGTTGCGTCTGGATCATGCGCTGCAACACCGGAGCGAGGTCGGGGTCCTGGGAAAGAGTGCCCAGGATCGCGCGCAGCCGTTCCCGTTGCCCCCGGAGCAGGAGGGCCTCGAGGAGCTGGCCCAAAGCCCAGGACACGGAGATGGTGAACACAGCGAATCCGAGTTGTGCCGCACCCTTGTCCAGGCGGACCGCCGCGAAGAGCTTGCCCGGTTCCAGCAGGGCCAGCTGCACGGTCTGCGCCCACCCCCTCCAGAACCCCAGTTCGGCGCGGCGCTCCCAGGGAGTGCCGGGTCCCTCGGGCAGCCCGGTTTGGAGTGCGCCGGGTGCGGCCGGAGCAGGCTCGGGGACGACCAGCGCCTTGCCACAGACTGGACAGAGCTGGTGGCCGGGATGGTCCGTGCTGAACGTGTTCCGGCAGCTGGGACAGCGCGCGAGCACAGCGCCTTCTAGCATGTCCGCTCATGGACCGGCCGGACGGCTGGGAAGCTTCCGTGGCGACTGCACGATGCCTACCTCTGCGAAGCAGCCGGAGACATCCCGGCGTTTTTGGAGCGGCGCCCCCAGTTGAAAGCGCCGCGAAACCCCTTGAGGAGGCAACACATGAAGTACGCATATGGTCTCGCCCTGGCGGCCGCGGTGGTCTTCGGCTGCAGCAGCAGCAAAGAGAACACCCGAACTTCGTCGAAGGACACGGGCACCGGCACGACGGCGGCGACGGAGGCGAACGCGCAGGGCACGACCACGGCGACGACCGGCAGCACCGATACGAATACCCAAGGTTCCATGAACAACCAGCCGTCGAGCAGCTCCTCGGCGACGGCGGACAACCAGGGCAGCAGCTCGTCGTCCGGCGTGAGCCCCGGCACTGCCGCCGGCACCGCCGGTGCCGCCGGTGCCGCCGGTGCCGCCGGAGCCGGCGCGGCCGGCGCGACCTCCGGCCAGAGCGGCACGACTTCGGGCGCCTCCGATCAGAGCAGCGCCTCGAACACCGGTGCGTCCAGCGCGGGGACCGGCACGGCCTCCAGCCAGCAGAGCGACACTACCGGCTCGACGCCCTCCGATACGTACGGCAGCACCGACACCGCGAACAGCGGTCAGAGCGGCAACACCGGCACGTCGGCGGCGGGCGCCGCCGGCACGGGCAGCTCCGCCACGGCAATGGGGCCTTCCTCGGGCGACCAAGGGAACCTGCGCACTGTGACCGGATCGGTCTCCAAGGTCGATCAGAACAGCATCACCCTCGACCAGGGCGTCACGCTGACCGTGGACTCGCAGACCCAGGTGCTCCGCCGAGGCCAGCCCGTGGCGGCCGGGATCGCCGCGATCCGCGAGGGTTCGCAGGTGCGGGCGAGCTTCGACCCCGCATCGAACCGGGCGGACAAGATCGAGATGATGTCCAGCAAGAAGAGCAAGAAGAGCAAGAACAGCACCATGGGCACCGGCACCAGCGACCAGAACACCAACCCGAACCCCAAGTAGCTTGCGGGGCGCAGCCCGCTCTCCGGGGGCGGGCTGCGATTGTAGGGGCGCCGGGTCCTCCTCGCGGGGACCCGGCGCTCTCGCTTCGTCCCGTTTTCGCGGTAGAAATCCGGCATGGCCGGCAGGGGATTCCTGATCCGTGAGAACCACCGCGTGCTGCTCACCATCCATGCCCTGGTGATGATCTTCGGGCTCCTCGCCTGCGCCGTGCTCAACCGCCGCTTCTCGCCCGATCGGTTCTGGGTGCAGTGGGTTGCGCTCGCTTGGGGTGCCGCTTTCCTCGCGCATCTCTGGGTCTTCTCCCGGGGAACGCTCGCGACGATGGGACGTGCCGGCCGGGCCCGCGACAGCCGGAATCCCGAGGACGGTTAGATGCCGATCCTGGCGACGCTCCGGCAGAGTCGCGCGGGCGAGTGGAAGAACCTCGACGAGTACCTGCGCGAGCTCCGCCACCGCGAGACCGGGGCCCTGGCTGCGCTCGCGAACGCCCTGTCGGCCCCGCCCCACGAGCAGAAAGAGCTCGTCGCGCATGGCGAAGGAGGGGCGATCTTGATCGAGGTCGCCTGTGACCTCCGCGTTCCCAAAGGCGCGCGTCTCGCCGCCTCGCGTGCCCTGCTCGAGGCCGGCATCGCGGAGCCTTTCGTCGGGCACCTGTTCATTGGCGCCGGTGATCTGGTCACCGACCCGCGCCTCGGCGCAATGGCGCGCAAGCTGGTCGAGTCGGGGCTCCCCTCCGCTCTCCAGCTCGGAGGCGAATCCGCGCAGATCACGCTCGCCGCCGGCGCGTTCGCCCGCGCCGCGTACGCCGGGGCATCGGCGGTCGGAGTGGCGCGGATCCAGGAGCTGTTAGAGCCGGCGAAGGAGCTGCACGCCGGCGCAATCGCGGCTCTGTTCGCGCTCGACGCGGGGGAGCTCCCGGAAAACCACCGGAACGGCTGGAAGCGTCTGCTGGAGCAGACGTGCGCCGCCCATCGCCGCGCGCCCGCCGCGGCCAGGCGTGTGGGTCTTGCGCCGGCGTGGCCGCCCAATCTTCCAGGGAAGTTCGCGCCGTTCATCGAGGACGCCGAGCGGCAGAACGCCGCTGTCGAGGCCGCCGACGCGGCGGCGAACCCCGCTGCGTTGAAGAAGGTCCGCGCCGCCGCCCAACCCACGGGTAAAGCGCGCGAGGCGACGACGGAAAAGGCCCCCCTGCCGGCCGGGAAGAAGCTCGCGCCGCCAATCCGCAGGTCGCCGTTCAAACGGGCCATCGGCACCGTGGTTGAGGTCCCCCCCACCCTTCCGTCCGAGCCGATGGAAGCCCTGGCCGCGCGCGGCGCGGCTGCGGTGGAACCGCCCCGGCCGCGCATCGAGCGGACGGAGGAAGCCCCCCCGTCGCGGGGGCCGCTGCCGATCGCTCCGCTGCTATCGCGGGAGAGGAACGAGTTGCGCTTCGACGCTCGCGGCCAGCGCATCCCGCGCGCAGATCGTTGGAGCGATGACCAATTCGAGTGGGAGTCGCCGGTCCTTCCTTCGTCGGACCTCCCGCCCCCGGCGCGGGCGCGCGTGGCTCCGGGACCGTTCGCCGCCCGGCTGCGGTCGATCTTCGACGATCGACCGGAGGCGGTCGATCGCCTCTGCGCGGCCGCGGAGGCTCGCGCGGCCGTTCGCGGCGAGCCGGAGCTCCTGCGCGAGCTGGCGGCCGAGCTGTCGCGGGGCGGGCGGGACCGGGTGCTCCCGAGGGAGCAAGTGCAGCGCCTCCGGAGCATCCTGCGGGACCATGCCCACCCGCCCGCCTGGAGCGCTGCTGCCGGGATCCTGCTCGATTTTTTTGTGTCCGGTCGCGCTTGAGGGCAGTCTCCGACGGGGCCATTCCGCCCGCTGCGGCAATCGTTGCCAGAAGGACTCCCAGATGCTATCGGTGCGCGCTTTCAGGGGTACGGAATGAAGATTGCCTTGAGCCCGCTGGAAAAGCTTCGTGCAGCGGGCAAGTTCCTCGACGTCACCTTCAACAAGCGACCGCTCACAGTCTCGATCGAGGTGACCAAGCGCTGCAACGCGCGCTGCGACTTCTGCGACTACTGGAAGATCAGCGACCGCGACGAAATGACTGATTTCACGGACGTCGTGCGGCGCTTCGACCCGCTGGTGGTGGTGTTCACCGGCGGTGAGCCGATGTTGCGCCGCGACCTGGTGCCGCTCGTCCGGCAGATCAAGGAACTGCCGGGCTTTCGCTACATTACCGTGCTCACCCACGGGGGGTTCCTCACCGAGGGCAAGATCAAGGAGCTAGCCTCGGCGGGGGTGAACCAGATCAACATCTCCATGAACTACCCGGATGCGCGCCAGGACCGCGAGCGCGGCCTTCCGGGCCTTTTCGAGCGGCTGGAGCAGACCGTCCCCCGGATGGTGGCCTCCGGCTACAACTGCTTCACGTTCGCCTCGATGCTGATGGTCGACAACATGCACGACGCCGAGCCCCTCATCCGGCTGGCGCATGCGTGGGGCATCAACATCGCCTTCTCCGGCTACAACGACCTGAAGAACGGCAACCAGTCCCACATGGTGTCGAGGGAGAAGATGGCGGAATTCAAGGCCGTCTGCTCCAGGATCATCCAGCTCAAGCGCGAGCTCGGCAACGTCATGACCTCCGACTACTTCTTCGAGACCCTGCCCGAGTTCTACGAGAAGCGCAGGATCGACGGCTGCCAGGCGGGGAAGATCATGATCCACGTGTCCCCCAAGGGCATGGTGCAGCCCTGCGCCGAGTTGCCGGCGGTGGCGCACTATTCCGAGTTCCTCCCGGGTGCTTACACAGGGCCGAACTGCGGCGCCTGCTTCGACGCCTGCCGCGCGGAACCGCAGGCTCCTCTCACGCTGCGACGCCTGGGCGAGCTGGCGGGAGTGCTGTGACGGAGCGGCTCTGGATGAGGACCGCCCTTGGGCTCCTCGCCGGCCTCCTGGCCGCGGCGGCCGTGGTGTTCTATCTCGGCATCAGCCAGCGGGAGCTGCTCGCTTCCTTGCACGGCGTGGCCGAGCAGCCGCTGCTGATGGCGGCGGCCGGTGGGCTGGTCTTGATGGCCCTGCAAGCCCTGCGCTGGTGGGTGGTGATGCGCCCCCTTCTCGACCTCAGTTACGGCCAGGCCTGCCGCGCCATGATGGTCGGGTTCTTCTTCAACGTGGTGCTGCCCGCGCGCGGAGGCGATCTGCTGCGCGTCCAGTATCTGGGGAAGCGCACCGGCGTCTCTCGCGCCAAGCTCCTCGGGACGGAGATCGTGGACTTCTGGAGCGACAAGTGGGGATGGGTGGCCGCGTTCCCCATCCTCTGCCTCTTCGGCACTCCTCCGTCCTGGCTCTTCCGCGCGCTCCTGCTGATCGGGGGCATCGTGGTGGGTGTGGGAATCCTGCTGGCGCTGATGGGAAGCGGGCTGCTGCGCCGCGGCCCGCGGTGGTTGACCAATCTCCGTGACGGATTCGCTGCGAATCACTGGAAGCGCCTGCTCCTCGTGGAGACGGTGATCGCTCCCCTGCCGTGGCTCTGGGAGACTTTCGTGATCGCGATCGCGGGTCACGCCTTGGGGCTAGATCTCTCCGCCATGCAGGCGTTCGCGGCCCTGACGGCGTTCAACGTCGCTACCGCCGTTCCCTCGCCGGGAAACGCTGGGTCGTTCGAGGCGGGCGGGACGCTGGCGCTGATCGCCTTCGGGGTCCCCAAGGAGACGGCCCTCGCCTTCATGTTCCTCTACCACTTGACGCAGGTGGTGCCAGGGTTCATGGGGGGAGTGCTCGTGCTGGCCCTCGAGGGCGAGTCCCTGCTCGGCCAGCGCGGCTTGCTGCGGTTCGGGCGAGAGGAAGTCCAGGCGGTGGCGGTGCCCGCCGAACCGTATGCCAGCTAGCCGTGCGCGCGGTCTGACCGCGGTCGCCGGACTGGCTGCGGTCGCTGGCGCATTCACGGTGACCAAGGCGGTCCACATGGACGACACCGCGCACCTCTGGATCGCGCGCGCCATCGTCCGCGATCCGGTGCACGCCGCCAAGGCGATGCTCAACTGGGACCAGGTGGCCGAGCCGCTGCATGCGCTCAATGTTCCCCACCTGTTCATGTACCTGCTCGCCGTTCCGATGAAGCTGGGCGCACCGGCGGAGGCGCTCCATCTGGTCTCGGTCGCGTTTGCGTTCCTCGCGCTCTGGTTGGTCTGGAGGCTCGCCGGGCTACTGGTCCCCGCGCAGGCGCTGTGGGTCACGGCGCTGCTCGCGCTCGGCCCGGCATTCCTGCCCGGGCTCAATCTGATGGTCGACGTGCCGACGCTGGCCATCTGGGCCGGCTTCTTTCTCTGCATGGCGCTCGCGGGCCGCGAAGGCGGGCAGCTGCGGGACTGGCAGGCGTGCGCGTTCGCCGCCGCCGGGTGCCTGATCAAGTACACCAGCCTCGTGCTCTTGCCCGCGTTCGTGGTGCTCGCCGTGCGGCGCAAGGCCTGGAAGAGCCTTCTGGCGCTGTCCGTGCCGGTCGCCGCGCTGGTCGCGTGGAGCGCGTTCAACTGGATCGCGTACGGGGAGATCCACCTCCTCGAGCGCGCCGGAGCGGTCGCTTTGCCAGACGGGGCGGTCCAGACGGCCGTGGCGCTGGCGGCGGGCCGGTTGCCGCTGTGGATCCTGGGCCTCGGAGCCGTGTCTCCGTTCGCGGTCGCCTTCGCCGTGCAGGCCGGGCGCCGGGTGCTCTGGATCTGCGCGGGCGCCGGCGCGGCCATCGCCGCCGCTGGCTTGCTGCTGCCCGTTGCGGACCTGCCGGCGTTTCACGACGTCAACGCGACCGATGCGGTCCTCCGGGGAATCTTCTTTGCGAACGGGCTGCTGGTCGCCTCGCTCATCCGCAAGGCGCTGCTCGCCCGGTGGAACGGCGGTAGCCCCGCGGAACGCTTTGAGATCGACGTCCTCGTGGTCTGGATCGGGTGCGCGATCGCCGCCGCGGTGTTGCTAGCTCCGTTCCCGGCCGTGCGGCATGTGCTGCTCGCGTTGCCTCCGGTGATCGTGCTGCTCGCGCGCGACTTCGTCCCCTCGCCGCGGCGCGCGGCTGGCGCGCTCGCCCTGACCGCGGCGCTCGGCGTCGCTGCCGCGGTTTCCGACTGGCGGCGCGCGGACGTCTACCGCACCGAGGCCCGGGCGCTTTCTTCCGCGGGCACCACCTGGACGGTGGGCCATTGGGGATGGCAGTGGTACGCGGCGCAGGAGGGCATGCGCGAGTACGAGCCCGGAAAGAGCCGGTTCCAACCCGGCGACCTCGTCGTCGTGCCCGGCACGATCCACCAGCAGCGGATCACGGCGGAGGACACCGCGCTTCTCCATCTCGTCGGCGAGGAATCCGTCCGCGGCAACGCCCTGGACCTGGTGCGCACGGTCACCGGCGCGGGCGGGCTCTATTACTACTGGGCCGCCGTTCCCTGGACGCTGCGCTGGGGAGCGTTGGAGAAGTTCCGGATCTACGAAGTCCGGCCCGCGCGGTCTCCCGATCTCGATGGCCTGGCGACCGAAGGCCAGCCGCGCTCAATGGACTAGCTCGAACCCCGTGTAGTCCGCGGCGGAGATGGACCTCGTCTGGTCGCCGTCGCTCATGATCCCGACGCCCACCAGGTCCGGCACGTCGGCGTTCGGGTTGCCGTCCTCGAAATGCGCGCGAAACTCGGCGGAGGGGTCGATGTCCTCCGTTCGCCACTCACCGACGGGACCGTGCGACTCGGCCACGATGGTATCCTGCGCGACGAAGAGGTTGCGCTTCCGGTCGCAGGTGCGCCCCTTCTCGGCTTCCGAGCTCCACGCGTACTTGAGCGAGTACCACTTGAGCCCGCGCTTCCAGGAGACGTAGACCACCGCGGCCGAGTCGCCGCGCCCTTCCTTGCATTCGTCGCCGCCCTTGGGCAGGACCTGCGCGCGCCACTTCCAGCGCAGGCGTTTGATGCGCTGGCGGAGCGCATCCGGCACCTCCGCGCCGAGCGTGACGGTCTCGAGCGGCGGGCGGTAGACCGCCCGGATGAACGGTTGCTCGGGATCCTCGACGATCTTGTAATAGCTGATCGGCCCTGAATACGATTCGAGGACGCGGAACGAATGGACGTCGATGGGTGTGACCTGCGGTGGCCGCGGCTCTTCGCCGGCGGTCCCTGCGGAGATGAGCAGCACGCAGAGCGCCGCCACGCTGGCCAAGGTGCGAAGCACGCCTGGGATCCAGCTTAACTGGTGGAGGAAAATGCGCCAGTCCTTGGCAAGGAACCCGAATCGCAGGTAGAAGGGCGGGCGCTCGATGGAGGAAAACCCGGACCAGCTTCGCGGCCGCACCGTCCCTTGGGGCCGCGGCTCTTCGCTCGTGCTCGCCGCGCTGGTGCTGTTCGGGCTCTGGCTCCGACTGCGCGGGCTCTCGGCCGAGGGTTTCGGTGACGACGAGGTCCACAAGTGGCTCGCCGCCAACCGCTATCTGCAGGGCGTGTTCTCGGGTGACGACGTCGAGCACCCGATGTTGATGAAGTGGCTGATCGCCGCGTCGATCGCCGCAGGCTCGCGCCTCGGGTGGGCGCCCGAGGCGATGACGAGGCTCCCGAACGCGCTCGCGGGCGGAGCGTCCGTGCTGGTGGTCGCCCTGCTGGCCCGCCGGCTGTTCGGGCGCACGGCTGGCCTGCTCTCGGCGGCGCTGGCGGCGTGCTCGGTCACGCTCGTCGGGTACCAGCGGGTGGCGAAGGAAGACACCCTCCTCGGGCTCTTCCTCATGCTCCTCTTGTGGTGCATGGCGGAAGCGAAAGCGGCGGCGGATGACGGCCGCGATCCGGGAAGATGGGAGCTGTGGGGAGCGGCGTCCCTCGCCGGAATGCTGGCCTCGAAGTACTTCTTCTTCCTCACCCCCGTCCCGCTGGTCTTCTATCTGTGGATCCGGCGCGACACGCAGTGGCGCGTTCCCGTCCGGCGCTGGCTCCAGCTGATCGGGTTCGCGGCGGCGCTCTGGGTGTGCGTGAACTGGTCGCCGTTCCTGCCCAGCACCTGGGAGTACGCGAGGAGCTACACGACCGGGCAGCAGACGGTGCACGGGTCGCTGTTCTTCATGGGGCGCATCTACCACAACCTGTTGGAGTTCGGTCTCCGAGGCACGCCCCCCTGGTTCTACGCCGTGTTTGCCGCGGTGAAGCTTGCCCCCGCGACCTTCCTCTTCGCGCTGGCCGGCCTGGCCGTCGCCCTGGCGCAGCGGCGACCCGCGCACAAGCTGCTGCTCTCCTGGCTGGCGGTCTGGTTCATCGTGCATTCTGCCTCCGGATCGAAGTGGGGCCGCTTCTTCGTCAGCGTGCTGCCCGCGTTCTTGATCCTCGCGGGCTGGATCGGCGCGCTGGCCGCCGAGCGGGTGAGGATGCCGGCGCCCCGCTGGGCAGCCCTGGCCGCGGCCGCGCTGCTCCTTCCCGGGAGCGAGGCAGCCGCGGCGGTGGCGCACGCCCCGCACTACCGCTTGTATATCTCGCCGCTGGCCGGCGGCGACGCGCAGGTTCAATGGTACTTTCCGCACTGCGACTACTTCGACGCCGGCTTTCGTGAGGCGGTGCGGTACGTCGCCGCGCACGCGGAGCCGGACGCGGAGCTCTCGACCGAGATCGACTGGCCGGCGCAGCTTTACGCGGAGGCCGCGGAGCGTCCGGATCTCGCGCAGACGCTGGTCCGGAGGGGGCGGACCTGCCGCTCCGGGCGGGTCTGCTACGTGGTCGTGCAGGTGGGGCGCCTCTACTTCCTCAACCAGGACGCCGTCGCCAACCTGTCGCGGCGCACACCCTGGCACGTGGAGCGGATCCGGGGGCGCGAGGTGGTGAAGGTGTACCGGCTCCTGCCCGGCGAAATGCCGTTCCCGGACGAGCAGGATCCGGGGACGGGCCCGCTGGTGCGGGGCCGTTAGTCGCGGCCGCTGGAGGCGGCTGGGCGACTACGCCTGAGCGCGGTCACTCGCGAGCAGGCGTGATGAGGTGCGATCTTGGAGGAGGCGATGGTGGCGGGCAAGCTGCAGGTCGAGGACATGGTGGTCGGCACCGGGGCCGAGGCGACCAAAGGGAAGCTGGTTTCCGTGCACTACACGGGCTGGCTGACCGACGGAAAGAAGTTCGACTCCTCGAAGGATCGGGGCCAGCCTTTCCAGTTCCCGCTCGGGCGCGGGCACGTGATCCAGGGCTGGGACCAGGGCGTGGAAGGAATGAAGGTCGGCGGAAAGCGCAAGCTGACGATTCCCCCGGAGCTGGGTTACGGCGCGCAGGGAGCGGGCGGCGTGATTCCAGCGAACGCGACGCTGGTGTTCGAAGTGGAGCTGCTCGGGGTCCGGTAGGCTCTTGGGTATCGTTCGCTGAGACGCCGCCGGGCTGCGCGCCACGCAGGACGCCTCCATGCCCTGCTCGCGCTGGTTGTATCGTTCGCTGAGACGCCGCCGGGCTGCATGGCCCTGCGCCGCCACGCAGAAAGCGAGCCCGCCGGCGAGGTACTTCACGTGAAGCGAGAGACACGGGGCGGCGCATTCTGCGCGTCGTGTGCTTTCTGATGCGTCGGC
>DATBZA010000136.1:0-10663 GCA_036513415.1 Myxococcales bacterium | reverse complement strand
CCTCGGCCTCGGCTTCGCCTGCCGTGGGGCGGCCGACCCTGCGGCGCTGCAAGGAGCCCGACGCGAGCTGGCGGCCCTGGGAGGCTGGCTGGCCGCGGACGGCGACTGGGGGCCTGCGCCCGGCTCTCTCGGGCTGCAGCGCTCGGTCAAGCAGCGCCTCGATCCTGCCGGGGTGCTGGCCCCCGGGAGGTTCCTCGTATGACGGCGCCGCAGCGGGAGCTGATCGACGACTGCGTCCATTGCGGGTTCTGCCTGCCGGGCTGCCCGACCTACCAGAACTGGGGCGAGGAGATGGACTCGCCGCGCGGCCGCATCGACCTGATGCGCGGCCTGCGGACCGGGAAGACGGAGATGACGGCGACAGTGGCGGCGCACTTCGACCGCTGCCTGGGGTGCATGGCCTGCGTCACCGCCTGCCCCTCGGGCGTTCGTTACGACATCCTGATCGAGGAGACGCGGGCGTACATCGAGCAAAACTACCGGCGAGGGCTGCTGGACCGGCTGCATCGATCGATGATCTTCCAGCTCTTCCCCTATCCGCGAAGGCTGCGCGCCATGGCGGCGTTCCTCCTCTTCTATGTCTGGACTGGCCTGCGCTGGCTGGTGCGCCATAGCGGCCTGCTCAAGCTCCTGCCGCGGGCGCTGCGCCAGCTCGAGGCGCTGCAGCCCCCGGTGACGCCGCACAACCTGTTCGCCCGCCTGCCGGACCGCGTTCCGGCGACGGGACAGAAGCGACACACGGTGGCGCTGGTCGCGGGCTGCGTGCAGCGCGTCTTCAACCCCGGCGTCAACGAAGCAACGCTGCGGGTGCTGGCGGCGGAGGGCTGCGAGACCGTCGTTCCGAGAGGTCAAGGCTGCTGCGGCGCGCTTTCGATGCACGCGGGTCGGGAGCATGAATCGCTGGAGTTCGCCCGCGACCTGATCGACCGGTTCTCGCACGAGCCCGTGGACTTCATCCTCATCAATGCCGCCGGCTGCGGATCGCACCTCAAGGACTACGCCCGCCTCTTTCCCGACGATGCGGCCGCGCGGCAGTTCGCCGCCAAGGTCCGCGACATCAACGAGTTCCTCGCCGCGCTCCCGCCGCGGGCCCCGCGCCGGCCGCTTTCGCTGCGGGTCGCGATGCACGACGCCTGCCACCTGGCGCACGCGCAGCGGATCAAGGCCCAGCCGCGTGCGCTGCTCGCCGCCATTCCCGGCGTCACGCTTCTCGAAGTTCCCGACAGCGAGCAGTGCTGCGGAAGCGCCGGCATCTACAACCTGGTGCAACCGGAGAGCGCCGAGCAGATCGGCCAACGTAAGGTAGACAACGTGCTGTCCACGCGGGCGGACTTGCTGGCCAGCGCGAACCCGGGCTGCACGCTGCAGATCCAGAAGATCCTGCGCGAGCGCGGAAAGCGCCTGCCGGCCGCGCACCCGATCGAGATCCTCGACGCGTCGATCAGCGGAACGCCACTTCCGTCGTGACCGCGATCTGCGGGTGGATCGAGCGGTAGACCGGGCAGCTCTGCGCGTAGATGCCGTGCACGCGCTGCGCCGTCTCGCGCTGCTCGGGCGGACACTCCAGCGAGAATTTCACGTGGATGCGCCGGATCACCAGCGTCTTGCCCTCCAGCTCCACCTCTCCCATGGCTTCCGCGACGAGCTTCCCGGCGGATGCGGGGATCTGACGCGCCTCCAGCGCGCCTCCGTAGGTGCCGAGCAGTCAACCCGCCGCAGCGGCGACGACATAGTCGAGCGTGGTGGCGTGCGGCTCGTACGCCCCTGCCTTCGCGCCGTAGTGTTCCGCGACCGCTCCGTGGGTGCCGAACTTCACCGGCTCCTTCTCCTCCGGGAGCCACGCGTGCCGCAGCGCACCCTTCACCCGCTCGAGGCGGACCTTCGATCGATATGCGACTTCGCCCATTCGAACCTCCTGCCAGCGACCCACGTGTGGCATAATCCGCGGCATGGACGCCGTCGAGGTGGAATCTCGGGAGCGGGTGCACATCCGGACGCGCGAGAGCGGCTCCACGCTGGCGGCCTGGCGGGTGTCGTTGCGCGTCCCGCCAGGCGCGATCGTGCTGGCGGAGTCGGGTGGGAGGTCGTGGTATCGCGGAGAGGGCAGTCTGCTCGGCACGCCCCAGGAGAGGCTGGCGGAGCTGTGGAAGGCAGCGCTCTCGAGCAGCGACGGCGAGCCGGAGCTGCCGCAGTACGGGTGAGCGGTTGCCACGCATGAGAGTTTCCCAGGCGGCGCGCGCCGCCTTGACGCCCTTGACATATTCAACCATAGGGTTGAATATAATCTGCGGATGTCGCGCGCACTCGACAGCGCTTTCGCCGCTCTCTCGGACCCCACCCGGCGGGCGATCGTGGGGCGCCTCGCCCGGGGCCCGGCCCGGGTCACCGACGTGGCCGAGCGGTTTCCCGTTTCGCTGAACGCCATCTCGAAGCACTTGAAGGTTCTGGAGCGCGCAGGGCTGGTCCGCCGGCACCGCTCGGGCCGCGAGCACCGCTTGGAGCTGCGCGCTACCCCGCTGCGTGAAGTTGCCCGGTGGGCGTTGCGCTACGAACGGTTCTGGAACGAGAAGCTGGATGCCCTGGAGGCATTCCTGAAAGAGGAGAACTGAGATGCCCAAGACCGTCACCGCCACCCGCCAGCTCAAGGCCACTCCCGAGCGCGTGTTCCGCGCCTGGACCGACCCGGCAGAGGTGAAGCGCTGGTTCAAGCCCACCCGAGTGATCATGAACGCGCAAGTGGACGGACTCTGGCACTCCGAGGTCGAGTGGGAAGGGAAGCGCTGGCCCCACTACGGGCGCTTCACGCGCTTCGAGCGGCCGCGGCTCTTCGAGCAGACCTGGATGTCCGAGGCGACCCACGGCCTCGAGAGCCTGGTGCGGGTGGAATTCGAGGCCAAGGGCGGCGGCACCGAAGTCAGGGTGACCCATTCCGGGCTCCCGGAAGATGAGGCCGAAAACCACCGGAAGGGGTGGGAAAGCGTCCTCTCGTCGCTGGACGATCTGCGTTAGCCCACCCGCTCGCGCTGCGACACGGAGGCCGGGCCTACAGCCCGGCGAGCCCAGGCTCGAGCCGCTCATACCCCTGCTCCACCGCCCAGAGGTCCAGCGACAGCGCCACCAGCTCGTCGATCTCCGGCACCCGGCGCGCGTCCACCGTGAGGTCCACCGACTTCACATACGTCTTGCAGCTCTGACACGCCTCCACCCGCACGCCCGTGTGCGGGGGCGCCGTGAAGGCCGGCAGCTTCTCGGGATCCTCCTCCCCGCACGCGGGGCAGCGGATCCGGCCCACTTGCCAGGTGAAAGCGCAGAGGGCGCAGTGGAGCATGCGCAGCGCGCCCTCGCCGGTGCCGGGCCCGGGCGGGATCTTCCGCGAGGACACCCAGGCGCCGCCGCCGCAGAAGACGCAGCTACCGGTGACGCCGCGCTCCGGCGCCCGTCCCGTTTCGCGCAAGAGGCGCGCGTAAGGCGCCACCGCGGCCCGCGCCAGGTAGTCGTAGTCACCCGTCGCCCAGTAGGCGCGAACGCGCTCCTCGAATCCGCCTGCCAGGGCCCCGCGGGCATCGGCGGCGAGCTCGGGCGGGCCGTGCTCGGCGCAGAACTCCAGCACCGGCCGCGCCGCGGATGCAACGGCGGATAGCTCCGCCGCGCGCATGGAAGATTGCGCCTTCAGCAGTCCCGCCGCGAACACCAGCAGCTCGGCGGAGCCGGGGTGTTCCTGCGCAAGCAGGAGGGCGCGCTGATCAGGACCGGCGATCACCTGTCACGTCCCGATACCAGCGCGGATGGTGCAGCCGGGCCCACGCCTTGCTCACCGTTCCCCGGGTGATGGCGCGGAAGGTGCCGGGCTCGGCCGCGGTCCCGAGGTAGATGTGCCCGACGATGGCGACGAAGAAGGCGATGAAGGCCAGATCGTGCAGCAGGATGGAGGCGGATCGCAGCAGCTGCGAGAAGTAGGCGGGCCACCAGAGCACGACGCCCGAGAGCAGCAGCGCCAGCGCCCCCACCGCCGCCGCCCAGAAGAAGAACTTCTGGCCCGCGTTGTACTTGCCGACGTTGGGGTCTTCCTTGTCCGAGAACTTCATGTACTCGAGCACGTTGAAGCGGCGGTCGTTCTTGTCGAACATCATGTCCCGGAACCAGTGCACGAACATCAGCAGCGACGCGGCCGCGAACGCGACTCCCAGCCAGGCGTGCAACCAGCGGCACACCGAGAGGCCGCCGAAGAGGAATGCCATCCATCCGAACACGGGCGACCAGATGGGCATGCCGGTGAGGAGCGCGCCGAAGAAGAAGACCGCCACCGTCCAGTGGACCACGCGGGAGGAGAGGCGGTGGCGGACGATCTCGTCGCCCACCACCACGTCTTCCCGGTCCCGTGCGACCTCCATCACCGATGGCCCGGAAGCGCGCGTCGCGCCCGGGATCCGGAGCTCGCTCATACCTCACCCTCGCTCTCACGCGCGGTGTCCTTCGGCTTCTTGGGGCCGTAGGCCATGAAGTGTCCGATGGCGCCGAAGACGGCCGCCGCCATGGCCGCGAAGCCGATCGGATGCAGCACGCGCTTCCAGATGCTCACGGTGGTGGGCACGGTCGGGTCCTTGGGCAGCCCGTACCACTCGGGATGGTCGCCGTGCTTGAGCACGGTGATCACGCCGGTCCCGCCCACGCCCTGCGGATCGTAATACGCGGCCTGGGCGAACCCGTCCGCCTGGAGCTGCTCGACCCGGTGCTTCGCCGCTTCGACGAGGGCCGCCTTGTCGCCGAACTGCAGGCAACCCGTCGGGCACGCCTTGATGCAGGCCGGCTCGAGGCCCACGCTCACGCGGTCCACGCAGAGCGTGCACTTGGCCATCTTGTTCGTGGCCTGGGCGTACCGGGGCACGTCGAACGGACAGCCGGTCTCGCACAGGCCGCAGCCGATGCACTTCTCCGGGTCGACGTCGACGATCCCGTTGACGTACTGCACGATGGCACCGGGAGCCGGGCACGCCTCCAGGCAGCCGGGCTCGTCGCAGTGCATGCATTGGTCCTTGCGCATCAGCCACTGCAGCCCGTGCTCCTTCGTCACCACCTCCCGGAACTTGATCAGGTTCCAGAAGTTGGCGGTCATGGTCGGCAGCGTCTGGTAGGTGCCGTGCTGCGGGCCTGCCGTTTGAGCATTGGGGAGGTCGTTCCATTCCTGGCAGGCGACCTCGCAGGCCTTGCAGCCGATGCAGGTGCTGGTGTCGATGTACTTCGCCACGGTGGGCAGCTTGCGCAGCCCGGTGCCGCCGCCCCGGAGCGACGCCGACGAGCGGCGGATCTCGAGTCCTTGGAGTGCCATCAGACGTTCTCCCCGGTGGCCTTCTCCACCTGCACGAGGAAGGTCTTGAACTCAGGTGTCCAGGTGTTCGGGTCCATGGCGCTCGGGGTGAGGAGGTTGGCGAGCGGTCCCACGTGCTTGGGATCGCCGGCGTAGCCCCAGTGGATGGGGAAGCCGATCTGCCAGACCTTCTTGCCGCCCAGGGTCATCACGTGGATGCGCTTGGTGACCACCGCCGGTCCGACGATGCTGCCGCGGGCCGAGGTGACCTTCACCTTGCTGCCGTTCGCGATGCCCTTCTCCTCCGCCAGCTCCTCCGGGATCTCGAAGAAGAACTCCGGCTGGACCTCGTTGAGCCGCCCGTTGATGTGGTGCTTGGTCCAGTAGTGGAAATGCTCGGTCAGCCGGTACGTCGTGCACACGATGGGGAACTGGTCGCGCCCGCCGTACTTGTCCTTGTCGGTGGAGAACTTCTTCGACACGGGGTTCGAGGTCACCTTGGCGTGGAGCACGTTGTCGACGGGCGCCTCGACCGCTTCGTAATGCTCGGGGAACGGCCCGTCGTTGAGCACCGGCGCGTAGAGCCTGCCGACACCTTCGGGGAGCATGATGAACGCCCCGAACTGGCCGGGTGGTGAGTCGGGCTTGATGTCGGGGACGTCGCCCACCCACTTCTCTCCGTTCCAGACGATGCCGGGACGCGTCGGATCCCAGGGCTTTCCGTCCTTGTCGGCGGAGGCGCGGTTGTACATGACGCGCCGGTTCGCCGGCCAGGAGAACGCCCACTCATGGAACATGCCGAGTCCCATCGGGTCAGCGTTGTTCCTGCGCTGTGTCAGGTTGCCCGCGCTGCTGTAGCAGCCCGAGTGCAGCCAGTTGCCGCACAGCGTGGTCCCGTCATCCTGCAGCTGGCCGAACCCGTCGAGCTGCTCGCCCTTCTTCTTGATGATTTTGGTCGGATCCTTGGGATCCTTGATGTCGTCGACCGCCTTGCCGCTGATCTCCTTGAGGACCTCGCCAAAGTCGGGCGAGTACGGGTTGGTGTAGCTCCAGTCGACCGAGAGCACCGCCTCCGGCAGCGCGCCCCCTTCCTTCTTGTAGAGGTCCCGGATGGCGAGGAAGATGCGCGAAAGGATTTCCTGGTCCGGTTTCGCCTGACCGGGTGGGTCGATGGCCTTCCACTTCCACTGAATCCAGCGGGCGGAGTTGGTGAAGCAGCCGTCCTTTTCGGCGAAGTTCCCCGCGGGAAGCTGGTACACGGTGGTCTGGATGTCCTTCGGCGACGCCCCGCCGTACTCCTTGGGAGCCTTCCAGAACGTCGCGGTCTCGTTCTCGAAGTTTTCGACCATCACCAGCCACTTCAACTTCGAGAGCGCCGCCACCATCTTCGGCGAGTTCGGCCCCACCCCCACCGGGTTCATGCCGAACGAGATCAGCCCCTCCGGCCCGGGCTCCTTGCCGCCGGCGCGGGTGGACCCGCCGCGGTACATGTCGTCGAACAGGTACATCCAGGAGTAATTGCCGTCGATCTTCGGCAGCAGCGCGTAGTTGTAGTCGTTCTCCTTGGTCGCGGCCTTGCCGTAATAGGCCTTGAGCAAGCTGACCATGAACTTCGGGTAGTTCGACCAGTAATTCATCGAGGCCCAGGCCTGCTTGTTCAAGGTCGTCGGCGGCCCCTTCTCGAGGTAGTCCGCCAAGGTCTGGGTGGCGCCGGTCGGAGTCTTCAGATACCCCGGCAGGATCTCGAAGGTGCCGCCCATGTCGGTGGCGCCCTGGATATTCGAGTGCCCGCGCAGCGCGTTGACGCCCCCGCCCGGACGCCCGACGTTGCCCAGGAGGAGCTGGAGCATCGCGGCCGTGCGGATGATCTGCACGCCGGTGGAATGCTGCGTCCAGCCAAGCGCGTAGAGGATGGTGCCGACCCTTTGCGCGTTGCCCGTCGAGGTGACGGCTTCCGCCACCTTGATGAACTGGTCCTTGGGCGTTCCGCAGATCTGCTCGACCATCTCCGGCGTGTACCGGCTCACGTGCTGCCGGAGCAGCTGGAACACGCAGCGCGGGTTCTGCAGCGTCTCGTCGACCTGGTAGCCGTTCGTCTTCGGATCGGCCTGGTATTGCCAGGCGCTCTTGTCGTACTCGCCCTTGGCCGCGTCGAACCCGCTGAAGAGGCCGTCCGTGAACTGGTACTTCTCGCCGATCACGTACGGCGCGTTGGTATGCAGCTTCACGTAGTCTTCGTGAAAGCGCTTCTTCTCGATGGCGTAGTGGATGATGCCGTTGAGGAACGCGATGTCCGTTCCCGAGCGGACCTGCGCGAAGAGATCGGCGACCGCCGCCGTGCGCGTGAACCGCGGGTCCACCACCACGATCTTCGCGTTCCGGTTCTTCTTCGCCTCGATCGCCCACTTGAACCCGCAGGGATGGTTCTCGGCCGGGTTCCCGCCCATCACGAACACCAGGTCGGTGTTCTTGATGTCGGTCCAGCCGTTGGTCATCGCGCCGCGGCCGAACGTGGCGGCCAAACTGGCCACCGTTGGACCGTGTCAAACTCTTGCTTGTGTGTCTCGATACGGGATGCCCAGACCGGCGATGGTCTTGAGCATGAGGAAGTTCATCTCGTTCGTGTCGGTGCAGCCGCCGATCATCGCCATGCCGGGCGCCCGGTTCACCGTCTCGCCCTTGGCGTTCTTCGCCACGAAAGTGCGGTCGCGCGTGTCCTTGATCTGGCGCGCGATTTCGACGATCGCCTTGTCCCAGGAAATGGGCTCCCACTTGTCCGAGCCCGGCCTGCGGACCTGAGGAGTGGTGAGGCGGCTGGAGCTGACGATGTCCTCGCGCAGCGCGATGCCCTTGGGACAGAGCGTGCCGCGGTTGATGGGATGGTCGGGGTCGCCCTCGACGTGCACCACGGACGGCTTCACGTTCTTCGACTTGTCGCCGAGCGTGTGGATGATGACGCCGCACGACACGGAGCAGTAGGGACAGGTGCTTCTGGTTTCCGTGGTCCGGGCGATCTTCAACTCGCGCATCTCCGCGCGC
Source organism: Myxococcales bacterium (assembly GCA_036513415.1). GTDB lineage: Bacteria > Myxococcota > Myxococcia > Myxococcales > 40CM-4-68-19 > 40CM-4-68-19. The sequence continues at coordinate 2,319 of DATBZA010000136.1, read as the reverse complement.
GCTTGCTTGAGATCGAACCCGAGTGCGACTGCGCCGCCGACCGCTGCTGCCGAACCCTTCAGGAAGGTCCTGCGCTTCACGGATGGCTCCTTGTTGTGGAAATCGCGCGTAGCCTGCTCCGTGACGGGCCTCCTTGTCAACACGGCGGAAAATCTCCGGTTGCGGCACATCGCCACAGGCGCGGAGCATCCGCCGGGTTGTCGAAAAAAGACTTGAGTCTTATCGAAGAAATGTGCTTCGGCCGCGGCTATCCCTTCACCGCGCCCACCGTGAACCCCGAGATGAAGCGGTCCACGAACAGGTTGTAGAGGAAGGCGATCGGCACGCTGGCGATGAAGCAGGCGCCCATCAAGGACCCCCAGAAGTACACGTCCCCGCGCACCAGGAAGGAGGGCACCCCGACGCTGACGGTGAAGTTGCGCCCGCTGTTGATGAAGGTGAGCCCGTAGACGAACTCCTGCATCACCAGCGTGAAGCTGAAGATCACCACCGTGAGCAGCCCGGCCACCGACATGGGCAGGATCACGCTGACGAAAGCCCCCAGGCGACTCATCCCGTCCACCATCGCCGCCTCCTCGATGTCCCTGGGGATGGCCTTGAAGAACCCCATCATCAGCCAGGTGCAGAAGGGGATGGTGAAGCTCGGATACGTCAGCACCAGCGCCCAGAGACTGTCCTGGAGGCGCAGCGTGCTCACCACCTTGGCGAGCGGGATGAAGAGGATGGTGGGCGGGACCAGGTAGGTGAGGAAGATCCCGATCCCCAGCTGCTCTCCGAAGGTCCCGGACAGACGCGCCAGCGCGTAGCCCGCGGGTACGGCGACCAGCAGGGTGATCAGGACCACCAGGATGCCGACGAAGACCGTGTTGCCGATCCAGCGCACGAAGAGCGTCTCCTCGAACAGGACGCGGAGGTTCTCCAGCGTCGGTCCCTTCGGGTACCCGAAAGGAAAGCTGTTCGGATCGAGGAGGTCGTTGGTCTTCTTGAAGGCGGTGATCGCCATCCATGCGAACGGGAAGGCAGCAAACAGGCTGAAGAGCAGGAGGACGGTGCGGTGGGCCACCTTGGCCCCGACCTCGCGCGGTTTCATACGACCTCCGCGCGCCGGGCCAGCCGCAAGAGGAGGATGGCCGCCGCCGCCAGCACGGGGAAGAGGAAGAGCGCGATCGCCGAGGCCCCCGCCAGATCTCCTCCGTCGATGCCCTTGAAGAACGCCAGCGACGCCAGCACCTGCGTCATGTCGTAGGGCCCGCCTCGGGTCAGCACCCAGACCACGATCATGTCGGTGAAGGCGAAGACGAAGCCGAAGAGCACCGCCACCAGGAGGATGGGCAGCACCAGCGGAATGGTGATCTGGAAGAGCGTGCGGAAGAACCCCGCGCCGTCGATGGCCGCGGCGTCGTGGATGTCCTGCGGGATCGACGTCAGCCCGCCCAGGTTGATCACGGTGGCGAGCGGCAGCGTGCGCCAGACCTGCACGGTGATGATCGAGGCCATGGCCAGCGCCGGCTGTCCCAGCCAGACCGGGCACGGCGTCATGCCCGGCAGCGGCCCGCACACGTGCAGCCAGTGGTAGAGGCCGTAGTTGATGACGCTGTAGATGGAGTCGAAGATCCAGAGCCAGCCGATGCTTCCCAGGGAGACCGGCGCCACCCAGGGGAGGAGGATGAGCAGGCGCACGATCCACTTCCCGCGGAAGTTCTTCTGCAGCGAGACGGCGAGGATGGTGGCGAGGAAGATGACGATCACCTGCGAGGCGACCGCGAAGAGGAACGTATTCCTGAGGGAGCGGCGGAAGGTGGGATCGTCCAGCGCGGAGCGGAAGTTCTCCAGGCCGACGAAGCGCCCGGCGGCGGAGCTGACGGTCACGTCGCTGACGGAGAACCAGAGCGAGAGGATGAAGGGCAGGCCGATGACGGCCCCGATGTAGATCAGGGCCGGCGCGATCAGGATTTTCGCCAGGGCTTTCTGGTCGTCCGCCACCTTCACAGCGGCCTCGAGGCCACGCGCAGGCCGCTGTCCTTGTCGAAGAACTTGAGGTCCTTCTGCTTGATCGAGAGCTCGTAGGCCTGGCCTTCGGTGATGGGCAGGTGCACCGTGAAGGGCAAGTTGATGATCATCTTCACGTCGGGCGCGAGATCCCGCAGCGTTCCGTAGAGCAGCCGATCCGCGCCCAGGTTCTCCACGCGATCGACGCGGAACCAGACGTGCAGCAGCGGCTCCTGCGTCGAGTACGCGGCCTTGGGAAGCATCTGTTCGGGCCGGAAGCCCACCAGCACGCCTCCCCGCTCGAAGAAGTTCATCGGCGGCGAGCCGAGG